>DASTOH010000300.1:0-62853 GCA_035720235.1 Anaerolineales bacterium | reverse complement strand
CAGGCTTTTTCAAACGTCCAACCCGATCCACCGCAGCCTTACCGAAGTGATCCGCAATCACCAGCTGGTGGAAGCCTGGCGGCGCTGCCAGCAGACGAAAGAACTGCAAAGCGAATCGGTGGAAGTGCCCACGCGTCATCAATATCTGCAGCTCGTGGTCATCCCCGATACACATGCCAGCGGCAGCTTATTACTCGTGCAGGACCTCACCCGCATCCGCCGCCTTGAAACCGTGCGACGTGATTTCGTCAGCAACCTCTCACACGAACTGCGCACGCCGCTTGCCTCCCTGAAAGCCCTCACCGAAACGCTTCAGGATGGCGCGCTGGATGACCCGCCTGCCGCGCGCCAGTTCATTGGTCAAATTCAGGTGGAAGTGGACGCCTTGACCCAGATGGTGACCGAACTCCTGGAGCTTTCACGCATCGAATCGGGCCGCCTCGCCCTGGACCTTCAGCCGGTCGCGCCCTTCGATTTGCTTGATTCGGCCTGCAGGCGGATGCAACTACAGGCCGAGCGTGCAGGATTAACGCTGCGCGTGGAATGCACCCAGGATTTGCCCAAAATCAAAATCGATTCGCAAAGAGTCGAGCAGTTACTGGTTAATTTGATTCATAACGCGGTCAAGTTCACCCACGCGGGAGGCGAGGTGGTTCTCGGAGCAGAGGCGGGCATCGGCGAGGTCCGATTCGCAGTGCGGGATACGGGAATCGGGATCCCGGCGGAAGACGTTCCGCGCATCTTCGAACGGTTCTATCGCGTCGACAAATCCAGGACCGGGAGCGGTACCGGCCTGGGCCTATCCATTGCGAAGCACATCGTTGAGGCGCATGGCGGGCGAATTTGGGCGGAGAGTACAGAAGGAAAGGGCAGCACGTTTTATTTCACCATCCCCAATCTTTGAAATGCATCGCCCTGCAGGCGTTGTCCTGACGGGCGAAGCCGTATCAAAGGTTTTTCACTCAACAAGCTGTTACTCGGACCGGACCTGTCGAAGATCCCGCGTAGCGGGACGTTGGAAAAGTCAGCCTTCTTTGCTATTGATATTGCGTTCCATCAGCCATTCCTGCACATCGAGTCCGTCCTTGCCGTCCTTGGGCATTAGGCGCTGGTACGTGCCATCTGGCTGCATAACGCGCGCCCGCAGATTATCGCGCAGATAGGCTCCCAGGACGTTTTCGCGCAGGTGATGAATATGATTCGGGTTTTCAACCGGGAACACCACTTCCACCCGGCGGTTGAGATTGCGATCCATCAAGTCTGCTGAGCCAAGATAGATTTCCTCCTTGCCATTATTCTTGAAATAATAAATGCGGCTGTGCTCCAGATAACGCCCCACGATGCTGATGACGCGAATATTCTCGCTGATGTGCTTGATGCCCGGGCGTAAACAACACATGCCACGCACCAGCAGGTCCAATTTCACGCCAGCCTGTGCGGCCCGGTACAGCACTCGAATCATCTCCGGATCCACAATGGCGTTGACCTTGAAGATCAGATGCGCCGGGTTCCCTTTTTTGGCGTGCTCCATCTCCCTTTCGATCAGGGCCTCAATCCTCTTGCGCAGATTGACGGGCGCCACCAGCAATTTACGATAGTCACTTTGCGTGGAATACCCCGTGATGTAGTTAAAGACATCTGTTGCATCAGCCCCGATGGCTTCGTCGCTGGTGAACATGCCAATATCTTCATATTGGCCGGAGGTGAGGTGATTGTAGTTGCCGGTTGCCAGATGCACATAGCGTCGAATCCGTTCGCCCTCCTGGCGGACAACCAGGCAGATCTTGGAATGAGTTTTCAGGCCCATCAGCCCATAGACTACATGTACCCCCGCTTCCTCCAGTTTGCGCGCCCAGCCAATGTTGCTTTCCTCATCGAAGCGCGCCTTCAGCTCCAAAAGCACCGCCACCTGTTTATCGCGTTCCCGGGCCTGGAGCAGCGCATCCACAACGGGCGAATTGTGTCCGACGCGGTAAAGGGTTTGCTTGATGGCCAGCACGTTTGGGTCACGCGCCGCGACATTGAGAAAATCAATGACCGGGTCAAATGAGTCGTAGGGATGGTGCAGTAAGATGTTATCCTGCCGAATGGCTTCAAAAATGTCCTCTGAAGTTTGGAGTCTCTTGAAGACCTTGGGGACATGCGGCTGATATGGCGGGAATTTCAAATCGTGCCGTTCCACAGTGTTATACACCTGCCAGAGATCGGCCAGTCCCAGGGGCTTGCGCTGGATGAACAAATCACTGGAATTGATCTCCAGATTATCTATGAGAAGGTCACGGATATGAGCCGGCATATCTTCATAGATGCCCACCTGGGCCACGGAACCAAATTTACGTTTGCGAATGCTCATCTGCATGGATTCGAGCAGGTCATCCGCTTCGAGCTCCTGGATCTCAATATCCGCATCCCGAACGATCCGGAAAGGATGCACAGACTTTATTTCCATGCCGGGGAACAGCAGACCCACATTCGCGGCGATCAGCTGCTCCAGCCAGACAAAATAATGATGAAACGCAATGGTCCCATCCTTGCGCGTGGCACCGGATGAACGTTTGATCGGCACCAGCCGCGGTAACGTCCCCGGCACTTTGAGGCGTGCGATCTTTTCATGCCCCTTGGGGTCGTGAATAACAATAGCCAGATTCAAACTAAGGTTCGAAATGTGTGGAAAGGGATGGCCCAAATCCAGCGCCAGCGGCGTCAGCACCGGATGGATCACTTCCTGAAAATAGGCATCCGCTTTTTCTTTTTGAGGCTTGCTCAGTTTTTCGTAATCCAGCAGGTGAATTCCGGCCTTTTCGAGATTGGGCAGCAACTTACGATGCAGGCAGCGATTGGCAATATCGTCCAACTCGAGCGATAGCTTGCGGGTGGCGGCCAGCAATTCACGGGGCGTCATGCCGTCGATGGATAAATCCACGACATTGGCTTCGACCTTTCGGCGTAAGTTCGAGACTCGCACCATGAAGAACTCATCCATGTTCGAGCCAAAGATCGCCAGGAACTTCACACGTTCGAGCAACGGGTTGCTCTCATCCAGGGCCTCGTCCAGCACGCGCCGCTGAAATTCAAGCAGGCTCAACTCACGGTTGATGTAGAGCGAATAATCGAAGAGATTAGGAGGGGATGATTCAGAGGAGGTCATAAGGATGTATTGTATCCGTTATTGCACCTGCACTGGCACCCGTAGGCGCAGGAGATAGTGTCGTCCGCGCTCACCTGCACTCAGCACGCTGGAATGCTATTCACTAAATTCTGCCAACTGTGATGGGGAGAGCAACCACTCCAGTGTGGCGCAACGCCCATATTGTAAAGTATCCACCGCCAGCCGGCAAATACCACCCTTCTTCAAGGTGAGCGCCAGATTCGGGTCACCCGTCACCAGGATGGAAACCAGATTGCTGAGGGATGGTTCATGCCCCACAAGCGCAATGTTTTCTATATCGGCATATTTCTCGTTAATCAGATCGATCAACTGATCACTGTATCCAACCGGCGAAAGATGCTCGGTTTCAACAATGTCTTCCTCGTTCAGGTCAAATGCCTTTCGCAGGATCTTCGTGGTCCCCACCGCGCGGGCATAGGGACTGCTGATGATCAGGTCAATTTCCGCGTCCAGTTCCTTCAATCCCCGTGCGATCTTCTGCATTTTCTTTTTTCCCTTGTCGGTCAGTGGGCGCAGGCTGTCGTTTTCGTATTCGGGCGTTCCCGCCTCCACTGCGATTGCGTGACGGATGAAATACAGGTTCATTGTTCTTCTCCCAGGGTAAATCTTGCTCCGGCGCGGCGCGCCAGAATAGCTGAATCTCTTCCTTCCCCTCCATAAATTTGGCTATCATTTCGGCGCGATGATTTTCAAACGACTCTCTCACCGGGGCAGGCACGGATGAGTCTTCCATGTGCTCGACAAACTCCGCCAGCGCCCCCAGGAACACCTCCGCATCCTGCACATCCCCCATCCGGCTTTGATAATCATGCATTTGCTTGAGCTGTCCTGCGGGATAATCCTGCAGGGCTGGATTCACGATCTCGACCATGTACCGGAACTTCTTGAACGCGACGCGGAACCGGTGAATAGAGGCAGGCTGCGACGCCTCGATCTGACCGAATGCCTGCATGGCCCTCGTATACGCCTGATCCACCACTGAAAGCAGGCGCGCCGTCCAATCACTCCCTTTGGCATTTTCTTCCAGCGAGGCGCGGCTCTTCTCGATGCGCCTTTTCAACTCGGAGAGTTGTATATCTTGGATCTCTCTGCGCGCCTTGCGCAATAATTTCTTTTCACGAGCCAGCAAATATTCCTCAAAAGATTTCAGATCCGGGAGGTCGGCCATCGACTCGGAAACATCCACCAGCATTACCTGCGTATCGCGCAGATCGTCCAGCGAATCCAGTTGATTCTTAAGCGCCCGCCGCGCCTTCTGCACGCGTGGATGTGGATCCAGCGCGCGGAGAATATCCATGACTGCCAGCAACCGGCGGGTGGCCACGCGCAGATCGTGCACCGCCTCTTCGGAGAACTCGCGTTTGCAGATCCTGAGTTGCTCGCGATATTTATTCCAGCGCTCATCCAGCGCCGCGATCATTACATCTTCATTCGTTTTCATGATTATGCATCCACGATCTCAAGTTTCACGCCAAAGATCTCCTCAAAGAGAGAGCGCCGTTTGTTCAGGCCCCACTTTTCCAGCATCAGGTTGCCCTTCCCAGACAGGGCCAGCCTCCAGCTCTTTTTATTTTCGACCAGTTCCACCCTGGCCACGCGCCCGCTGTGACTCATATCCATAACATCTGCCAGGCGCAGCAGCGCGGAGAGTTTGGTCACGATTAAACGATCTTTTTGTGGCAGGGCCTTGAAGTTTGTGTCCTCCAGCGAAGGGAAGTCTCGGCGATGGTATCGGACCAGATTAGCAACGATCTCCTGCTGGTGCTCGTTCAACCCGATCAACGGGTTATGTTTGAGGATGTAATAGCCGTGTTTATCATGCTCAATGGGATTGACAAAGTGTCCAATGTCATGCAGGAGCGAACCTACCTGTAAGAGCAGTTTATATCCATCATCCAGTTTGTGCAGGTCTTTGGCCTGATCGAACAACTGCCCGGCCAGTTTGGAGATGAGGGCGGCATGTTCCATATCCAACTGGTATTTGTCACCCAGGCGGACGGACGCTTCCCAGACTTGTTCCATTCTCAACAGGCGGGGTTTGGGGTCACGCGCCAGTTCCTCCGCCATTTCGATCAGAATGCCATCCTTCAAACCAACATTCGGGATCCGAATCTCCTTAACCCTGGCCTCGTTGGCAATGAGCTGCAATACCACGGCGGCAGGCAAAATGACGTCGGCACGGTCAGGCTTCAGATCGAGTTTACGGATGCGCTCCCTCACACTCATCCCACTCAACTCTTCAATCAGGTCTTGAAGTTCGCTGAGCGTAATGACGTTATCGCTCGATTTCTTGAACAGACGCTGGCGGAGTTTGCCCATCTCTTCCACATTTCCACCCGTGCCGATGCAGAGATGAATCTTTTCGTCGCCGATCTCGCGGTCGATGCGCCGGCGGGCGGCTTCGACATATTCGCGGACGAGCAGGCTAAAGGGTCGTTTTGAGGCGGTCTGTTTTTCCTCACCGTTCAGTTTTTTCAGGAGTCGCACCGTCCCCATGTTGTAACTTTCGGTGGAGATAATTTTCTTATTTTCAGAGATGGTTACTTCCACACTGCCACCCCCGATATCAATCAGTATTGCGCGCTTGTTTCCCAATTCCAGGGCGTTTTCCACCGCCAGATGAATCAGGCGCGCCTCCTCCTCACCGCTGATGATCTCAATTTCGATGCTGCTGGTCTGTTGAATACGGTCCAGCAAAATGTGGCTGTTGGAGGCTTCGCGCAGGGCGCTGGTCGCAATGGCGCGAATCTTATTAACGCCAAAATCATCGGCTACCCGGCGAAAGTGCAAAAAGGCATCCACACCCTGTTGAATGGTCTCCTCCCGCAGGAACCCCGTGGTAAATGCATCCTTCCCCAACCGGACAGGCAGGCGGATGTTTTCAACAGGTTCGACATGCCCGTTGTCCTTGATCTCCCCAACGATCAGGCGAATGGCGTTGGAGCCTGTATCTATGGCGGCGATCTTCTGCATGTTTCTTTCTTCACTTAGTGTCTCACATGATGCCCAAGTGTATCGGTTATCTCACCAAGTTCTCCAGTTGCGATATACACAGCACGCTCGCAGACATTGGTCACACGATCTGCCATACGTTCAAGATTATGAGCCACCCACAACACATAATTTCCACGCTCCATGTTCATGGGGTTATCTGTCACCAGGTCAATGACTTCGATGTAGATCTGCTCATATAAGGCATCGATGATATCATCCTCCTCCGCGATGCCCCGCGCAACTCCAGCATCCTCCTGAATAAAGGCGGTCAACGCGCGGTGGAACATATTGAGCGCCTTCTCGGACATATAATAAATGTCATTCAATATTTTGGGAAGGCTCAAGCCGCCAGAACGCAGATTGATGACGGCAATACCCTTGGCATAGTCTCCGATGCGTTCCAATTCGGCGCATAGGTCAAGGACGGAGGCAAACAGGCGCAGGTCACGCGCCATCGGTTGCTGCCTGGCAATGCTTGATATTACCACGCCTTCAATTTCGAAGCGTTTGCGGTTGATGGCCTGGTCATTTTCCAAAATTGCCTGGGAGGCGTCCAGGTCATGATCCTTGAGCGCCCTCACAGAGCGGTACATCGCATCTTCGACCATGCTCCCCAATAACAGGATCTGGTCCTTGGCAAAATGGATTTTTTGATCGAGTTCTGTGCGGGTCATGGCGACACCTCTCTTGTCCTATAAAGTTAACACATGGAAATTAACAGCAAAAAAAGGGCGTGTTAAGGCTGTGTAAATGACCTGCCCAGTGTTTTCATATTTGTTATGCCGTTGTTAATAGTCTGCAAAACGCGGATTCAAGGTTCCGTGCTATCCTAGGGGCGTGGATATTCTCCTCCTTTTGATGGTGTTTGGTTGGCTAGTTGTGTCCGCTATGGACCCAGGGCAGGAGCGGCGTGCCTACCTGTGCCAGCAGGTAATGGTTACAAAGCCTAAGCCGTAAGCGTTCCAACGAAGCACCGAAACACTCTCCTCTTCACAAGAGCCAGGTCTCCTCCCTGGCTCTTGTGAACTTTAAAGGCGAAAAATGGGTTAAAACGTCCCGAAGGTTTCTCTGAATCACCTTTTCAGATCTCCAAAACCTTCGGGACGATGCATTGTTAACCAACCCTTAAACCATTCTTGATACATCCTTAAATAGTGCTTGTTACACTTTGTGGGGTATGAAAGGAGAACTCATGGGACTTGCTGATTTACACATCCATACGATTTACAGCTACGATGGGACGGCCTCCATTCCCGCGGTATTGACACGCGCCAGACAGATCGGGCTGGACGTGATCGCCATCACCGACCATGATGAAATCGAAGGCGCGCTCAAGGCAGTTGAACTGGCTCCCACCTATGGTTTGGAGGTCATTCCCGGCATTGAGATTACTACAGCGGAAGGCGACCTGCTGGCATTTTATATTCAGAAAAAGGTGAAACCTGGACTCCCTTTGATTGATACTGTTCTAAGAATAGGCGAATTAGGCGGGATGTGTGTTGTTCCACATCCTACAGCTACAGGATTTGGCATGAAAAGTCTAAGTGGACTTTCGATCGTCACGGCCTTGCGCCATCCAGATGCCTCCCGGGTCCTGCTTGGAATTGAAACCTATAATGCCACAGTGTTGGACCAAACGAGCAACAAATACGCAAAGGTCCTGGCGGAACGCGCCGAGGTTGCTCAAACAGGCAGCAGTGACGCTCATGTGCTAAACGCTATTGGCTTGGGCGCGACCGAATTTCCCGGTCATACCGCAGAAGATTTTGCTGTTGCTATTCAAAATGGACTTACGCGCGTGCGCAAAGGAAGACAGTTAAGTCCTACTCAAATCCTTGGGAGCTGGGCAGCAAATTATGTTGGCAGCGCGTTCACACGCCTTGCCAATGCCACATAATACAAGGTGTCAAATCATGGAAACGATACTCATCGTTCTTTTGAATGATGTTTTTGATCGCACTATCAGGAGATTATTATGGAAACAATCACTCTCTCAATCATGATTCTTAGCCTGATTGCGGTTTTTGCTGTGGATACCATGCAAAAACGTCGTAACGATTTGAACAAAGGCAAGTAGGCATGGAAAAACATATTCTGGTAACAAACGATGACGGTGTATTGGCGCCGGGCCTGTTGGCGCTGGTCCAGGAAATGCGCAAGTTGGGAAAAGTCTCGGTGCTCGCGCCAGACCGAAATTGGTCAGGAGGTGGGCACGTCAAAACCCTGGACCGTGCGTTGCGCGTCAAGGAAATCCGGCTTGCGGGCGGCATGCAGGCATTCGCCAGTGATGGCGCGCCCTCCGATTGTGTGGCGCTCGCCACGCTTGGCTTCTTCAAAGAGCCGGTTGATTTCGTGGTTTCTGGCATCAACGCGGGAGCCAATCTTGGGCATGATGTCACTTACTCTGGAACAGTCACGGCTGCAATGGAGGCCGTGATCGCAGGCGTGCCGGGTGTCGCGATCTCGCTTGAAACTGTGGATGGACATCTCGGAGAAATTGACTTCGGCCCCGCGGCCCGCGCGGCGACTAAGATCGTTCGGCAGGTGATCGAGAACGGTCTCGCGCACGAGGTCCTGCTCAATGTCAATGTTCCTTTTCTCCCCGACGAGAAGATTCGCGGTATCGTCCTCACCCGCCAGGGACTGCGCGTCTACCATAGCCGTCTGGATGAACGCACCGACCCGCGCAATAAATTCTATTACTGGATCGGCGGTGATGCGCCTACGGGCGTCCCGGAACGCGGCACCGATGTGGGTGCCCTGGCAGAAGGCTTTGTTTCGGTCACACCTCTGCAACTCGATCTCACGGCCTATCGCGCCCTGACGGATCTCAATACCTGGCAATGGGACGAAGCCCCTCATGAAACTGCACTGCTCGAATCGAAGGAAAAGGTGAACCTGGTTTCGTAGAGATCAAGTTTTCTCTTCTTTTTAGAAGTCTCCTGTGTAGGACTTTGCCCGCCATGTTCAGCGTGATGGCGGGCAATCATCTTTAACTCTGGAGTCAGACAGCTTGCTGTCGTCATTACAAGAGTCGTCCTCTTGATTTCAGAATTATCTTTAACAAGATGTTAACCCATTCTTCTCTTGACCTTAAAAACCCCTTGATAAGATTTCAAAGTATAAAAAACTTAGGAGAAAAGTAGAAATGACCAAAACTGTTCGTTCATTAATGTTTGTTTTTGTGGCGATGAGCCTTTTGCTCGCCGCGTGTGGTGGGGCAACTACGACGGAAGCACCTGTCGTTGAGCCGACTTCCGCTCCGGCAGAGCCAACCGCGGCCCCTGCAGAACCGACCACGGCTCCCGCCGAGGACCCGCTGGCCATGTATGCGCCTGACGCCGTTTCCGGCGACATCATCACCGCCGGGTCTTCCACCGTCTTCCCTCTCACGGAGCGCATGAAACAGCGTTTTGAAGAAGAAGGTTTTTCCGGCAACCTTACAGTGGATTCGATTGGTTCGGGCGCGGGCATTGAGCGCTTCTGCGTAGCCGGTGAAACAGATATTGCCAACTCATCTCGCAAGATGAAAGACAGCGAAGTGGAATCCTGCAAAGGGATTGGTCGCACTGTAACTGAATTTCAGGTTGGTATCGACGCATTAGCTGTGACCGTTAGTGCAGAAAATGATTTCGTCACCGATGTCACACTCGAAGAACTGGCTCAAATCTTCTCAACTGCGACCAATTGGTCCGACGTTCGCCCTGAGTGGCCGAACGAACCGATCCTGCGCTTCAGCCCCGGCACTGACTCTGGCACTTTCGACTACTTCGTGGAAGCCGTAATGGCGCCTGCCAATGGCGATGATGCCGATGCTGGTCAGGCTGCCATCCTCGAATCCGCTGGCACCCAGTTCTCCGAAGATGACAACGTATTGGTTCAAGGTGTTCAGGGCTCCCCTTATGCCATCGGGTACTTTGGCTATGCTTACTATCAGGAAAACCAGGGCTCGCTGAAGCCTCTGTCGGTAAATGGCACCGAGCCGAATGCAGAAACGGCTGAATCCGGTGAGTATCCTATCTCCCGCCCGTTGTTCATCTATTCGAGTACTGAGATCATGCAGGAAAAGCCGCAGGTATCCTCCTTCATCTACTTCTACATCACCAACGTTGTGGATGAAATCCTGGATGTCGGTTACTTCCCTGTCAGCGAAGGCAAGGCTCAGGAAAACCTTGACGCCTGGAATTCTGCGTTAGGTTTGTAAGAACAGGTGACAGTCACTTCGCGTGATTTGTAATAAGACCTGCAAAAAAGTGACTGTCACTTTTTCCAGGTAAAGTAGAACCTTCCTTCTCCGATTGGAGAAGGAAGGTAATTTGCTGTAAAAAGGTTTTTTGAAAGGAGGTGCTTTCATGGCTGAACTGACATTGAAAAATGTGGAAAAGAAAGCATCTACAATTAATCTGCGACGTAAACCGCGTTGGGGTGAAACGATTATACAGGCCTTGTTATTCTTCAGCGGTTTTTTCTCGATATTTACAACTCTCGGGATCGTGTATGAACTTGGCAAGGAAGCTCTGCTTTTTTTCCAGATGCCGGAGGTGAATCTTCTTGCTACTATAACTACCACAGAATGGAAACCCCATATCGGTAAATTTGGTATCTGGCCTTTGTTCAATGCAACCTTGATGACCACGCTTATTGCCATGGCAATCGCCATCCCATTGGGCATCAGTGTGGCAATTTATCTGAGCGAATACGCAAGTCCCAGAGTTCGTAATACCTTGAAGCCAATCCTGGAAGTTCTGGCCGGGATTCCCACAATCGTTTATGGGTACTTCGCTCTCACTTTTATGACCCCTCTCCTGCGCGAGATTTTCGGCAGGAACGTTGTTCAAATCTACAATACAGGCTCAGCCGGTTTGGTAATGGGGATCCTCATCCTGCCGCTCATTACTTCGATGACCGAAGATGCCTTGAGTGCGGTTCCCCGCTCTTTACGGGAGGCCGCCTATGGCGTGGGCGGGACCAAACTGGAGGTCGCGTTGCAGATCGTGGTTCCAGCGGCCCTCTCCGGCATAGCCGCTGCCATTATTGTCGGGGTCTCGCGTGCCATCGGTGAGACCATGATCGTGGCAGTTGCCGCCGGTGCAGGACCCAATTTCACCTTCAGTCCATTTGTCGGCGCGGAAACTATTACCGGGCACATCGTAAGAATTTCGGGCGGCGATCTCAGCTATGACTCGATAGATTACAACAGCATTTTCGCGCTGGGTTTGTTCCTGTTCCTCGTTACGCTCGTTCTCAACATCATCAGCCAGGCAATTGTGCGCCGGTTCCGTGAGGTGTATGAATGAAAGAAAAAGCAATCGTCCAGGGGTTTGCCAATAATCTCGAGGCGCGCAACCGCAAGGGCGTAATCTGGCATGTGCTCTTTCAAGCCTCAACCATTGTTGGGATCATTGCGTTGATCGCGCTCATGCTCAACGTCATTGATAGCGCCTTTGGGTATGTCGCTTATGAAGCCAGGGTGGATCCCGATACACTTTCCGTGGATGGAACATCCGTTGAAGATCAAAGCAAGGAGCAATTGGTGACTCTTCTCCAATCCACTCTTTCGAGCGGCGCATACAACAAATTGGATAACGAAAAATCCTTTGCCGACAGATCACGTGAAGAAGTTTACCAACTGGTCGTCGAAAGGATCGTCCGACCACAAGTCGTGGAAGTGTGGAATTTGTGGCCATCCCTGACGCAGGCGGACCAGATCCGTGCCGCGGTTGCACAGGATCACCCAGGAGCAGAACTGGATTTTGTTTCCTGGCTTAACACGGACTTTGTCACCCGCCCACAGACCAGTGAACCGTTCACAGCAGGCGTTCGCACCGCCATTCTTGGTTCGTTGTGGACGATCCTGTTCACAATCCTGCTGGCCTTCCCTATTGGTGTGGGAGCCGCCATCTATCTGGAAGAATACGCTGCAGATAACTGGCTCAATCGAATTATCCAGACCAACATCAACAACCTGGCAGGCGTGCCGTCCATGGTGTATGGCATTCTGGGGCTGGCAATTTTCGTTCGGACGCTTGAACCGTTCACGAGTGGCAAGATGTTTGGGATCGTGAACTTAACTTCGGAAAACGGTAGAACCGTTCTCTCGGCCGGACTCACCCTGGGCCTGCTCGTGCTTCCGATCATCATCATCAACGCCCAGGAAGCCATCCGTGCCGTGCCACGCTCGCTTCGTAATGCCAGCTATGGTGTCGGCGCGACCAAATGGCAGACGGTCTGGTCGCATGTGCTGCCGACTGCCATGCCGGGCATTCTGACCGGAACGATCCTTGCCATCTCACGCGCCATTGGTGAAACCGCGCCGCTGGTTGTGGTGGGTGCATCCACTGCCATTAGCTTTGACCCTTCATCGCCATTTTCAAAATTTACAACGCTGCCCATTCAAATCTACCAATGGACCTCCCGTCCGCAGGATGAATTTCGAAGCCTGGCTGCGGCGTCCATCCTGGTGCTTCTGGTTTTGCTGCTGAGCTTGAACGCCTCCGCAGTTCTACTACGCAATCGCTTCAGCAGGAGATTCTAGGCATGACCATGAATAATAACTCTGATCAAAAATACGTTATTGAGACCCATGATCTCGATATTTTTTACGGCAGTTTCAAAGCCGTCACGGGCGTCAATATGAAGGTTGAAAGAAACGCCATCACAGCCATTATTGGGCCCTCCGGCTGCGGCAAATCCACCTTATTGCGTGCATTCAACCGCATGAACGAACTCTTTGCCGGCACATCTATCAAAGGCACAGTGACCTTCGACGGACAGGACATTTATGCCAAAGAGGTCGATCCTGTGGAAGTCCGCTACCGCATCGGAATGGTGTTCCAGAAACCCAACCCTTTCCCGAAGAGCATCTACGAAAACATCGCCTGGACCGCCCGCATTCATGGTTACAAAGGGAACATGGATGAACTGGTGGAAAACTCCCTGCGCCAGGCCGCGCTCTGGGATGAGGTAAAGGACAAAATACATCAATCTGGCTTATCCATTTCCGGCGGACAACAACAGCGTCTGTGCATTGCGCGTGCCATTTCGATCAAACCGGAAGTCATTTTGATGGACGAACCCGCTTCTGCCCTGGACCCAATTGCTACACTCAAGATCGAAGAGTTGATGCAGGAACTCAAAAAGCAGTACACCATTGTGATTGTGACTCACAACATGCAACAGGCCGCCCGCGCCTCCGACTATACCGCCATGATGATGTTAGCGGATCGCGTGCTGCGTTGTGGGACTGTAATCGAGTTCGATGATACAAAAATGATCTTCACGAATCCAAAAGACAAGCGCACCGAAGACTATGTCACTGGCCGATTTGGATAGATTTTGGCGATATAATACGGCAACAGGAAAAGCTGAGGAATTATGCTTCGTAAAACATTTGAAAGCGAAATCCAGCAGGTAAAAGATGAGGTGCTTGTGCTTGGCAGTATGGTGGAGCAGGCACTCCTGGACTCGGTGGATGCTCTCAAAAAGCGCGATATCAAAGCGTCGGAGAAAATCTTTGCAGAGGACCAGGAGATTAACAAAAAGCGCTTTGAGATCGAAAATAAATTAATGGTTTTGATTGCCACCCAGCAACCGATGGCACGCGACCTTCGGATTTTGGCTTCAACCCTGGAAATCATCTCCGAACTGGAACGTATGGGCGACTACGCCAAAGGCATCGCCAACATTAATATCCGGATGGGCGACGCACCTCTGCTCAAGCCCTTGATCGATGTGCCCCGAATGGCTCAAAAAGGCGCCGACATGCTGCATCGTTCCCTGACAGCCTTTGTCAACGAAGACGTGGAGGCAGCCAAGGCGCTACCCGTCGAAGACGATGAAGTGGATGCTTTATATAATCAGGTCTACCGCGAATTGATGACCTTCGTCATTCAAGACCCCACCACCATTGAGCGCGCCAACTGGCTCCTATGGGTGGCTCATAACCTGGAGCGTTTCGCTGACCGCGTGACCAACATCTGCGAAAGGACGATTTTTATCGCCACCGGTGAAATGGCTGAGATAAAATCTACAGATGATGAGTTTTGGAAACAACAGAAAAAAGGGAACTGATAAAAAATCCGCTGATTGATGTCAGCGGGTTTTTATTTCATCCGCCGTTCTCAGCACAGAACTTACCTGAAAACGCCGCCGGGGACGGCGGCTTGAGCTTGGCAAGTTATCCCATCCTCCCCGTAATATAGTTTTCAGTCAGTTCCTGTTTGGGTCTCGTGAACATATCCTGGGTCGGAGAGAACTCCACCAATTCGCCCAGCCAGAACAGACCGGTGTAATCTGAAACCCGCGCCGCCTGCTGCATGTTATGTGTGACAATGACAATGGTGTATTCCTGCTTCAGGACCGCGATCAATTCCTCCACCCGCAAGGTGGCGATGGGGTCCAGCGCGGAGGTGGACTCGTCCATCAGGATCACTTCGGGTTGCACCGCGATCACGCGGGCGATGCACAATCTCTGCTGTTGCCCCAGCGCCAGCCCCAGTGCGCTTTCTCTCAAGATGTCCTTCACATCGTCCCATAACACCGCACGGCGCAGGCTGCTTTCCACCAGTTCATCCAGCTGACTTTTACCCGTCACCATCCCCAGCACGCGCGGACCGAATGCCACGTTGTCATAAATGGACTGGGGAAAAGGATTGGGCTTCTGAAAGACCATGCCCACCCTCTGCCTGAGTGTAACTACATCCATTCCTGGCCCATAAATATCCTCGCCATCCAGCAGGACCTTTCCCTCCAGGCGGGTGCCGGCGATCGTGTCGTTCATACGGTTCAGACAACGCAGGAACGTGGATTTGCCACATCCGGACGGCCCGATCAGGGCAGTCACCTTGCGTGGTTCGATCTCGATGTTGATATCTGCAAGCGCTTTGGATGGCCCATAGTAGAAATCCAGGTTTTTGACAGAAAAGGTGGAATGCGAAGTGGTCATGAGTTGATTTTATCAGAAGGCAAAATTAAAGATCTGAGGTGAAAGAGTCCTTTTTGAGGCCACGGATCATCGAAACAGGATCAGTACCGGGTGAGTCGGATGCGAGTCCCTCATTTCCATTATCCTTTTCGACTATAATTCGCAGCAATGAAGAGGATCATTTCAATCATACTGCTTTTCTCTCTTTCCCTGCTCTCACTCACCTCATGCGGTCCCGATTCATCTTCGGAGACCGCATCTGATTCCCAGGCCAAGTACATTGAAAACAAAGGCTCAGACACGATCGTGAATCTCGCGCTGGCGTGGGCAGAGAGATATCAAAGTGAACATCCAGATGTCCGTATTTCTGTCACGGGCGGAGGGTCTGGCACAGGCATCGCGGCACTCATCAACAAGACTGTGGATATCGCCAACGCATCGCGCAAGATCAAACAGGAAGAGATCGACGAAGCGCAAGCCAATGGAGTCGAACCGGTTGAGCATATCATTGCGCGTGATGCGATTGCCGTGATCGTGCATCCGGAAAACGCCGTCCATGAGTTAACGCTGCAACAGATTTCAGACATCTACAGCGGCAAGATCAACAACTGGCAGGAAGTGGGCGGAGATGACCGACCGATCGTGCGGCTCTCACGCGAGACCAATTCCGGCACACATGTGTATTTTCTCGAAACTGTTTTGCGTCTGGGGAACAGTGAGGATAAGACACTTTTCTCGATGGACACGTTGTTGCTGCCTTCCTCTGAAGGCATCATCGCGGAGGTGCGGCAAAACCCGAATGCCATTGGATATGATGGGTTGGGTTATGTGCCCGCTGATTTGGAGATGATTGCGATTGCAGAAGAGGCCGGCGCGCCTTATGTTTTGCCTTCCATTCCAACCGTGAACGATAAGAGTTATCCGATTGCGCGTGACCTTTATATGTATACCGATGGTGAAGCCACGGGCGTCCTCAAGGAATATCTCGAATGGATCTTATCGGATGAAGCGCAAGAGATCGTTGTTGAATTAGGTTTTGTGCCAGCCATCCCCCTTAGTCCATCTCCCTAAGGTAGAGGCGGAGAACTTGAATGGAAAAATCGTTAAACTGGCCTGAATTTATCATTACCCGCGCGATTCGAGCGAGTGGTTATTCCGCCATCCTCTTCGTGGCGCTGATATTTTTCTTCCTGATGCGCGAAGGCTTGCCTACGCTTGGCGAAGTGGAGGCCGGCTCGCTCCTCAACCCACGCTGGTATCCGATTGAAGGTTATTTCGGTATTTTGCCGCTCATTACCGGCTCACTGATCGTCACGCTGGGTGCAACGCTGGTAGCCGTTCCCTTTGGGATTGGGACCGCAGTATTCATCTCAGAGATTGCGCCGCGCTGGGTGCGTGAAATCCTCAAACCGCTGGTGGAATTGCTTGGAGGACTCCCTTCTGTCGTATTGGGATTTCTGGGAATCCTGGTCCTCTCGCCTTTCCTACGCGTCTTTCTGGACCTTCCAACAGGTCTGACCGCCCTGACCGGATCGCTGCTTTTGGGCGGGATTGCAGTCCCCACTGTGGTGTCGGTTGCAGAGGATGCGCTGGATGCCGTACCACGGGCCTATCGTGAAGGCGCGTGGGCGTTGGGCGCCACGCGCTGGCAGACGATCTGGCGTGTGACACTGCCGGCCGCGCGCTCCGGCGTGCTCACTGCCGTTATGCTGGGCATTGGACGCGCCATCGGTGAGACGATGACCGTCATGATGGTTACCGGCAATGCGCCAGTGCTGGCATTGAAATTGGGCAGCCTGTTTTCACCTGTCCGCACCATGACCGCCACGATTGCGGCGGAGATGGGCGAGGTTGCCAATGGCAGCACACATTACCACGTATTGTTTTTCATCGGCATGGTCCTGTTTTTGATTTCGTTGGGTGTCAACATTGCGGCATCTTCTGTTGTATTTCGCGCGAAGAAACGCGCGGAAAGAATTTTGTCATAAACTAATGAAGCGCACCTCCACCATTAACCGTCATCTTGTGCAACGCCTTGGCTTCGCGGGCATCACATTGATGGCAATTGCCACAGTCCTTCCTATTGTTGCTGTGGTCGTCTACATCTTCATTCAGGGCCTGCCTGCCATTTCATGGGAATTCCTCTCCGGCTTTCCGCATGACGGCATGCGCGCCGGCGGGATTTTGCCGGCCATTATTGGTACGTTATATCTGACACTCGGCACTGCCGTCTTCTCTGTGCCCCTTGGCATTGCCGCTGCAATTTACCTCTCGGAGTACGCCGCGGATACACCTCTTACGCGTACGATCCGCATCGCCATTATCAATCTGGCAGGCATCCCCTCGGTTGTGTATGGGTTGTTTGGGCTGGGCTTGTTTGTACTCTTTTTGAACTTCGGCACATCTATCCTGGCAGCGTCACTGACCCTCTCCATCATGACGCTGCCTGTCATCATCAGCACCGCAGAAGAATCGTTACGGGCGGTGCCACAAGCCTTTCGTACCGTGAGCATCTCGCTCGGCGCAACCCGCTGGCAGACCATTCGCCGCATCGTCTTGAAGGAAGCCCTGCCTGGCATCCTCACCGGCGTGATTCTTGGCCTCGAACGCGCCGCCGGTGAGACCGCGCCCATCCTGTTTACCGGCGCGGCCTTCTTCCTGCCGCGATTGCCCGGTTCGCCGTTCGATGCGACGATGGCATTACCTTATCACCTCTTCGTTATCTCCACACAGGTCCCTGAAATGCCCATCCAGATCCAATATGGCACCGCGCTTGTACTGCTGGCGTTTGTGCTGACCATGAACCTGATTGCCACAGTGATTCGTTCCCGCGCAAGGTCCAAACGACAATGGTAGACAAAATCATCATCGAGAAACTTTCCCTCCAATATTCCGATGGCACCGAGTCCCTGCGGGACGTCAATTTGAATATTCCAGAGAATGCAATCACTGTGCTGTTTGGGCCGGCGGGCGGCGGCAAGTCCACGTTATTGCGCTGTCTGAATCGCCTCAATGACCTCACAGAAGTCAAAGTCGCAACCGGCCGAATCCTCATCGACGGGGAAAATGTTCTTGATCCCAGCACCGACGTCATTGCCTTGCGGCGCAAAGTAGGCATGGTGTTTGCACGGCCGGTCACCCTGCCGTTGAGCATCCGTGAAAATCTGACCTATGGGTTGGAACTCGCTGGTGAAAAGCGGCGCGCCAAACTGGATGAAGCTGTCGAGCGGAGTCTCAAGCTGGCTGCCATTTGGGAGGAGGTCAAGGACCGGCTGGAGGATCCGGCCGCCGCCCTCTCCGGCGGGCAACAACAAAGGTTATGCCTGGCGCGCTCGCTGGCCCTGCAGCCCGAGATTATCCTGCTGGATGAGCCGACCTCCGGGCTCGATCCCATCTCCACTGGCAAGGTAGAGGCGGCATTGCAGGAACTCAAAAAGGAATACACGATTGTCTTAGTCCCTCACTCCGTGCAGCAAGCGGGCCGCACGGCTGATTATGCGGCGTTCTTTTTGCAGGGTGAGCTGGTCGAATATGGTGAAGGCCGGTCATTGTTCACTGCTCCGAAAGAAAAACGGACGGAGGATTATGTGACAGGGAGGTTTGGGTGAGGGAGGAAGTAGACAAGGATACAGGTAGACTCGTAAACACGTGTTGAATGCTTGCCTGTATACGTAGCTACATACATCATGTCCAAACGAACAGTTTTATTCCTCTGCACTGGCAACTCCTGCCGATCGCAAATGGCAGAGGCGATTGTCAACGCGCGCTATCCGGAGTGCAAAGCCTATTCTGCGGGGACAAAACCGGCAGGGTATGTCCATGAGATGGCGATTGAAGCCTTGAACGAAATTGGGATCTCACACGCAGGGCAATCAAAACACATTGACGATTTGCTCACGAAAGATTTTGATCTGGTAGTAACAGTTTGCGATTCGGCCGCGGATGAATGCCCGGTCTGGCCCGGGAAGGCGGGGAAACGCATCCATCACGGGTTTGTAGATCCGGCCAAAGCAGAGGGAACGCTCGAGGAGCGCAAGCAGGTTTTTCGTCAGGTGCGAAGTGAGATGCTGGAAGTCATCCCAAAAATTTTAGCCCCGTCCTGAGCGCCACGCAGTCGAAGGACACTAAAACACTATACATGCGCTTCGACTACGGGACTTCGACTTACACTCAATCCCTCCGCTCACATCGTCCCAATGTTTTTCGGGAACGCGGAAGCAACTATTTGACGGGCTGAGTCGTGGAATGGTATTCTTGAAACAGAAAGGATGTCAACATGACCAGCCCGTTCGATATTCTCTTTGAACCGGTTCGCATCAGACCGGTTACTGCTCCCAACCGTTTTTATCAAGTGTCACACTGCAATGGATTCGGCCACCGTATGGCGCACGGCCTGGCGGCGATGCGCGGCATGAAAGCGGAGGGAGGCTGGGGTGTGGTATGCACGGAAGAGACAGAGATCCATCATTCGAGTGATTTGTCTCCGTATATTGAGGGGCGTATTTGGGATGATGGCGATATTCCGGCCTTACAGTTGATGACCGAAGCGGTGCACAGGCATGGCGCATTGGCAGGGATCGAGCTTTCCTACGGCGGGCTCAACGCGCCGAATTTGTATTCCCGTGTGCCGTCGCTGGCGCCACGCTCTATGAGCATACTGGGCGGCTCATATGACCCGTTGCAGACGCGTCGCATGGACAAGGAGGACATTCGCAACGTCCGCAAGTGGCATCGTGAGGCCGCACTGCGGGCGAAGCGCGCCGACTTTGACATTATCTACTGCTATGCTGGTCACGGCATGACCGCGGCAATCCAGTTTATCTTGAAACGCCACAACGATCGCACAGATGAATATGGCGGAAGTTTGGAAAACCGTGTGCGATTCCTTCGCGAGTTAATTGAAGACACAAAAGAGACTGTGGGCGATACCTGCGCGGTGGCTGTGAGATTTGCCGTGGATGAACTACTTGGTGAAGATGGTATTACGTATCAGGGCGAAGGTTATGATGTGGTTGCGATGCTCGCCGAATTGCCCGACCTGTGGGATGTGAACATCAGCAATTGGAGCAATGACTCGGTCACGTCACGGTTTGGGAAGGAGGGGCATCAGGAAAAATACATCTCCTTCGTGAAGAAATTGACCACCAAACCGGTTGTTGGAGTAGGAAGATATACATCGCCCGAATCGATGGTCTCAGCCATTCAACGCGGCGTCATGGACTTTATCGGCGCGGCGCGTCCATCGATTGCTGACCCGTTCCTGCCGACCAAGATCAGGGAGGGACGCATCGAAGATATCCGTGAATGCATCGGCTGCAATATCTGTGTGACGGGTGACACGCGCTTTGTGCCGATCCGCTGTACGCAGAACCCCACTATGGGAGAGGAATGGCGGCGCGGCTGGCATCCTGAAGTCATTGCGCCGAAGAAGAGCGACAAGGAGGTGATGGTGATCGGCGCGGGACCCGCAGGTTTGGAGTGCGCGCGCGCCCTGGGTCAGCGCGGGTATCAAGTGACTCTGCTGGAAGCACAAAGAGAATTTGGCGGACGCGTGCGGCGCGAATCAGCCCTACCGGGCCTAAACGAATGGCGCCGCGTGCTCGATTGGCGGATGACGCAGCTCAAGAAAATGAAAAATGTTGCGATGTATCAGTCCAGCCCAATGTCAGCGGAGGAGATTCTCGAAATCGGCATGCAGAACATCATCATCGCAACAGGAGCAGTGTGGCGGCGCGATGGCGTGGGCCGCACCTTGTGGAAGCCGATACCCGGTCACGAACTGGAAAATGTGTTTAGCCCGGATGATTTGATGAACGCAACTCTGGAGTCCGATGGCTTGCTGTCGAAATCAGGAAAGCAAGCTTCCCCACTCCAGAGTTTTGTGATCTACGATGACGATCACTACTACATGGGCGGAGTTTTGGCTGAACTACTGGCAGAACAGGGATGCCAAGTTTCCCTGGTCACACCCGCGCCGCTGGTTTCATACTGGTCACAGTTCACGCTGGAGCAGGAACGTATTCAGCATCAGTTGATGAAACTGGGCGTGAAGTTATGTCCGCAGCATGTGTTGAGTGAAATTCTAGATGATTGTGTCCGTTTGAGGAACACAATTTCAGGAGATGAGATTGAACTGCCCTGTAATGGAGTGCTGTTAGTGAGTGATAGAACTCCAAACGATTCGCTCTATTATGCTTTGAAGCCTGCGCTCGAGGAAGGAAAAATCAACTCAATAAGGATCATCGGCGATGCCGAAGCGCCGAATATCATTGCACAGGCGGTGTTCGCGGGCCATCTGGCAGCAAGGGAGTTTGATGAAGAGCAGGTTGAGGGAACACCGTTCAAGGTGGAGAGGGTCTCAGTTCTTTCGCTCAAAAACAGACCTAAAGTGTAATCTCGTCGCTTTTGACCTCCTTGAGCACAATGGTTTCCAGCCTCCCCGCGGGCATACTTTCACTTATCAGACATAGATTCCCCAAATCACAAAACTCAAGTGATTTTAGGCACTTGTAAAACCAATTCTGAAAGGAGTAATGTGAATCAGGCTGGCTAGATAAGTCATCCGGGAGGAACACATGTCAAAACTCTATCGAACGATCGCGTTGTTTGTCATCGCGGCTTTCATTACGTCCTGCGGGGGACCAGGCACCTTGCCTGAGGTCAGTATAGTTCGGCACCCGGAGCCAGCTAACTACAGTGGTTTCAACGTCTATACCGAACTTCCAACCTTTGATCCGGCTTCAACTGATCCATTTCAAGTTGACCTGCGCTCAGCAGATCTAGCAAAACTGGATTTGTCAACGTCGAAGGACAGCCTGATTTACGCCGCCTTTGACAGCAAGACTCAATGGCCCACATCCGAGAAGATGCCAGCTGATTTCGATTCGCAAAAGATCATGGAAATTGGCACGGATCCAGGTTTAGAAATGCGAGCCTTACACGATCAAGGAATTACAGCCCAAGGAGTGGGTATTGCCATCATTGATCAGACTCTGCTGGTAGATCACATTGAATACAAAGACCGTATCGTCCTATATGAGGAGGCGGAAGATATTACCGACGGGTGGATGGATGCCCAGATGCATGGACCCGCAGTTGCATCCATAGCAGTAGGAAAAACTGTAGGTGTTGCCCCAAAAGCCGACTTGTACTTTATTGCTACAGCGATGTGCAGTCAGGGCACATATGAATCGGTTGATTTCGCCTGTCTGGCAAAGAGTGTAAGGCGCATTATCGAAATCAATGAAGGTCTGCCTTCTACTCGTAAGATTCGCGTCCTTTCAATGTCGATCGGCTGGGGTCCTCAGAGCAAAGGCTATGATGAGATCAGCGCAGCAGTCAATGAAGCCAAAGCTGCGGGGATTTTTGTCATCAGTTCCAGTCTTTCCGAAACCCATGGCTTGCACTTTCATGGATTAGGACGAGATCCACTGGCAGACCCCAACACATTCCAATCCTATGCACCTGGTTTGTGGTGGCAGCAATGGTTCTTCGATCATGGATTTTCATCAGACGTACTGATGGTTCCCATGGATTCCCGCACAACCGCCAGCCCCACCAGAACAGAAGATTATGTCTTCTATCGTCAAGGCGGCTGGAGTTGGTCGATTCCTTATCTAGCCGGAATGTACGCGTTGGCAGTACAAGTCAAGCCGGATATCACGCCGGAGGAATTTTGGGCAACGGCATTGGAAACCGGCCAAACGATCCAAATACAACATGATGGGAAAAACTATGAATTCGGAGTCATACTCGATCCACAAGCGTTAATTGAAGCCATAAAAACCAGATAAGAAATAACTGCCTTTTAAACGAACATCCGGGTTCAGACGAACTCGGATGTTTTACATCATACCTATGCATCGGACTTCCTTTCGCCCCATGCGTGGTTCTCATCAACGGACTATAATCCCAATTGTCAGCCATTGAAATCATGGAGTCGAAAATGATCCGCACTGTTTCAAAGTTTGCAGCAATCCTCCTGCTGTCATTATTGGTGGGATGCCAGCCAACAGGCCCTCAGGTGGTCGTCACGCCTTCAGACCCGTACACGCCCGGCCCGACCCCTGACCTATCGAACATCGCGCAGAACTATCCGCGCGTGGATGGCTCGACTTCAACCCACCCGTTACAGGTTCTGACGGCCTGCAAACTTCTGAATGTCGCGTGCACATGGACGGATCGCCCATCGCTCTTTCCCTCCACAGAACGCGGGATCGGTCCCGATCTCACCACCTCCCTGACGGAAACCGGGATGATCGTCGCGAACATCTTCCACACAGGTACACATGAAGCCTACGTAAATTTGATCCAGAATAAAACCGACTTGATCCTGGTCGCCCGTCTGCCCTCCGCTGACGAAGTGGAGGAAGCCGCCAACGCCGGTATCACCCTGGATGTGCACCCCATCGCGCTGGATGCCTTTGTCTTTCTGGCGCATAAAGACAACCCCGTCACCTCCCTCACGCTGGATCAGATACGAAACATCTACTCAGGCAAAATCACAGATTGGTCCGAACTGGGCGGCACAGGCCAAATCAATGCCTATCAACGCGATCGGAACTCAGGAAGTCAGGAGCTTATGGAAGAGCTGGTGATGAAGGGCACGCCGATGGTCGACGCGCCGGATATGATCTTCCCCGGCATGATGGGTCCCATCAACGCCATCCATGATGACCCGCTGGGCATCGGCTACTCGGTCTACTACTATGCCACGTTCATGCTGCCCGATGAGAATGTCAGATTAATGGGGATCGACGGGATTCAGCCAACTTCGGAGACGATTGCCAGCCGTGACTATCCACTTGTGACAGAGGTGTATGCCGTCGTGCGCGGCGACATGCCTCCCGAGAGTTCGGCTATCATGCTGCGAGACTGGTTCCTCACAGAGGCGGGTCAGGAGACAATCGAGGAAAGTGGATACGTGCATATCCGTTGATGGGCAAAAAACAGGCCCGCGTCTATGCACGGGCCTGACTAATCTCCACTCACCAATCGCTAAATATGGATTGGGCTTCCATCCGCCCCATGTGCCGCTTCCATCAACACCTCACTCAGTGATGGATGTGCGTGGACGTTGCGCGCGATCTCGTGCGGGGTCAGCTCCATCAGATGCGCGAGCGTAAGTTCTGGCAGTAACTCGGTCACTTCGGGGCCGATCATATGTGCACCTAAAATCTCACCATACTTTTCATCTACGACGAGCTTCACCCAGCCTGCGTAATCGCCGAGTCCCAACGCCTTGCCATTTGCCTGGAATGGGAAGCGTCCGATCTTGATGTTGTGACCGCGTTCCTTCGCCTGTGCTTCGGTAAGTCCGAATGATGCGATCTGCGGCTGGCAATAGGTGGCGCGCGGCAACATTTCATAATCCAGCGTGATTGTTTCCGCGCCCGCGATGTTTTCTGCAGCGACAATGCCCATCGCTGATCCGACGTGCGCCAGCATGAGTTTGCCGGTCACGTCGCCAATGGCATAAATGTTCGGTACGCTGGTCTGCATCTTCTCGTTAATCTCGACCATGCCCCGTTCATTGAGCTTGACGCCCACTTCTTCAAGGCCGAAGCCTTTGGAATTGGGACGGAACCCGATCGCGACCAGGGCCTGATCCGCTTCGAGAGTCGTTTCCTTTCCCTCTGCTGAGACCTTCACCTTCACACCTGTCTTGGTTGCTTCAACTGATTCGACTTTATTCCCCACCAGGCATTTGATCCCGCGCTTCTCGAATTCCTTCTTCAACTCTTTCGAGACTTCTTCATCTTCAAGCGGAACCAAACGCGGGAGCATTTCAACAATCGTTACATCCACCCCATAAGAACTCCACACCGTAGAGAATTCGACACCGATGGCGCCCGAACCGATCACGATTACAGATTTTGGCAGTTTCTCCTGCAAAATCGCTTCCTGATAGGTGACAACTTTTTCGCCGTCCACCTTCCACGCGCCAGGGACAGCCGCACTCGCGCCGGAGGCCAGAATGATATTCTTCGCTTTCAGTTCAGTGACTTTCCCATCTTTATCTGTCACGGTAATCGTTTCTTTTGCCTTGAACCTGGCCTCGCCCATAAAGACGGCGATATTGTTCTTCCGCATCAGGAATCCAACACCTTTGGTCAACCGATCTGAATTTTGCCGCGAGCGCTTGACGGCGACGCTGTAATCCAGTTTCAGGTTATCGAACGAGAAACCAAAATCCTTGCCGCGCTCCCGCAGTGTATGCGCCACTTCGGCATTCTTCAACAACGACTTGGATGGGATGCAACCAGTATTCAGACAGACACCGCCCAGCCATTGCTTGTCTACAATGGCGGTTTTCTGCTTCAATTGCGCGGCGCGGATGGCGGCCACATATCCCGCCGGTCCCGCACCGATCACAACCACATCAAAGTTTTCGGCCATGGAAATATTCTCCTGAATAAAAAAGGGTTAAGGAGATTATACCCTTAACCCTTTCGGCATACCCGTCATTGCAAACCGTGCGCCGCGAAGCAATCTCCTGATTAAGTTGGAGATTGCTTCTCGAAGACTCGCAATGACGAACGCAGGAATTCAAACGTCCGGTCCCAGGCCAGGGAGGCAGCGGCAGAGTCATATTCGGGGCGATCAGACTCAACGAACCAGTGAGCAACCTTGGGGTAAATGTGAAGCGTGGCATCCACGCCTGCATCCTTTAAGCTCTGCTCCAACCAACGCACACCCTCTATTGGTTCCCACTCGTCGTTGTCGCTGAAATGACCGAGGATCTTCGATTTCACTTTGCTGAAATCCGCCTCTCCAATGCCATAAAACAAAACAGTCGCGGCAATTTTGTCGGGATCATAACTCGCAACGACAAGTGACCAGGCCGCTCCCATTGAGAATCCAATCACGCCGATTTTCTCACCCACAGAGTGGGCAAGTAGATAATCCTTGGCCGCCATTACAATATCGCCAACGAACTGATCGTCGCTTTTTTGCATCAACTCTTTCGCGGCTTCAATCGTTTCTGCGATTTCATCGTTTCGCAAATCGGGTGCGAGTGCTGTAAATCCCTGTTCTGCCAGTTGATCACAAACCTGTTTAAAGAAAGGCTTGAGTCCCCACCACGCATGCAGAACTAACACACCCGGTCCGCCATTGGATGGGGAGGCCAGATAGGCATTGACTGGCTTGCCGTTCACATCAAGATTGATTTCAGATTTTCGGATGGACATGAGACACGCTCCTTTTGACCCGATTATATCAGAACACGTGTTCTACCTCCTGTCTCATTATTAACTTTACTTTTCACATGGATTCATAGGCTGAAATTCAAACATCAAGTAAAGTAAATTATGCGGCACTATGTAGTTTACAGCCATCGCCTCACGCGGGACTTGTAGCTGGAGTACACATCCTGAAACTTTTTCTCCAGATAGGCCTCTTCGTGTTTAATAACGAGCACATTCATCAATACCACAAGCAATGGACTCAGAATCAACCCCCAATAATTTCTGAAGATCAACGGGAAGCCAATCAACAAACAAACGAAGCCAAGATAGATCGGGTTGCGCGAGAAGCGATATGGTCCACTTGTGACGATGTCTCTCACTGAACCGTGTGGGTCAAGCGTAGTGTGTGCCTGCATGAAGCGACTCGCCGCGCTAATGGAAAGTCCCAACCCGACGATGACCAGACTATAGCCGACCCATTCAAGGATTTTTGGAAAAATAAAAGGCAATGGCAATAACTTATCGAGAAACAACGCCGCAAGCACAAGTATGGACACCAATACCGGAGGGTGAATTTTCACATCTGCATGATCCCGCTGTTCACTCATCAATCCAATCTCCAATTCTCTACTCTCCATTTCTCTATCTTCTAACTCCAATTCTCCAAGGTTTCTTTGACCTTTGCCAAAAACCAATCCGCGGACGCGCCGTCGAGAATGCGATGATCGAACACGAACGAGAGATACACCATCGGGCGGATGGCGATGGCATCGTCGATGACCACTACCCGTTTTTGCATTGCGCCAACGCCTAGAATGCCAGATTGCGGCTGGTTGATGACCGGGAAGGCAAATAACGATCCACTCACGCCGTGATTGGTCAGCGTGAACGTCCCACCCTTCACATCATCGGGCTGGAGCTTCTTCGAGCGGGCACGGTTCGCCAGGTCATTGACCGCACGCGCCATCGCCAGCAGGGACAAATTATCCGCGCCTTTGATGACCGGCACGATCAGGCCATCCTCTCCCAGGGAAGTTGCCATGCCAATATTAACAGCTTTATGCACTAAAACACCTTCATCGGACCACGACGAATTGACCATGGGATAGCCTTTCAACCCCGCCACGATGGCCATCATGAAATAGGCTGTGAAGGTCAGGTTGACTCCATCGCGCGCGAAAATATCCTTGTTTGCCGAGCGATGCTTTGCCACACGGCTCATGTCAGCTTCCATCACAGTCAACACATGCGGCGACGTATGCTTCGACGTCACCATGTGTTCGGCAATTTGCTTTCGAATGGTGGTGTGCTTAATGAGTTGGTCGCCAGCAATCGGAGTGACAGGTGACGGGGGGCGGGCGGCGGCAACTGCTTGCTTTCCATCCACTTTCTTCTTGCCGCTTTCTACATACGCCAGCACATCATTCTTTGTAATCCGCCCATTTAACCCCGTGCCAGTCACCTCCTGCAAATTGACTCCCTGCTCAGCAGCGATCTTTGCGACAACCGGAGAAATGAAGCCCAAATCCGTCGAACGTCGAACTTCTGAAGTCTGTGATTGCGGCGCAACGGACGACTGTTTACTGCTCACTGCTGACTTCACTTGCGTCACACTTTCCACTTTCTCAGCGTCAACATTCTCCCCTGCCTTCCCAATAAACGCCAACACCGTCCCTACTTTCGCAGGCGCGCCTTCCTCGGCGAGGATCTTCAACACTGTTCCAGACGCCGGGGCTGGGATTTCCGTGTCTACCTTATCCGTGTTCACTTCAAGGAGCGGCTCGAGTTCATTAATCGTATCACCCTCCTTCTTCAGCCATTTAATAATGGTAACCTCTTCGACACCCTCGCCAAGCAGTGGGACAAGTACTTTGGTTGCCATAAGTGCTCTCCTTTTCAATTATGTCATTCTGAGGGAGCGATAGCGACCGAAGAATCTCAGATTACAGAACGCTTTCGAGAAACTGGAGATTCTTCGCTCCTTGCAGTCGCTCAGAATGACACACTCGAAGTATTGTGTTTCGCCGCTAATGAATTTCTGGAAACTGCCCCGGATCAACTTCAGTCATGATTTCATACACCGCATCAAAGATCGTTTCACTATTTGGCTTACTCCAGTAATCGCCGTCACTCCCGTACACAGGACGATGCGCCTTGCCAGACAGCGTTCTTGCTGGAGAATCCAGATGGAAGTAGCCACCCTGTTTCTCGATCACTTCCTGCATCATGTATGCCGTTGTTCCACCGGGCACATCCTCGTCCACGAACAGCACGCGGTTGGTTTTCTTCAGCGACTCAAGGATTTTGCCGTGAATATCAAACGGCAACAGCGACTGCACATCAATCACTTCAACGTCGATTCCAACTTTCGATAACTTATCCGCCGCGTCCAGCGCGATGCGGCAGCAGGCGCCGTAGGTGACGACCGTGACGTCACTCCCTTGGCGAATCACTTCAGGCACGCCCAGCGGAACGGTAAATTCGGCGATGTTATCAGGCAAACGTTCCTTGATGCGATAGCCGTTCAACACTTCCACAATCAGCGCTGGCTCACTGGCTTTCAACATAGTATTGTAAAAACCTGCGGCGCGCGTCATATCACGCGGCACAAGTACATTCACGCCGCGCACCAGATGGATCAGCCCGGCCATCAACGAACCTGAATGCCAGATGCCCTCCAGGCGATGTCCACGCGTGCGGATGATCACCGGCGCGCTTTGACCACCCACGGTGCGCCAGTGCAAAGTTGCCAAATCATCAGACATGGTCTGCAACGCATACAGCACATAATCGAGATATTGGATTTCACAGATCGGTCTCAGGCCGCGCATGGCCATGCCGATGGCTTGTCCCAGAATTGTGGCTTCACGAATACCTGTGTCCGTCACGCGCATTTCACCGTATTTTTCCTGCATGCCCTCGAAACCCTGGTTCACGTCGCCCAGTTTGCCAACATCTTCACCAAACGCGATCACGCGCAGGTCACGCGCCAGAATCGCATCGAACGCGGCGTTGATCACCTGAAAGCCTGTCATCGTTGGCGAGGCGTCAGAGTAGACTGGCTTCACTTCTTTCACCGCGACGGCCGTCCCGTTGTAAAGATGCGAACCGTAGCGCTCCACGTTCAGCTCTTCGTTTTCATTTTTCCACTGGATTAAAATCTCCTTGGATGGATTCGCTTCGAGGCGCAGAATCCGCAACGCTTCATGCACGGCCACATGGATATCCCGCCGCAACGGTGCCGGGAGGTTTGCCATCCGGTCCCGAATCAGATTCAACGTGGACGCCTGATTCGAAGTGCTGGTGACTTCATCCAGCATATCCATGACCTGATTACGCTCTTCGAGGATCGGCGCAAGATATGCATCCCACGCCCGCCGGCGGATGTTTTCGACAATCCTATAATCTTCGCTTTCCCACTCCTGGAAATCCTTCTCCGTTGCGATCTTTTGTGCGAGCATCCACTCCTTCATCTTCCGGATGCAATCGAACTCCTTTTCAAAGGCCATTCTCTCAGGTGATTTGTATCTTTCATGAGAACCGCTGGTGCTGTGACCCTGCGGCTGTGTAACGTCATAGACATGCACCAGTGCGGGGATGTGATACTGGCGCGCAATCTCCGCCGCGGACGCGAATGTTTCAAGCAACGCGGGATAATCCCAGCCGCGCACCTGATAAAGATCATAGCCGCGTTGGCATTCCGGCTCAGGGCATGGCTCACGTTGAAAGCCCTGCAGGATGGTATAAATATTTTCCTTCACCATCTGGAATTGATTGGGCACCGAAATGCCATACCCATCATCATAGACTGTGATGACCGCGGGCGCATGCAACACCCCAATCGCGTTGATCGCCTCCCAGAACAGCCCTTCGGCCGTGGAGGCGTTGCCAATGGTGGCCCAGGTGACTTCATTGCCGTTATTCGAAAATTCCTTGAATTGTTTCAATTCCTCGATCTTGCGATATACCACCGACGCATAGGCCAGTCCTACGGCGCGCGGCATCTGCGCGGCGGTCGGTGAGACATCCCCCGCCACGTTATACATCTCCATCTGGTTACGCCAGGAAGCATCTGACTTGATGTAGCGCGAACCAAAATGGGAGTTCATCGAACGCCCACCCGAGGATGGTTCGTGCTCGAGATCAGCGTGGGCGTACAGCTGCGCAAAAAATTCCTGGATGCTCATGCTGTTCAGCATAAACATCCAGGTCTGGTCACGGTAATATCCTGAGCGCCAGTCCCCTTTTCGAAAGGCGTGTGCAATCGCAATGTTGGCAAGCTCCTTGCCATCGCCGAAGATGCCGAACTTGGCCTTGCCGCTTAAGACCTCCCGCCTGCCGATCAGCGAAGCCTGCCGGCTCTGGTACGCCAGGCGGTAGTCCTTGATGATCATTTCTTTTTCGAGGGGAAGTGCAACAGAACTCTTCTCCTTGAGCATGTCTCTCTCCTTTGGTTGGATTAAAGGAGATTATAACAAACGTGCGTATGGCCATCCGGGCCATTAACTCTGCGCTAATGCCGCCTAGGGCGACCCGCCTCCGGTTTCTTTGACGATTTCAAGGGTGTGTTTTTAGACAGACTTTATTGAGGGTTAAGCCCTATTGGGTCGCCCCTACGCCAATAATCATTCCACCTTCAACCGGGCGCTGATGTCCCGCAGCTGTGAAAACGTGATCGGCTTGATCATCACGATGGTTGCCATGTTTCGGTAAAACTCCGCCTGGGCGCTATCGGCGGTGGCAATGATGATACGGGATTTGCTCAACCGTTCGTCTGCATGAATTTGCTTGAGCAGGGTGGGTCCGTCCACGTGCGGCAGGTGCATATCCAGCACGATGACGTTCGGCACGGTTTCGCTGAGACGCTCCTGAGCGACCTGGCCATCCTGGATCGTTTCCACCTCAAACCCGGCAGCTTGCAGGGCCTGGGAAAAAATCTCCGAGAGGTCCGTATCATCCTCAATGACTAAGGCAAAGTTCTTCATCATTGCACATCCTTTTTGTTCTATAGGACGAAAACACACAGCGCACTGGTCGGTATTCTAGCATAATTATGCACCCTGCTATACTTGCACTATGCTTCCCACCATCCAAAACCAGCCCCTGCCCGATGTGATTGATCTCGGTCTTGGCGACCCGGCGCTCTCGCTCCTGCCTCTGGATCTGATTCGAGACTCCGCACACAGACAATTGATGCAGAATAACAAGTCCTTTCTGCAATATGGCGCAGAACAGGGCGACGGTCACTTCATCCAGGCATTGGCAAATTTCCTGACCAAGGGCTATGGTTTTGAAGCAAAACCGGAAAACCTGTTCATCACGAGCGGCATCTCGAACGCGCTGGACTTGGCCTGCACGCTCTTCACGCAAGCTGGTGATACGATCTTCGTGGAGGAACCAACATATTTTCTGGCGCTCAAAATCTTTGCCGATCATCGCTTGAACGTCATTCCCATCCACACAGATGAAAACGGACTCGTCCTCGAATCACTCGAAGAGAAACTGGCCGGATACCGTCCGAGATTCCTTTACCTCATCCCAACCTTCCACAACCCAGCCAGCGCCACGCTGACACAGGAACGGCGTGACCGACTCGGGCAACTGGCGATAGAACACGAGTTTCTGATCGTGGCTGATGAGGTCTATCACCTGCTGAGTTATGCGAGCCAACCGCCCAAATCCTTTGCCGCATACATGAACGCCGAAAACGTCCTCTCGCTCGGGTCCTTCTCAAAGATCCTGGCTCCCGGTCTGCGGCTGGGATGGCTGCAGGCGCACTCCAAAACGATCAAACGTTTCACCACCTGCGGTTTGCTGGATAGCGGTGGAGGTTTGAATCCATTTACCTCAGCTATGATCCGTGACGCTCTCGAAACCGGTGGGCTGGAAAACCACATCGACAATCTGATTCAGATCTATCGCTCGCGACGCGATATTCTGGATGCCGCGTTGAGACAGCATATTCCCCAACTCCAATACATGACGCCTCAGGGCGGATACTTTCTCTGGGCGCGTTTACCCGCACACCTGAACGCCAATGAACTTCGCAGAAAAGCCCTAGCCTTCAAAGTGGATTTTCGGCCCGGCACACTCTTCTCCAGCCGCAATGGATTGGAGAACTACCTGCGCCTGTGCTTCATCCATTATGAGGCGGAAGAGCTCCAGGCAGGCGTTCTACGCTTGAAGGAATGCCTGCAAGAGGCAGGCAGTTGATCGATGAAAAAAGAATGCAAAATCCCCGAGACTTTCATCCCGGGGATTTTTGTACGTGCCAGAGTCACAGTCAATTAGTTGAGGACGATGACGTTGGCGGCCTGAAGACCCTTGGGGCCTTGTTCGACAGTGAACTCGACCTTCTGGCCTTCCTGCAGGTTCTTGAAACCATCGCCTTGAATGGCAGAGAAGTGTACGAATACATCTGCACCGCTTTCACGGGCGATGAAGCCGTAACCCTTGGTCCCATTGAACCATTTGACCGTACCGTTGATACGTTCCGACATTTTTGCCTCCTTGTGGCAAATAGAGATTTTGGAGGGTACTCATTGGGTATTGCATCGGAGTCCGCCTCAACGGCGTAAAACAAAGCGGCTCACGGACGATCCGTGAGCCGACCTGGTATTTCCAAAGCAAACTACTGGTATCCTACAGCCACAAGGATAACATGAGCGGCGAGATGTGTCAACAAATTTAAGCCATACAACGGGCCACCTTACTCAGCCAACCTGGCCCTTTTGCGCTGTAGCAATCTCTGAATACGCTGATGCTGTTCGCGCGAAAGCGGAAACAGCCACGCCAGCACAATTGTGCCTGAAAGCATTAATGCGCCGATCGGTGAAACCAACATCCGGATCATGGACACCGCCGAGTCGCTTTGCATGAATTGCGCCACACCTCCCGGCGGAGTCATGTACCCCGACCAGCCCAGAGCCTGTAAGGTGATAAAGATCACCAGTGCGCCGGTCAGCTTGCGGATCAGCGCGCGGATGCCATAGAAGACGCCTTCCTGGCGGCGGCCCGTGCGCAGTTCATCCCATTCGATCACATCCGCCAACAGTGAATCGGGCAGGGTGTAGGCTGCCGAGACGCCAACCCCGGCCAGGGCCGCAAGGAGCAAAAGATAATTGATCTGGCCAGGTTGAATGGTATAGACCAAAAAAGTCACCAAGACCCATAATGTCATGCCCCAGGCATAGGCCTCGCGTTTATTGCGCACTTTCGAGAGCCACCACCAGAACGGGATGAAAAGGATACAAACCAGCATCAGGATCCCAAAAAATACTGATTCATAGGCCAGATCAAACCCCAAAAAGTGAATAGATGCAAACAAATCACCCCTGGCCACCCAGTACAGCAGGAAATACGGGAACATGATCGCAACCATATCCACCGCAGACCAGTTAAGCATGTGCAGGCCCACCGCGTAACGAAAAGGTTTGTTTTTCCAGGCCGACTTCAACGATTGCAGATAGGGCAGGCTTTGCCGCTGTTCCGGTGTAGAGGTTTCCCTGATGAAAAATCCAATCAACAGCAGCGGTATCGCGCTGATCGCGCCAAAGATCGCGCCAACCGTCAGGAAGCCCTGTTGCTGTGAGCCTCCCGCCTTGAGCACCAGATCCACAATGGAAGGCGCGGCAATCACCATAGACAAGGCTCCCACCAATTGGAAGAATGAACGGAAGCTTGTCAGCGACGTGCGCTCATCGTAATCAGGGGTCAGTTCTGGGGTTAAGGACATGAACGGCACCGAGATCAACGTCGTCAATGTATCGGAGATCATGAAAGACAGTGTCACATATGTCAATCGCGCGACCTGACTTTCCCAGGCCGGAGCGGACCAGAGAATGACAAAACTTAAACCGAAGGGGATCGCAAACCACAACAGGAACGGACGGCGCCTGCCCCATTTTGTGTGCAGTCTGTCACTGATCATCCCGATCAGGGGGTCATTGACCGCGTCCCATACAATCCCCACCAATGCCCCAAAGGATGCCAGCCGCGGTTCAAGCCCGACCACATCTGTAAGATAGATGGCGTAAAAGATCGAACGCATCATGCCAAGGCTCGAAAGGCCCCAATCGCCGGAACCATACAGGAGTTTCAGCCAGAACGGCAATCTGTGATTTGCAGGTCCTGTCATGGGGAGAGAGAGACCTGCTGTAACTCATAAAACAAGTAAATCGTCATAAGATTGAAGCTTTTGATTTGATGCTGCAGGGCGGAAGAATCGCACATCCCTACGACACAAGTACGATACAAATACGAAACATATACGAATCCGGTTTCAGTTCTGTAAGCCATTTATGCATAAATGCAATGCATAAACCTCAAACCGTTCGCTATAATTCCATGCATCCATTTGAAAGTGCGGACCCGCCGAAAAAAACAGAGAAGCAAAACCAAGGGGCACCACAGTCTGATTGCTGAAGATAAAACGCACAAATGATCTTCGGGGTCTTGATCCTGGATGCCACGCCTTACTTCAGAGAACTTTATCACCATTCCTTCGATACAGGCAACCCGTTAAAAGGCGGGAACGCGAAGCCAAGATCCATCACTACAGGCAAGCGGCGGTCATGATAACCTGGTTGCTAGAAGCGATTCGTCTCCTTTAGAAATGTTGAGCGCCTCGATCGAAGAAGAGGAGACATCTTATCATGGCGCTCAAATACAGAACAGCAACCCCTATCGCACTTCGCGTCAGCCTGAGCCTGCTTCTATTTGTCCTCGCATTGCTTTGGCTGAGTCCCAACTATGCATTCGCGTTAGACAACACCACCTCGCTGCCCACCCTCGCAGATTTTTTAGAGATCGTTCAAAATGGCCATAAGGATGACATACGCGGCGTCTATGTGGACAGTGTGCTGGCTCTGCCGGTCGTGCAGCAGCCGGCCGGAAAAACTACTTACGTTTCCAACCGGGACGGAGAAGTGACACAGTTCGGCCTGGCCTCCCAATATGGCAACATCGGTTTGCTGGCTCATAACCACAAGGCTGGCCAATCGTTCTCCAAATTGACGCTGGGGCAGGAGGTTCAATTGGTATATGGTGATGGATATGTGGAACCTTTTGTCATCAAGAGAGTGCTGCAGTTCCAGGCGCTGGAACCCACCAGCCCCTTCAGTTCCTTCAAGAACCTCGACAAGGATGAAACCCTTACTGCTGAGCAAATGTTCAAAAGTGCCTACGCAGGTCAGTACCACTTGACCTTTCAGACCTGCATCGCCGCGGATGGAAAATTAAGCTGGGGCCGCCTGTTTGTGATGGCCGTACCCAAGAAAACTGCTCAAATACGCCCTCAGCAAGGTCGTTGATCAGACCGGTCTCATAAGGGCTTGTATTATAAATTCCTAGCGAACCATCTACCTGACACAATATATCTCTGCCAAACCCTGTTATAAAAGTATCAGCCCGCCAAAAATTTGGCGGGCTGGTTTGTTGATTAATTTATTTATCGTTTACCACACTCACTAACACTGCACGTACCATGCGGCGATAAGAGTACGTCTGTGATGCCTCTTTATAATCTTCACAGGTAACGAGTGTAATAACTGGCTTATCCGCGTGTTTGAACACGGTAGTCGTACTAGATGGCAATATCAAGTTATTTTCAGTAAGCTCGAAGATGTACACCTGACCAAAAGCATGGATCCTGATCTGATCACCATATTTCAAGCCTTTTAGTTGTGCAAATGGACCAGGCTTGTTGAGTGCATCCCACACATGACCGGTGATCACCGAGTTGCCTTTCCAAGTTGGAAAGGCGGAGCCGTTAAGCCACCCGGCATCCTTGTTGAGCCAGGTCACATCCCAACCACTATTGGTTTGTGGCACACCCACAATGGACATTTTCACACCCAATCTAGGGATCTCCAGCCACAAATCGGTGGGGGCATAGGCTTTGTCTGCAGGCTGAAGAGGAAGGGCTGTGATTTCATTTTGCGGGAAGCCAGTAGTAGGCAGTCCGGCAGAAACAGCTCGTGGAGCGGCTTGCACAGCTTGCACAACAAAATCAAAAATATAATCCGTGCCGCCGTTCAACGGATTGCCTGCCAAGTCCACAATGGATGTGGTGCCGCAGATGAACAGACGGTAGGAGCCGACGGGCAGAGAGCTGACTAACGTGACCGTAGATTGGAAAGTGGCATTGTTATATACAACGCTTGTCACCGCCACCTGGGTATCATCTGCCACCACACCGCCCGCACAGGTTGCTGTATTGGCAACGCCATTTGTGCCTTTGTTAACCAACAGGTAATTGGCCGGGTTGGTGACGTCATCAGTGCCCGTATTACCTGCCGGGTCATCCACGGCCTTGTTGAAGGTGGCAACAAAGCTTCCCGGGCCCGTGCCTGTGTAACTCGTTGTCAGGCTGGTGGATACAACACTAGGATAACCCAGACTGCTATTTATGGTGATCGAATATGCCTGGCTACCCGTAAACGGACCAGACCCGCCCGAAGAATCAGTAGCAGTTACGGTAAAGTTGAATGTTCCTGTAGCGGTCGGTGTTCCGGACAACACACCTCCAGAACTAAGCGTGAGGCCAGTGGGCAGAGTGCCAGCTGTCACTGCAAATGTATAAGGAGCAGTTCCACCAGATGCAGTAATCGTTTGAGAGTATGCAAAAGTAACAGTTCCGTTTGGCAAAGTTACTGGTGAAAGCGTTATCGCAGATACGTTGACTGAGATAGTAAATGATAGTGCGGGTGTACTGGTATCCACCCCGCCGTTGGCCGTTCCACCATCATCCTGTACTTGAGCATCAAATGTACAGGTACCTGTCTGGTTGGTGGCTGGGGTATACGTGAGATCACCTGCCGTATTCACTGATGGTCCAGCAGATAGCAAAGTCCCACAGGTGCTGTTTGAAATAATATATTGTAAAACACTCTGTCCAGATTCATTTGGACCCGGGTTGAAGGTCGCCCAAGAATTCACAGTTTGAGCGCCTGAATTGGCTGCAACTGCTGGTGGATTGGAAGCGGTGAAGCTCGGCATATCGTTCACGCAGGTGACTGTTACCGCCACAGTGGCACTCGAACCGCCGTTGAGGGTATAGGTGAAGTTATCGGTGGGAGTGCCATCGTTACAATAATCGGCATTGGGTTGATAACTCAAATCTGTGATGTTGTTGAACACCGCACCATTCGCAGGCTGGGTAGCCGAGGCGACCGTCATCGGCCCGCCATCTGTGTCGGTGTCGTTGGCAAGCACATCGATGGTGGTGGCAGGATTGTCTTCAGTAACTGTCGCACTGTCTCCCACCGCTACAGGCGGATCATTCGCACAGGTAACGGTGACCGCCACGGTGGCAGTCGAACCGCCGTTGAGGGTATAGGTGAAGTCATCGGTCGGCGTGCCATTATTACAGGTGTTGGCGTTCGGTTGATAGGTCAAATCTGCACCTGCATTGGTGATGACCACTGTGCCATTCGCAGGCTGGGTGACCGAGTTGATCGTCATTGGCCCGCCGTCAACATCAGCGTCGTTGGCAAGTACATTGATGGTGGTGGCAGGATCATCTTCAGTAACTGTCGCACTGTCTCCCACTGCTACAGGCACATCATCCACTGCCGTGACGTTGACCGTCATCGTGTAACTGCTGGTGCTGTAGAAAGAGCCATCGTACACCTTGAAGCCAAAAGTAGCATACGGACTGCCATTGGCATTGGGAGCCGGCAGGAACGTGAGGGTCGTGACGTTGGCGCAGGTGCCATTAAGGGGTACATCAACACCGCCGCATTGCAGCGTTCCCGCAGTTTCCAAAGAGGTGACCTGGATGCCCGAGAATGGATCGCCCTCAGGATCGCTGTACGCAGGCGTTGTCAGTGTGGTGAAATCAGCCACCGTAAAGGTGTAAAGCGTATCTTCATTGGTCGTGACAGCACCATTACCGCCAGTGGGTGCAGTATTATATGTGATGACTGCCGACAGGACACCAACGCGCAACCTGATGTTATCCAGTTTTATTACGCCGATTTCAAGGGTGGTGCCAACGCCCTTGACGGTGTCAGTAACATCGAACGTATCGGTTCTTGAACCTGTACAGCCACCTGCTATTCCCGTAACTGTGTGGGTCGCAGAGTTTGCGCTATCCGTCCCGTTAAATCGAACGAATGAAGCATACGTCCCAAACTCGGCAGTGTCTCCCCTGTCTCTTATCAAAACATCAATACTTGTGATGGTGCTTCCATCGGGTATCGAAGTCAAGGGAATTACGAAAGACTCACGGCCATTAACGATTGTAGTAGCAATGTAATCAACAACAGCAGCAACAGTAGTACAACTCGCCGCAGCCGTCCCTTCATCAATCGTTGTAAAACCACCCGCCCATGCGGTGTAGATGCCGTTCGCAGTTGGGACTATTTCAGCAGTCACCGCTGCATATGCCGGCTTCATCGGCAAAGCGGTTACTGCCAGTACCACGATCATTAGCGCGGCAAAAATTTTATATAGAACAGAAGAGAAGAATGTAGTTTTCATGGTGTTTCCTTTATATAATAGGGATGTGCGTCCGTTTAGAACGCGAAGAATAGATCATGCGGTATCTCTCCGCTGACTTACTCAGGGTTATTAATCTTCCACCTCATTAATCGTCCGACCCACCGTCGAACTGACCGGCCTGTGACGCGGATCGAAAAACCAGCCCCTGACATGACGACATAAAAAATAATAACTCAAACCCAGTTCCCCCAAAATATCGATTACATGACGACAACGACACTGTGATGGTTACATTTTTCACGAACCAATTACAGAGTGCCTCCTAATTATGCAAACTTGACTTTGGTTTACACACCAATTCTAAAAGCTTACTCATTAAGGAGACCAGCGGTAACCCACTTTGGTTATAATCACGACACAAAGGAATTTCGATGCACTCCTCCCAAAAACCGGCTCTCTCGGACAAACTCAAGTCGCTCGGCGTAAAGACGGGAACTACGCATCTTGCGCCGCCGAAACCTGATTCGAATTCCATCGACTCGGTCGTGGCTGGGAGTTTCATCGCCACCCCGCGCGGCGAGGTGTTCGCCGGCGAGCAGACCTACCCTTCCACTTTTCTCCACGGCTCATCCCCACTCCTTTGCTCTCTCCCACTGTCCCTGATATCCCAGTGGGCAAACGATCCGCAAATCTCGAGCCTCCCCATCTCCAAGTTTGCCTTCCTGGATACAGAGACCTCTGGCCTGGCTGGCGGCACAGGGACATATGCCTTTTTGGTCGGTGTGGCGCGTTTTGTCGATGGACAGTTCAGCTTGAAACAGTTTTTCATGCGCGATCCCGCTGAAGAACCGGCTTTACTCGAAGGGCTGGCCCATTTCCTGGCGCCCTGTGAAGCCCTGGTCACCTTCAACGGCAAAGCCTTCGACGCGCCTCTGCTCACTACGCGTTATCGACTTCATCAAATCCCCAACCCATATAAGGGTTATTCGCATCTCGATCTGCTTCCCCTGGCCCGCCGGCTCTGGCGCGACCGTCTTGAATCGCGCGCATTGAAGTATCTTGAGCAGCATGTCCTGGGCTTAACGCGCTCCACCGAGGAAGTGCCAGGCTATGAAATCCCCTGGCTGTATTTCGATTATCTGCGCACCGGTGATGCGCGTCCGCTGGCGGGCGTTTTCTACCACAACGCCATGGATGTAGTGGCCATGGCAGCCCTGCTCTCACACATGAACGAGATGGTGCAAAATCCATTCGAGGGCAAAGTGCAGCATGGACTCGATTTCATCGCGCTGGGGAAGCTTTTCGAAGAGCTGGGCCACTGGGACGACGCGGCGCGCCTGTTCGAGCGTGGACTCGAGTCCAGGTTGGACGAGGCAGATTTCGGCGTCGCGACGAGGCGGTTGGCCATCCTGCAGAAGAAACGCGGTGATCTGGCTCAAGCAGTCCGCTTATGGGAAGCGGCCACACGGCAGGGTCATCTGTATGCCTTTATCGAGCTTGCCAAGCATTATGAGCACAGGGAACGCGATTTGAAGTCTGCCTTGAAATGGACCAATGCTGCCCTGAAGCAGGTCGGAAGGACGGACCTGCCCGCTTATGCGCGCACGTTTTGGATTGCCGAAATCGAGCATCGTTTGGAGCGACTGAAACGCAAAGCGGGTATATAATGGATAAAAACATTGTGAGGAGGAGTGACGCATGAACATTTCCGTTTCGCAGATACAAGGCAACGTTCCTGTGACCGTTATCAAGGTCGATGGTCAATTGGACGGTCAATCCTATCAGGACCTGATCAACAGGGCCAGGGAAGCCTACCAGGCCGGCTGGCGCGACTTCCTGGTGGATATGAGCGATCTAACCTATATCAGCAGTGCAGGGCTGGTGGCTTTACACAGCCTGGCGCTCATGCTAAAAGGCGAGCAATTGCCCGATACCGAGTCAGGTTGGGCCGCTTATCGTTCCATGTCAAAAACCAGCTCGGCGGGGCGGCAGTCGCATTTGAAATTGCTCAACCCACGTACTGAAGTGAAGAGTGTGTTGGATATGGTCGGGTTCACCGCGGTGTTCGATATCTTTACCGATCTCGATGAAGCGGTAAAATCGTTTTAATCGCGAAAGCGATGTGGCAAATTGTCATGTCGCTTTTTGTTTTAAGACCGTTGTGAAGGGATACGTTTGGAGATGGTATGAGACTGAATAATGCCGGCAATTTATTTATCATTGCATGTGTTTTGCTGACGGTGGCGATGTGGTTTATCTTTCCGCCGGTCAATGATGGGCGGGAAAATTTCGAGCGGCAATATGCGGGTGAGATCCTTGGCTCGGTCAATATTGTGCTGATGTCCTTTGCGCTGTTCATATCCACCCGGCCCAAATGGGCAGAAAAGTACTTTGGCGGTTTGGACAAGATGTACATCACGCACCGGCGCGTGGCCACCACCGCGTTCCTGTTGATCTTTGTACACGTGCTGACGGTGCCCATTACCTTAACCGGCTGGAGACTCGGCAACTATCTGGCTGTCATCGCTTTCGTGGGCCTTGTCTCCATTATTCTGGTCAGTCTCGCACCGCGCATCACCTATCTGAACAAACTGACGGGCGGCACCTACGACGGCTGGAAGAACCTGAAGCGATTCATTGGCATCTTTTTCATCGTCGGCTTCTTCCATTCTTTGACGATTGCCAGGCCCCTGGATGCACTCATTGCCTTCACATGGGTGCAGCTGTTCTTCATCATGGGCACGCTCGCCTATCTTTATACCGAAGTCTTCGGACGCTTTTTTAAGAAGTATGTTCCTTATACCGTTGAGGCAGTGAAGCATCCCAACCCATCGACAACGGAAGTGACCCTGCGTGCCAAACAAGGCTCGATCCAAAAACAACGAGCGGGACAATTTCTCTTTGTCCGTTTTCCGGGCGACAAGGCCTTGAACGAATCCCATCCCTTTACCATCTCCAGTGCGCCTCAGGAGGACATTTTGAGGCTCACGATCAAAGCCAGCGGCGATTTCACCCGCGACCTGTTCGCCAGGCTGAAACCCGGCATGGATGCCATTGTGGAGGGCGCGTATGGACTGTTCAACTACAAAACCGGCGGGCCAAAACAGATCTGGCTTGCGGGCGGCATCGGCCTGACACCGTTCCTTTCCTTTGTCCGTGACATGGATGGCGGAACGCTCCAGCATGACGTGGATTTTTATTACACCGTGCGCCATCCGGAAGAGGCGTTGTTTGTGAACGAGATTGAAGCTGCCGCGCAAAAGAATCCACGCCTGAAAACATACATCCGTTTTTCTGCAAAAGACGGATCGTTAACCATGGAACATATCCTGAAGAATTCAGGTGGAAATGTGCAGGATCACCATATCTACCTGTGTGGTCCGCTGCCGATGATACAGGCATTCGAACAGAAATTCCGGGCGTTGGGGGTGCCCGAGGGAAACATCCATTTCGAGGAATTCAACTTCAGATAGAACAGGAGTCGTTCCATGGAACTGACAGTCTCCATCCAGCAGGCAGAAGAACCCATCGCCGTTATGCGTATCAAGGGTGAGATCGATGCCTCCAATTTCTTGGAAGTTGTCAACAAGGCGCAGGAACTGTATAACAACCCGGCCCGCAACCTGATCATCGATTTGAGTGAAGTTACGTCCGTCAGTACCACTGGTCTGGTGGCGCTCCATAAGATCGCCCTGGTCTATAGCGGCGCTCCCCATGAAATCGATGCAGATGCACCTACCAAAGAAAGGCGCCCCGATTTCACACACCACAGTAACGCGCGTAAATTTGTCAAATTGCTCAACCCGCAACCTGCGGTGGATAAATCCCTTGAGAAGGCCGGTATGAAATTGTTCTTCAAGGTCTACCAGGACCTTGAAAGCGCGATCGAATCATTCTAGTTCGTCCAGCAGTGGCGCGAAGCGTGCGGACAAACAAATAAGAGGCAACTATGTACAGAAGATATCGAGATTACAGGCAGCGCCGTCGCCGCAATACAGAGCGTCGTCCGCGCTCCATTTTGAAGCGCCCAGGCGTGCAGATTGCCATTTTGATCATCGTCGGGCTGGTCATCTACCTCATCCTGCAGAGCGGCGGAGCAGGTGGCAACAGCCTGCCGAACGAAATCGGCGTGCAGGAGGCCTATAGCAAATATCAGAGTGGCGCGTTTGTATTAGACGTCCGCACCGTGGAGGAATGGAATGAATTTCACGCGCCTAATACGACCTTGATCCCGCTCGATCAACTGTCTGCGCGTATGAATGAACTGCCGCGCGACAGGGAAATCCTGGTCGTCTGCCGCTCGGGAAATCGCAGCCAACAGGGACGCGATCTATTGCTTCAGGCTGGTTTTACACAGGTTACCAGCATGGCAGGCGGATTGAATGAATGGCGGGCAATGGGATATCCGGTTGAGCCTTGATCTTGATGTCATTGCGAGGCAGCGCACTTCCGCCGAAGCCGCGAAGCGTCCCGGCAGAATCTACCGAATATTTCATATAAGAACAGGAGATTGCTTCGCGGTGCTGAAGCCCCACTCGCAACGACATTTGTAACTGGGCATTTACTGAATTTCCTTTTTATAAAACCGGTAGCGTTTATAGATGCTGGCGCCCATGTGATGGGCCAGGGCCCAGGTATCGGGATTCTCCTCGCCGGTAAGTGAGAGGTCCGTCCAACGGTAGCCTTTGGCGATCGCGCGCCTGGCCATCTCGGCAAATAACAGGATGGAAACACCGGTATCCCAATATTCCGGCAGCACCGCCACGCTTTTCACAGAAAGACATTTGGGTTTCAGATTTCTATAGCGCCATGCACGAAGATAATCCCACGGATAGCGCAGGCCATTCAGGTGGATCAGAATCTCATTGAGATTTTGAATGGCCGGGAACCAGCCTACAGTCTGCCCATCAGCTTCAGCGAACAGGATCAATTCAGGGTCGGCCAGGTCTTTGAGCGGAAGCAACATGGCTTTAATCGCTTCGAGTGAATAGGGGACAAAGCCCGGCAAGTGTTCCAGGGCCCGATTTTGCAGGATCAGAACGCGCTCCATTTCACGGTCGATGTCATTCATATCCACAGGGCGAACCGTGAACCTTTTTCGCCGGCGTACGCCCTCCGCCAGCCGGTACAGGCGTTGGATCTTCGAATCGTTCTGATTCAAATCATAAGCATAGGCAAGCCCGTCGTCGTGACGCTTCGCGAATCCGAAGCGCTCAAAAAATTCCCCGTAGTAGGAGGCGTTATGTCCGCACAGGATGACGGGCGGCCGGTCAGAGCCTTCGATCAGGATTCCCCGTCCATCTTCACGGTCCAGGTTGTAGGTGCCACACAGTACCGTCAGCCCATGTTCGCGCGCCCATACTTCGGCTCGCTGGAACAGGGCCTGCGCCGCGTTGTAATCATTGATGCACTCAAAAAATCCCAGAGAACATTCACAAGGATCGCCTGTGTTTTCGTGGGAACAACAGATGGTACCGACAGGTTGTCCATCCTGCCAGGCGATGAAGAATTCGGCATAGCCGTTTTGGAAGAACAGCCCGCGTGACGGGTCCGCTGCCTTCCGACGCTCGGAGAGGATCGGCGGTACCCAGAGCGGATCATGCCTGTAGATTTTCCAGGGAAAGGTGAGAAAGATTTCCTTTTCGCGTGCTGTAACGACCTGGCGAATTTCGAGCACAGAGTCTCACCACACGCGTTCCAAGTTGGTGTTATCGAGCGGACGGCGTCCCACCTTCGCCATATCAATCCATTCGCCATGTACCTTCACGCGCACCACATCTGCCGTGAAATCCGTCACGGTCCCGCCGTTATTGTTGAACAGGGAGGAACCTACCGCGTAAATATCCACCGGGACACCCAGCTTTTCGAATCTGCGTATCCGATCCGGGTTGAAACCGCCTGAGACCACGATTTTCACATTGCGGCAATACTCGCGAGCCGCCTCTCTCCAGGCAGGGGGCAGGCTCCACGATTCCCAGGCCAAATCCAACCCCTGACGGACGTTGAACACCAGGCGTGGCGTCACACCCAGATCGAGGGCGGGGTCACCCAACGGTTCGACTGAAACGTCGCGCAAACTTGCGCTGGTATCCAGCCGGACACCGTACAAGACATACTTTGCGGCTTCGGTCTCATCACCCTGGTCACATAGCTCCCGGTATTTGGCGAACATCGCCTCCATCACCAGCAGGGTATCGCGGACCGAATCGTTGTTGAAATCCACCAGCGCGATGCGCGGAATCCGGGGAGATAGGACGCGTGCAAACTGCATCATGACCTCCGCCGTATCGCCCAGGAAGGACGCGATCGCCGCGTGCGCCACGGTCCCGCCGCCCGCGCCACCCCACCAATCGCCCTGGGCATCGGTCGAGACGAAGGAGCCAATTTCGTGGGAATAATCCATGTTGAAGCGCTTGATGGCAATGTTGTAAGCATACCCGTCGGCGGCCTGCACCTCGTGCAGGTCGAAGCGGGCGGGAAAGAACAACACGGGTTTGCCGCGCGCCGCCGTCAATGTCTCGTACACGTTGGTGGCAACGCGGCTCGAACGCGTGAGCACACCCAGGGTTGGGGTTTCCAGCAGGGCAAAATCGCGGTAACGGCCGCGCACCTTGAGAACCGGCTCTACATTTAACGGGTTGCCATCCGATTTCACCACCGACCCATCGTGGACCGCCCATGCTTCGAGGTGATCAGAAGTATCGACAAAGGAATCACCGTCCCAGTAGCCGGTGGAATGCCTGAGCATCTCCAGCGATTTATCCACGCCGACCACAATGGTATTTCCCACGCGACGCGTGAACCATTGCATCTCCACTTCGATGTCACCAACCGCGATATTTTCAGGCGATACATCGAATGGCAGGTTGTGATGATTGCCCGCGTAAGTATATTTTTCAGAAGCCAGCACGGCCAGCATGTGGCCAATATTTTCGAAATATTTATCCGAGTACCAGCCGCGGCGCATGCGCTCGATATCGAGTTTGAAAGTTTCGTTGGTCAGGCGTTTGTTGTCGAAGATGGACATGGAGGTTTCCGATTTGCGATTTTGGATTGATGGTTTGATAACGGTAAACAGGTAGACAGGGAAACTGGGAGACGTATCTACTTGCGCATCTGCGCGTGTGTACTTACCTACTAAAACTCATCCGTGGATTTCAGGACATGCATTCCGGCTTCCGCGAATCTCGCATAGGCCGCGTCGGCCGCGTCGGTGTGATCCACCACGCCCGGGACGACGACCGGGGAGGAACAGTCTTCGAGCAGATAGACCTTCTTCGCCAGTTCGGGGTCGGTGGCCTGGATATCGTTCAACAGGTCAGAGATCGTCCAGGCGACACAATGGGACTTGGCCTGACCAGCGATGATGAGTCGATCGTATTGCTGGAGCTGCTCGACGAACTTCGTACTATACGTTCCCAGCGTTTCGCCCATGGGACCGGTCAGCACTTCGGGACCGATGGCGGAATAGTTCTCGGTAAAAGGCTTGTTTCCTTTGATCTCAAGCTCGTATTGCGTATTCCGCGCGATGGAATGGAAGAAGAGCGCCTCCTCCACCGCTGAGACCAGCGCGTGACCAATGCCGCCCAGCATGGCATGATACGGCCAGACGGTCAGCGCGTATTTGCCCTTCTGCTCCAGCGTTTCGGCATAATGGAGCATCATTTGCTGCCCGTATTCCGGCGCAAGGTGGAATTCATCAGCGAGCGCGGGGTTGAAGGTCCAGGTGCCGTTTCTTAGTTCGGCGGCATGGATGTCAGTGTAGGGCGCGGGATGATTGCCATCCTTATCCACGAAGAAGATGGCATGGAAAACCTGCATGGTCATGTGTGTATCCATGGTGGCGGTGATATGGGTGAGGTTGCCCAGGTTTCGATAGATGAATTCGCACAGGCGTGTATTATCCTCCACCGCGCCGCGCCCGCTGCGGCCACCCACAAAAAGTTCAAAATCGGGGAGGCAGAAGGTGTTTTGCACATCGATCAGTATCAGCCACGATCGAGTCTGGTCGGCGGAAGCAGGCTGGAGCGAGTGAAGACGCGCCCAATCGCGCGCCTGCCCAGCGCGTGTTTCGTACGAAACGCGCCAGACCGCACCGACTTTGTCTGGGTTGAAAAACACAGGGATTGGCAGGTTGGATGTGGTCATGTCGCCTCCACTAGTTCAAAAAGGTGATTTCCATTTTTTTAAACTGATATAGCATGGCTGGCCTGTGAGCGCCGTTGAGATGTTTCTTGCCCGTCTCCTGCAGGAGTCCGCTGGTCAGCATGCGCTTTCTAAAATTGCGTTTGTCCAGCGCGTCATCCAGAATAATTTCATACATTCGTTGCAGTTCAGATAACCTGAACTGTTCAGGCATCAGGCCATACACAATATTGCTGTAGGTGACTTTGGCGCGCAGGCGCTGGACTGCGCAGTTTAGAATCGTTTTATGGTCAAAGGCAAGTTTAAGGGTTTGTCCCACAGAGGCCCATTTGAGATCAGCAACCTTATTGGATTGGGGCTGGTCGAGATTTGACCAGGGGATAAGGGCAAAGTAAGCCACCGTAATGACCCTGGCGCGTGGGTCCCGCTGCGGATCACCAAAAGTGTAGAGCTGTTCGAGGTAGACATCTTTAACGCCGGTCTTTTCCTTGAGGACGCGCAGCGCGGCCTGCTCCAGAGATTCGCCCACCAGCAGAAAACCACCCGGCAGTGACCAGTGATCGAGGTAGGGCTGTTCAGCCCGTTTGACCAGCATCACTTTGAGCATGTCGTCGTTCACTGTAAAGATCACGAGGTCCACTGCGACGCCAGGTTGTTCATAACCCGCATAGTTAGTGTTCATACTACACTTAGTATAGTTTTTTTTGCCAGTTTGTCAAGCCCGGACCGAAACGCGTTCAGGCGATGCGATGTAGTTGACTTTTTCGCCTGAAACTTGTACACTCGGTATAACTTTTCGCATTCATAGGAGAATTCATGACCTCTCAATTCCAGTTAATCATGCGATCCGGGCCGACCCCCGGCGCAGCATTCATGCTCGAAGGCGATCAGTTGACGATCGGACGGGATGCAACCAATGATATTGTAATCAACGATGCTGAAATCTCCCGCCGCCATGCCCGTCTGACGTTCCAGGGCGGGAAATATGTGCTGGAGGATCTCGGCTCCACCAACGGAACGTTTGTGAACGGCCAGCGCCTGGCCGGGCCGCGTGTGCTAAAAGCCGGTGAGGTGGTTTCATTCGGCGAGCAGATCATCCTGGTGTTCGAGGTGATCACCGTGGATGCTGGAGCGACCGTGGTTTCGCCGCGCGCCGCGGCTGTGCCTTCGTCTTCGCGCCCGGTCATGTCGCCTCCGCCGCCCCCCGTGGAGTATGCCGGCAGCGTGCCAGCCAGCCCGGCGCCCCTGGCTTCTGAGCCTGCCAGGCGGACCAACCTCACGCCGTTCATTATCGCCGCGATCGTGCTGTTTTGTTTGTGTTCGTGCATTGGCGCTCTGTGGTATATCGACGTCAACTTCCTGTGGTGCACGTTCTTCCCATTCATTAGTGGTTGTTGATTCGCAAAGATGCCGCCCCCGTGAGATGATCGTTTGCGGGGGCGTTTTCGTTTAAATAGTTTTCTCTTGGCTACAAAGTGCCGCGTAACCATGTAAACTTGAAATCTACCGCTTGTCTACAGTGCCTCTGTGCGGCGTGCTACGCTTATCCACAGGATTGCTACGCTGATCTCATACTTTGCTAAACCTTTGGATCACATTACAGGCCAGGTTCTTAACATTCGGTTTAGATACGCCAGAGGCGTGCGGCACTCTGTAAATTATGGCTTGCGCGCCGATTCAAAAAGTTTACTGACGCATGTTGAACATGCGTGAGACAGGCGGTAGAATAGAGATACAGTTTCACTTCTTCAAAAGCCATTCGGAGCAGCAACCATGGAAACGAGACCACTCACCTCGCCGCGCTGGAGTTCGACAACAAAATTACTGGTTGGCCTGATCATGGTGGGGATCGCGGCCTTTCTTTTGAGCCGCTTTGCGAACCTGATCACGCCGCTCCTGATGATCATTATCATTGTGTATCTGTTGCACCCGGTTGCATCGGCCATGTCGCGCGGCCTGCGTCTTTCTTGGCGTGCCTCGGTCAATATTCTTTTTCCCATTATCGTGCTCCTCCTCATAGGCCTGTTGACCTGGGGCGGCGTGGGGCTGGTTCAACAGGTCCAGAGTTTGATCGTATCCCTCGAGGATATCGTCCAAAACCTGCCGGAATATGTGTCGCAACTTTCCAAGCTGGTCTTTCGCTTCGGTCCTTTCGAGCTGGACATGCGGACGCTCGACTTGAACGCGCTCAGCCAGCAAATCCCGGCGCTTGTCCAGCCGCTGCTTGGCCGGACTGGGAACCTGGTTGGCACACTGGCAAGCGGGGCGGCAGAAACCTTTGGCTGGACTGTCTTCGTCCTGATCGTTTCCTACTTTGTCATGGCGGAAAGCAGTGGCTTGCGCCGCGACCTTTTCAAAGTTGATATTCCCGGATACACCGAGGATCTCAACCGGCTGGGAACTGAGCTGGGCCGCATCTGGAATGCGTTCCTGCGCGGGCAGATCATCATCTTTGTGTTGGCGGTGGTGATCTATTCGATCCTGCTGCCGATCCTGGGGGTGCGGTATGCGCTGGGCATTGCGCTGATGGCAGGGCTGGCCAAGTTCCTGCCCTACATTGGTCCGGCCATTACCTGGGTGGTGATGGCGCTGGTCACGTTCTTTCAAGGCAATAATCCGTTTGGCTTAAGTCCGCTGGCTTACATGGCCCTGGTCGTGATCATCACCTCCGTCATCGACTGGATCATCGACTCGTTCATAACGCCGCGCATCATGGCCAGCACGCTCAAGGTACATCCTGCCGCAGTATTCTTCGCGGCTCTCATTGCTGCCAATCTTTTGGGCTTACTGGGTGTGGTGATCGCGGCGCCCTTCCTGGCCAGCGTCACACTGCTGGGCAAATACACCATGCGCAAAATGTTTGATCTGGATCCGTGGCCCGAAGCGGGGGCCGAACCGGAACCACACATCGGCGCGGAGTGGCTTGCGCGCCTCAGGTCACTTTACTACAAGAACCGCCTAAGATTAGAAACCAAGAAGGAGAAAAACGATGGCCAACCATAATGGCAATGAACCCCATACCGAGACGATTGCCGAGACCGATAACTTCATGGCCTGGAGAGCCGAGGAACCCGACGGCGAAGTCACCTATCACATCGAGTTGAACAATGTCACCGTCCATTTTTTCGAGGAGGAGTGGAAGGAGTTCATGCAGTTGGTGAGGGAGTTGAAATAAATCGTCGCCACTGAGACACGGACAGCACAGAGATTTTTACTCTCTGTACCATCTGGGTCGTGTGACATTCCCAGGTCATGAAGCTCACCCACACCCTTACCGATGTGCGCGGCATTGAGGTCGGACATGCGCAAGATGAGGAGGCTCTTACCGGATGCACCGTCATCCTGTGTAGAGAGGGTGCAGTAGCCGGTGTGGATGTGCGCGGCAGCGCGCCGGGCACGCGTGAGACGGATCTGCTCGATCCCATCAACCTTGTTCAAAAAGTCCATGCAATTGTTCTGGCCGGCGGCTCCGCCTTTGGATTGGACGCAGCCACCGGCGTGATGCGTTATCTCGAAGAACAGGAAGTTGGATTCGACATGAGAACGGTAAAAGTGCCGATCGTCCCGGCTGCCATTCTCTATGACCTGGACATCGGTCACGCGTCGGTGCGGCCTGATTCAGCGATGGGATATCTCGCGGCGTCCCGGGCCTCCTCTGCTCCGCCCGCCGAGGGCAACGTCGGTGCGGGGACAGGTGCCTCTGTCGGGAAGATGCGCGGGATGAAGTATGCGATGAAATCCGGCGTTGGGATGTGGAGTGTTAACATCAGCGGAGTGATCGTCGCCGCGCTGGTAGCGGTCAACGCCATTGGAGATGTGATGGACCCGCAGACTGGCGCGAAGATTGCCGGCTTGCGTTCCGGCTCCACCCTGGACTGGATGAAAAAAGGTCAGGCGCGTGCAGCCTCACAATCCAATACCGTGATCGGCGTAGTGGCTACCAATGCCAGGCTCACCAAGGCCGAAGCCACCAAGGTGGCGCAGATGGCGCAGGATGGCCTGGCACGGTCCATTCGCCCGGCACATACTATGTTCGATGGCGATACGATCTTTGCGCTGGCCACTGGTGAAAGGCAAGCCGACGTATCCATGGTCGGCGCGTTCGCAGCGGAGGTGATGGCGGAGGCCATCGTCCGCGCAGTGAAGATGGCGAAATCTGCCGGGGGATTGCCGGGGCTGTATCAAGAGTAATTGGTAAGTAGTCCCGCGGGGATGCTTCGCGATAATTCGTGCGTAGTCCCACGGGGATGCTTCGCGATAGTTGACGCATAGCAAAAGAGGACAGTCATTGATAGACCATCCTCTTCTTGTTTCTGTGGGTGCTTGTTTACTTTCTTCTCCCCTCCAACTCATCCTTCAAAATCAACGTCATGATCACGCTCACGATGCTTATGATTAGACCGCCCAGGAATGCGTTCCACCAAACAGGATCATTGATCACTAACTCGATCCCAAAATATTGACCGATCACACTCGTCAGCCAGAACAGGAAAGTATTGATGACCAGCGTAAACAGCCCGAGCGTCAGCATAATCAACGGGCAAGTAAGGAACTGGAGCAACGGACGAAATAGCGCATTCACCAGACCAAAGATGAGCGCCAACCAGAGGATCGATACGAGTCCGCTCTCCAACGTGATCCTCCCCGGCAGGATCAAAACTGCCAGATATAACGCGATCGCATTAATCGCCAGACGAATGATGAATTTGGTCATTTGAATCTCCTCTATGACATGTCACCCAATAAATGCTCAAGCCGCCGTCCCCGGCGGCGAGGACGCCGCCTCGAGCATTGAATGACATAACGTGGTGTCTATAAACTATTACGCAAATCCCCCATCGAAGTTGCACTCAGGCCTTCATCCAGATCAAGGTCCGGCGTGGTTTGAAGCCCGCCGTGGCAATCGCCTCCGTCATTTCACCAGCAGGATATTCGAGTGACAGCGTGGCATGATTGGACAGCGCGCGGCGTGTATGCAGCAGGAGTTTTGTCAACGCCTGCATGGACGTCCCCTCCTCCCCGTCGCGCGTCGCGGCATAAATCGACTCGGATCTCCCACCGCGCGGCATCCAGATGAGGGTGGCAAGCAGTTCATCCCCCGCACCGCTTCGCGGCGAGACTGCGGCCCATTGTTTGAGATCGAAATCCATGAAGAGCCAGTAGAACCAGTTCCAGAAGCCCGGCCGCAGGATGCGGAGGTTCATGGGTGCATACCAGTTCAGGTCTTCAGGGTAGAGGCGGCGAAGCCAGTCCTGCTGCAACGGCCAGAAGCGCGGATGGCGCGGGACGATTTGAACATCTGCATCGCCCCAGGGTTGAGGGAGGTGCGAATCAGGGTTGGCCTGCCAAGTGGTGCGACGGGCCACTTCCTGAAAACCGAGGTCCTGATATAGTTTGATGGCACCCGGGTTGTCATCGCGCACATGGAGCCAGAGGGCGGTCGCATTCTTCTTGCGGGCATGATCCATGACACGCTGGGTCAAGGCGCGCGCTATGCCGCGGCGACGGTGGTCAGGGTGAGTAGCTACATTGGCAATCAGGTAGATGCGTTTGCCCCTGTCACGGAAGGGGATCAGGCTGGCATTGCCGATGATCTTGTGATTTTCCTCCCACACATAGCCCGTCAGCGGCAGCGACGTGGTCTCAGCCATATGGTTGGCCCAGTGCAGGAAGCCATCGTCCCGCCCGGCGCGGCGCATGTCGTTGACATAGCGTTGGCCGTCATTGTCCATCGTCGAGGAGAAGCATAGTTCGATCAAGTCTGCCACGACCGGCAGGTCGCGCAATACGTTCATCGACCGTACGTGCGGATGATCCTTGTTCTGCACGGGGATGGTGATGGATGCCATGCGCCACATTATAGTCCTCTTGTTTGGTTTTGGAAGGCGGGAGGCGTATAATTTAAAGAATTACAAGGTGCCGCGTGTATGTTCGCCAGGCGTATGCAAACTTGAGGTCTTAAGCTTTGGCTTACAAAGTTGACTTTCGCATGAAGTACATGCGTGAGACAAGCGGCAATCTGATCCTAAACAACGCCAAGGGATACCAAATGACCGCCGACATTGAACCAACACTTCCGGCGCTCGAAGTTGGCGCCTCAAAATTTTCTCCGCCTGTACCGTATCGTATGAATCAAGTCTGGCAGAATTGGGGCAGGACGGCGCATTGCCAGCCGGAATTCTCTTTTTATCCCAAATGTGTGGAGGATCTGATTCAAATTGTCGAGTTTGCGTGTGAGCGTGGCAAGCGCATTCGAGTCGTTGGCAGCGGTCATTCCTGGTCGGGGTTGGTCCCAACGGACGGGATTTTGGTTTACGTCTATCAGTTGAACAGAGTGACCATGGATCTCTCGGACGATTCGCATCCACGCGTGGTCATTGAAAGCGGCGCGACAGTGAAGGAAGTGAACGACATTCTGGAGGAACATGGCTATGCCCTCCCATTGAATGTCGTTCTGGAAAGTGTGCGGTTTGGCGGGCTGATCGCCACTGGCAGTCATGGCTCCGGTTGGAATAACCCCACGCTCTCCGACCTGGTCCATGCCATTGAACTCGTGGATGCCGCGGGGAACCTACGCAAGTTCGAAGCCGATGTGGACAGCGATGAAGTCATGAATGCCGTGCGATTGAATTTGGGCATGTTCGGGATCATGTACCGGATTACCATGAACGTTCAAAAGAGTTGGATCGTACACGCGCACGACCAGCGTTTGCCCATTCAACATGTCTTTGAGGACTTTCGGCATCTCGTGCGGACACAGGATAATTTCGACCTGTTCTGGTGGCCTTTCTCCGATGAGTTCTGGGTGAAAACCTGGAAAAGCATTCCCCACACCTCCATCACAGCCAAGCCGCGTCACAGCCGCAGTGACAAACTGATATCAGACATCGGCTCCCGCTTTCATAACGGGCTGATCCGGCTCTCGGAAACACATCCCCGCCTGACGCCGCCCATCTCCCGGTTCACATTCAAATTAACACCCTCCAAAGGGAACAAGGTTGTGGACATCGTCGAAGCGATCCATTACCGGCGCGCTATCGAATACACAAAAATGGGCTGCGTGGAGGTCGCCTTCAAGATTGATCCGCATTTCGAGAATGTGAAATGGGCCATCAAGGAGGTGTTCAAACGGGTGAAAACCTATGCCCGGCGGGGTGAATATCCGATGAACGTGGTGATGAACGTGCGCTTTATCAACAACAGTAACTGCCTGCTCTCACCAGCTTTTGGCGGGGAGCACACCTGCTACATCGAGATCCTCAGCCGCGCCAAGCCAGCGGACTGGAAACGCTTTTCTGGTCAGGTTGCGCAGGATTGGCTCACCCTGCCGGAGGCGATGCCGCACTGGGCCAAAGAGTTTCAACACATCCCCAATGTCATACAGCACATCAAAAGTTATTTGGGTGAGAACATTCCACGCTTCAATCAGATCAAGGACCAACTTCAAGTGGACCCAACGAATATGTTCGTCAATCCACTGCTGGAGGAGATATTCCTGAAATGATAAACGCCGCCCGCCTCATCACACTCGCTTCCGTCGGTCAGATCCTTGGGTACGCCTACGCCTTGCCGCAGCACCTGGGTGAACCATCCTGGTCAGATCACGCCCAATTCCATCACGTTCTGGCATGGATCTGGCTGGTTGGTCTCAATATCGCCATCATGACTCTCGCCTGGGGTTCGCTGCAAAAACGGGACAGAATGAGTTTTTGGCTCCTGCTCATCCTGTTCCTTTCCGCGCAGGGAGGTCACTTCATCGCTTCGCTGATTGTGCCCGCCGGTCGTCCCTCTGAACCCTGGTACGACTACGCATTAGGCACGGTGGCACTGATCTTCGTTATTGGACTTGGACTTGCGTGGAGAGTGCTTTCCAAATCGGACTCGGCTTAGCGTCGTGGGATTGTGTTGGAAACCTTCCAGGGAATGATGTTCCGTTGTTTGGTCGTGATCGCAGGCGTATAATGCGGTCATGAGTACTGACATCGCCTGCAGGCTGTATACGGCCCTAGCTTGGGGGTTTATGCAACAACTATAGTTGGCTGCTGCTTGGCAAACTATCTCAAAGGAAGGCATATGGAATCTGCAACTGAAAATTCAACTGTGTCGGTGACAGGCAGTGCGATAATTGTTCGACAACCTGATATCGCATACATTGCCTTATATGTTCGCATGAACGGTATTTTATTAGAAGACGCGATCAGAGATGCAACCAATAAACTCGAGCAGATTAGCACGACTTTGAAAAACAGCTTTCCTGAGATAAAAGAGATCCAGCCCAAGGATATCTATGTAGGCGAAAGCAAGTCCTATTCCTTCATGGCACGGGAAAAAGCGGAACCTCCGCAGCCCGAGGTAATCAAAGGCTTGTTAGTACTCACGTCTCCTCATTCAGACCTTACCACCAAAATTGTAGATACAGCCAGTCGGATGGGATGCATAATTCAAAACCCAACTGACCCTCACCTTGGGTCCTATCCTCGGGGTGTTGTTTTGTACGGGCTTGCTGATTATGAGGAAGCGGAACAAGAAGCATTGGAAAACGCCATAACCGATGCCAAGGAAAATGCTTCGAAGGCCGCCCGAATTTTGAACAAGCAGATCAATTCAATCAAAGAAATATCGTCTGTAGAGACATTACGAATGAAGATGGCGCATGATGAAACTATCTGGCTAAACCGAAACATCATCGTGTTTCCCACGAGCTATCTTTCGGTATCGCCACAGCAAGTTGAAGTATCGGTCAAAGTTTCAGTAACCTTTGAATTGGTGAATGACGCACAATGATGCTGTCATATAGGGGCTCCCGCGTCGGGAATCCACCAGTGGATAAGGTAACCGTTGGGCCACTAATTCGGACAGTCGGTTAACGAGGAGATAGTCTCATGGATGATAAGCGTGAACGAGCACGAAAAGAGATAAAACAGGGCCTGCCTGCCTTTGCCATCGGCGCGGGGCTTGGTCTGTTGGGCGGCCTTTATGACATGTATAAGCTCATCTCGACTGGCGCAACCTTCAGCCAACTCTTGGGCCCGCTATGCAGCCTGGTGGCCGGCATCCTGGTGACACTTGCCGTTCTCGCCTTGCGTAGGGAAAAGAAAGCCGCATTACCCCTATTCCTCTCGGGCTTGGCTTTAGGGCTTGTTCGGTGGATCATAATCGACCGTACCTTTCAGCCCTCTTTCATAGCATTTGCCCTGCTGGCTGTGTTCGCCTGGTTCACCTGGCGGCTTTTAAGCTGGGTGCAAGTGAAGGCACTATCCTAAACTCGGCGTAATACTTTTGGCAAAACCATACCAGATTATGCTGCCTAATGTAAGCCCGCATTGTTCAATCGCCGTGGCCTTGAGCTTCGCCATCAGGCTTGGAATCGCCTCGGAGGCACTCTCCGGTTCTGAGAAGGATTTCTTAAAATGACTTACCTGGTTGCAATTGGCACGATCATTCTGCAAATCGTGCTTGCCGTTCACGTCGTTCGGACGCGCCGACCTTTCATCTGGATTTTCCTCATATTGATTTTCCCACTCCTAGGCAGCGTGATCTATATTATTGCCGAACTGATCCCCGAATGGGAGAGAACGAATATGATTCAGAAATGGCTCGATGATGTTGAGCGTTTCTTCTCGGAGTTATTCTACCGCCAGTGAAAGCAGTCAGCAATTATCTGGCCTTTTCGTGACTTTGAACCACACCCACCTACGCTCGCTAGCAGTAATCGTTAGGACAAACATCATCTCTGGAGATCCCTCATGAACATCCCTCCCGAAATCAAAGCCCTGATCGAATCCGGCTGCCCGGCCCACCTGGTCACTCTCAACGCCGATGGCAGCCCGCAGGTGACCCTGGTCTGGATCGGCGTGGACGGCGAAGAGCTTGTCACCGCCCATCTGCCGAAGAATCAAAAGGTCAAGAACATTCTGCGCGACCCGCGGGTGGCAGTTTCGCTGCTGACTACCACCAAGAGTGCCATGGAGTTGACTGAGTACGCGGTGCTCTACGGCACAGCATATATCGTCGAAGGTGGCGCGGCTGAATTGCTCCAGAAACTGGCCGAAGTCTACATTAGGCCCGGCGTCAAGTTCCCACCTATGGATAATCCCCCGCCCGGGTACGTGGTCCACATTCGGGTTGATCGGATCGCAGGCGTCGGTCCATGGACAGGGCGCGCTGTCTAGCAATTGAGGTGCTGCCTGACGCAGTTCCTTTTGCTACGCTTTGCACAAACACTTTCCTATCTTCGAGTTTTCTCTGCTCCCAAACTTTGTTCACGGCCACCCAGCCCCTATCTACTGATTTCTGGCTACCGCACAAGAAGGGCATTTGATCGATTATGAAACCTGTTACTTTACGCCCAGCCAAACTGGAACGTGATTTTGGGCAACTCGCAGCTTTGTTCTCACTCGAGCAGGATGAGCTGACTTCAGAACATGGTCTCAAGGTAGATTTTGAAGAGCATCAAGAGCGGATCATCCGTTTGATGGTGGCCGAGGACGAGCAGGGAGAACTGCTGGGATTTAACTGGGCCACGCGCAGCCGGTTTGATAAAAACCAGGCATATTTTTACATCATCGTTAAGCCCGAACGGCGCAGGCAAGGGGTAGGCCGCCAGTTGTATGTGGATTTGGAACAGACCGCCAAAGCAGCACAGGTAAAACAGCTACAGGTCAGCATTCGTGATAACTGTCCGGACTGCCGGGCTTTTGCTGAACGGCGCGGTTTCACCGAACGGTCTCACGCCATTGGAATGGTGTTGGATCTGAATGCTTTCGATGACCGACCATACAACGAGCAGATTACGAGGCTGCAAGATGAAGGCTTCCTATTTACTTCGATGGCTGCATTGGGAAATACGGAGGAAGCACAGCGCAATCTCTATGCTTTGAACGATATGACGGCGATGGAAACGCCCGGATCGGAGGGCGAACATCCCTGGCTTTCGTTCGATGATTTCCAGAAAAAAGTGTGTCAGGCGGACTGGTATAAGCCCGCCGGGCAGATGGTAGTCCTGGATACAACTACCGGAAACTGGGCCGCCATGAGCGCCATTACCCGTTTCGAAGGAGCCGATTACGCCTACAACCTGCACACCGGCGTGGACAAGCGTTATCGTGGGCGCAAACTGGCGCAGGCAGTCAAAGTGTTGGCGTTACGTCATGCCCGTGAAGTATTGGAGGTAAACACGGTTCGCACTCATCACAATTCAAACAATTTACCGATGATCGCCATCGACCGCAAGCTAGGGTATGTGCAGACACCGGGCACTTTCTCATTGGAGAAAATACTCGAATGACGGGATGAACAATTCATGACTCAAATTATCAGATACAAAGATGGAAATGCCCTTTCCTGTTCAGAATATGGCGATTGGAATGGTTACCCAATCCTGGTTCAACATGGAATGATAGCCAGCATCAGTGACTATCATCTATTTGACCAACTGATCGAATCTGGCAGGAGGGTCATCTGCATCGCCCGCCCTGGTTACGGCGAATCATCACCATACCGCATGGAAAACATGGCAGAATGGGGTGAGATCGTTTCCGTACTTGTGGACGCACTAAAGCTTTCGCAATTTGACGTTTTGGGTGTGTCGTCTGGGGCACCTTATAGTTATGCAATCGGGTACAAGTTACCGGATAAAGTCCGAAACATATTCATTTTTAGTGGGATACCCGCCCTGTACGATGAGAAGGTAATTGAGTTCTGGCCCTATCCTGTACAGAAGAACGCCAGCATTACTGAGATGGAAAAAGTGGCGAGGGAAATATTCTTTTCACATGTAACAAAGGAAGACCTGTTGCGGAAAGACATAGAAGATTCGATGATGAATGACTGTTTTGGTATTGCGCAGGATCTAAGGTTGCGAGGTATGGATTGGGGTTTTACGCTTTCAGATGTAAGAGAACCGGTATATATGGAACATAGCAGGACGGATAGTGGAGTGCCGTTTATAACAGCAGAAATGACAGCAAAATTGCTGCCCAATTGTCAGCTGGAGATGAGGGACGGGGAACATTTTTCTGAAGGTACACTGGATCGCTTTATACGCAATACAATATTGAAACGCTAAGGAGGCCAGTCATTCATTCCAGGCCCGCCGCTACCCTGGCAATAGTGCCAGAGTGTACACAAGCCGTTGACTAGCAGATGTAGCACAGTGAAATGTCGTTCATGTCAAAGATTCTGATTGCCACAGTCCCTGGTTCAGGGCATGTTAACCCTATGCTGCCAGTTGCTGAAGAATTGATTCGGCGGGGGCACGAGGTCCACTGGTATACCGGCAAAGTGTTTCAATCCAAGATTGAAACCATCGGCGCGATATACGAGCCAATGCACGCCGCGTTCGATCATGGCGGCATGGCAATAGAGGAAGCTTTCCCTCAACTGAAAGGGTTGCGTGGGCTGCGCTACTTTATGGAAGCCTGGAAAGCCATCTTCATCGGCATGGCACCCAAACAAATGCAGGATATTCTGGCGGTACTTGCCGTCTTTCCTGCTGATGCATTGGTTTGTGACGAAACAAATTTTGGTATGGGTTTAGCACACGAGAAAAGCGGGATTCCGCTGGCGTGGATATCAACATCAATTTACTTCTTCAGGAGCAGAGATACCGCTCCCATCGGGCTAGGATTGTTACCGGATGCTTCGCTCTTGGGTCGTCTGCGGAATTGGGTCCTGTATTTTTTGGCAGATTATGTTCTCTTGAGAGAGCTCAAAACCTACACCGATCAAATGCGCATGGCCGTCGAGCTCCCGAAGATCAAGAAAGGGGTTTTACAAAACATCACCCTGCCGCCGGAACTCTATCTGATGGGAACTGTCCCTGAGTTTGAGTATCCGCGCAGTGATCTCTACCCGGGCACGCATTTTGTAGGCCCGTTCGTTGGTCCACCGACCGACCACTTCCAGCCGCCAGTCTGGTGGGAGGATCTGAAAAAAGCACGCGCTGTCGTTCACGTGACCGAAGGTACAGTCAACTATCAATCGAATCGCTTGCTTTCTCCGGTCATCAAGGCGATGGCTGGAGAGGATGTCTTGGTTGTGGCAACCACCGGTGGAACTCCCACAGAACAGCTCAGTTTGCCTCCTTTACCCGATAATGTGCGTGTTGAACGCTTCCTACCGCATTATTATTTATTGCCGCACGTAGATGTGATGGTAACCAACGGGGGTTATGGCGGCGTGCAAATGGCACTGGCGAATGGTGTACCCCTGGTGGTGGCAGGCGCAACTGAGGAGAAGCCCGAAGTCGCCGCGCACGTGGCCTATGCGGGCGTAGGGATCAATCTCAAAACACTGACTCCCACAGCACAACAGCTTAAGCGTGCTATCCTTGAAATACTTAACGACTCGCAATATGCTCGACGAGCTCAGGACTTACAGCATGAGTATAGCCTGCATAATGGCCCCCAACGAGCGGCTGAGCTTATTGATCAACTCATTCGATCGCAATACAAACAGCCTGTTCGCTGGAGGAACAATGAACCTGGAGCTTGTCGCGGATGCTGAAAAAGCCGCCGCTGACTTACCGAATATCCGATCATTTTTGGTCATGTGGAATGGATCCATCGTTTCCGAGAATTACTATGGGGGCATGAATGCAGCGACACCACAACATATACGTTCCATTACCAAGAGTATTGTCTCTGCATTGATTGGCATTGCGATTGACAAAGGTATCCTCCACAGCGTGAATGATAAAGTGTTGGATTACGTCCCTGAACTCAAATCGCAAGACAATGATGAACGAAAACAGCACGTCACCGTCAGGCATCTTCTTACGATGACTTCCGGATTCATGTGGGAAGAAACAGGAGAGTGGTTTTTCAGCGATACTTTGTCTGCTATCTCTGATGCCTGGCGTAGACCGCTGGCTCGCAACCCTGGCGAAATATATAACTATGATTCAGCTTCATCTGATTTGCTCACTGTAGTTCTGGCACGGGCAGCAAACCAGGAAGCGAAGACCTTTATGATCGAGAACCTGTTTGCGCCACTGGAGATTACTGATTTTGAATGGGAAAAAGACCCGGCAGGATATCATCGAGGTAGTGCTGGACTGATCATGAGGGCGCCTGATCTGACAAAAATAGGCCAGCTTTATCTGCAAAAAGGTCAATGGAAGGGACGGCAAATTGTCTCCCAGGAATGGATTGAACAATCGACTGCCGAGCAGGTTCGGGTGAACGCATTGGTCAGTTACGGCTACTTATGGCGGTCAAGACAGGTGGGTGCAATTCGCCACCACTACGGTATGGGGTATGGAGGGCAGTATTTGATGGTGGTGCCAGGCCTGAATATAGTTGTCGTGGCCAGCCACGAATGGCAAGTTCCTTATCAGATGGCGGACCAACAAAAGTATGATTTCACAGATCGGGTATTCGATCCGATGTTGAAAACCTGGCAGACACTTTAACATACCATGACCCTGGATAAGTACTTCAAAGGCGAAGATGAAAGCAGGAAACTATTCGAGTCCCTGCGCGGCGTGATCGACTCCATCGGAACTGCGGAAATTCGTGTGACCAAGAGTCAGGTCGCATTCCACCGGCGCAAGGCCTTTGCATGGGCCTGGATGCCAGGCAAATACCTCCGTGGAAAGCGCGCTCCACTTGTTCTTACGGTCTCCCTCCATCATAAAGATCCATCCCCGCGCTGGAAACAAGTCGTCCAGCCCTACCTACCCGGGACGCTATATCCATCATCTGGAGTTGTATTTCGCCAAGGAGATTGATCAGGAAGTTCACGATTGGCTGCTTGAGGCCTGGACGACCGCGGCCTGAGTTCAAATCGAATACTTTTCTTTGAAAACAGCGTACCATTAGCAAAAGGAATCTGTTGCAGTTAGTACTCCCATCAATCGCCTATAAGGAAGCCATGCTGGAGGCGGCAGGCGAAATGCACGCGTGTGGGGAATGGGAAATCACTCCTGAGGCACTGGGAGCGCGCTTTGATACCCTGGTACAGGAACTCGCGGCCGCCCGTGACCCGGCTACGGCACCGGCAGGTGTGCTCCCATATCTGGATTACTGGTTGCTCGAGGATACGACCTGGATTGGCCTGCTCACGCTGCGACCGAACATCACCGCGGAGCTGATGCGCTCGGGCGGACATATCGGCTACGTCATCCGCCCCTCGCGGCGGCGCCAGGGATATGGTACGGCCCTGCTGCGGCTTGGCCTGGAGCAAGCCAGGTCGCTGGGTCTCACGCAAGTGCTCCTGACATGCGCAGACACAAACCTTGGGTCGCGCAAGGTGATCGAGGCGAACGGAGGACGGTTGGAGGATGTGGTGCAGATCGACGTGGATACACCGCCCGTACGCCGATACTGGATTACGCTGGCAGCTGCTGACGACTGATCAAAGCCAAACTTTGCCAAAATCGCATCAAATAGGACCAGGTAGGGTTATGCCTATCGGGAGAATCCTGATTGACAGTGATACGAGACATCCACATAATTAGAATTACCTTAGTCGTTGCAGCGTTATCTGACGCTGCAAGCCTTCTTGAGTTACGAAAGGAGATTTGAAATGGGTATTCTATCCTGGATCATCGTAGGTCTCATCGCGGGCTGGTTGGCCAATCAGGTGATGAGGGGCGGCCGCGGGAATGCGGTTACCGATATTGTGGTAGGTATTGTCGGCGGCATCGTCGGCGGCTTCCTGGCTGCCCAGCTGTTTAGCGTTCCGAATGCCGTGAATGGCATCAACCTCGGCAGCATCGTGGTCGCTTTTCTCGGAGCCGTTGTAGCGATCGCGATCGTTCGGGCTTTGCCCGGGCGCTCACCTGTTTAGCGCAACACCGACGCGTTAATCGCTTGAACTGGAGCAGGCCCCAACCGCCTGGCCAGTTCCGGCACTGGGGCGCTTCACTCGTCTGAGTGAGGCGCCTTTCTTTGTATCAGCCATATCCGGGCGATTCATCATCTGGAGTCCTATTTTGTCAAGGACATGGATAACGAAATCTACAATTTGTAGCTTATAGGTCTAGA
>DASTOH010000299.1:0-42185 GCA_035720235.1 Anaerolineales bacterium | reverse complement strand
GCTTCTGAAGCTGTTAATAGGTCATCATTCTCGAGGTCCCTGAACTCACTCAAAGCGCTGGTGGGTTCCAATGCTTCATATCGCAGAATTTCTGTGACAACAAAGGCTGATATTTGCCCATCCCCGTAGATCAAATAAAATTTCTGGTCCTCCTTTAATAAGGAAAAACTCTCGCCGGCCAAATAGTTGTGTGCGAGCAGGCCAGTGGACCCAGCACGGGATGCCAGCTCGAATTGAGTAACGACGTTTTGCCTGGGCGAGACAAATTCGTTGTTTCCAATGGGCTGCTGGACGACACGGGCAGCCAGGATCTCAGGTATATATATCCCGCGTAAATCAGCAGATCGACCATTCTTTATCTGGCTGACAAATACATCCAGAAGAGGCAGGCTGTCGCCATGCGAGTGGCTCATTAAGGCCTGAACACTGTTCACGGGAATGAAAGTCATGAACAGGATAAATAGTGCGCTGAAGGCACGGATTGAAGGAATAGATTTGAGCACCTTTAAACTTTTCCCAGGGTGCCCAATGTTTCCGATTACGAAATGAAAAATTCATTCCGGCAGCCTGGCTATCTTAACCAAAATTACCCGGTTTTAGATCCATGGCTTTGCGTCACCGATTTTCACCGGGTTTGCCCTGAACAAAGAATCTTTATTTAGGATTATAGATGTTGGGATGTCAATCTGTCTTCTTATTTTGTTGTTTCAACTATACAGGATTGCAAGCCGTGGCCCAAGATCCATTGATGGGTTCCTACCCGTCCGCGTAGCTGGTTGGGACGCTGGATAATGATTCAGTCTCCGGTACCTGGGCGATCCGCTGGCGGTAAAACCGTTTTCGGAGGAATTTCACTTTTTTACACAGGAGCTCTATTGTATTTTCATTGCAACACCGGGTACTGGTGGTTTATAGCCCTCGCATTTGTCAATTATGACCAAAAAACCACATTTTGCGACTTAAATTGCGATGGTGAGACCCTTTTGAGACGCATGGTTTGTATCTCTGGAAGTTTACCCCACGTCATGCGTTTAGCTTGCAAGAATGTAAGATCCGGTTAGTGTGAAATCCTGCTCATCCACAAGGCACATAAGAAACTGTCTAATCCGAGCCAATTGCCGTGATCAGGAGCGGAAAGGAGATTTGTTGTAATGAAGCACAGAAAGAAATTATTTGTTTTATCAGCGGTCGTTCTATTTTTATTGATATTATCGCTTGTCCTTCCATTGAGTGTATTGGCGGATGATACAACACCGCCTCCAGCAGAGACCCCCGAAGTTTTGCCGCCTACCGAAGAGCCAATCATCATCGAAGCAACTCCGATGGAACCTGCTGCGACGGAAGCACCAATAACACAGGAGGCGCCTTTGGCAGAAGAATTGGTGATAGATGAATCTCCAATGGCATCTGCTACCGCAGAAATCCTGGTGACCGATGAGGCATCTTCGACGGGAGACACAGGCGATGTCAACCTGTCTGACATTGTCCACACTGCCGCCGAGAGCGATTTTCTGCTGGCAGATCCAAGCGGAGAACCGCTCGGTTTGGGATCTGTAGAAGCCGCGGAAACCCTTACCACGGGTGATCCGTACTTTACCAGTGGGGGAGTATTGTATAGCTTTACATTTGCAGATTGTGATCCGGTCACTTCTGGCGACCAAGCGTGTTCTTCTCCCATTCAGGCAGCCCTTACTTTTTCTGAAACGCACGTGCCCGACCTTCTGGTTGCTCCAGATGGGGTATTGCGGCATACAATTTACGTTGAGCCTGCTACCTATTACGAACAGTTGACCATTAATACAGCGGATTTGACACTGTGGGGTGATCCAGGTGATTTAACAACGGCCGGTGCTGCAGCCTCCGCTCCAGTTCTGGATGGATCTGTCTGGGCCTCAGGGGATACAGGAGTCACAATTAATGCGGAAGGCGTGACTCTGATTGGATTTATCATCCAGAATTATGATCTGGCCGTGAATCAGCCTGTGGTGGTCGGGAATAACGTAGTCACCATCACAAATAATACTATTAAGAACAATGTCACCGGCCTGGAAATACTGAGTGATGTAGGATCACCTGGAACAGATGTTACGTATAACACCTTTCAAGACAACACCTCCTTTGTTCTCGTCAATGGCGGGCCGAGTGATAACAATACGCAATTCGTTAATGCCGCGAACAACTACTGGGGCTGTCCAACAGGCCCAGTGGTTGCCTATAGAATATTCGTGAAAGTCCAGGGGAAGGACGTCTGGACCGGAGAATGGGGATATATTGATTGGGCCACAAAACATGATTATGGCGTCAATGGTGATGGCGATGATCCGGATCCGGAATGTACCATACTCTATGGCGCTGACAGTCTGTTCGACTTTCAAATACACACCAGCGATTACTCACCGTTCAAGATAACCATTGGTACAGTGGCGGCTCCTACCAATACCCCAACCAGCACACCAACGGAGACGCCTACTAACACGCCGACGAATACACCAACAAATACACCGACAAACACTCCCACTAACACACCGACCAATACGCCAACGAATACGCCTACCAACACGCCGACAGAGACGCCTACTAACACACCGACGAATACACCAACAAATACACCGACAAACACTCCCACCAATACACCGACCAACACGCCGACAGAGACGCCTACCAATACACCGACAAATACACCAACAAACACGCCGACCAACACGCCGACGGAGACGCCTACTAACACACCGACAAATACACCAACAAATACGCCGACAAACACTCCCACTAACACACCGACCAATACGCCAACGAATACGCCTACCAACACGCCGACGGAGACGCCTACTAACACACCGACAAATACACTAACAAATACGCCAACAAATACACCCACGAACACACCAATCAACACGTCCACAGCTACACCCATCAAAACACCAACCAGTGCTCCGACTCAAATGCCGATCATTACTTCAACTCCTATTCGTCCCTCAGTATCCTTTACCGGCTTCCTCCCGGTGACAGGTGGAGAGGCGCACGCGATCGCCGCAGGCATCGCGCATACGTGCGCGATCACACCGGAAGGAGGCGTCCGTTGCTGGGGCAACAATGATTTTGGCCAGCTTGGCGATGGCACCAATACGAGCAGTAATGTTCCGGTGGATGTTGCAGGAATAGAGGGTGGTACGACCATTGTGGCTGGTGGCAATCACACCTGTAGTTTGAGTGGAGGTGATGTTTGGTGCTGGGGACAGAACGCTCAAGGTCAACTTGGTGATGGCACAAGGACGGATCGCAACGTACCGGTCAAAGTATTAAGCAGTGTGACAGACATCACCGCCGGCTTGGATTACACCTGCGCTGTCATGACCTATGGACAGGTGATGTGCTGGGGCAACAACGATCAAGGGCAACTGGCTGATGGCACAAAGACGGATCGTACGAAGCCAATACTGGCCGCGCTGATCAGTGGCATCTCGAATGTGGACGCGGGCCAGAATAAATCTTGTGGATTGACGGACACTGGCCTGGTCAGGTGCTCAAGCGGCGGCTCTATTCAGGATATTGGGGGAATCATCCTGGCCTCTGGCGGCTCGCCAGTGGCCAACCTGGATGTTGCTATGAACCGCTTTGGTTCCCTCATGATGGCGTTGATCGAAAATGGCATCCCGGTTGCCTTCCAGTCGGGGCAATTCAAGATGATCAAGGATGTAAGTCATGCCATTGATTTGGATGGCGGCCTGAACCATGTATGCGCCCTGCTGGACGATGGTACAGTCAAATGCTGGGGTTCCAATTCCTATGGACAGTTGGGACGAAACTCCAAGGCTAATAGTCCAGATCCACAGACCGTTTTGAACATCTCGAGCGCCTGGCAACTGGCCGTGGGTAAGCATCATGCCTGTGTGTTGATCACATCGAGCATTCCCGGCACGGACGATATCCAATGCTGGGGCTTGAACAAGGATGGTCAGCTTGGAAACGGTACCAATGAAAACAGCCCGGTACCGGTGTTTGTGAAATAGCCCATTGTTCTGATGCCCATGAGAGGGGAAAACAAACGGGACCGGCATGAAAGGTATTCACCTTTCATGCCGGTCCTTTTATCTTTGAGCGCAGTGATCCGCTCATCGGTAAGGCCAGGGCGTTGTACAGGGATAAGGACATTTTCCGCTTTGCATGGGGACCCTTTTATTCTAAATCGCGCTATAGAACGAAATAATGTAACCATCAGGATCAGCGATGCTGAAGGTTCTGCCCCACGGCCTGTTCGCAATCTCATCCACAACCTGTGTGGATCCTTTCAATCGATCGTATGCTTCATCAGCATCCAGGACATCAAGGAATAACTGCACGCCAGATCCACACGCTCCATGTTTGTGATAGGAGGGAAGCTCGACTTCAACTTCCTCCAACATGAGTTTATGTCCGTCAATAAATATCGGTGCAAATGTTGGATTATATTCGTCCGGGTGCAGTTCCCCCAGGGTAAAGCCAAGGATGTCGTGATAAAACTCCAGGGAGGCGCGTAGATTGGTAACATACAGAAACGGCTCAAGCTTCATGACAAGTTGGCTCCTTCAGCGAACTCCAAAGATTGGATCTCATAAAAAGTAGTGCTCGGGGCAAGTTTAGCTGTGGATGGTAACACACGGATTCATATAAGCCCATTAGGGAACTCCCCTATCGGCTGGTCAAGGTGGTTCCCGCGCAATCCGACTGAGGGGCAAGGCTCATGGGAACGCGACTTCGAAATCCCCGGTTTGCAGTGGAAGCCATTTCCCATCCACGAGTTGAGTTGACTGCTCCAGGTCTATGTTTTCCAAAATTGGTTCCAAGCCTGGCACTGCCCGGAGCACGCCGCCCAGTTCATACTTCCGCCAGGAGACAACTTCAAAGGCTGAACGAATTTGATCTTTCCTGTTCAACACCGGATATTTTCTGTCCATATATGGAATTCTCAGTTGTTCACGTTGTTTCAAGCGAACGTGGATTCAGTTTCGCAGATGAGGCAATCAGCTCTTTCAAATCGTCCCAGGGAGCCTGCTCATACGACCCAATCTTGAGGAAGCGCTTGGCTTTCTGATTCCCTGAAAGCAGGTTGTGCGGATCGGGCAAAAACGTCCCGTGGATGAACGCCAGCCGAATATGATCTTTGCGAATTTCGATCTGACAGATCCCCGCGCTGATGAGTCCTCCGCCTCCATCGTGGAAATAACCCAGGTCTCCCCAGCGGATCACTTCAACCGCGTCTGGAGCAACCACATGGATGAGATTCCTCAATTCCAGAACGATATCCTGTAAATGCACAGGCGTGTGCTTGAGAAACGCTTCGACTTCATGAAATGGGAGCATATCACCTACTTCCGGTCCTTATCAGCCAGCCTGACCAGGAACAGGCCGTGGATCGCGCCGACCATCGCTCCGGCAACGAACAACGTCCCGGCCATCAGCACAACAGACTGCCACAGCGCGGTCATTTTGAATGCCATATCAATTCCCCAGAAGATGACGGGCATGCCGAACGTCCAGGCCAGCATATTGGCGGGAATCCATAACCCGGCGCGGTTCACTTTGCCACGCATCACCAGCCATTGAGCAAAGGAAAGGACCACTCCGCCCGCCGCGCCCATCCCGGCCGCCAGCAGGAGAACGACCCATTGCGGAGGTTCAGCCACGGGCGCAGAGGAGGCGGTTGCTTCCCCCATGTTCATCAAGGTGGATGGCAGGTATCCCAACACGTAGGCGAGCAGCGCGCCGATCAGTGTCCCGCACCACCAGGCTGATTTTCCAATGGCTGGGAACCACGGATGCATCGCCCACCACTGTGCCAAGCCGACGAATGTCGCTTCCACCGCGCCGCTGACCACCGCAAAGACAAAAGCTAACAGAATGCCTGCAATGTTTTGTTGACTATCCAGCCTTGAGAATATAAATCCGGTGATGATAAACGTCAGCCCTAGCCCAAACATTTCGCTGAACGCATTTGCCAGTGTCCAGCGCATCCACAACTGATTCTTGCTCATATGCCCTCCGCGATTCAAAGCGCATCTGCCCTGCCCTTTATTATACGTTTATCTTGCCTGGAGGTTTTCGTCTCGTTGTCGGGATGGGTAATTTCTAAAAAAGTATTTTTGCATCCCTTGCTGTTGGAGAAGGGTCATTGTCCCAATACATAAACCAAGTAAAGTCCTTGCCTGGTACTGTTCAGGCTTTCGGGCCATCCCCAAAAGTCATACTGCTCTCGAATTCCTTCGACAATATCATCATTACTGGGATCGCCCACATGCCAGCCTGCAACCTCCAGCCAGATTTGTTCATCCTTCTTGTGAATTTCAGTCGGGATTACGGCGATAGGCCTGCCGTTTTCCGGTCTTGGGTTGCTGTAAAAGCCTTTGATTTCATTCCAATCCCCACGGTAGCTTCGCAACTCTCCAACCAGATTTGCAGCCTGAAAGTCAATTGCGTCGTCTGTATAAGTGGCAGGGTAGTAACGAAACCTCAGGCTGATCGTATCGACCAGGGATGTCCCTTGCGGATGCTCCACCTGACTGAATATCTCTTCGTGTTGCCTCAGGTAATATTCTGTGATGAGGAACCTGCCCACAACATACAGCAGGAATACCCCGATGAATCCCCAAAACACCCGCCCAGACCATCGTTTCGTATGATTGTTCATGCGCCAGGTGGTAATTCTATCAAAGTAAAATCCAATCTCCCCGCTTCAACCCATTCGTTTTCCTCCCCTCCCGTGGATTGTTTATGAGAGCCGGGCCTGTTCTATAAGTCATGATGCGCTTCTACTTCACTTCCACCAGGAACCCATAACTGACATCTCCTTTGTCTTCCCAACCCGCAAATACGTAGAAGACATACAGACCTGGGACCAGCTCCAGGGTGATTTCCTGAGATGTCTGGAGCACCAGTTCGCGGTTCAGGCCTTCGGCGGGCATCCAGTAACTGAACTCTTCCGAGCCTCCATCCATTTTGACTTCCTTGCCTTCCGTTGCTGGAAAGATGGAGAGCCCCAATTGTGTCGGAAGATCCGTCAACGGCAGGGTGAGGCGTGCCTTCACCGGCGATGCCGCGATCAGAGGATCTTTGACAGTGGGAAGACCGATCTTATCCACGCACATACCCACGGCTTCACCGGTGGCGGTTTTAGAATTCCAGCAATAGGATCCCACACCGGCCGTCTGTGTCACGCCGTCAATTTCAAGGAATGCGGGTGGAGGAGTCCGTCAGATGGCATTGCAGCAGGTGTAAGAGTAGAAATGGGCGGCCTTTCCGTTGAGGTCATGGCCGCCGAACAGGCAACCAGGCTGCTGCTTGCCACAAAGGAAAAGAGGATGTTCAGTAGTCTCTTCATGAGAGGTGAGCTCCTTTTCCGGTAGACAAAGCGCGTCCCTTCAGGTTCCTCTCGCTGTCGTCCCTGGTGTCGAATCCATAATCCATCTCTAACATTTCTGAACTGTATACGGAATCTTGGAGCTGGATAACGGCATCCAAGATACAAACTACTTACCTTTCCTCGCATGCTTCCAGCCGGTCTTGAGAATAAGCCATTCCACGAACCCAGGCAATAGATGATTTACGCCGATCATGAACTTGAGCAGCCAGGGGGTAATGACCACTTTCTGGTCTTGTTGGATTCCGCGCACCAGAGCTTGCGCCACCTTTTCAGGCGTCAGAAGCGGCACGATATTCAATATCCTGGGCGTTCGTTCCTCCACGCCGGGATAATGGAAATAGCCTGGTGTGGAGGAGATGCCCGACACCATCAGCGTGACCCGAAGTCCTGTCCCCGATAGGTCGGCGCGCAGTGACTCGCTAAAGCCACGTATGGCCCAACAAGCCGCGTTATACGCTGTTGCACCGGGGATGGCTCGGTACGCCACCGCAGAGGTGATGTTGACAATGTGCCCGCTGTTACGGGCGAGCATTTCAGGCAGGAAGCACCTTGTAATATTGAATGCCGCGAAGTAAGGTAAGGCCATCATTTCTTCGGCGTCACCGATAGGCGTTTCTTCCGTAAACAGCCATTTCCCTGTTCCCGCATTATTGACGATGATATCTGGCATTCCGCATTCCGTTTTTATCGTCTCTGCAATACTTGTAATCGATTTCGAATTGGAGAGATCGATCGGATAATAATAAGCCTTCCGGCCCTCTTTCGAAATCTGGCTGGCGACATGTTCTAACCCTGATTGGGTGCGAGCGAGCAAAATGACGGAAGCACCAGCGCGAGCGAGAGCAATGCCTGTAGCTGCACCAATCCCTCTGGAACTGCCTGTAATCAAAGCTAAACTTCCCACGATTTTGGTCACTTCAAAACTTTAGCATGAGAATTTCAATTCTGTGCGGTTATGAGAAGGGTTGCGGACATCGCGTATGACCAATACTCCCACATGTGCATTACGAAACGCGGATTTCCAGGCAGAGAGGATTTCAAGCATGTGATTAATTCTGATCGTTCCCACATTTAATCACTGGTGGTTAGGTTCAGGTCCAATGACAAGATTGCGGCCAGCTTGTTTGGCTCTATAGAGAGCCATATCACTTTCTTTTAAGAGGCCCGCTGATTTCTGCATGCCATCCTGGAGGCTGGCCACACCGACACTGATAGTAAGTTGTTTATGCTTCCAGGAGGCACGCTGGATGCTGCGCCGGAACCTTTCACCCATGACCATGGCGCCTTTGATATCCGTATTGGGCAGAATAATGGCAAACTCCTCGCCGCCATAACGGGCTACCATATCATGAACGCGCACATCCTCTTTGAGCAAAGCTGCCACGGCAATTAATGCCTCATCACCCGCTGCATGACCGAAGGTGTCATTATATTGTTTGAAGAAATCAATATCGATCAGGATCAGGGAACAAGCCACTTTATAACGTTGTGCTCGCAAAAATTCCTCTTCAAGACGGGTATCAAATGAACGGCGATTATTGACCGAGGTAAGTGGATCGGTCAGGGACTGGTTTTCCAGTTCTGCCCGGACCTTCTCCAATTCCCGTTGGTATTCCTGCAGTTGATCGATATAATTTTCCTGTTTAAGCATAGATTGTTCAAGGATGACAATGCTGCGGCGCAATTCAAACTGTCCCATGACCTCACGGGAGAGCACCTGCAACGCATCCACCTGATCCTGCGTGATTTCGCGCGGTTTGGTATCGAACACGCAGATCGTCCCCAGGGCTTCGCCATTCGATGTGACCAGAGGCGCGCCCGCGTAAAACCGGATATTCGGCGCCGCTATAACCAGCGGGTTATTGGTAAAGCGCTCATCCCGCATTGTATCGTGAACAATCATGATGTTGTCCGGGCTCATGATCGCGTGGCTGCAAAAAGCATGCTCGCGGGGAAGCTCACTTCTTTCCAGGCCAATTCTGGACTTAAACCATTGACGCTGGTCATCCAGCAGGGTAATTAGGGCAATCGGGGTGTTGCAAATAATGGATGCTAGTTTGGTAAAGTTGTCATAGGCCTGCTCGGGCAAGGTATCCATGACTTTGTATTCCCGCAGGGCTTTCAATCGGGATATTTCGTTTTCGGGAATAGGGTAAGACCTGTTGTTCATCGTCACCTAAGGTCAACCAATCAAGACGCAGTCATCAGTCAGGATCGTTGGAAAATTGTCTATAAATTATAAATCACAAACCTTGACGGTTCGATTGATATGTAACCTCTCACGAAACGCGAATTCTTAGACGGAGGTGACTTCAAACATGCGGCACCGAGACTAAAAACATACCATTAAGACTATCGCATCAGACCTTCATTAACCTTCCCCTCTGTCCAGTTGCAAAATTAGTCATATCTCCCTCTGTCTAAGCTAGTCTCCAAGGCAGAAAACGATACGTTAGGCCTATCAAACCATAGAATCTGGCGTTCATCCCCCTTCTCAAATGAATGTCAGGAAGAGTTTTAAGATCTCAGGATCGTAAATCTTCCCGGCATTTTCCTGCATATAAGCAATCACTTTCTCTTTTGTCCAGGCCTTGCGATAAGGACGGTCAGAGGTAAGCGCGTCCCACTGATCCACCACTGCAAAAATGCGCGCGGACAGGGGAATCGCTTCACCCTTCAGGCCATCAGGATAGCCAAGCCCGTCCCAGCGCTCGTGGTGGCTGTAGGCCACCTCGATACACGGCTCCAGAACGGTGATCTGGGAAAGCATCTGCATGGCATATACGGGATGTTTCTGCAGGAAACTCCTTTCCGCATTGTTCAGCTCCCCAGGTTTGAGCAGGATCTCATCCCGAATGGCCAGTTTCCCAATATCGTGCAGTAACGCGCCGCGCCTGAGATGAACAATCTCTTCTGGGCCGAGTCCCACGGCCTGTGCCAGGCGGGTGCTGAGTTCAACCACCCGGCGGCTGTGACCTTCCGCCTCTTTATCCCGGTATTCCAGGACGTTTGCCCAGGCTTCCAGGGTCAGGTCGTAGTTTCTCCGTAGTTCCGACTCGGATTCCCGGGCGCGTTCGAGGCCCGCTTCTATGGTTCCCACCAGCACCCAGATCAAGGCGCCGGCCGCCAGCAGGAGGATGATAACGGCCCAGCCGAACAGGGCAATCCCAAACTGGATGTTCAACAGTTCCAGCACGACGGAGGCGCTCAACACGATCCAGAGCACGGCGGCGAGAGTGCGGCGACGCGGGTCTTTCTCGTAAAGGTGTGGATTATCAGACATGAATTCCCTCAAAGGAGGATTATAGCATCCCCTTGATTTGATATTTATTAACCTCCCCCTTCGTCCAGTTGACCGATTTAGTCTTCTGGTCTTATAGTCGGATAGTCTGGTGGTCAAAAGACTGCCCGACCAACGACTATTAGACGATGTGACTAACAAACCAGGAGACTAACTTTATGTGGCACGGTGGTGGCTGGTTCATGTACATGCGGTCAGGGGATGAAAAACCCAAACTGACGCGCGAATTACTGTTACGGGTGCTGGCGTACGCCCGTCCTTATTGGTGGCATATTGCAGGGATGCTGGTGACCATTTTGATCGGCACGGGCTTATCACTGGTGGGACCACTGATCTTTCGTCAGATGATCGACGTGGTTTTGCCTTCCAAGGATATCAATCAGCTCATCTGGTATGCGCTGGCGTTACTGCTTATCCCCATTGTGGACGGAGTGATCGGCGTTTTCCAACGCCGGTTGAACGCGACCGTGGGCGAAGGCGTGATCTACGACCTGCGCTCGGCGTTGTTCGCACGCTTGCATCGCATGTCTTTGCGTTTCTTCACCAACACCAAGGTCGGTGAGTTGATGAGTCGCCTCAACAACGACGTGGTCGGCGCGCAGAACGCCATCAGCAACGTCATTACCGATATCATCACTGATCTGATCCGTACGATTGCGATTTTGGCGGTCATGCTTACGCTGGAGTGGCGGCTGACACTGCTCAGCCTGGTCATTATCCCTCTCATTATCTTCTTTGCCCAACGACTGAGCGTTGCCCTGCGCGAACTCTCTCGCAAGGGGATGGAATTGAACGCGCAGATGAATGCCCACATGAACGAGACTCTCAACATTGGCGGCGCGCTGCTGGTCAAATTGTTCGGGCGCGGACGGGAGGAAGAGGCTCGTTTCCGCGAACGTGCTGCCGGCGTGCGCGATGTCGGTATCCGCCGCGCGGTCATGGGCTCATCCTTCTTCATCATTCTGGGGCTGGTCGGCGCGGTCGGCACCTCGCTGGTCTATGGGCTGGGCGGATATTACGTCATCACCGGCGCATTCACCATCGGTACCATCGTCGCCTTCGGCTCCTATCTTGACCAGCTCTATGGGGCGCTGCAGGGTCTCACAGGCGCGCCGGTCTCGTTCAGCACATCCATGGTTTCCTTTGAGCGTGTGTTCGAAATCATTGACCTACCGACCGACATCCCTGAAAAAGAAAACGCTATCGTTTTGCCAGATGTAAAAGGCGAGCTCGAATTCGATAACGTTACCTTCAACTATCATGTGGATGAATCCAAGCTGCTCAAGGAAGTCAAACGTTATGGGAGGCATGAGGACGTGGGCGCGGTCCTGTCACTGGCAAATAAGGTCGAAAAGGACGATGGACCAAAGACAAAAGACAATGGCAAACAGGCTGCGGAAGGAAAGGATGATCGATCGTTTAATACATCGTCCCCGTTGGGGGTCAAACTTCAGGATGATGGAAACACCGCTTCTGACTCACCCGAGCCTGAGACCACATCCCAGGCCCGTGAAGTCGCCCTGAACGGAATCTCCTTTACCGCGCGTCCCGGACAGTTGATCGCGTTGGTCGGTCCATCCGGCGCCGGCAAGACGACGATGACGTATCTCATCCCACGCCTGTACGACCCCACCGATGGCGTGATCCGCATCGACGGGCATGACCTGCGCGATGTAACGCTCGATTCGCTTTCGTCTGCGATCGGCATGGTGACACAGGAGACGTATCTCTTTCACGATACCATCCGCACCAACCTGACGTATGCGAAGACCGACGCGACCCAGGCCGAGATCGAAGCCGCCGCCAAAGCCGCCAACATTCACAACTTCATCATGGACCTTCCCGATGGCTACGACACGATTGTGGGTGAGCGCGGCTACCGCTTGAGCGGCGGTGAAAAACAACGCATCGCGCTGGCAAGGGTGATTCTCAAAAACCCGCGCATCCTGGTGCTCGACGAAGCCACCAGCCACCTCGACAGCGAATCCGAAGCGCTGATTCAGGAGGCCTTGAAGCGCGTCATGGCAGGGCGCACGAGTATCGTGATCGCTCATCGCTTATCTACGATACTTGCCGCCGATTTAATTCTCGTGATGGACCGCGGACAGATCGTCGAACGTGGCACGCACGAGCAGCTCCTCGCGCTGGATGGGTTATATAGTCAGTTATATGAGACGCAATTTAATCGAGAACGGGTTTAACCCTCCCGGCCTGCGCGAGGCATATTTTGACGTGTCCCCCAATCCGTATTTTATTCAGTGAAAAGGTCTATTTCCTTGAGTACAGAACAAACCCGACAATGGCAACGATGACTCCAGCAACGGCACCTATGATTTGTTGATAACCGAAACCAGCGAAGCCGCCGATCCCGATGGCATCAGCTGCCAACGAGCCGATTAATAAAACCACTCCGACTACTATCAAAGCGATACCTGTTGTTTTCTTGTTACCCATGGTTGTGCCTCCTTGCTATAGCGAAATGACAGTTTTTGAGATCGTCTTACGGAATCATTATAGCACCAAGGCGTAAACAGCACGAAAAAGCTCGACCCGGATCGTCGAACGCGGCACGCACGAGCAATTGTCCGAAGGACGTTGAGAGGGTTAGATAGTCACTTGCACGAAACGCAGTTCAAGAGAAAACGCGTTTAGCCACTGAGACACGGAGATTTTGTAGGGGCGGACCATAGTCCGCCCATTTTTGTTTCTAAAAAGAAAGAAGATTTTACATTTTGCTCACCTCCCTGGCTGATTTCCAAACTGGGAATTTACGAAATTCACGCCGATAAGCAACGGTCAAAGGCTTGGTGCATGCCGCCGTGAATCCCATTTGGTCATCTGGTTCATGGAATAGGACAAATTGAATTCCGCGTAAACTCATCCTTTCCAGTGTGGCAAGCAGGTGAATTTCAGATTCAATGCCGACAACAACCAGATTTACGATCTCGCTTGGTTTCTGAAATTTGAAGCCAGCTTCGAGACAAGCGTGCCCAACCTGGACGATCTGGTCAGCAAGCGAAATATCGGTCCTCACCAAGACATAAACATATTTGGTAAGCACCTATTGATTATGCATTGGTATCCTCCTTGTTGAGAGGGACAATTATGTTCATATTATCCTTTTCAGAATAAGAATCAAATGGGAAGGTCCCATTAGCGAAATCTGCTGGCTGGTAAGTGTATGGATTGCCCGTTGGTAGCAAATTTCGTAAGTCACCAAGCATTTGCGACGTTATCAATCCCTCAAAAGGTGCAAGTAATTCCTCTTCTTTGAATTTGAGTTGAATTGTCTGCAACGCGCAAAACATACGCCAACCCAAGAATGCACCGTTGTCCAATTTACGCTGATTGGTGGGTGGTGTGAACGCTCTGCGCCAGTCCTTGCCGATCACCGCAAGGTAAAGAAGATGGTGTGCGGCTCTCAGTTCGTGTTTACGCTCAGAGTTTATGAGGTCACTCCAGTGTTTACGGAGTGCGTTGTAAGAATCTGGGTTGGGGAAAAAGCGAGCTGTTATTGCTCGAGAAAGGGTGTTCATTTTGTATCTCCTTGTGATTTTGAAATCGCGAATCAAACATTCAAATCTGGAGATACAAAGGAGGAGCTCTGGGAGAATGATGGCAAGCCTACAGCATGGTCGAAGATCCTTTCGTGTGCGCCATGTGAGAATTGAACTCACTTCAAGCGGGTTTAGAGTCCGCCGCCCATCCAACGAGCATATGGCGCAAACTTCTGTTCATTTTACGGGAGCTGTATAGGAATTGTGTTAGAGAACAATAAATGTTCGCATCAAGAATCATTTCCTCTCTGCTCCCACCATTGGCTTGTAAGCTGAATTTGACCCAGGTGAAGTGTGGCGTGCTCAAGTGCGTGAAGCAAGGCCCATGCCACGGTGAATTCCCGTCCATCGCTGGGTCTCACGCGCGTTGATTCCAGATCCTGCAGGATCATCTTATCCAGCACATTATGGGCATATTCAAGATTATCTGTGAGCCGTTTTTTCAAGATATCCATCTCCACACCTTTGACTCGAAACTCCGCTTCGCGATCCCGATTGGACGGTTCCTGGGCCGCAATATCGCCAATCCAAAATCTTTCCGCGCCGGTGAGATGAAAGAGCAATACACTGATTGAATTCATGTCCGGCCCGGGGATCCAGTCCAGGGCGGCTGGTGGAAGCCCATCAAGCGCCGCAAGAATACCATTGTGACAATCTTGCAGCAGGTTCAAGTAGTCCTTGAAGAATGTTTGCATAGCTCACCAATTCTTTCCAGGCAATTCATGAGAAAGGATGTGGAATCGATATTTCATTATAGCATTCTGGCTGTCATCCTTCAGCCTTTCCACAGGAGCTTGGCAGCAGACAAAAAGAGACCAGGCTTCAAAGGCGCTGGTCTCTTTTTGCAAAAGTCATTTGCAGTTGTTTATTTCTCTTGTTGCTGAACGGGAGGAGTCTGTTGGGTATCTTGCGTTTCCTGAGGCTCTTGAGATGGGGAGTTCTTTTTGATCTGTTTGAGCTTTTCCTTCTGCTCCTTTTTCCGCTTCTTTGCCAATTCCTTCTGACGCTTTTCGTATTGATAATTTACCTTAGCCAATTTAGTGTCCTTTCTTCTTACCGTCTGGATCAACTCGTCAATTATAGCATCTCCTCTGACATAGACACATCAAGCAATAATGAGAAAACCATAAAGGTCCCCGATGGGCCGCTTTTACTGAATGCCCTTCAAGGCTTCAAGAATCGCTTTAACAGTTAACTCCTGCTGTTGTTCCCTGCTGATCGTCGCTGCGTTATCGCCCAGTAAAGTGCCCATGTAGCCGAATTGCGAGTGATTTCCGCCCTGAATCAATACCCAGGTCGTGCTATCCGGCAAATAAACTCTGTTGGCTTCCACTTCCGCCTGGCTGGCCAGACCATCATTCGTGGCGTAAATCTTGGTCACTGCCAGCGTGGCGCTTGATAAGTCGAAGGCCTGCTCTTTGGGGTGTGATGTCCCGATCAGTATAATACCAGCAAAAGCTTCACCGTGCAGAAGAGCAAACCGTGAGGCGATTGCCGCGCCGCGTGAATGTCCGCCCACCAGCCAATATTGGACTGAATCGTCCTTTTGTATGATTTCCAGTGCCCCTTCCATTACGCTGGTCTGTTGCGACTCCAGTGGAGCTGAGCCGAATGGCAGTTTGACGAGGAAAACAGGGTATCCCTGCTCGGCGATCCTCCTGGCCATTGGCGCGTAGGCCTCAGGCTGGACCATCCCTCCGGGAAAGAAGATCAAGCCTGTGGGTCCTAATGGGGCGTTCGGTCGAAAAGAGAGGAAACGGTTTGTCTCCTCAGTGGTGATTTTCGCGTCGCTCTCAAGAACGGCTTTGTCGAAGCCCCGGGCGCGAAAGGAATTCGCCATCCATAACAGGAACAGGAGGCCGAATGCAATCCAAATCGTTCGAATGATTTTTCGAATGCGTGTCATGGATGATAAATCGTGGTGGTAAATTCTATTATAGTTCTCTGATTTTTATGGCGCGCAGTTCCAAACGTAGGTTGGTTTGTTGTCTGCATAGGGGTAATTGGGGGAAGAGAAGGATGTGCCCACCTGCGCGCTTTCCGGGATGAACACGAAGCGCAAATCGCCCAATTCAGCGGCCACCGGGATGTCGAACCGCAGCCAGCCATCCAACTCCTGGTTCGGGGAAATGACAGGCCCCAGGGCAGTATATTCCACGTGTCCCTGGCGGTGACCGTAAATGGGTTTGAGCTCCGTCGCGGCATACAAAATGCTGAAGTTTTCAAGGACCGGCATATCCAGTTCAATCGATCCTGTGTTCTTGAGTCGAATGTGCACCCACAGGAATTTGTTCCCGGCAGGCGGAACCCTTCTGGATCCGTAATTGGTCGTATAGTCCTCAGTCGTTTCGAGTTGATTCAGCGTCACCTGCAGGTTCTCCCAGAGAATCGAATCGCCAGGGGATGAAGGTGTAGGCAGTACCCTGATCTGTGTGGAGGTGGCCGGCGGAGAGACGGTTGCCATTGGAGGTGGGGTGGCGACTGTACGTGTTTGCGAGCAGGCCGTCAAAATGAATAGTCCAATGAATAGAATATTGGGTGTTTTTTTCATAGGAGTCCTTGGAAGTCAATCCAATTTTAATACGTACGGATGGCCCGTGCGTTTCCCGGAATTCTCTACGGTAGGATCCAGTAAAGTATCAAAATAAAGAGACCAGGTTTTTTATGAACCTGGTCCCATCTTTGTTTACCGTTTTGGATGCCATTTCATCTTCATATACAACTTCCCGCCTTTGAGCTCATCGAGCATTTGCGCCAGGCGCTTTTGCTTTGTTTCCGCCTGCTTTGCGCTCGTGATCCAGCCGATGTATTCGTTCTGTTGGTAATCGGGTCTTTCGCGATAGACGACCATCAGATTGCGCTCGGTTAGTGCATTGCGGATATAGTCAGGCATTTTGTAACGGGTACGGGTGAGAGTCATGGCTCCCTCCTACTGAGGGACGACGGCGATGGCGTCCATCTCTGCCAGGAAATCGGGGTGTGCCAGCCCGGCAACGAACATCCCTGAGATGACAGGTGGATTGGGGCGGTTCCCCCACACTTGTTGGAAGGCGGCGAAGCCTTCCTGAAGAGACTGCCCTTGGACAACGTAAATATTCCACTTGACCACGTGTTCCGGTTGAGCACCAGCAGCAGCCAACGCGGCCTGGATATTTTTCAGAATCTGTTCCGTCTGTGTCTTGAGGTCGCCTTTTCCGACGATTGTCCCTGAAGCATCCACAGCATCTTGTCCACCGATGTAGATTGTCTTAACTGGACCTGTTACAGTGACAACATTTGTGAAAGCAGGGTTCTTGGGTAAACTGTCGGGATTTATGTACTTTACCTCGCCCCTGACAGGGGTTGATTTCGTCTGTTTCGTCATTTTTCAAATCCTTTCTAAAATTGTTTCTACAGATAGCGCCACAACGAATGCTCACGAAAGCTTCCTGCTTTTGCGATACTGCGATGTCTTGGCCATATTCCCACAGCGTTTCATGAGGCACCAGCGACGTTCTCCCGGGCGCGAAGCATCCACAAAAATCAGCCCGCAGTTCGGATTCGCGCACTCACGGATTCGAGATCGCAATTCACCTGAGAACAGATCGATCGCATCCCGGGCAATGATCGAGAGTGCCGCTGTAGCTGTAGCAGGTGAGTGCCAGGTTTGCTTCAAACCATTCAAAACGAGCTGGGGAGGCAAGTCTGGCGCGGAGGCAACCTGGTTGATTACTTCGATATCTTCAGCGAGTGGTTCCTCATTTTGCCTGAGTGCCTGTGCAACGTACCAAATGGCTTCTCGGAGAGAGCGCGCAACCTTGAATTCTTTAGGGCCGACCTGAATCCCTTGCACCTGCAGGGGAGACTCAGAGAGCCAATCTGCCAAATCTGATGGTTGGTGAAAGCGCTCCCAGTATGCACGTTTTCCTGTTTCGCCGCCGGTGTGTGTGAAGTCGATGCATAATCTTCCGGAGATGAAAATAAAGCGCGCCCACTCGCCATGTGAGATGGATTTGGCGTTTGGTCTAGCAGATATGTTCACAACACCAGTATAACTGGTGTTTTCAGCTGTGGAAACACCTTCCTTGCTGATGTTTAGATAACTCTCATGTTGCTCCTTGACAACTTACTAACTAGTAAGTAAAATCTCTTCAATGGTAAAGATCGAAAATAGCAAACGGACGATCATGAACATGGCGGAAGCCTTATTGCAGGATAAAGGCTTCAATGGCTTTAGTTATGCCCACATCGCGACCGAACTGGGTGTGAAGAATGCCGCCATCCATTATCACTTCCCAACCAAGGAGGATCTGGCACGCGCGGTCATTCAACGCTATCGAGACCGCTTCCAGTTGTGGATCAACAATGCGCGCGTTAGAGATCTTTCCCCTGAGAAGAAGCTGGATTGGTTCTTTAGCATCTACACCGATATGCGCGCAGATAAAGGCAAGGTGTGTCTCGTCGGCTCCATGGAGGCGGAGTTCAATTCAATTCCAGACGCGTTACAGGCGGACGTTGAGGCGCTGCACAAGGAATTGCTTACATGGCTTGAAGCCACTTTGAGCGATGGCAGGGAGGCGGGCGTATTCCGCTTCAATGGCGAGCCTGCCGGCAAAGCCGCGTTGATTCTGTCCAGCGTACAGGGTGCGCTGCAAATGGCGCGGGCATTGGGAACCCAGAAGTTTCGTGACGTGGTCGAACAGCACAAGCTGGACCTGCTCGCATAAATTTTTTTGTCGGAGAAACTTACCAGGTAGTAAGTTGTTTCCTTGTATTAATCACCGTCCCGAAGGCTTCGGCAAAAGACCAAGCCTTCTTCACAAGAACCTTCGGGACGTTTTGCGTAAGGTGAGTTTTTCAAAAAGGAGAACAAATGGCAACTTTAGAACCTACCGTAACAAAGCAACATGGGCTTGTGAAAAAGGTCTATCAGGCTTTTTTCAGCCCGGCGCGCTATGAAGTGAAACCATCGGAGCGCGAAGTGATCGAGTGGGGAAACAATTATCGGCTTCCATTCAGGGATGGTGAAGTGGCGGTCACGACCTGGGGAAGCAACGGTCCGGCTGTTCTGCTCATGCACGGCTGGGGCGGGGCACGTGCGCAAATGACGGGCTTTGTGGATTCGCTCTTGTTTGCCGGGTACCGCGTTGTCGCCTATGATCAGCCCGCGCACGGCGAATCAGACGGGGTGATGACCAACCTGCTCGAGATCGCGCCAACTCTGGACGAGGTCGCGAAGCGGGAGGGAGAGTTCGAGACCATCATCGCGCATTCGTTCGGGACATTGATCACATCCTACGCCCTCGTCAAACGGGATTTCCCGCCTCCTGCCAAACTGGTTTATTTCGGTGCTTTTAATCGGCTGATGGATGCCCTGCCGCGCTTTCAAGTCATCGCAAAACTGCCAGATGAAATTATGGACGGTTTGCGCGAGATGATCAATGAGAAGTTCGGCAGAGATGTGCTCGATGAGATTGTGAACGAATTGCTGGTGCCGCAAATTGATATCCCCGCGCTGATGTTCCACGATCGTTCGGATAACGTGACGCCGGTGGAGGACAGCCGCGCGACTGCACGTGCGTGGCGGAATGTGCAATACGTCGAAACCAGCGGCCTGAATCATCGCGGCGCATTACAATCCAAAGAGGTTTACGAACAGGTTATCAGGTTTTTGAAAAGGTAACCACGGTCATCCCTAAACTAGAATCGCAATAAACTCGAAGCGGCGAGCGGAATTCTCCACTCGCCGCTCTGTTATATTTTTGGGGCGGTCTAACATATCGGTCGGCGTGAGAGAACGCCGACTACACATGCTGATTGTGTGGGGCGATCTAGAAACCGGTTGCCGCGAACCAGGATCCCGTTGGGTTGGTAACGCTGGCTGCGCCGGTCACAAAAATAATCGGCGCAATACAGGGCTGAGGCAGGCTTAGCATCGCTTCGATTTCAGCATTCCCACCTCCGGCAGAGGCCGGTCCAGTTGTGGCAGGGAAGAGATCAGTCGAAACATTCACGGTAGTTGGGTTGCCGGCTGCATCCTTGCTCAAACAACTGACAATCGCTTTAAAGGTGGCGCTTGGGTTTGTGCCAGCTCGCCCAGCCGCGATGGCTGCCGGATCATTCGGGTCGATCACCAGACCCTGTACAGTGATCTCAAGTTTGCCGCTGGCTTTCAATTCACCTTCAGCCGAAGCGACCACCCAGGGCAGCCCGCCGCCTGGTATGCCGCGGATCGCGTTCGTTGCACCGGTATAGGGCCTGGGTACGCCAATCATTGTATCAAATTCCAGGATTTTGGGTTCCCCGGCAGAAGCCCGCGAGACTGATCCTCCCAAAAAGAACGTACTTATAAGGATCGTCGCCAGGATGACTTGAGCAATCTTTTTCATGTTTTTTCTCCTTTGGTGATGGTTTGGGTTATGTCATTTAATACGACGACTCATCCCATCTTGGATTTCCAACCTGAAGCAACTACCTCCATTTTCGTGCGAATCGTGACCAAACGAAAGTTATTCGGTACAATGAACCTGTGACCGGCACCGACGAAGGTAAACTCATCGAGCAGGTGGCTCATGGAAATGAAAGTGCGTTTCTGGCACTCTATGATCGGTATGTAAGCCGCGTGCATGGTCTCACTTTATATATCCTCAGAGATCCTCTGTTGGCAGAAGAGGCCACACAAGATACATTTCTGAAACTCTGGAGCCGGGCGCGCCAATATGTGACAGAACGCGGACCCTTCCTGCCGTGGCTTTTGACCATTGCACGGCATGTTGCGCTTGACCGTTTAAGGCTCGAGGCGCGTCGCCCTTCCTTGACTGATATGAACGACAGTGAGGAGGCCTGGGAGAAATTGCCGGATCGTGACTCGCTGGCAGAAGAATCACGCTGGCGCAGTTTATATTTTGCAGTACAGTCTCTTGCCACTGAACAGCGTAAGGTGATCGAGCTGGCCTACTATCAGGGAATGAGTCAGAGTGAAATCGCCGAAGTGCTTGGATGGCCTCTTGGAACGGTCAAGACCCGTCTTCGCACCGCCATGCAAAAACTGCGAGAACATTGGAATGAAAAATAAATCTAAATCCATTATCGCTGGCGTATACTTACTCAGAGTAAAAGTACATGGTCCTTGATCTACATGCCTCTTTTCGCGAAAATATTCCCGCCTATGCACTCGGTGCACTGGACGCGGAGGAGGTTGCCGCGCTTGAATCTCATCTCAAAACGTGCGCCTCCTGCCAGACCGAACTGGCTGAATACCGCGCCGTGGGCGATGTCCTGCTGACCGTGATTCCGCCCAAAGAACCCTCGGCCGCGCTTCGCAGGAGGTTGCAAAACCGGCTGCCCAGCGCCCAAAAGAGGCTGCGTCCGCGCCTGAACTGGTCATTCAGTCAGGTGGCAATGGCGGCAGCCCTGGTACTATTGCTGGTCATGAATCTGTATTCGATTCTGCAAGTGCGTGCTTTGCAATTGGAACAAGCTCACCTTGCCCGTCAATACCGAACCGGGGAGACCGTGTTGTCCATGCTATCGTATCCAACCACTCAAAGGCTGGCGATCAACTCAGATAATGTCGTTGGATCACTTCTGCTGGATGAGGATCGTGACATCGTGGCACTGATCGTCTGGAACATGCCTCCGTTGCCGGAAAATCAAACTTATCAGATCTGGCTCATTGACCCACAAGATGGCCGTGTCAGCGCTGGAATTTTCCGCCCGGAAGGCGACCGGGCTTATACAACTCAAATTGTATTTCCGAAGCAGAGTCTTTCCAACTTTACAGGGATCGGCGTCACCGTCGAGCCTGCTGGGGGAAGCGAGGCCCCCACCGGAGACCGCGTGTTCAAAGTGGATTTTTGAGAGTTCTCATTCGGGAAAAATTGTAAAGCGACCTCTTCTGCAAACAGAAGAGGTCGCTTTGTTGCTCTATTCACCCCTCTTCGCTTGCTCCAACAACCATCCCTCCAACTCTTTTATCCCCTCATCCAACCGCGCCGCGGCGACGATCGGGAGCCAGCGGCGATATTCTGCCTGCCCACCCGGGCGCAGGCGAAAGTACCGGCTCAGATAAACGGAGTGAAAGGATTTCACGAATAGCTTCAAGATGGGATTGGGAATCTGCGAGCTTGCGGCCACGCCACGCAAGATGACGGACGTGCGCGCTACATCTGCCAGCGGATTCCCACGCGAGGCATCAATCCAGTCGATGATATTGGCGTCGCTGCCAGAGATCAACAAATTGTCGGGGTGGAAATCTCCATGGCAGACACGATCCGCTTCCGGCAGAGAGTGAAGCGCATCCAACAGGGAGGTTTTCAGCGAGGCAGGCACATCCAGATGTTCAATTCGATATTGAAGTTTGCCATGCAGGGTCGGCACATCCGCCTCAAAAGCTTTTTCATGCATCTGGGCATGGAGTTCAGCAAAGATGCGAGCATACCGGACCACCAGCCACGGCTTGCGACGGAACATCGCCAGCATGGACTCGCCTGGCACGCGCTCGTAGACCAATCCGTTTCGGCCCCGCACTTGAATCAACTCTCCAACAGCGGGAGATTTCACGCCACTGGCATGCACCGCACGCGTGATCTTTAATTCGTATTCAACATCTCGGAGTGGAAACCAGTTGTGGAAAAGTTTGAGAATATGTCCTTCATCCCAATCATAGACAGCCGCAGTCCGCCCCTGTGCAATCGGCTGATCGAGTGGGATTTCTTTCATATGCCTGATTGACCCTCCCCCCATGCGGAGGAGGGCAGGGTAAGGGTCAATATCCTGCGGGAGCTTTATCGAACCAGGGTTTAGCTTTTTCGAGTTGGCCTGCCAGTCGGAATAACGTTGATTCATCGCCCCATTTGCCTACGAAGTGCATGCCAATGGGCAAGCCCTCCGCGTTCCAATGTAGCGGCACAGACATGGCCGGCTGACCGGTGACATTGAACACGGGCGTCCACGGAATGAATTCAAAGGTCTGTGCCGCCAGGGGTTTGATAATACCCATCGCTTCGAGGATCCAGGTTTGGCCGGTGCGTGCGATGAGCTTGAGCTGAGTCTGCTCCGCTCCCGAGGGCTTCAACGCGCCGATCTTCACGGGCGGCTGATTTAACACCGGCGTCAACAGGGCATCATAATTCTCAAAGAAACGCCCGATATTGCGCGAAACGATTTGCAAATAGCGAATGGCTTTGGCGTAGTCAGAAGCCTTCAAGAGGGTCCCGAACAAGCCTGTGCCAAAGGTCGTGATGTCAAAATCATCGAGTGAAACTTTTTTGCCCGCGATCTCAGCGATCTCTTCGATATCGGCGCGTATTTGTCCAGCAATGATCGTCAGAAATTGCAGCGAGTATTCTTCGCCGTTGATGGCCGGCGCGTCCTGTGTCACCTCATGTCCAAGCTGCTGGAGCAATGCCACAGTTTCTTCCACGCCTTTCACGCAATCGGCGTGGACATTTTTGCCCATCATCGGCTTCGTTGAAAACGCGATTCGCAATTTGCGGGGCTTCCTGTCAACTTCAGTTAGAAAGGGTCCGGCGTCAGGGATAATATACGGTGCGCCCACGTCGGGACCTTTTGTTACGTCCAGCATCGCCGCTGAGTCGCGCACCGAACGCGTGAGCACATGCTCAACGCCAAACCCCTGCCATGCTTCGCCGATGATAGGTCCCGTGGGATTCCGTCCGCGAGTGGGTTTGAGACCAAACACACCACAAGCTGAAGACGGAATGCGGATCGAGCCGCCGCCGTCTCCGCCGGTAGCGAACGGTACCATGCGGGCCGCGACCGCTGCACCAGAGCCTCCAGATGATCCACCGGGTGTGCGCGTGGTATCCCAGGGGTTGAGGGCAGGCCCGAGTAGGTCTGATTCAGTATAGGGGGTGAGTCCGAATTCGGGTGTATTTGTCTTGCCCACTACGATCGCGCCGCTGGCTTCCCAGCGTTTTGCCATTTCAGAGCTGACCGTTGCCGGTATGTTCTTCCACAATTTGTTTCCACCACTGGTGGGGAGGCCTTCCAGGGTGGAGACCAGATCCTTCATTAAAAATGGGACCCCTTTGAAAGGGCCATCCGGCAAATTGCCTTTGGCTTTTTTACGGGCGCGCTCATAGAGTTTATAGACCACCGCATTCAGTTTTGGATTATGTCTTTCAATTCGGGAAATCGCTTCTTCCACCAACTCTGCCGGAGACACTTTCTTCCTGCTCACCAGTTCTGCCAACCCCAGCCCATCGCAGTTGCCATAATCAGAGAAAGCCATTTGTGTTCTCCTTTGTCGTATGAATGCCGTTGGCAAGATTATAGCATTCTGAGGAATAAAAACAGGGCACGTTTGTTCACTCCTTATCAACGGAAGATGTTGTGTAAGCGGATGCCAAAGCGGCCGAGCGATGGCTGCCGCGTCCCCACACGAATTGATTTATACTTACCGCAACATGGACCTTTCGCAAAACATCCACCTGCTGGGTGATCTGCTCGGCAAGGTGATTGCAGAACTCGAATCGCCGGCGCTCTTCGAAATCGAGGAGCGCATCCGTGCACTGGCCAAGGCGTGGCGTGGCGGTGATTCCGGCGCGGCGGAAGGCCTGCATAAGGAAGTCTCTGCCTTGCGAAATGAAGATGCGCGCGTGATTGCCGCGGCCTTTGCCATCTATTTTGACCTGGTCAACCTGGCGGAGGAGAATCATCGTGTGCAGTTGCTGCGTCAGCGTGAAGATGAGTCCTATCCGGCGCCCATCCGTGAATCGATTGGCGAAGCGTTTGCCATTCTGAAGGAAAGTGGTGTCACACCTGAACAGATGGCTGCCCTACTGGGGGAGTTATCCATCGAGCTGGTTCTCACCGCGCACCCCACCGAAGCGCGCCGTCGAACTGTCCTTTCGAAAACGGAACGCATCACGCACCTCCTGAAGCTGCTCAACCAAAACTCGCTTTCCCAGCGCGAACGGGATGACTCGATCAAGGCCCTGCACGCGGAGATTTCTGCTTTGTGGCTGACCGATCGCGCCCGCGGCGACAAGTTGACCGTCACTGACGAAGTGCGCACGGGCTTGTACTATATCGATGCCTATTTGTGGAATACCATTCCGAGACTATATGATGATCTTGAAATTGCAATTCAGAAATATTATCCAGGACTAACCATCCCACGCAGGTGGCTGACGCTTGGCTCCTGGATCGGTGGTGACCGTGACGGGAATCCCTTCGTCACCTTTGAAGTGACAGCCGAGACCTTGCGATTGCATCGCGGGCTGGCCGTGGAAAATCATCGCCGTACTTTTCAGGAATTGGGACGTCGTTTGAGCATAAGTTCGAATCGGATTCCGCCGCCGCGTGCCCTCGTGGAATGGATCGAAAAGCGCAGGCCATTCCCGGACCATGTGGCTTATATCGAACAGCGTTATGCCACCGAACCATATCGTCTGGTTCTCTCATTGCTGGCAAATGACCTGGCGGAAGCCTCGCGCGATGATATGAAGAGACATCTGCTGGGGCAGCATCCGCATCGCGCCCATGTGGACGAGGACCGCCTGCTCGAACCGCTAGAATTGATGGTCTCGACCCTCCCGGCCCGTCTGGCGCACGATGAAATAGAAACCGCCCTACAAAAAGTGCGAGTCTTTGGGCTGCATGTGGCACGGCTGGACCTGCGCGAAGACTCGGGGCGTTTGAATGCCGCGTTGAGTGAGATCCTGCGGGCGTTGAAGGTCGAACCAGACTTCGAGAACCTGCCTCCAGAGGAACGGACTCAATTGCTGGCTCGGCTGATCAATGAACCACCTCCCAATCTTTCGAACCATCCCGGCGTCACTTCCGCCACTGCTGAAACCTGGTCACTGTTTCAACTGATCGGGCGCACCAGCGACGTGTACGGTAGTGAGCTGCTTGGCCCCTTTGTGATTTCCATGACCCATGCCGCAGCGGACGTCCTCACCGTGTTGCTGCTGGCGAAGTGGGCAGGCTGTAAAACCATGCCGCAAATTGTCCCGCTGTTCGAATCCATTCAGGATTTGAAGGATGCGCCGGGTATTCTCGAATCACTCTTTGTATTGGATGTGTACCGTTCACAGCTGGAATCTCACCACAATGAACAAATGGTGATGATCGGATATTCCGACAGCAATAAGGATGGCGGTTATCTCATGGCGAACTGGTCCTTATATCAGGCGCAGGAGGAGATCACGCGCATCGCCCAAAAGCATAAGGTCAAGTTGACCATCTTCCACGGTCGCGGCGGGACCATCGCGCGTGGGGGAGGCCCCGCCAATCTCGCGATCCGTGCGCAGCCGGCTGGAAGCATCAACGGTCGTTTCCGGCTCACTGAACAGGGTGAGATCATCGCTTCGCGGTATGCCAACCCGGACCTGGCGCATCGCCATTTGGAGCAAATCACGAACGCGGTCATCCTGGCTTCAGCGCCACAAAACGAGGAACGCGTCCCTGCGAAATGGCGGACTGCGCTAAAAGAGATGTCAAAGGTCGCATTTCACGCGTATCGCGAACTGGTGTATGAAACTCCTGGCTTCATCCAATTCTGGGAATCCGCCACACCTCTGGATGAGATCAAACGCCTGCAAATCGGCTCACGACCGGCTGCGCGTGCCAAGACTGGCGCGGTGAACCAGATCCGTGCCATTCCCTGGGTCTTCTCGTGGATGCAGAGTCGCTTCAACCTGCCCGGATGGTATAGCCTTGGTACCGGCCTGGCCTCCCTGAATGACCTGTCTCTGCTGCAGGAGATGTACGATGGCTGGGCCTTCTTCCGGACCCTGCTCAACAATTCGGAGATGTCTCTGCTCAAGGCCGATATAAATATTTCCACCCTGTATGTGAGCCTGGTGCCGGATAAAAAACTGGCCGATGAAATCTTCGGCATCATCCGTGCCGAATATGACCGCACCCGCAAGGCTGTACTTGCGATCAGCCGGCACACGGCATTGCTCGAACTGGAACCCGTCACGCAGCAGGCCATCCAACTCCGCAACCCGTATGTGGACCCCTTGAACTACATTCAGGTGGAAACTTTACGCCGCGTACGTTCACTGCAAGATCAGGAGAGTGCAGAGGCCAAGTCCCTGCGTGAGGTGATGGCGCTGACGATCAATGGGATCGCAGCGGGGTTGAGGAATACGGGATGAATCTACCCGGTGGTTGAGTAGCCCTGAGTATTTGTTGCGAAGGGTGTATCGAAACCACCAGTTAGTAAGGCAATTTGGGTCTACCGTTTTTAACGGGAAAACCAATTCTTAACCACAAAGGACACAAGGGTCACGAAGGGAAAACGCCGGTCAAACGCCCTCCTTAACCCCTTGGTGCACGTCGTGCCCTTCGTGTTGAGAGCTTTTTCCCGCCAAGTACGGGAGAGCTGGCAATTTTTGTTACAAGATTGCACTTGGTACTCGTTAGTTTCGATACGGCGGCGAACGAACACGCCGCCTACTCAACCAACGGATGACTCAGCTAATACCTCGGCGTATCCCCAACAATCTCCCACCCACGTTCCACAGCGACAGTCTTCAACTTCTTATCCGGGTATACCGCCACGGGATGATTCGCGTGCTCCAGCAGGGGAATGTCCATGACAGTATCGCCATAGGCCACATCCACGCGCTTCACACCAAGTCGACTCAACACCTGCTCGATTTTCTTCTCGCTCGCCACCAGCTCACCGACCATCCTCAACCGTCCATTCACGATCTGAATGGGTGTACCAATCACCTGCGCGCCGATGCGACTGGCAAACGGCGCAATAAAAGGCTCGAAGACACTGCTGGCAATATAGACTTGCGCACCCTCTTCACGATGCTTGATCAGGCGCGAGGTCACATCGTCGCGATGTTTCTTCCACAGATTGTGCTCTACCACCCAATTCGATATCTGCTTTACTTTCTCCTCGTCCGCATTTTTGACGTAAGCCAGGCTGTCGATCATGAGCTTCTGCCCCCATTCCTGCCAGTCGATGAATCCGTTTTTTGCGAGCACATAGGCGGGCATAATGGATGCCATGATCAAATTCGCACGCAGCTTACTTTCGTTATGCTTTATCCAGTCCACCATGCCCAAGAAGGGTGAGCCGGTGGTCAATGTGCCCATCAGGTCTGAGATGACGATCACGCGTTCCTCCTTATGAATAATCTCGTCATTATAGCATCCTGCTCCATGAGGGGCTTGTTGCTCGTCTGAGGGCTTAGCCCCCAGACGAGCGGAGGATGGACGCACAATGATACAATCATCGCATGGGTACGCTCTATCTCGTCGCCACTCCCATCGGCAATCTCGAAGACATGTCCCCACGTGCGATCCGCATTTTGCGCGAAGCGAGCCTCATTGCGGCGGAGGACACACGTCACACGGGGAAATTGCTGAAACACTTCGAGATCGTCACCCCACTCACGAGTTACTTTGAACACAACAAAATCAATAAGCTGGATTTCATCCTTGACAAACTTTCGCAAGGGGATGTGGCACTGGTTTCGGATGCAGGGATGCCTGCAATCAACGATCCGGGCTACGAACTGGTCGGCGCCGCTCTCGCGGCAGGCTTCGACGTTCGGCCTGTTCCGGGTCCCTCGGCTCCGGTCTCAGCCCTGGCCGTGTCCGGTCTGCCTACAGATGCCTTTCTCTATCTTGGCTATCTCCCCCATAAAAAGACCGAGAGACGTAATTTCATCAGTCACGCTGCAAGCGTGACCTACACACTCATATTTCTGGAATCTCCGTATCGCATCCTCGAATCACTGGAAGATATTCTCTCGATTCTGGGCGACCGAAGGATATGTGTCGCCCGCGAGATGACCAAGATGTTCGAGGAATACTGGCGCGGGACAGTGGGTGGAGCGGTGGAGCATTTCAAGTCAGAGCCTGCGCGGGGCGAATTCACGTTAGTGGTGGAAGGAAAGAAGAAAGATGAAAGAAAGGTATGGACCGAAGAGGAATTACGCAGCGCCATCGAAAAAGAGTCGTGGAACGATAAATCCGCCAAGGAAATTTCTGCTGAACTGGCAGAGCAGAGCGGTTGGAATAAGAAGGATATTTATCGGCTCATCAACCAGAAGGGATAAGATATGAATATCGAACCAGTGCCAGATCAGAGGGAGGCGCAAGAGCCTTCCGTTTCCCTGCCATTTCCGACTTCGGCGTGGGGACGCTACGTATATGGCTTATTTATCACGGTGCTGCCAGCCTTCTCTTTTGCGGCTACTGCTTTCATAAAGCCTGATTGGCAAAATGGGGAATTGGGTTCCTACATCATCTTGCTGCTTTTCCCGAAAGCCTCGCTTTGGTTCTTGCCCTTATTGGCCTATTCGATCATTTGTTACCTGCTGCTCCTGCTCGCGCCGACTCGTTACGCACAGGCATTTGTGGTCCGAGCCGGGATTTATACGGGAGTTCTGCTGGCCCTGCACTACAGTATCCTGGCGCTGATCTATGCACTCGATTCGGACGCGTATGTGATTGCTCTCGTCTGGGTCTTCCCCATCCTCTTTTCGCTGGCATATCGCTGGGCGACCTCCAGATGGGCTGCTGCCAAAGTGAACCCAGTTTTGTTCCTAATTATGATCGGAACCGTGGTTATTGCCGCCGTCAGCTCGAAAGGCACCATACTCGTTCTGTTCTGGATTGGGTTAACGATGGCTGGTCCGTTCTGGTCATTCTTAATTGCGCTGCGAGCCGCGGGCTGGCTGTATCAGAATTATGAAAGCAGCCTTACTCTCCAGCGTGGGCTTGGTTTAATCGGTTGGCTGGCGGTGTATGCCGCTGCATGGCGCTATGACATTCTAAAAATGTACGAGTTGTATGCCCAGTTACCGCCGCAGCCTCCCTCATGTTATATTGCTACCGCCGCGGCGCGTGGACATGCGCGGTTTGTTGGGGCGCGCACCATGCAACTGGCCAATGGAAAATCAATGCAAGTGAACGAACAATTAAAACTCTTGAAATGCGCAGAATTAGCATTGCTGGCGATCTATCCGAGCTTGCATAGCTCGCTGCGAAAAATTTATGACATAGTAGGCCAATGGCTGGCTCGACGAATTCAAAACCCATTCCTGGCAGATGTCGCGTACCTGCTCTTGAAGCCAGGAGAGTGGGCAGTGAAACTGCCGTTGAAAGTCATCCTCCCCGAAATTGATTCACTGGCAGAAAAGATGTACGTCCAATAGGCATGGAGTCGCGGAAACGAGCACGTGCTTTAGGTGTTTCGCCCGGCATTCTTCCTACCGGGAAATGGAACGCTATCACGGATATCGCGGGTGTGAAAGTTGGGCACGTTACTTTGATGGAAGGAGATGATATCCGTACCGGCGTCACTGCAATCCTTCCGCATGGTGGAAATATCTATCAGGATAAAGTTCCGGCGGGGATTGTGGTTGGAAATGGATTTGGCAAATTGATGGGGTCGACGCAGGTGGAAGAATTGGGTGAGATCGAAACGCTGATAGTATTGACAAACACTCTGGCCGTGCCAGTTGCGGCGGAGGCGCTCATCGATTGGACTCTGGCACAGCCAGGCAATGAAGAGGTACGGAGTGTCAATCCGGTAGTAGGGGAGACGAATGATGGCTGGTTGAATGACATCCGCAGGCGGGCGGTGACAAAGGAATCAGCTTTGAAAGCAATTGAAGCCGCCGAATCAGGCCCGGTGGAGGAAGGCTGCGTTGGCGCGGGGACGGGAACAGTCTGTTTTGGATGGAAGGGCGGAATCGGTACGAGCTCGCGCTTTCTACCGAAATCTCTGGGTGAGTATACGCTCGGCGCGCTGGTGCAATCCAATTTTGGTGGTGTGCTACAGATGGACGGGCTCCCGGTTGGAAGGGAATTAGGCCAATATTATCTGAAGGATGAACTCGATAAAGCTTCAGCAGATGGCTCGATCATGATCGTCATCGCGACCGACGCGCCATTATCTGACCGAAATCTCAAGCGGCTTGCCAAACGCGGCCTGGCAGGTCTGGCGCGGACCGGCGCTTCGATGAGCAATGGATCGGGGGATTATGTCATCGCGTTTTCCACCGCGGAGGCAGTGCGAAGGACTGCGGAGAGGCGAAATAGAGTCTGGGTATACCCTGAGGTTCCAAATGATTTGATGTCTGCGCTCTTTCAGGCTGCGATCGAAGCCACTGAAGAAGCGATTTGTAACTCATTGTGCATGGCGACGACGATGGGAGGATACCGGGGAAGAAAGGCGGATGCTTTGCCATTGGACATACTTGAAACTATTCTTGCAACTCGGAGTAAGGAATGATTGAATTTGCATTGCCTTTAACATATAATGATTTATCTTTCGATATTGGAGGATGGCATGCTCGGTTTAGTTCCCTGGCTGAGCTTCCTGCATACTTTGTCTGCGATCACGTTTTTCCTTGCGCATGGATCATCTATGGCGATGGCTTTCAAACTTCGCTCCGAAACGGATTTTGCCCGCATCCGGGCTTTGCTGGATCTCTCGGCTTCCACCATTGAGGTGATGTTCGTCTCCTTCCTTGCGATGGGACTGACCGGTTTGATTATGCCGTTCATTCTCAAAATCTGGAACAAAGGCTGGATCTGGGCATCCATTGTCCTGATGGTCATCGTTTTCATCCAAATGGTCTCCATGAACAATAAGCGGTACAAACATCTGCGGAAAATGGTTGGCTTACCTTATATGATTGGTGGGAAAGACTTCCCTGCCGAGCCGCCTGCCAGCCAGGTAGAGGTTGAAGCGCATATCAAGAAGATGAATGTCAATGAACTGATCATTGTCGGATATGTGATTCCAATGATCGTGTTGTGGCTGATGGTATTCAAACCGTTCTGACCATGCAATTCTCTGGAGCCGTGTCAGATTTTGAAAATGTTTGTAGAATTCCTGTGTCTTAATTTCGATCAGTGAGGAGATTCCTGTGGCAGAAGAGAAGAAACCTGAAGAGAAGAAAGAGGAGAAGAAGGAAGAAAAACCCAAGGCCGTCGATAAGCTGGTGGAGTCCCAGCATTCCATCAAGATCAAGGGCAAGGACATTAAGTACACGGTCACAGCGGGGACGATGGTGATGAAAGAGGAAACAACCGATCGTGAGAAGGAAGCGGAGGGCGAGAAACCCCGCGCACAGGTCTTCTTTATCGCGTACACGCGAGATGGGGTTCGCGATGAATCCAAACGCCCACTGACGTTTTCGTTCAATGGCGGCCCCGGGTCATCCTCCGTGTGGTTGCATCTGGGCGTGTTGGGTCCGCGGCGGGTGTTGATGCAGAACGATGGCGAGCTGCCGCCGCCCCCGTACAAGTTGACCGATAATGAATATTCGCTCCTGGACGAGACCGACCTGGTGTTCATTGACCCGATGAACACCGGCTACACCCGGCCGGTGGAAGGCATGAAGCCAAAGGAGTGGCACGGGTTTAAGAAGGACATTGAACTGGTTGGTGATTTTATTCGTTTGTATACCACGCGCGCCAGTCGCTGGCTTTCGCCCAAGTTTTTGATCGGCGAATCGTATGGCACGACGCGCGCTTCGGGCCTGGCGGGTTATTTGCAGGAGCGGCATGGCCTGTATTTGAATGGGATCATGCTGGTCTCGGCGGTGCTGGATTTCACCACGATTGATTTCAATATTAACAATGAGTTGCCTTACATCATGTTTCTGCCCGGTTACACCGCGACGGCCTGGTATCACAATTTGCTCAAGCCGCACCGGCCGTTGCAAACATGGCTGAAGGAAGCGGGAGAGTTCGCGTTGGGCGATTATGCCCACGCATTGCACAAAGGCGATACGTTGACAAAGGAGGAACGTGCGGATATCGTCAAGAGACTTTCCTACTACACAGGCATTTCGGAGCAATTCATCGAACGCTCAAATCTGCGCATCAACACGTTTCACTACTTCAAAGAGCTTCTGCGCGAGCGCGGACTTACCGTTGGCCGGCTTGACTCGCGTTTGATTGGTCGTGATCGTCTGGGTGTGACGGAGTATGCTGAATATGATCCATTGCTCACGAACATCATGGGTCCGTACACTGCCGCGTTCTATGATTACATCCGCCGCGAGTTGAAATTCGAATCAGACCTGCCTTATGAAATCTTAAGCGGCTTTGTGCATCCGTGGTCGTTTAAGGAATTTGAGAATCAATATGTCAATGTAGGCGAGACGCTACGCGCCGCGATGACATATAACCCCTATCTGAAGGTCTTTGTGGCGAACGGATATTATGACCTTGGCACACCCTATTTCGCGACCGAGTACACCTTTAATCACCTGGGACTGGATGAGAGCCTGCGCAAGAACGTCACGATGGAATATTATGACGCAGGACATATGATGTACATCCATATGCCGTCGCTGAGGCAGATGAAGAAGGATCTGGCGGAGTTTATCCGGGGCGCGTCGAACGTGTAGATGAGAGAATGCTCTGGCGGGGGCTAAGCCCCCGCCAGAGCATTCTGTTAAGGCTCCCAAACAATCGTGACCATCGCAGAAATATACGGCTGGCCATTGACATATTCGAATCCAATCAGCCAGGTACGAAAGTCGAAGAAGATATCTGGGGAGGCAGGTTTGTAGAGATTGTAATAGCGCATGTCCGGGTACGGCCAGGGGTTTGTCAGCGGAAAGACCTTCGTCAAGTTATCGCAATAGGTTTCCATGTTTGGGGCGTTCAACACTTCCAGCAGTTTGGGCTGGATGACATCTTTGAATGTGCCAACAACACCCTCCGGCCCGCCAGCAGGTCCGCTGCCCCAGTTATAGGTTTGGGTACTGGTAAACACCGTGTAGACATTGTTCATGTTGAAATTCACCGGTGGTGCGTACGCCCACAGACGGACGTCAATCCCATGCGCCGGGCTGGCCAAGGCAGAGAACGTGTCTGCATTGGATTGATTCAGGCTGTCTTCCAACTGCGTGAGCAGCAAGGGGATGCGCGTATCGGCGCAGAAGGCTTCGTGGGAGACAACATCAGTGGCGGGTATAAATTTCGTTGGTGCAATGAGCACGCTGTGCCAGTAGACTGTCCCATCAGGTCGGCGTGTGAAGTAGAGGATGGCTTCGCTCTTGCCGTCCAGTCCCCAGCCTGTGACGAATAACCCTTGTGAATTCGTTGCATTGAGTCCCATAATCGAGTAGGGATTCAGTCCGCCCAACAAAGCGTTCAAATCCTGACTGGCATTCGGAGTGAGAGGCGTCGCGCTGAGATGACTCGGCAATTGCTGGATGGCTTCGGTGGACGTAGCGGAATACCCTTGCGATTGCCAGAATGCAAAACCAAAGGATTGATCCATCATGGCCTTGACGGTATCGAAGTTACGTGTGTTCAAGGCATTGACCAGGGTCTGGCCGAAGGTGTTGAAATCCTGCGCGACGCCCAGCGTCGCGGTCGGGCAGGGCAGTGGCGGAGTCGGCACGGGCACCATTTCTAACCGCGTGTTGTTCGTTTCGTTGCTTTCTGCAATGGCATTGGTTGGATCAACCACGGCTGTCACTGGATTTGTGCTGGTGGGGAAGAACAAGGCCGTCGTTTCACCAACGCTTAATCCATTGACCGTTTGCTGGATGCCGTTCACCGTGACGACAAAACTGCTCGCCGCTGCCTGACCGTTGTTCTTAATCCACACTCTGGTGCCCATAATGTCTCCAGCGGCGAGGCAACTGGTATTCTGCAACTCGATGCGCATGGACTCGATGCTCAAGTCGGGCAGGGATTGTTGATTCGGCGAGAGCAGGGTCCAGGTGGCGCCGCCGTTGGTCGTGCGATACAGAGTCGTCAATCCCGTATTAAAATCGTTCTGGATAGCCCAGCCTGTTGTCGTGGAGACAAAGTCCAAGATGGGGACGTTTTCGCCAAAGTTGACGTTCGATGTAACCTGACTCCAACTCGCGCCAGCATTATGCGTGACCTGGAGATAGCCGTTTATATTCCAGGTGAAGCCGTCGTTTAAGGAAACGAAATCGGCGTTCCAACCCTGGCGTGCGAAGCTAGCTGAACGCGTCCAGGTGTTGCCGCCGTCGCGGGTGATGTAAATGAACAGATCGCGCTGGCCGATGCCGAGCGTCATCCAGATCGGCAGGACGCCATCGTTGGTATTGAAGAACTTCGGGACCGAGGCCGTCATCGGTCCGTTGACATAGGCGGCCGGCAGCGGGAGAGTCTGCTGGGTCCAGTTCAGGCCGCCATCCACGGTCTTATACAAGTATGGTGAACCTGTCAGGGGAGATTCGCCACTGACCCAGCCGCGCAGCGTATCGCGGAAGGCCATGCCGGTCTTGTTGCCGCCAAAAGGCAGGCTGGTCCCGGCGCTAGGGTCAAGAGGATTATTGGTGTATTTGCGTACCCAGGTCGCGCCGCCATCGGTTGTTTGGTAGAGGTCTACCGCGTGTTTGAACATACCGGATGGCTGTCCGGAAAGCACAAAGCCGTTGGCATCATTGATGAACTGGATGAAACCACCACTGAATGGGACTTCGTTCTGACTCCACGTACGACCACTATCGGTGGTGTGATAGAGCACATTCCCACTCAAAACCCAGGCTCGGCTGGCATTCGGGAAATAACCACTGCCGGATGTGGGCAGGACGTTGTACCACGTTACGCCACCATCGTTTGTCCGCAACACATACGAATTGCCCATTGCCCAACCGTTGTATGCGTCTACCATGTTTAAGCTGCGGATCAACGGCGAAGGAACGATCGTTCCCGGCATGGTGATCGGAGTGTTGGTGGGAGTGAGAGTCGGTGGGACTTGACCGGATGTATCGAGGCGCACAATGGAAGGTCCAGTCCAGACTGCCTTATCATTGGTGGCATAACCGGTGGCAAGGATCGTCAGGATGAAGCGCACGTTCTGACCAGCCAAAGGCGCTAGATTCAAATCGAAGGAGTTGTTTTTCTTGTCATTGCTTTCGCGCCACGTCCAGAAAGTCTTGACCAATCCGGTAGAGGTCATGTAATCCAAACGGAAGGTCACATAACAACTGGAGCCATAGGCACAGCCAGTGGAGCCGCGGAAGTGATCACCCGGCAACACCGTGAACAGTGGATATGTGCCTTGAATGTAACCATTGTATTTAAATTCAGGTGCCATTATTAAAGATGGTGCCGGTCCCATGGTGCCATCTTCGAGTTGAGTAGAATTGAAGCTGATCGCATACCCTTTGATGTCGCCATCCGTGCCAGGACATGGCAAAGTGCCCGCGCCACTCCGCCATTGGGCAGAGCATGCGTTCGCGACAAAGTCATATCCTGAGACAGCAGGGGCTGGACCGGAAACGTTGACCTCCACCCAGATAGGTTTCGAAGCGTCTGTGCCGAGGCCAAACAACGCTCCGCTGGGGTTGCTCAAGATCCAGTAGCCGCGATAGGTGTTGGCGGTGGCGGGTGCGATCATGTTCACGGTCAGGTCAATGGTCTGTTGAGGTGCAACGCTGCGTGGGAGATTGACCGAGGTCGGCGCGCCCATTTGCTCCCCGCTATAGAAAACCAGTTTATAAGCAGTCGTCCAGGTGCAGGTGCCGGCGTTTTTCAAACGCCAGGTCTTGATGAAACTGGTGCCCGGAGAGAACAGAGTGCCGTCCGGCACGGTGACATCCGCAACAAAAGCCGCTTTATCACAACCGGCAGGCGCGATGGTTGGCACGGGTGTATCGTATGGGGTAGGTGTGGGCGTCAGTGGTGGGAGAGAGGTAAGGGTCGGAGGAGGCGCGGGCGGCAGTGTCCCTCCGGTGCGCACGATGCGCGGCGATCCCCACACCGCGCGATCACCACTGGCTGATCCGCTTGCCAGTACCATGAAAACGAATTGGACTTTTTTCCCAGCAAGCGTGTCCAGGTTGATGGTCTTGCGATAGAACCTTTTATCGTAGGTTTCCTTCCACGTCCACAAGGTAACCTGCGCTCCACTCGCCAGGCGGTAATCCACCCGGAACGTGACATAACAACTTGTGGCAGCGAACTCGCAGTTGACGAGTGTCTGCAATTGATCGCCTTTTTGAATCTCGATCTCCGGATAGGTGGCCTGGATGTAGCCGTTGAGCTTGTTTTGGGGTGCGGTCATCAGTCCCGCAGAGGCGTCCAGCGAGTCGTCTTCCAGATGCGGGTTGGCGATCTGATACGCGTAGCCGCGGTCATCTCCGCCAGCCACCGGGAACGGCAGCCCGCCCGCGCCGCTTTTCCATTGCGCATAGGGTGCGTTGGCGACGAAATCGTAGACCACTGCCCTGTTATCAATCACAGCAATCTTCACCCAGAACGGGTTCGCAGCCGAGTCGCCAATCCCAAACTGGACTCCGGCAACATTCTTTATTTTCCAAAGGCCCTGGTAGGATCCAGCCGCGGTGGGCGCGGTCATTTTTACGGAAATGTCCACCATCTGTCCGGGCGCGACGTTGACGGGCATATTGACCAAAGCGGGCGCACCGAGCTGATCGCCCCCAGCCCAGGCAATTTTGTAAGATGTTGTCCACGTACAGGTGCCGATGTTCTTCAAGCGCCATGTCTTGGTAAAGGCAGTGCCCGGTGTAAAGGTTGAACCGTCTGGAACGGTTAAATCAGAAACGAACTGAGCCTGATCACAAACCGCAGCCCCCACGCGTGGTACAGATTGACCGAACAACAAACCCGCCAGCAAAACCATGCTCAGGATTTTTCGCTTGAACATGGCACCTCCTTCTCGATTCGCCCGCGTTCAAAGATACGCCAGCAATGGCTGCGAATCATCTTATCATTACATGAATCCCGGCCTGCTACATTAAAAACCGTGCCAAATTGCCTGACAATTTCAATACAAATATCAGGATAAATTTGCTGTAAAATCACCTCTATATTCGGCATTTGGGAGTGCAAATGAATCTTGACGATCTTGACCGTTTCAAGCAGCTTGACACCAAAAACATGCTTGGGGAGATTGATAACCTTCCCGATCAACTGGGATACGCGTATCCACTTGGCTTGAAACTTGAGCTGCCCGATTGGAAGGATCTTCGCCAGGTGGTCATTGCCGGCATGGGTGGATCCGCCATTGGCGGTGACTTGCTCGCGGCGTACTGCGCTTCGCTCTCCCCGATTCCTGTTACTGTCCATCGCGACTATGACCTGCCTCTCTTTGCCCGCGGCGCAGAGACGTTGGTGATTTGCGCCTCTCACTCCGGTGATACCGAAGAGACGCTTTCCAGCTTTGACGCCGCGCGCAAAGCTGCCTGCCATATCGTGGTGATGGGAACCGGCGGCGAATTGGGCAGTCTTGCCAAAGCAAATGGTATTCCCGCTTGGGCGTTCGATCACGCCAGCCAGCCGCGCTCCGCGGTGGGCCTCACATTTGGTCTCATGTTGGCAATGTTCGAGCGGCTGGGCCTGCTCTCAGGTCAAAAGGAGGCGGTGGACGATGCTGTTGCCTCCATGAAACGGACGCAACAGCATTTGAAGGCGGATATCCCTGCGGTGAAGAATCCCGCCAAGCGTTACGCCGGTCAATTGATGGGGAGGTGGGTCACCTTCATGGCCTCCGGTATGCAGACGGCCGTCGCCCGCCGCTGGAAGGAACAGATCAACAAGCTGGCAAAGGCTGGTGCCAATGTGGAGGAACTTCCGCAGGCGGACCACAACACTCTGGCTGGCACCCTCAACCCGCAGGAAACGCTCAACGCCCACACCATGACCCTCTTCCTGCGCGCCCCCTCCGACCATCCGCGCAACCGCCTGCGCTCCGACCTGACCCGGAAAGCCTTCATGCTCGAAGGGATGAACACGGATTACATCGACGCACGTGGGGACACGCCTCTCGCGCATCTATGGACTTCGATATTATTTGGCGATTACATGGCCTATTATCTGGCGATGGGGTATGGCGTTGACCCGGCGCCAGTCCAGGCGCTGAGCGAATTCAAGGAAGCGCTGGCAGAAGCGAAATCTTAAGGACAAGCAACGTGTCTTGTTCTGATTATGCTCTTATTTTCGACTCTCCCGTTTTGGGGGGCTGCTGCGTGCTTTGCCGCCAATTCCACAGATTTTCGCGTGAATTCGTGAAATTCTGTACTGGTCAGATGCATCTCGACGGAGCCTTTCACCACTGCACTCTTCGAGTATGCTTCGCGAAGACACAGAGTCACGGAGTTTTGATGTTTTTTTCTCTGTGTCTCCGTGACTCCGTGGTTCAAAAAGTGTGCAACCTGTTATTGACTAATACAGAATTCGTGAAATTCGTGGCTGAGGTTCTGGTCTTCCCGTTATGACGCTAGAACCCTATTTTCTTAGCGTCTACACAATATCCTTGTAAGCAATCACCTTGTCCGGAATCATACGCATCACCCATTCTCCCTCTACGCCATAGCGCCTGCCAAATTCTTCGGCGCGGTCCGTGCCCATATATCGTCCGCCAATAATTGCACCCCAATGCCGCGCAGCCTCCACGGATGAATTCAGGATCTCAGCCCGTCCTTCCAAAAGTACATAATGAAAGGGCGGTGTATCATCATCTACGCAGATGGCCACACGTCCATCCCGCAGGATATTTCTCACCTTTACCGATCGATAACCTGCTGTAAATATGATTTCCTCGTTGTGAAGTGTAAACCAGACGGGTACCACATGCGGACGGCCATCTTCGCGAACCGTTGCGAGTTTGGCACAGCGGGCCCGGTCACTTAGAAATGCCAGATACTCGGCCTTGGTCATTTTCTCCATGCCAGCCTCTCCATTTTATCTTCCCAACACCTTGTCAATTTCCTTCATCTGTTCCGAGGTCAACGGGCCAAGCTGCATGGCCCTGGCATTTTCTTCCACCTGGGCAACGGTTTTGAAGCCAGGGATGGGAATCGTCTTTTCGCTGCGCGCCCAAATCCAGGCCAGCGCGCCCTGCACCAATGTGCGACCGTTGCTGGTGAGGATCTCACGAATCTTGTCCAGTTGATCAAGTGTGGGTGCAAAGAAATGATCTTTGGACCATTCATCATTGCGGATATCATTTTGCGGGAACACAGTGCCCCTGGCATACTTTCCACTGAGAGCACCACGTGCCAGTGGACTACGGTTCACACTGGCAAGATTCAATTCTTCACAGACCACCAGCATTTCCGGCGCGTCGAGAACCACATTCAAATCATGTTGAATAGCGACGCAATGCTTTCCCTTCGCAAAAAGGCGTGCACCTTCAACTGAATCAGTGCTCCAGCCGTAATGTCGGATCTTTCCATCACGCACCAGCGACTCCAATAGATCAACCATGGCGGGCACCTTCTCGATTGGATAATCCCAAACGTGTAACTGATAAAGGTCAATCACCTCTGTGTTCAGGCGGCGCAGGCTGGCTTCACACTCCTCACGCACATACTTGAGATGATCATCCTGGCGAAATGTCACGCGTTTCTCGGCTTCATGGACATTGAAACCAAATTTCGTCGCGATCACCGCACGGTCGCGTTTTCCTTCCAAAGCGCGTGCCAAAATCCGCTCGCTATGGCCGGCGCCATAATTTGCAGCAGTATCGAAAAAGTTGATGCCGAGGTCGAGCGCAGTATGAATGGCGCGTACCGACTCGTTGTCGTCAATATCACCCCAGCCACCCGGTCCATCCAGCCAGTACCACGTCCCGCCGATGGCCCAGCACCCCAAACCCATCGGGCTGACTTGCAGGTTGGAGCGACCCAACGTTCGTTGGAATGACTTTGTAGTTGTGTTCATATCCGTTTCCTTTCCACAGGAGAGACCGTAAAGTGTTAAAGACCTTTACGTTCTTTCCAATAATTTTTCTTCCACGATCTTTTGATAAAACTCGATTTTGTAACGGACCAGTTTCAAATTCTCGCTCAGTTCTTCGAGGTGGGTCTCCACCTGATCCCGCAGCGATTTCAACATCTCCACCCGTTCAAGGAGGGTTTCATCGCCCTGTCGCTGAAGTTCCGCGTATCGCTGCATATCCTTGATGGACATGCCTGTCGCGCGTAACTTGAGCAGGAAATTAATCCAGCCGACATCCTCCGCGGTATAACAGCGACGCGTGTTTTCCTCGCGGTTAATGGGATGGATGAGCCCAATGCGCTCGTAATAACGGAGCGTATGCGTGGTCAAACCCGTTGCCCTGGCGACTTCTTGAATGGTAAGTTTGTCTTTTTGGATATCCATGGGCGTAAGTTTACATCTTAGAGTGCACTCTAAGTCAAGCCCCAATTTTCTGTCATGTGAGCAGATAGCGGTCACATATTGTCAAAGGTTTATGCATCGAAAGTGAGAGTCCAATACCTTCAACCGGCCAAAAAAATCAATCAACTGCGCCATCGATCAAGGTCTGCGCGGCCTCTGCAAGATGGGAGGCTGGATTTTTCGTGCCAAACATGCGCGAGGCCATATACGCGCCATCCATCAACAAAAATAGCTGATCTGCAAGCACATCGGGTCTTTTTGCACCCGCTTCTTTTGCCAGTTGGCGAAACCGCGCGCGGACAGACCGCTTATGTTCCAGCGCGATCTGGTGACCAGGATAGTCCGCTTCGGGGTATTCAGTCGCGACATTCAGGAAGGGACAGCCATAACAGGCAGGATTCTCCACATAGTCCTGCAAGGCTTGAAAGAACGCCAGCAATTTTGCGCGCGGGGTAAGGGCATCTTTTGTGAGCTGTTCGAAGTTGTTCCAGAAAAGCTTATCGCTATCCTTAAGATAGGCCACGATCAAATCATCCTTGGATGGATAGTGGCGGTACAGGGTCATCTTACCGATCCCCGATTCTGCCGCGAGCGTATCCACACCGATGGCGCGGTAGCCATGCTTGTAAAACAGGTGGGAGGCGGTCTGGAAGACTTTATCCTTTGGCGCGACTTCTTTTTTCATCTCATTTTCCTCTTGACATGATACAGGTTTGTATCGTATGATAGGGACAAGCGATACAGGTCTGTATCGTAGCACAGAATCGGAAATTTTACAACGTCTTGAAATGTTATGATGATGAACGAAGGAGCAAAAAGATGGAACACACTACAACGTTAGGTCGCAGCAGCC
>DASTOH010000298.1:0-6275 GCA_035720235.1 Anaerolineales bacterium | reverse complement strand
AATATCATTTTCCAGCAGGTCGCGTTGTTCAATAGGGAATAGCACGTCATCGGTACAATACGGATAGGGAGGCACCCAAGCCACATTTGGTGCGCCAAAGGAGGCAGAATTAAAATCTGTGTATCGTTTTCTCTCATCGCTGTTGATATGTAGAAATCCTGAGACCTTGGTCAGGTAACGAACTTCGTTCATTGGCACAACGATAAGGTGCTCGGGAGGCGGGGTCCTGCCATCCGTCAATAAATTGATCTCGTAGTGCTGATCGGTAAAATTTCCCCGGATGGTCATTGCGATTACGCGCCGGCTGTTCGGATCGATAATCACCTGCTTTACAATTCCAGATATCCCATTAAGAAAATATATGGTTTCTCCTATGGTAGGTTGCAGGAATGGTTCGTCTTGCAATCCGGCCTCAACCCCTGAGACACGCACATGATTGATCACGCCGCGCACGTTTGGGTTACTGGCGGCCTGCTTCTCTGCCAGCAATTTCACAGTATGATCGCGAACGATACCACCCATGGATACCACTCCATGTGAAGCACCGGTAAAAAACTTGCATCCATAGGTATGCTCCAGATTTCCCAGCGATGCAGCAACCTCGCGGGTGAGCTTGTCATCTAAAACGAAATTATCTTGAATTCCCAGGACGCCGGGAATGGCCCGAATGGCGTTTATGATCCGGCTCTGGCTGGTTGTGCTCACGATGTGGCCACTCAGGTGCACAACCCCATTTTTCACGTGGACGTCAATTTCGTCATATTCTATCGCTCGCAGTACATCATCTTTCCAAAAGGCGTGGTAAATGGATTCTTTCAGGGCTGCATCCGTTTTCTGGATTGGGCTAAGGCTTTTTCCAGGATCTGCGGCCTGCCTGCGGTCCTCACACCTGGAAAAGTCATCAGGATTTATTACCGGTATTTGTGCTGGGAACATATTTGCTCCTCTTTCTTGTTCAGTTGGCCTGGATATTCTGAATGGTCAGACCTGCCAGACATTATGCTTTTGATGAAAATAGTGACAACCGTCAAAAGAATAAAAGTGTAGATGCTATACCTACGAAAGGAATCTAATGATGATCAGGAGGACAATAACAACGGACAGGATATCAATGAAACTACCTGTGTGTTGGACGCCGGGAACGATTGACTGACCGAAGAAGCTGAGCAACCAGTATATTGTCAATACCAGGATGATCAGCTCAAGCAAGGAAGTCTTCTTATCTGGCCTACTGGCTGGCGCCACCCGGCCCGAAATTCGGCCGGATGGAAGTATGATGAAGATGCCTGCCGCACTCGCAGGCTCGCAAGCATGAGACCAACCAGGATGGTTGCTAAAAGCAAAGGTATGTTTCCATTGGATCTCATGCAGATGCTCCTCGAGGCAGGGCAGGGTTTAGGAATTTTGGATTGCCTTTTTGCCGGCTTGTGCAGCTTCGGATACGTTCTCCAATTGCTCAACCGCCAGTTCCTGGCCGTAGCCTTTAATATCTGTCGTGATCTTGTTCGCTTTCGTACGTACCTGTGCGATGGTATCTTCCACCATTTCGGTCGTCCGGTCGCGCAGTTCGATGCCTTTTTCCTGGATCTGTCTTCTGGTATCTTTTCCAGATTGCGGCGCCAGTAATAGCATCGTCACAGCGCCGGCCAGAGTGCCGACTAACATGCCGACCAAAACGCCCAGCACGTTATTGGTGGGGTATCTATATTCCTGATTCTCGTGGATCATTTTGTGTTCTCCTTATTGCCTAATCCTGACCGCTATTTGCGGTTTGTGTGTGGTATGTGCAGGGCTGCCGGTATTTATTCGCCTCTCAGGCGATCAAGATAAATACCTGCTGCCTCTTGCTCTATCTTCCGTCAACTTGATAAGACGTGCCAGCCATTGGATGAGGCTGGCAAATATAGTGGGGCTCACCAAAAATCTTTTTGGATCCTGCTGCGCGTCAGACCCTTGTTCACGAAAGGAACGGTCCATTCCTCACCTCCCACCATGTTTATGGAGTGATATGGCGCTCGCTGGTCGTCGTCTGAGTGGTGCCCACCACAGGTCCACGCGGGCGGTAAAAAAGCACCCAGACTGTTCTTTCAACAGCCCAGCCGATCAAGGCATAAATCAGCATTGCAAAGAGGGAGGGGAGCTCCAGCACGATATTGCCAGTTGAGGGTGTTGCGACCATCCCTTCAAAGGGGAACAGGAACAGGGCTGTAAACCCATAGATCAGGGCGACGATCGGACTCTCCGGATTGGCACCGATCAGTTTTAGTCCGATGCGGAGCGCAATGAGGGCTTCGAGGATGCCCAGGAACAGCCAGATCAACTGGGTAACCTTAAAAGTGAAGATGCGTTGTTCGCGTTCGGGTTCCTGCTGCACTGATTTAACTTCTGTCATTCTGTCGTTTGACATTTTGACCTCTCTTTCTGAGCATGATCCTGATTAACGAATAATGGGAGGACCCGCTGCTCGTTATCAGGAGCAGGGGTGGTAATACCCCTGCTCCTCTAAATTTTGAAAACTAAATCTTCAGTGCCTGCGCTATGCGCGCCGGGCGACCAGCTTATAGATCCAGAGCAGAACGACGGAGCCCAGCAAAGTTACCAGTAGGGTCGGAAGAGTGATGGCATCGTTGATCGTCCCGACACCCAACAGTGGGCTGATAAAGTAACCAGCCAGGAATGCGCCAAAAACGCCTACTAAGATATCGAGCAGCAAGCCCTGTTGCGAATTCGTTCGCATGATCCGGCTGGCCACATAACCGACAACTGCTCCAGCGATGAGGTAAATAATTAGGTTCATTTTCTTCTCCTTTTGAATGTTTCCAGTACGCGGTTGCCCGTGTATTGGTTGTTGATCTGCGCCCCTGCTCGTTTGAGAAAGGCACAGCTATGACGCTGATACATTAATTACGAAGTGGGCATACTGTTCTTCAGCGCGGCTTCATACTCGGTCACGCGCTTATCAATTTCATCGGCGGCGGCTTCACGGGTATAGCCATACTTTTCCTGAAGTATGCCAGCAAGGACTTCGAACTTGCCGGCGGCACGATCCAGGTCGTCATCGGTGAGTTTGCCCCACCACGCTTTCGCCTCACCTCGTATTTGTTTCCATTTGCCTTCGAATACATCTTTGTTCATTAGGATCCTCCTTTGGATCATTTGAAAAAGCTGTCCCAATGTACGCCGGCGCTCGGAACAGCATTGATGCGCCGGTTTTCAAGTTTCTCATTCAGCCAGGTGGCGTCATCAAGTAAGAACACTCGCGGCAACGGCACGCAAGCGTTCGGCCACACGCTCGGGCATCTCACCTTTACTGATAAACGCGTCTGCGCCGGCGGAGAGGGCGGCTTGCTGACGGGCGTCCAGATGGCTGATGAGAACAATAACCAGCGCGGCCGGGCAGGCCCTTCGGATTTCATTCAGAGCTGCTGTCGGCGAGTTGGGGAGTAAATCCCAATCGATCAACAGCATATCTGTACGACTGACGGGTGTCTGTGCTAACGCGGTTGCCCAGTCAGTGGCTTCTCCAGCTACTTCCATCTGTAGATCAACGAGTAGGATACGCAGGGCGGCAAGTTCTTCGGGTTTGGCATCGGCTACATATACGCGGGTCATACACTCATATTACAATGGATACTCCCCAGCCGCATCCTACGGCTGGGGAGTATCTGTCTCCGCCACTTGGGGGAGGAGGCTAACGTGCGGGTGAGTGAGCGTATACAAAATCGTGCTAATTGCAAAAGCAGGCTCTTGATGAATCGGATCGATTATTTGGTGAAAAGAACCGCAGATTACATTCAAGAGTATCAACTTTCCATTTTTTTTCTTAGGAGTATCCAGTTGATCAGGAAGAGCACTATTCCTATGCCTGCAGTTCCCAGAAATACCAGCAGAGGCACTGAAGCCCCTCGTAACATGATGTCCTGCAACATTCGAATGCCATACGTGGCCGGTAATGACCATGCCAGAACTGTGATGGGTGCCTTCATCAAGCGCAGGTCCAGAAAAAACCCACTAAAAAAAATGCTCGCCAGCATCAATAGCATCGAATATTGAACGGCCTGGGTGTCGGTTTGTGAGATCAATGAGATGAGAAAGCCCACTCCAAGCGATGTAAAAAGCAGGACAACCACTGCCAAAGCATAGTCCTGCAAACGGCCTAAAATGGGAATCTTTAGCAACCAGACGGCCAGGGCAGTAATAACGCCGGCTAGTATTGTTTCAAAGAACAGATAACTGAGATATTTCCCCACTAAAGTTTCAAAAGCTTTGATGGGAGCGACTCTGAACAATTCCATGATCCCGGAGCGCGTTTCTCGAACAATGGATAGGGATGCAAAAGTTATGGATACGTGCTGCAGGAGCAGGACGATCACTGCCGGAGCAAAGAACCCGGTTATGGTCAATTGGACTTCGAACAGCCCGGCGATCTTTGCCGAGAACGGGCTAACCAAAATACCGGGTGCCAAAGAACGAACTGTAGTTAGTTTTTCATGCACATTCGTGAGATCTTTCTCCAGAGCTGCAGCTCGCGTTGCCGTATTTACATCCTCCGGCGGAACAGCTTGTCGAAGCGCCTGGGTCTTTGCGATCGCAGTTTCCAAATCGGTTTGCAGAGAGCCAGAGTCCGCTTGTCCCTGTTCGGCCACAGATTGTAAAATTTGGCGATTGAGCTCATCTACCAATATTCTTGCCACAGAGTGAATATATCCAATCTGTATTGGGTCGACTTCATTATGATAAATAAGAAACTCTGCCTGCTGGTTGCTTTTGATGGTCTCGAACGGAACATCCGGTACCACGATCACCAGGTCAGTTTGGTTGAGGGCAAGTTTGGCCAGTGCCAGCTCCTTATCACTCTCTATCACATAATCAAAAATTGTCGAACTAAAGGACTTGGTAAATGTATTCATCTCTTTCTGAAAAGTGTTAGGGTCTGTGGCTACAAATATCGTGCTCAAAGTACGGCTTTGGTCAGGATATCCCAATCCGAATAGAAACATAATTAAAAACGGTCCCAATACGAGCGTCAAAATAAGCCTGGGCTGGCGAAAAATTTCTGTCATTTCCTTGCCCAGGAATGAAGAAATTCGGATAAGAGATCTGAAGATTCTAATCATTCGCAATCTCCGTTTCGATCTCCGTTTCGATTATTCTGATAAACACATCATCAAAAGGAGGAGATTTTTTCTCCATCATTTCGACAGTCAACTGTTGCGCCCGGCACCATTCCAGCAGTAATTGAATGGCTGTGCCTGCTTCATCAACGATGACTTCAACTTCCTGGTCAGTGACGATCTTTACTTTGCCGCGAACGAAGGGCAGGCCTTCCAATTGATGCCTGTGTTCAAACCTGATCGCTTCATTGGTTCTGATCCCAATCACATCCCCCCCGTATGCTTTCCTGCGCAGCCCATCCGGGGTCTCGATCATCAATAGTCTGCCTCCGTACATAACCCCAACCAGGTCACAATAGGCGGCTTCGCCCACATATTGTGTGGTGATAAACAGAGTATGGCCCTCTGCCTGCAGCTCCTTAAAATAATCCCAAAACTTCCGGCGCAGGATCGGGTCGATCCCGGCGGTAGGCTCGTCCAGAAAAAGTAATTCCGGTTTGTGCACCAATGCGGCGGCCAGGCTGAGGCGTCTCTTCATCCCTCCCGAGAGATCCCTTGCCAATTTGTTTTTGTCTCCCGCCAACTCCACAAAATCGAGCAGCTTATTTAAACGCCCCCATCGAAAAAGGCCCACGCCATAACAGGAAGCCGCAAAATTTAAGTTTTCCCAGACAGTTAGTTCCGGATATAAGACAAATTGTTGGATCAGATAACCTATTTTTTCGCGGTCCGAATCCGAAAAATCGGCCGGGTTTTTGCCCAGTACACTCAATGTACCGGAAGTTGGTTTATAAAACCCGGTTAATAAGCGGACGGTGGTAGTTTTCCCACAACCACTTGGACCAACAAAACCAAAAATGGTGCCGCGCGGTACCTGCATGTTCAGAGATTGCACGGCAATATCTTCACCAAACATTTTGGTTAAGTCCTGCGTTTCAACAACATTCCCTGCAAACAAATCATTTTTCATATATCACATCGAACCAGTCAGATGTTTACTTGCGATATCAGATCACGTAATCAGCCGGTTGGAGACATCTTGCAGAATGAAATCACTACTGCGCTTGCAAGTTGTCCCAAAAAAACCGGGCAAATTTCAGGAGTTAGCCAGGAAGGCTTAGATTGCCGAAGGTACTACTTTGGACAGCCTCCATCAGAAGC
>DASTOH010000297.1:0-5712 GCA_035720235.1 Anaerolineales bacterium | reverse complement strand
TGTTTGTGGCGCGAGCTTGAGAAGCTAAGCGACAAACTTCCGTATGTCGGTTATTGGTTTTGGCGCAATACTCTCGTTCTCAATTCCCCAAATGAGAACTCCTCCGCCTGAATTAGCAAAGCCCGAAACTGCTTTTGCCAAATTCTTTTTATCATCATCGGAGAGTTTGGCGTCTCTGCGATCATTCTTTGCTTTAAAGTCAACATGGAATCGTTCGATTGATCCAAGAATTTGCGTACAATACTCAAACAATCTTTCTTGTGATGATTTCCCGGAATCATCATCGAGTTTGAGGCTTTGAAGGAATTGAAAGAGATTCTCTGCTGCATTCATCTATTATCCTCCGTGTAGCTGCCTAACTATGTGTTCAGTAACGATTTATTGTAAAATACTCTCGTGCGGGGTGTTATACAGCCTGACTCCGTATAACAGATTATCTGCAAATTCATTGTACCAAAAAGGCAACAAAATGCCGAAGCCCAACCAACGTGTCAGCGACTGTCGGTCTTTAGGTCGAGCCAGTCCATTTCCTGGGGTGTCAACTGGACTTCGCTCGCTTCAATATCCGCTTTGAACTTTTCGCCACTATGAGGTCCTACCAACGCGAAGACATTCATGGGCTGATTCGTTACATAAGCCAGAGCGATCTGGGCGGCGGTCAGGCCTTTTTCCGCAGCCAGAACCTCTGCTCGCTCCAGGCGCTGGAAGTTTGCTTCACTCGCATAGACGCGCACAGCAACCTTATCCCATTCCCGCTCCCCAAATGTATGCAGATTGTCACGGCGAAAGCGCCCGGAGAAGAATCCGCTCGCCAGCGGCGACCAGGCCAGCAGGGGCATTTGGGTTCCTTCGTACCACGCCCGCGCGGCCGCCGCGGCCGGTCCGCTGATCGTGAGGCACAAGGGCCACGGCTCGTCAAGAGATTCGGCCAGGCTAAATTGCGGGCTGCTCGCCACAAACGGTTCGAGTCCATGGGTCCGGGCATAGGCATTGGCCTCCTCAATGCGCTGATGAGACCAGTTCGACGCGCCGAAGGCATGGAGCCGCCCGGCCCGTAGATGTTCATTCAATGCCTCTATGGCCGGCTCGAAGGGTATGTCAGGGTCGTCGCGGTGCAGGAGGTACAAGTCAATGGTATCGGCTTGGAGACGCGCCAGGGAATCGTGCAGGTCAGAGGCAATGTCGAAAGGTGTCATCCTGCGGCGGTCTTGGGAATGGGCCGCCCCCTTCGTGATGATGACGATCTTATCCCGCAAACCTCGGGCGCGCATCCACCGCCCGATGATGCGCTCGCTGTTGCCGCCGCTATAGACATGGGCCGTGTCAATCGTATTACAGCCAAGCTCGTACACCTGATCGAGCAACGCAAAACTTTGCGCCTCATCCAGGTCACTTCCGAACATCGTCCCGCCTTGCACCACGCGCGCGACCGGTTTGTTTACTCCAGGGATTTGTCCGTAGCGCATACTTCCTCTAAATAATGCGATTTCTCTCTATCTTCATACGCTCAAGCCGCCGTCTCGAAGATCCCGCGCAGCGGGGCCCGGCGGCGCATCCTCGGAAAATCCTGCGCCGCGCTTGCGTGCGGCGCAGGGAGCGAAGTGGTAATTTTGATTCTTTGGTATGTGCCCTCGGTTATAGTCCGTTCTTCATGTGATAATACAGATCGTTCCAGCGCAATTTATCTTTGAATTCATCGACGCGCGTATTCTCGTCGATCAGCAGGAATTCAACGCCGGCCATTTCGGAGAAATCACGCAGGTGTTCGGGCGTGACCGAATAACTAAAGGAGGTGTGGTGGGCACCGCCCGCGTAGATCCACGCCGCGGCCGCGACCTTCAGGCTGGGACGCGGGATCCACAACGCGCGCGCCACTGGCAGCTTGGGAAGAGGCGCATCGGTCGGGACCACATCCACGACGTTGGCGACAATGCGGAAGCGTTGGCCCAAATCCATGATGGAGGCTCCAATCGCCTGGCCCAGATTTGCATCAAAGATCAGGCGCACCGGATCAGCCTTCCCGCCGATGGAGAGCGGCAGGATATCCAATTTGGGTTTGTGAGAGGCAATCGATTCACAAATCTCCAGCATGTGCGCCCCGAGAACCTTGTCGCCGTTGCCAGTGAAGTGATAGGTGTAGTCCTCCATGAAACTGACGCCGCCCTTCACGCCTGCGCTCATCACCTTCATGGCGCGGACCAGCGCGGAGGTCTTCCAATCTCCTTCCGCGCCGAAGCCATATCCATCGCGCATGAGACGCTGCACCGCCAGGCCGGGCAATTGTGCCAGGCCATGCAAATCTTCGAAGGTGGTGGTGAAGGCTTTGAAGTTGCCCGCGCCGAGGAAATTACGCATGCCCACTTCGATGCGCGCGCCTTCAATGAGTGAGGCGTTTTTCTCGCCTTTTGGTTGCAGCGCAGGGACAACGTCGTATTCATCGAGATAGGCTTGCGTCATCTTTTGAACTTCGGCTTCGGAGGCATCGTTCACGGCCTTGACCAGATCCCCTACCCCATAACCATAGACATCATAGCCAAGCCGTAACTGCGCTTCGACCTTGTCACCCTCCGTGACCGCGACATCACGCATGTTATCGCCAAAGCGCGCGATCTTTGCACCCTGCCAGTCTGCCCACGCGCAGGCAGCGCGAATCCACACACCGATCTCCTTCTGCGTTTCATCATCCTGCCAGTGACCCACCACGACCTTGCGATTGAGTCGCATGCGGCTTCCGATGAAACCGAACTCCCGGTCGCCATGGGCGGCCTGGTTCAGGTTCATGAAATTCATGTCAATGTCTGACCACGGGATTTCGCGGTTGTATTGCGTGTGCAAATGCAGGAAGGGCTTCATGAGCAGGCTCAGACCCGCGATCCACATTTTGGCGGGAGAGAAGGTATGCATCCATGTGATCAGCCCGATGCAGTTCTTCGCCGAGTTGGCCTCCAGACACAAATCACGGATCGCGTCAGGGGTGGTCAACACTGGTTTGAACAGCACCTGCACTGGCACATGCGCCGAGGCGCCCAAGGCCGTCGCGATCTCACGCGAATGTTCTGCAACCGTCTCCAACGTTTTGGGACCATACAAATGTTGGCTCCCCGTTACAAACCAGACTTCGTATACTTTTAGGTCGATCATGATGGCTCTCCTTTTTAGCAAGTCTCCGTCCTGAGCGGAGTGGCGTCTGAGCGCCACGCAGTCGAAGGACAGTTGGACAAAAAGTTTTCGTTTTCATGATTCGCTGCGCTTCGACTTCGCTCGGACCAACGAACTGTCCTCGCTCCGCTCAGCGCGGAACATATTATTGCCCATACACATTCGTATACCGATGATGCAGCTTCTCCACATCCTCTTGTGGAATCTCATCAGGCGTGCCGATCTGCATGGCGAGCCAGACCGTCTTGGCGTTATCTTCCGTCATCACCGCGGCTTTGACGGCGGCTTTCGCATCCTTCCCAATGGTGAACACGCCATGATTCTTGAGCAATACCGCGGCGGATTTGCCAATACTTTCCACGACCACTTTCCCAATGGCGTCATCGCCGATCAAGGCAAACCCTCCGCATGGGATGGGACCACCAAATTCGTCCGCAATGGCCGTCAGCACAACGGGGATCGGTTTGTTCACCGCCGCAAACGCGGTGGCGTACGCAGAGTGCGTATGTACCACGCCGCCCACGTCGGGACGATGTTTGTAAATGTACAAATGACTGTGTACATCTGATGAAGGCTTGTAATCGCCTTCGATCATCTTGCCGTCCAGGTCAACCACCACCATATGATCCAGGCGCATTTCTTCATAGCGGATTCCGCTGGCTTTGATGACCACGAGTCCCGTTTCTGCATCCCGGGCGCTGACGTTGCCGCTCGTCCAGGCCACGAGGTTGTTCTTTGGTAATTCAAGGTGAAGTTGCACCAATTCTGCTTTGAGTTTTTCAAGCATAGATTTCTCCAGACATCAGTAGAGCAATTCAGCTAAGGCTCTTAAGGTAAGGCTTCGCCGCGACCAGCCAGGAATAAACCATACCACTCTTCACGAGTCAGGTGAATATGATCCGCCTCGATCGCGGCGAGAAGGCGCTCGGGGTTGGTCGTGCCAGGCAAAGGTTGAATCCGAGCGGGGTGACGCAGTATCCAGGCAATCAGGATCGCTTCAGGATGAACACCTTTTTCTGCCGCCATTTGCGATACCAGGTCCGCTGCTTTTTGAATGTGGGCGCCATCATTGGGACGCGGTCTTCCAGTAAGCTTGCCTGTGGCGAGTGGTGCCCAGGCCTGCAGTGTGATGTTATGCAGGCGGCAATATTCGATCGCACCTTCATTCCGCGTCAGCCGTGCATTGTATTGATTGAACAGAATGCCTTCATCCAGCATGTGGGTATGAATGGGATTGAATTCCACCTGGTTGGCAACCAGGGGTTGGTTGAGAACCTTTCGCAAAAGGTCCATTTGCGCCGCGGTGTGATTGCTTACGCCAAACCAGCGTACCTTCCCGGCACTCTTTAACTCGTCAAAGGCGCGCGCCACTTCTTCAGGCTCCACGAGCGGATCAGGACGGTGCAGCAGGAGCACATCGATATAATCCGTTCGAAGACGCTTCAAACTGCCTTCCACAGAAGCGATGATATGTTCGTAGGAAAAATCAAAGCGGTGCGGTGGGCCAAAGCGAATCCCGCATTTGGTTTGTAGATAAATCTGCTGCCGCAAATGCGGTGCCTCCTTCCATAACTCGGCAAAGGCCTCTTCCGATTTGCCGTTGCAATAAATATCGGCATGATCAAAAAAATTGATACCAGCATCCAGCGCCGTGTGTAGAACCTGCAAGGCCGCCTTGCGCACGGAGTCGGTGAGAGGCGTATCGTCCCATGAGCCGCCAATGGACATGGCCCCATACCCGATTCGTGAGACATTCAAATCTGATGTTCCCAGGCGATAAGTCTGCATCTTAGTGGTTACTCCTGCTTTCCAATGTTGATGTTTTTCGACCTCTTCATACAATTCTTCTCTTCGTTTTCGAGCATACATTTCTCCACATGTCGTTGCGAGGAGCGAACGGTAGTGAGCAACGAAACAATCTCCAGTTAGCGAGGACGCTTTGCGGCTTCGTGTCATGACCCTCGCAAAGACATAATTGCCTTTTCTACTTCAGTCCATCCACGGCGGCTCTTTCGATGACAAGCCCTTTTTTGTAGCGTTCCATGAACGCCATAAAGCCATCGACATCCGCTGGATCGGGAGCTATCGTCGTGCCATTTTCGTCTGCAAAGACCTTGTCCGAGAGATAGGCTTCCAGGGATTCATTCGTTGCCTTATGGAGCATGTAGGAGGCAAGCAACGCAATCCCCCATGCGCCGCCCTCACCCGCGGTCTCCATCACGGAAACGGGGACATTCATCGCCGCCGCCATGATCTTTTGACCCACTTCCTTTGTCTTGAAGAAGCCACCGTGACCCAGGATCTGGTCGATCTTCACTTTTTCCTGGTCAAAGAGGATGTCCAACCCAATCTTTAATGCACCGAGCGCCGAGAACAGATGTACACGCATGAAGTTCGAAAGTGTGAAGCGGCTTTCAGGTGTACGGACGAACAGTGGACGTCCCTCCTCAAGGTGCGTGATGTGCTCGCCCGAAAGATAATTGTAGGCAAGGAGACCACCGCCATCGGCATCGCCTGCAAGCGCCTTTTTGTAAAGTGTTTCATAAAGCGTAG
>DASTOH010000296.1:0-6627 GCA_035720235.1 Anaerolineales bacterium | reverse complement strand
AGCTGAAGTGAAATACCTGCTCTCCGCCACGCGCCTGCTGACCCTCATCGGTCCTGGCGGAACAGGCAAGACTCGACTCTCCATGCAAGTTGCAGGCGAATTATTAGCTCAGTATCCCGATGGCGCGTGGTTCGTGGAATTTGCTCCCATCTCTGATCCGTCACTCGTCGCCAGCACCACAGCGGCCGCGCTCAACCTGCCCGCCGAAGTGCATCGTCCCGCGATCGATATGCTGTGCGATTATCTGCGCGAGAAGGAATTGCTCCTCCTCCTCGATAACTGCGAGCATCTTGTGAGTGTCTGCGCGCGAATGGCGGATCGGCTTCTGCATGCCGCGCCGAAGTTACGTATGATTGCCAGCAGTCGCGAGGCCTTAGGAATTGCGGGCGAAGCCTCGTATCGCGTTCCTTCGCTTGGATTGCCCGATCTCAAGAATCTGTCTTTTTTTGAATCACTCAGCCAATACGAAGCTGTGCGACTCTTTATCGACCGTGCGACATCTGCTGTTTCAACTTTCAGCGTGACGAATGAAAACGCGCCTACCATTGCCCAAATCTGCCACCGCCTGGATGGCATTCCTCTGGCAATTGAACTCGCCGCGGTGAAAGTGCGTGTGCTCAGCCTAGAGCAGATCGCCGAGCGGCTCGACGACCGCTTCCGATTGCTGACTAGCGGAAGCCGCACCGCGCTCGAACGTCATCAAACTTTGCGCGCTACATTGGATTGGAGTTACAACCTTTTATCCCCTGAGGAACAAATCTTGTTCAGAAGGCTGTCCATCTTCGTTAACGGGTGGACGCTTGAAGCCGCTGAATCTGTTTGTTCAGATGAATCAACTTCGGGCAGGATTCGAAGCGATGATGTCCTCAATCTATTGGAGCATTTGGTCAACAAGTCGTTGGTCACCGCCGAAGAATGGCAAAGTGAGACGCGCTATCGCGTGTTGGAAACCATGCGCCAGTATGCGGGCGAAAAATTGATCGAAGTGGGCGAAAGCGAAAGCCTGCGCGAGCGTCATTTGGAGTATTACCTGAAATTGGCAGAAACTGCCGACCCACATTTACTCAAACCCGAACAAATTGAATGGTTGAATCGCCTAGAGGCAGAACATGAAAATATGCGCGCCGCACTGGAATGGTCTTTGGGCAAGGAACGGCCTGAATATGCCTTGCGTCTCGCCACCGCGTTGGGAACATTTTGGCACATACACTGTTACTGGATAGAAGGCGCAAAATGGTTGGCAAGTGCGCTTGCCAAACCAGCACAAGACTTGACTGCCACTGAACAGACTTCTCGCGCACGCGCGCTCTATCATGATGCAGAGCTTGCTCAGGCAATAGATAATATAGAACGAATGAGGATTTCAGCCGAAGCTAGTCTAGCTTTGTGTGGAGCAGGCACAGATCTTCATGATCTTGCTATCGCAAGATTTTATGTTGGATTTGCCTTCTTTTGCATTGAAGATAATAATCATGCGCGTCCTTTATTAGAGCAAAGCCTGGTCGAATTTCGTGAGATGAAGGATTTATATTGGGAAGCTTTGACTCGGCGTTGGCATTCAAATATCCTCATTAAACAAGGGGAGAGATCGCGGGGTGAAAGCGGTTTGAGTAGCTTGGAAATTGCACGCAGAGCGGGGGAGCGCCTGCATCTGGCTGAGGTGTTAACTTATCAAGCAGACTTCGCGTGGAGCATTAATCAATTTGATGAAGCAGAAGGGTACTTAAAGGAATCCGAAATGCTCCATAAGCAAATTGGTTATAGAGGAAATTCGGATTCTTTTGTGCGAGGATTAATTGCATATGCACGCAACGACTTTCAGCAGGCAAGACTCATGTATATAAAGTCCGAAGAGCAATTTAAACTTCTCGGTGAAAAAAATATAAGATCGGCTGTTCTCCAATATCTTGGGGTTCTGGAAATGGATGATGGCAATTTTCAACAGGCACAGTCTTATCTTGAAGAAGCACTCAAGATTGCAAAAGAGGTCGAAATCAGAAGTTGGATCGTACTTCGGCTTGCCATGTTAGGACAGATTGAATTTCTTCAAGGAAATTTGGAAGGTGCTAAACGCAACTTCAACGAGAGCTTGTCTATTGGAAATAAAATTGATGATCGTTATTCGAAATACGATCCCTTGTTAATTTTTTCAAACACTTATGCAAATCTACAGCCGCAGATTACGATGCGAATACTTGGCGCCATCCATACTTATTATAGAAACAAAATAAAAGACCCTATACATCCATTCCGTAAAAGAGAAAATGACAGTGTCATCGCGCAAGCCCGCCAGCGCCTCGACGAATCCGCTTTCAACGCGGCCTGGGCAGAAGGCGAGAAGATGTCTCTCGATGAAGCGATTGAGTTGGCGTTGAAGACGCTGGATGAATTGTGATGCGAACAATATCTCGCCGCCGCGCGTTCCCAGCTCGACGAACAAGCTTCAACTCCGCCTGGGCTGAGGGTGAGAAAATGGAGATCAATCAGGCAATTGATTATGCGTTATCTGAGATTGGGGAAATGGAGAAAAATATCCAGCCAAAGTAGAAAGCTCTGCACAGGGCAGGTTTCTCTTAAAATTCACGTACATGGAATCTATTCGAACGAGATTAAACCAGCGAGGCAGTCTCTGCAAAACAAGACGTTGATTTTCCAATCATCAATTTCGGATGGCCGCGAAGCGTGCAATCTTTCCGCCAGATGAGCAAGTTGGATTTCATCACTCCAGCCAAATCAGCGATAGTCCACGCCACTTTCACGCTTCGCGTGCGATGACAGGCACGCGCCGACCGATTGAGTTGACTCATTGCTGCCCGCATCAAACTCTGACCTTCATCCTGTAACTTGCAAAATTGCAGTATTTCCCCGACGGGCATGTCCGCGTTGCAGATGATGTCGGATTGCGAGTTGGCAAAGCGTTGTTGTTGAATATTGCGTGCCGCCTGCACACACTTGCGAATCGACTCGCTTGACTCCCCCATTCGGTCGCCCCTTAACTTTTCGTAATCCACACGCGGGACTTCGATATGGATATCAATGCGGTCCAACAGGGGACCAGAGATCCGCTTCTGGTATTTGGTAACGACAACGGACGCACACCCACAAGCCTTTTGTGGGTTATTGAACCATCCACATGGGCAGGGCTGTACACAATTGAACATATTTTTCATGTAAATCGAGCCGTGGGAGAATAATTTTGAAGGCTCTTCTTAATGATAGTACGGATAAGCCAGCCAGGAGGAAAGAAACTTGGCTCTTTTAGGTTGACCGCTGTTAGGATTATTAGATGTGCTGATTGTTTTCATCTCCTTTCAGATGGCCACTGCTCTGCAAGCTTCATTCCAAGCTGGCTGGCAGGATGTACAGCCTTACGATATCCAGATGTTGTAAAAGTTCAGGGAAGGATGCATTCCCTGTCATCACCACCACGAGATCTAAATCAGGAATGACATAAATAAACTGTCCACCGAAACCGGCCGCATAGTAGGCGGCGTGGCCTTCTACTGTGGTCACCCACCACAAATATCCATAGTCATCATTCAGAATGTCAGCTGCCACATGCTTTTGTGTTGCCGTCCGAACCCATTCGGCGGGTATAAGCTGTTGACCGTCCCAGAGTCCTTGATGAAGGTAAAGATATCCAATCTTAGCCATCTCTCTTGGTCTTAGTGACAATCCATCTCCGCCCACATTATTCCCCTGGGGATCTGTTTCCCAGGGCGGCAGGGGAATTCCTAATGGCTGAAAGAGATATTTGTTCGCGAATTCCAAGGCCGTCATGTGGGTTGTCCGAGTGAGGATTCCGGACAATAGATGCGCAGCGGAGTCATTGTAGTGGAAAGTTTCTCCAGGCGTTCCTGACACTGACTGCTCAAGCGTAGACTTGAACCAATCCTCGCCAAACTTCGTTTCTCGCGTCATGCTTGACGTCATGGTGAGCAAATGTTCAAGGGTTATGTCGCTAATTCGCGGATTGGTGTCTGGCGTAACATACTCGGGATAGAAATCCACCACTTTTTGGTCCAAACTCTGGATATAACTTTCTCGGAGCGCAATGCCTATGAGAGCTGAGATAACGCTCTTGGTAACTGAGGCCACCTCCTGATAATCATTCGGCACACCTTGATAGTATTCCTCAAAGACAAGATAACCGTGTCGTATCACCAACACACTACTCATGTGGGGCAGGTTTTCCTTGATATGCTCCTGAAGTAATTTGAATTGCTTGGAATCCATTCCCTGTTCGTTTGGTGTAGACTCGCGCCAGTCCTTTGTGGGCCAATAATCTCGTTGAACGGGCGTTGGCGGAATTGGCACGGGTTGGCAAGCCACCGATAGAATTGCGAACAGGAGGGGAATAAAGGCCAAATATGTTTTCATCGGCATATCCTTTCTCGATCATTGTTTTCACTATAAGCGAATGTACGCCTGTTGTCCTGAGAGTAACTCCGATTTTCAAGTCTTATTTTTATTTCTAAGCGCGTGGGAGAATCTCCTATGGAAACAGCCTCTTAAGCATTAGATTGGATTCGCTAACAATGCTTTCCACTCAATCGCCTCGCTAATCAAGCCGTTATTCCGGAGGCGGAGGAGGCGGAATCGAAGTCAGCAAATACAAGCCACTGCACAAAGGGAGTGCGGGGTACAAGTAGCAATAATCAGCATAAAAAATTAACCCAGGTGATGTGTCCACGGGCTGTTCAGGTTGCCCTTCGGATACGGCAGCCTGCAATATGGACACATGAGGAACAGCTATAACTTGAACATTGCCAAGATCGCCTTGTATCTGAACTGCTGACCCATACCATACCCAGCATGGGTATCGAAAGGATTGAGGATGTACCACCAAAAACCAGGTACCTTCTGCATTCACACCAAGAATGTCAACAGTTTGACCTTGAAGCAGAGTGCCGTAAGGAGGATCATATTCTGTCGATGGCCCAAGCCGGCAATTTGCGTTTTGTAGACCAGTAAGTGTCGGTAAGGGAGCAAGAGACGGAGTTGTGACTATGGTTGGAATAAGTGTAGGGGTAGCAGTTGGCGTTGGTGCATTTGTCGGTGTAGTGGTCGGCACCGGTGCATCAGTTAATGTAACCGTCAGAGTTGCAGGTGAGGTTGGTGTGTCCGTTACAGGTACAACTGGAGGGTCACTTGCATTGGCTATCAGAATATATCCGCTGGCGATGATCGATATTCCAACGAACATACTCTTCAATAGGAACTTGAGCGCCCTGCCTGGCACAGATGGTTTGCCTTTGGGCGCATCGGGTTGCTTTTGACGGTCATTACCCGACGCGGGCGGGATCAGCAGATCCAGATTGTGCTTAGTGAATGCCGCTCCTGCCGTATCACCTAGTGCATCGCGTAGATCGAGCGCCTGGCGCAAAAAATCAATCGCCTCACTGTTTTGACCGACACCCATGGCGTGCGTACCAAGTTGATGTAACGCCCAGACCTCATTGGCGCGATCATCCAGCTGGCGCGCGGATTGCAACACATCCTCAATCATCCTGCGCCATGCTTCCCATAAGCCATGCAGTGTTAGATATGGATCAATCGCTCGACCCAATTCAATCACATCACCCCATCGCTGATGTTTTGCGGCCCAGTCTATCATCCCCAGGATGTTACCCAATTCATCAGTACAATAGTTCCAATCAAGTGATCGCATCTCAAGCATCGTCTCAAGATAGTGGATGAACTGCTCTTTCACAGAGATTTCATCCGCGCCCATGCGAGCCAGGTCGCGGAGTCCGGGATCAATGCGCAGGCGCGGGCTGTTGGCAGTCAGCAAACCCATGGCTTCCAGACGTTCCTGCGTCCGCGCTTCTATTGTCTTATCGTCCAGCATCCTATGCGGCCAGCGTGGGTCAACCGAGATGCCTGGCGCGAGAGCGGCCGCTGCCAGGAACTGCCGCTCCAGTTCGGTAAGCGTTGAGTAGGCAAGCGCGTAAGCTCGTTCGATTCCGCCTCGTATCGCATCCTCTGATAGAGGCTTAATGGAGGTGAGGATATCGTAAGCGCGCTCAAGCGTTAGGTTGTTCTCGTGGATGGCGCGAGCGGCAGTCACAATTGCCAGCGGCACATCAGCCAATAGGGCCGATATTGTATCGAGGATTGACTCTGAGGCATTATCCAGAACCACACCCGCTTTGGCGACTAATAACTCAATGGCTTCAGCCCGCGGCAGGGGACCCAGTTCGATCACTTCTGCCGTATCACTTTCAAGCAATTGGTTCGATTCGATCAGCACTGTGCCGCGCGGGAACAGGTCAGCCATTCGAGATTGTGAAACAGCTGGAAGGTTCAGACCGTTCAGGATGACCAGCGGTCTCGTATTGCTGAGATAAGTCTGGGCGATGTCGAAGTTAACTTTTAGAGGCGGCTCAGACTCAAACAACTTGTCGAACAGGCGCTGGATCACGTCCTCAGCCCCAAGTGCCTGCCCGCGTTCATCAATGCCTTCAAGGAACATGACACCGTGAGGCATGGCGCGCGCCGCCTGACCGTTGGCGATCTGCTTGAGCAATGCGGACTTGCCCATCCCATCCATGCCGCGGATCACAACCGCTTCGCCCGCCGCGACAATCTAGTCCAGCCGCTTCAATTCGTTCACGCGATTGACGA
>DASTOH010000295.1:0-5637 GCA_035720235.1 Anaerolineales bacterium | reverse complement strand
GCATCGCTGTCATCGATGGCGGAGAACTGGCATGGGCAGGTGGTTACGGCATCCTGGACGTTGGAGACAATCGGCCTGTAACGACCGCAACCCTGTTTCAGGCTTGTTCCATTAGCAAACCGGTTTCTGCCATGGCGGCGCTTGCACTGGTGGAACAGGGAAAACTCGACCTGGATGAGGATGTCAACCAGAAGCTGGTCTCATGGCAGGTTCCGGAAAACGAGTTTACCAGGGATAAGAAAGTCACCCTCCGCAGGTTGTTAACCCATACCGCCGGGTTGACTGTCTCGGGGTTCAGGGGCTACGCTTCTGATGAGCAGGTGCCGACACTTCATCAAATACTCGATGGCACTCCGCCCGCGAACTCGGTACCGATTCGGGTGGATGCCGTTCCAGGCACCCAATGGCGCTACTCTGGCGGCGGTTTTATGGTATTGCAGCAGCTTCTGATCGACGTCACAGGAAAGCCATTCCCGGAAATCATGCAAGACCTGGTCCTTCAAAAACTCGTCCTGGAACAGAGCACCTATCAACAGCCTTTGCCCGCGGACTTAAGGGCAGGAGCCGCCTGCGCACATGACGAGACCGGAGCAAGAGTGCACGGCGATTGGTTTACGTACCCCGAGATGGCGGCGGGCGGGTTATGGACCACGCCCTCTGACCTGGCTCGCCTGGCCATCGAAATCCAAAAATCAAATGCTGGGGCTTCGAACCGGGTGCTCTCAGTGGAAATGACAGACCAAATGCTTGCCGACCAAATGGAGGATTTTCCCGCCGAAATGGTGAGCCAGCGATACAGCCGGGAAATCCGAAACCAGGGACTTGGCTTTCGATTGGAAGGCCAGCCCGTTCGGCGTTCGGCGCGTTTCAGCCATCATGGTGGGAACATGGGCTACCGGTGTTTTATCGTGGCATACAGTGACCTGGGGCAAGGCGCGGTGGTGATGACCAACTCAGACAATGGCGCCGAATTCATTCAGGAGATCGTCCGGAGTATTGCTCAGGAATATGGTTGGGTCGATTACTCATTGGATTGAAGTGAGCGTGCTATAATGATTTTTGTCTCAGTACGGCTTAACTCACTACCAAATTTGACCTTTCACACTCGGCCTTTGAGTCTTGAAGCGGTCATCGCAATCCTTCCAGGTCAGAAGGAGGTATTTTATGATGGGCGATACAATAGGCGCGGATGAGTTGCTTTGGAGGCAATACAATCTCCTCTCTGAACTCTACAAGTTTTATCTTGAACTAATCCTCAATAGTAATTTGCTGCTCTACGGCATCACCGGAGGAATTGTGGCTTACACATTCTCCAACACTGCCGTTCCGGTCATTAAGTGGGCATTGGTGTTGCCACTGTTATTTTGCATGACGTATGCGTTTTTATCTCTGAGAGGGGTGAGACAAGCGAAGGAGCTTCAGCAAGAGATCAAAGCAATTCGTGAGAAACTGCAGATTGGGTTGGCACCTCACGTGGAGATACTTGTTTTCACCTTGTTTGCAACGGGCATCATGTTTGTTCTGGTTTCGATCGCGCTATTGATCATATTCTTCCTGGTGTGATGGTGACGTTGCCGCGCGTGCTGCAGCTTAAGATATTCTGTACGACTGTATTTTGGTGCGTACCCTTGCTCTTCTTCCCCAGGACCTGGTTTCATCGTTTGGGGTTCCCAGTTCCAGAGCCGCTGCTCTTTATCCGTTTACTTGGTGCCGCTTACCTGGCACTGACGGTGACATATTCCCTGGGATTAATCGAAATCAAAAAAGGTAGACCGGCAACGCAAGCCGTATGGACAGGCATCATCAGCAATGGCCTGGCATGTGCGATTGTCACATTTTATGGCCTTGCAGGCGCATGGAGCACATGGAGCATGCAGGGACAACTCATCATGTGGTCTTCCGTGATCCTGACACTTTTCCTAACGATCTTGCTTATTCCATATAGACATCGTTAAAAGACCCAACGGGCACTCTGTAACGAAAGTCACCTTGTCCAGACGGGATTTTTTGGGTATGCCTGGATTGTTCGTTTGATCGTTGAATAGTTGTTATAGTAACTGAAATTTGAACAATTAATTTCCACTTCGAATGTCGTTGCGACCCCGAAGCAATCTTCTGGCTCAAATCAGCCTACGGTTGCCCAAAAACAGGAGATGGCTTCGCGAAAAGCGCTCGCAACGACATGGTTGTGGCGGAAATTATTGATCTGAAATTCAGTAGGCAGTTGGGAACAGGGATCATACCCCCAAAGAAAAACACAAACTCAAAAAGGAGAATTCCACACGTTGAAACCTGATCTGTTTTCCTCCAGGCCCGGCGCAGGCACGGAACTGCTCGACCGCATGCACCCACAGCATGGGGATAAAATTCCCGGCGTCAGCATCGCGGTCATCGACGGCGGAGAGCTGGCATGGGCGGGTGGTTACGGCGTACTGGAGGCGCGGAGCAATCGACTGGTCACGACCGACACGCTGTTTCAGGCTTGTTCGATCAGTAAACCGGACTCTGCCCTGGCCGCCCTCAATTGCATATGTTCAGCCATTTTCGTTTCATTCAGGTAATATACTCGAGCATAAGCCAGGATCTCAAGAAACTGGTCGTCCTGCAGGATGTTCTCCAGGTCGCGGACAATCTGCTTGTCGGACATCAACTTATAGCAGACATCGCACGCAGAATCCCGGATATATTCCCTGGGGAGCAACTTATGAATCAAGAAGAGATGCTCGATGATCTTGCCAACCGCATCCAACAGATGCAGATGAAAGCGCGAGACATTGCGCAACACAGCGGTCGCGCCATGCCGCTGAGGCGCGCCTTTCATGCCAAAAGGGTGGGCTGCGAATAGATCCCGCTACACCGAACATCCAATAACGGACCCGTTGATTCACGAGGAGTGAGTTGGCGGGTTTCTCTATTAAAACGTCCTCCCACGAATATGTTCCGCATGCTGGAATTTTGAGCGATCTGCCGTTTAATATAGAAACGGCGCGCGGTCGCTTCGTTATGACTGCCTGCTTGCGTTCCCTGTGATCTTCTTGTATAGTAGATCAACAACGGTTTGGTTCTCATTGTGAACAAGGAGAGAAAAAAAATGAGAAAGCTCGAAGAAGCCCAAATTAAAGGTGAATTGGCAAACACCCCAACCCAACCAGATATCGTCCCATTAAACAACCCCAAAGTGGAAAAGGCGATCGCCGAGAAAGTAAAAAAGGAGCACACGGGCAGAACCCGCTCCGATGTGACCCTTGACCCCAATCGCCTCATGGTCAGAATGACCCTCATGGAGTCGCCGGAAAGCGACCCGAATGGGTTCGAGCGCGTGATAGGGAATAGTGACCTGCTTTCCGTTAATTTCCTCACGCGCGGGTTACGCGCGGCCGCGGCGGTTTGCCGCATTCGTGTCCCCACCCAGGGCGGAGAATGGTTTGGCACGGGCTTTTTGGTGGGCCCACGCCTGTTGATGACCAATAACCACGTTCTAAGCTCGCATCTGGATGCCAGCCAGAGCGAAGCTGAATTTAACTATGAGCACGATGCCGATGGCGTGCTGAACCCACCGATTCAATTCAACCTGGCCCCGAAGGAAATATTCTATACCGACCTCGAACATGATGTTACCTTTGTAGCCATATCATCCTTCTCTGAAGGCGGGGTGCCCATCGAGCGTTTTGGGTACCTACCCCTCATTCCACTTTCAGGGAAAGGTCTTGAAGGTGAATGGGTAACGATCATTCAGCACCCGCACGGCCAACCCAAGCAGTTAACCGTGCGAGCCAACATGATCATCAGCCTCGATAAACGAGTGTTCCCACAAATCGCAGAACGTTTCATCCATTACACCACCGATACCGAACCAGGCTCATCCGGTTCACCGGTGCTTAACGATCAATGGCAGGTCATTGCCATCCATCATAAAGCCGTTAAGAACCCTGATTTTGTGGCCGGTGGAGCTGGAGACACCCGGGAATGGCTGGCAAACGAAGGTGTGCGAGTGAGTTCGATCTTTTCCAAGCTCGAAAGTGACCGCTTCGAAAATGCCAACGCCGCCGCGGTGCTCGAAAGGTTAAGCCGCGGCCTGGGACTCATCCCACTGCAAACTTCGGAGGTGATGGCGGCCGGGCCAATGGCCTCTGAAGCGGAGGGCAAGCCTCTAGCACTTGGAAGTTGGGCCAATCAGAATTTTGGCTACAACCCCAAATTCCTGCCCGTGGAAATAAGCCTGAAAACCATTCTTAAGCCGCGCCGGTCTCAAGCCCAAAAACTGAAAAACAGTCAAAAGATTATTCTCGACTATTTGCACTTTTCCTCGGTCATGAACAAGGAACGGAAGTTCCCAATGTTGACCGCGGTCAACATTCATGGTGCGAAGCTAAAAAGACCCAACAACTCATCGAACAATTGGCGGCGTGACATTCGGCTGAGCGAAGCCTTCCAACCAGGGGACAACTTTTACGTTAAAGACCTGACGAAGGACCCGGTGGCATTTGACCGCGGCCATCTCGTACGGCGATTGGACCCCTGCTGGGGCGATACGCAAGCGGAAGTGGATCTGGCTGAAACCCATACCTTCCACTTTACGAACGCGGCGCCACAAGTGCATCACTTCAATGATATCGAGTGGGGCGACCTGGAGGACTATGTACTTGACCGTACCCAGACGCTTGAGAAAAAAGTGACAGTTTTTACCGGTCCGATTTTCAAGCCTCAAGACCCGGATTATGGAATGCTGCGGGAACATGGCCCCTGGAAAATACCTGTGATCTTTTGGAAGATCGCCGTCATCGAAAAGCCCGATGGGCGCATCGCGGCCGCGGCCTTCATGATCGGCCAGATCGAATATCTGCAGGCCCTGTTCGAAACGAAGGTGTTTACCGGCCTCAAACCGTATACGCTGGGTGAATTACAGTCGCGCCGGATTCAAACCACGATTGCCACTGTTGAAGAGGAAACCGGCTTTGATTTTTCCATGCTCCGCCCGTTCGATACGCAGGAGGCCCTCGAATCGACCAAGCGCACACGCTTTATCCATAACAACAGCGACATCAATCTCTAGGGCCGATCCCATTTGGTCTTACATATTCAAACCCCGCATATCAAAATCGCTCACCTTGCTTCGGTGAGCGATTTTGATTCCATGGGCTACGATAATATCAAATGTGAAGGCTGAAGAATTAGTCCGTCACAGTGACCTGATCAAGTTGGGTTTTCTTCGTTCCATTTGCCGGCTTTGCCGGCGAGTTCTTCGCTGGTCTTTCCGACGGTTGAGGATGGTGCCGGTGAAGATGCCGGGCACGTTCAGGTCATTCGCGAAGGTGGGATCAGGATGGAAGGAGTCGCCAGGCCGCGTTCCAGGTCGATGCTGGCGGAGAAGGTTCCAGGCTCTGTCCCCATGCAGCTAGCACCTAACCTTGCCTCCTGATACTCCCTGTCAGCCTGCAGCTTGAGCAAGACTCGCAAACTTCTCAGGTCTTATTGCCAAACCAGACAGTACATCTTTGGAAACTTGTCAGTACTTTTTTTAAACGAGACAGTACATTTTTAAAACGAGACAGTACATTTTGCCCCCTCAGCTAAAAAAGAACACGGAGACGGCCTGCCACGACCGCCTCCGTGCTCATGTTCCGGGCGCTCATTGAC
>DASTOH010000294.1:0-3985 GCA_035720235.1 Anaerolineales bacterium | reverse complement strand
TGGCACGGGAAAGTCCTCGCTCGTCAACCAGCTTACCCTCCATTATCGCAAACAGGATAAAAAAAGAATTGCGATCATCGCGGTGGACCCCTCCAGTCCGTTCACCGGCGGAGCGGTTCTGGGCGACCGCGTACGGATGCGCGATCTCTCAGGCGATGAGGGTGTCTTCATCCGTTCGATGGCTTCACGCGGCTCAGTAGGCGGACTCGCTCGCACCACCGCCTCCTTTACCCAGGTTTTCGATGCCGCAGGCTATGACATCATCATCATCGAAACCGTCGGCGCGGGTCAGGGCGAAGTGGACATCGCCCGCCTGGCACATACCACCATTGTTGTGGAGGCGCCGGGTCTGGGCGATGACATCCAGGCGATCAAGGCTGGCATTTTGGAGATCGCGGACGTGCTCGTGATCAACAAAGCCGATCGCCCCGGTGTGGAGAACACCGAACGTGCGCTTCGGACTACGCTCGAGCTTGCCCACCCCACCAAGCGCGTGGTCCATCATCATGGACAGGTGATGACGGTCGGTGACTCGCCGCGTCCAGCAGCCACTCCCACGGACAAACCGATCTGGATTCCCCCCATCAACAAGACTATAGCTACCGAAGGGAAAGGCATCGCCGAACTGGCAGAGTCCATTGCAAAGCATGTGGCCTACCTCCGCCAAAATGGAGAGTGGGCCCTTCGAGACCGCGCCAGGCTGGGATCCGAGCTGGAGGCGCTCTTGCAGGCGGAGCTGATGAGTCAATTCCTTGAGAAAGTCCAAAAAGAGAAATATGCTGAAGTCCTGGACAAGGTCTTGCAGAGAGACATTTCCCCTTATGAAGCCATCCAACTATTGCTGAATGGGAACTCGGATCAGGAGATGTAGGCAGATATGCACCAACATGAAATAAAAATGTATGGCGAGATCAAACTTTATGCCGGCTCAGGCTCACCCGATCTGGCGCAGAAGATCGCCGATTATCTCGACCAAAAATTAAGCCCCCGGGAAGTAATCGAGTTTCCAAACGAAAATATTTTCGTCAAATTGATGAGCAGCGCCCGCGGGCAGGATGTGTACGTCATTCAAACTACCTCTTCACCAGTACATTACAACTTGATGGAATTGTTGATCATGATTCAAACCCTCAGGCTGGATTCTGCCGCACGTATCACGGCCGTCGTTCCCTACCTGTGCTATGGACGTTCTGATAAGAAGGATCAGCCACGCGTTCCCATTACTGCGCGTCTGGTAGCAGACATGATCGAAAGTGCAGGCGCTGACCGTTACATGACTTTCGATCCACACGCCGGGCAGATCCAGGGATTCTTCTCTATCCCCGGCGATGTACTGACGGCTTCGCACATGATCAGCAACTACTTCCAACGCAAATTGATTCTGGAGATGAAAGATCCGGTTGTGGTTGCCACAGATCTAGGCTTTGCAAAAAAAGGAAGAAATTATGCGCTTGACCTGGACCTGCCCATCGCCTTTATCGAAAAACGACGTTCCGGCAACGATGCCAAAGCTGAAGCTTTATCACTAATCGGTGATGTGCAGGGACGCGATGTAATCATCGTGGATGACGAAGTAGATACAGGTGGTTCGATTGCACAGGCTGTCAACGTCGTTCGGGAGAATGGCGCAGGAGATATTTATCTCGCCTTCATCCACCCGCTCTTCTCCAATAACGCCGCGCAGAGACTGGCAGATCTGGATATCAAGCACATCATCACCACCGATACGGTTCCGATCCCGCCTGATAAGATGGAACCGCTGGCTGGGCGGGTAACGATCCTTTCCATTGCACCGATGCTTGGCGAAGTCATCCGCCGCGCCCACGAAGGTCGAAGCGTGGGAGAGATGTTTAATGAGTAGAGTTGCTCCAGCCGCCGTCCCCGGCGGCGAGGACGCGGCCTAGAGCAAAATTGAAATGCCTGAACTACCCGAAGTTGAAACCTTTGCACGTACACTGAAACCGGCTTTGATCGGCAAAAAGATACTCAGCGCCGACCTGCGCTGGAATCGTACGCTTGCCACTCCTTCACCCAGGAAATTCAGGGAATCTATTCAGGGACAAATGATCCTGGATGTAGGACGCCGCGCGAAATTTCTCAATATCCAACTCCAGGATTATAACCTGCTGATCCATCTGCGGATGAGTGGCGATCTGTCGCTGCGAGATAGTACAATCAGACCAGCAAAGCACGACCGGCTTGTAATAAAATTATCGGGCAACCAATCATTGGTATTTAATGACACGCGCAAGTTTGGCCGCGTCTGGCTGACAGCGACTCCCACCGAAGTGCTCGGCTCACTCGGGCCCGAACCTTTCAGCCGGGCATTCACCCCCCACTGGCTGTACAGTGCGCTTCACGGAAAAAAGCGGCAGCTCAAGCCCTTGCTCCTCGATCAGACCTTCATCGCCGGGCTGGGCAACATCTATACCGATGAGGCCCTGCACTTGTCGAAACTGCATCCAGGCGCCGCGTCGGATTCGGTCACTACGCAGCAGGCTGAGGTGTTGCGCGAAGCGATCCGCAAGGTGTTAAAGGAAGGCATACGGCGCAACGGCGCCTCCATAGACTGGGTGTATCGCGGCGGTCAGTATCAAAACTATTTTCGGGTGTATGCGCGCGAGGGGCAGCCTTGTCCCGTCTGCGGCACACCAATTCAAAGAATTGTCGTTGGTCAACGCAGCACGCATATCTGCCCACAGTGTCAGATAGAAAGGTGACATCTGGCATTGTGGACAATGTCAGATTGCAAGGTGAAGTATGGAATTTCCCTGGACAACAATTGTCTGGCTTGGCATAGCTGCTTTCGTATACATCTTCGGCATTTATGAAGGGCGCAATAAGGGTTACAAAAAGCGGAAGGCTGAAGAGGAACAGGAGCGCAAGGAAAAACCACCCGCGCCACCGGTGACGGTGAAGGTGGATGACCCCGGCCTGATGCGCATCAAAAACGAAAATGGATACCTGACTCTGGACCTGGATGGTGTGCGGGCCGATCCATCCGCTCTCACAGCCGACCAGCGTAAACGCCTGATCGAAATGCTGACGGTGATCCGTCCCTGGTTGGAGGGTCGCGCAGCGCCCGCACCAGCCACTCCGCTCCCGGCTCGGATTCAGCCGGAACCTGCCGCGTCGTCACCCATCCCATCTGCCTCCAGGCCCGCTTCACAACCTGTTCCATCCCAAACGGCCGCGGCCCGGAGCGCCGCAGGTGAAAAAGACGAGCGCTCTGCACCACCTGCCACCGGCATCGTTGGGCAGATTGATGCGATCCTGCAAACGCGTCTGATTGGCACTCCGCTGGAAGGACGCGGCATCTATCTGACCAATTCACCTGAGGGCGGCGTGATCGTGAACGTGGGCCTTCAAAAATTCAACGGGATCGATGAAGTAACTGACCCCGAGATCAAAGCTGCCCTGCGCGCCGCTATCACCGAGTGGGAAAATAAATATACCCCCGGTCTGTAGCGCACCCGCTCATCGCTCCCTCCGGGGCTGAGCCCCGGAGGGAGCGATTAAATTGGTTTATGCCGCACCGTCAACACCGGGCAGCGCGCCGACTCTGCGATTTCCGCGGTCACGTTGGGGACATACAACTGGCGTAAGGCATTCCCGCCAAAGGGTGACCCCATACACACCAGATCGAAATTTCCCACTTTCATCGTCGCGGAGATTTCCTCCACCACATTTCCCTGCCGCACTTCCACATGGGCGGTCAGGCCTGCAGCCTGTGCTGTTTCGACCGCTTTGCGCAAATTACGTCCGAGCATTGTATCCGTATTGATCAGATCCTTCCAGTGCTCGCTGGCGGCGCGTGCAGAGGGATAATCCAAATCCACTGGCGGGACAACGTGCAACAAAGTCACCTCTGCCTGACTTTTCAGCGCAATTTGCAGGGCCAGGGCTTCGGCATCCACCTCAAAACCCAGGCCGCCCACACAGATCAACAACCGGTTCAACGGCAGGCGCACCTCCGGCACATACA
>DASTOH010000293.1:0-18863 GCA_035720235.1 Anaerolineales bacterium | reverse complement strand
CTGACCTCCGCCAGAATGGAGGCGTCCTGATAGTGCGTCACCGCTTTGACGATGGCCGCCGCGCGCCGGGCAGGGTCGCCGCTCTTGAAAATGCCGGAGCCAACGAACACACCGTCCACACCGAGCTGCATCATCAACGCCGCGTCGGCAGGGGTTGCGACTCCACCCGCCGCGAAGTTCACCACCGGCAGACGGCCCAGTTCCTTGGTTTCTTTCACGAGCTCATACGGCGCGCCGATGTTTTTTGCGAAAGCCATTAACTCTTCGTCAGCCATGGCCTGCAACTGCCGGATCGACCCAAGCACGGAACGTGCATGGCGCACTGCTTCCACCACATCGCCTGTGCCAGCCTCGCCCTTGGTGCGGATCATCGCGGCGCCTTCGCCAATGCGCCGCAGCGCTTCACCGAGATTTCGGCACCCGCATACGAACGGCACTTTGAAGTTGTGCTTCAAAATATGATGTTCTTCGTCAGCGGGTGTGAGCACTTCTGACTCATCGATGTAATCCACACCGAGTGATTCCAGGATTTGGGCCTCCACAAAATGCCCGATACGGCATTTGGCCATCACAGGGATCGAAACCGAATCAATAATTCTTAAAATCAATTCAGGGTCGCTCATGCGAGCCACGCCGCCGTTCGCGCGGATATCCGCCGGCACGCGTTCGAGCGCCATCACCGCACAGGCGCCTGCCTCTTCGGCAATTTTGGCGTGCTCGGCTGTCACCACATCCATGATGACTCCGCCTTTCAACATTTGTGCCAGACCTTTTTTCTCGGTCCAGGTACCAGTCATTTGTTCCATAGAATTCTCCTGATCATACTTGGGTAAGGATTCTACCACGCTGCTATTCACCATCACAATGGCGATGCGACAACACAGATTACACTCTGATCCTGCGCGTTTCAGGGTAAAGTCCTATTCGAATCTAATTCTAGGGGAAAAGTGGTATAAGTTAAGAGCCAATGTTTACCAATCGGGAATAGTCCAATTCAATGGATTGATTTGATTAAACAGGAATTGGCTCTATTGTGGCCACTGAAAGAGGGATATATTCACCATACCAATGCTTCTGGAGGTCCAAAATGCGCATCCCACTCGACCGTCAAAGTGCCATTCCGCTTTACCAGCAGATCAAAACATACTTGCGACAGGGGATTCTGTCGGGCAGTCTAGCTGCGGATACGCGTCTGCCAGCCAGCCGCCAGCTTGCTCAGGATCTGGGCGTGAACCGCATCACGATAGAAAATGCCTACGCCGAACTGGAGGCCGAGGGGTTGATCTTTTCCAGGCTGGGCAGCGGCACATACGTGCTGCCTCCCGATCCGCTTCTCCCTATCCCCAAAAACAACCCTGGCGCTTCCTGGCCACTCTGGCAGCAAAATATACAGGCCCAGGATAGGACCGCCGGAAGCAAATTACCTCATGAAGCGCAAAAGGTAACCAGTCGCGTTGCTCCAATCAGTTTTGCAAGTGGAATGGGGGATGCCAATTTGTTTCCCGCCGAGGACTTTCGCAAAGTGCTTCAGACTGTTATGCGCCGCGATGGCATTGCGGCCCTGGATTATGGAGAACGCAGTGGACACGCCCCGCTGCGTGAAAGCATCGCTCACATTTTGGCCAGCCAGGGAGTGCAGACCCGCCCGGAAAATATCCTTATCACTGCTGGTTCACAGCAGGCTTTGTCTCTGGTATCGCAGCTGCTACTCAAACCAGGGGATGCTGTCCTGGTGGAAAGTCCCACATACCCGGGGGCCCTGGATTTGTTCCGCGCGCTCGACTTCGAAGTGGTAGGAATCCCGGTTGATGGTCAGGGCATGCAAGTGGAAGGGTTGGAAAAACTGCTTCAGCAGCACCATCCTAAACTCATCTACACCATCCCCAATTTCCATAACCCAACCGGCACGTGCCTGAACGGTCCGCGTCGCCGCCAATTAATTGTTCTGGCCGATCGCTATAACGTTCCCATCCTGGAAGACGATTTTGTGGGAGATTTGCGTTACGACGGGCGCACCCAGCCAGCGCTCAAAGCGCTTGACCCGGGCGGCCGGGTGATTTACGTCAGCACGTTTTCGAAGATGCTCATGCCGGGTTTGCGTGTGGGCTTCCTGGCAGCCGAAGGCCCGGTTTACGACAGCCTGATCAATTTCAAGCGAGTCAATGACCTGGCGACCTCAACCCTGATCCAACGCGCCCTGGAAGCTTACGTCACCGTTGGACGTTATCAGGCTCACCTGCGCCGTTCCTGCCAGATCTTTCGCAGGCGCCGCGATGCCATGCTATCGGCAATCCAGCGCTATCTCCCGGCTGGAGTCCGCCTCGATTCGCCTCAAGGCGGGCTGTTTCTCTGGCTGCATCTACCTGAAAACCTGGACTCGGAAGAGCTGCTTCCACTGGCCTGGGAAGAGGGTGTGGACTTCGTCCCAGGAAATGCATTCTTCCCAAACGGGATAGATGGCAGGGACAAGCTGCGCCTCAATTTTGTGGCCCAGGCGCCAGCCGAGATCGATGAAGGCATAAAAAGACTGGGGAAGGCCGTGCAGCGCTTGATGGCAAAGCGGAAATAACTGTTGCATCGAAAATGTGACTGCGCCATTGGGGCTTGACAAAACTCCCATTCTGGATACAATTATGACAATGATACAATTAGTACAATGATACAAAGATACAATTTATGACAAACAGGAAATTAATGCTCCAAATTGATTTTCGCTCGGGCTTGCCCATTTACACGCAAATCGTCAATCAGGTGCAGGCGCAGGTAGTCAGCGGAGTTCTCAAACCAGGAGACCAGTTGCCGACAGTGCGAGCGCTCGCCGAAGAATTGAGGGTCAATTTCAACACCATAGCCCGGGCCTATCGCATCCTGGATGAAGCCCGCATCATTTCGACCCAACAAGGTCGAGGCACCTACATCACTGAGATTCCGCCGCCCAACGTGAGTGAAAAGTTACGAAAAGAAACACTGGAAGCATTGACCCAAAGATATATCGGTGAAGCCAGGCGGCTGGATTTCTCCAAGAGTGAGATCCGCCAAATGGTCAGTGACCAGCTCAAAACCTGGAGCGATGCGCCAGAGTCCCAGAGTGAGTCATTATAGGAGAATGAATGGATACTAAATTTATCAAATCGGTGCTGGATAAGAAAAAAGCTCAGCAGCCAGACCCACACATCTCTGGCATTGCAGCGACAATATTCGGTGTTTTTATTACTGTGGCGATTATCAGCGCAATCATCATGGATGGCCGCGTCGATGGTGGATGGATCGGACTCTATGTAAGTGCCATGATACTTGTCGGCACATATATTTTGTTCGCGTTGAAAGTTGCATCGCAATGGGAAAAGGCGGTTCTTCTGCGCCTGGGCAAATTCCGTGGTCTGCGCGGCCCTGGTTGGTTTTGGATTGTGCCAATCGTAGATACAATCCCATCGTGGATTGACCATCGCGTGATGGTCACTCCGTTCGCCGCGCAGAGAACACTGACGAAAGATACGGTTCCCGTAGATGTTGACGCTGTCCTATTCTGGGTAGTATGGGACGCCGAAAAGGCCGCTCTGGAAGTAGAGAACTATCGCGCCGCAGTTGACTGGGCCGCACAGACCGCATTACGCGACATTATCGGGCGTACGATGCTGGCAGATATCCTCGTTGGCCGAAGTATGATCGACAAAGAATTGCAACAGATCATCGACGAACGCACAACCCCCTGGGGTGTGACAGTACAATCCGTGGAAATCCGCGATATTGTCATCCCGCAGGACCTGGAAGATGCCATGTCACGCCAGGCACAGGCTGAACGTGAACGACAGGCACGCGTGATCCTGGGTGAATCCGAGAAGCAGATCGCTGCATCGTTTGCCGAGGCTTCCCAGGCATATGTCAATAACCCGACGGCCTTGCACTTGCGCGCCATGAACATGCTCTTCGAAGGCCTGAAGGAAAAAGGCGCACTTGTGATCGTGCCCAGTTCCGCCGTGGATACGATGAATCTCGGCGCCATGAGCGGCATCGTCTCGATCGCTCAGAATAATTTGCCCAAGGAAAATAAGTAAAATTATTGTCGTTGCCAGGGCTGGGTTTCGGCTGCTTGCGTCTCGACCATCAGCCCGCGCAATGCCGGAAAGAATGTAAGGAAAAAGAATGAATACTCGTACAACTACCATTATCGTACTGGTTTTGATCATCGGAGCCACCATAGCCGGTCTGCTGCTATGGAATCAGCTTCCTGAGCAAATGGCTTCCCATTGGAATCAAAATGATCAGGTAGATGGCTACATGTCCAGGTTCTGGGGCGCGTTCATGATGCCGCTGATGACCCTGGGACTGTTCCTGCTGTTCCTGGTGATCCCAGCCATTGACCCGCTCAAGGCGAATATCGCCAAGTTCCGTGGTGTGTTCAACCTGTTCATTGTATTCATCATCGGGTTTATGCTCTACATCCATGCGCTGACTTTACTCTGGAGCCTGGGATATACAGGGTTCGGGATGAGCAAGGCCATGTTGCCCGCCATGGGAATCCTCCTCATCCTGGTTGGTTACCTGATGCGCCAATCCAAGCGCAACTGGTTCATTGGCATCCGCACACCTTGGACCCTGAGCAGTGATTACGTCTGGGACAAGACTCATCAACTGGGCGCGATCCTGTTCGTGGCATCGGGCGTACTGGCGTTCATCGGCGGATTCTTCGGCGGCATGGTGGCCTTCTGGTTGTTCTTCGTGCCCCTGATGGGCTCAGCCCTTTTCCTGGTAGTGTACTCCTACGTCTTGTACCAGCGCGAAACGAAAGCTTGAACCAAAACGGAGCAGGCCTGCCCTGCTCCGTTTCACGTGAAACACAAGAGATGACATGAACTCAATCATCGAAGTCAATGACTTGCAGCGCACCTTCGGCGATCACAAGGCTGTGGATGGAATGACGTTCACCGTCGCGTCTGGCGAAGTGTTTGGTCTGCTGGGCCCGAACGGCGCAGGCAAAACCACTACGGTCCGTTTGCTCAATGGAATCCTGCCGCCGTCGGCTGGCACAGCGCGTGTCTTTGGGCTGGATCCGGCCACACAAGGTGAAGCGGTCCGCCGACAAACCGGTGTGCTGACGGAGACGCCCGCGCTGTATGAACGTTTGTCGGCCCGTGAGAATCTGGAATTCTTTGGCACGCTGCATGAAATCCCTGCGTCCGAGCTGAATGCGCGTGTAGAAGAAATGCTGGAGTTTTTTGGACTCGCCGCGCGCGCCAAAGACAAGGTGGAGACATATAGCAAAGGCATGAAGCAGCGTCTCGCCCTAGCACGCGCCCTCATTCATAAACCTCCATTGCTTTTTCTGGACGAACCCACATCTGGCTTGGACCCTGAAGCCGCACAACAAGTGGACGACCTGATCGTAGACCTGGGCCGCACAGATGGACAGACGGTGATCCTGGCGACCCATAATCTGCTGGAAGCGCAACGATTGTGCGATCGTGTGGCGATCATGAATAAGGGCAAGATCCTGGCCCTGGGAAGTCTCGATGAATTGTCACGGAAATTATGGCCGGTCACCTGGGTCGATGTTTTGTTTCACGTGAAACCGTCGGAGCATGTCTCGGAAAACCTGCAGACACGCGCAGGTGTGATTCAAGCAAGCGTGAATGGTGACGCATTATCCGTCCAGGTCGAAAGTGAAGAAGTTATCCCGGCAGTGGTCCGTCATCTTGTAGAACAAGGCGAATCGATTTTGAAAGTCAATCCGCGCGCGTACACATTGGAAGATATCTATTTCGCATTGCAGGCAGGTGAAGCATGAACTGGCGTTCCATTTGGGCAATTGCCCGCAAAGATTTGAAGGAAGTACAGCAGAACAAAGCCGCGTGGGGGCCAGCGATTGCGATGCCCTTGATCTTTGCCATCATCATGCCAACGATATTCTCATTATTGCCGCAATTCCTCCCGGTGGAGGATATGCAGCGTGAACTGGGCGATGTGCAGGACCTTCTGAAGAACCTGCCTCCAGCCACACGGGCGATTTTCGATGGCTTGAAATTAGAACAAATGTTCGTAATTTACATGACAGCGTTCCTGCTGGCGCCGTTGTTTCTGATCATGCCATTGATGTTTTCGTCGGTGGTCGGCGCAGACTCGTTCGTGGGCGAACGCGAACGTAAAACCATGGAGGCCCTGCTCTACACCCCCACCTCAGATGTGGAGCTCTTTTTGGGTAAGGTATTAGCGGCCGTGATTCCGGCCATTGCACTTTCGTGGCTGACATATCTTGTTTACATCGTTGTTGTCAACCTTGCCAGTTTCGGATTATTCCACCGCATCTGGTTTCCCCTACCGATGTGGTGGCCCATGATGTTCTGGCTGACGCCCGCCTTTGCCTTGCTGGGAATTTCAGCAACAGTCCTGATCTCGTCACGTGTCAAAACATTCATGGAAGCGTATCAACTCTCGGCATCACTGGTGGTCCTGGTGCTGGCACTGGTGGTTGGACAGCTCTCAGGCGTTATGGTTCTCGGAGTTGGAACAGTCATGTTGATCGGGACACTGCTCTGGATCGTCGATGGTATTTTGATTTCCTTAAGCATCCGCAACTTCAAACGCAATTTGTTGATCGCAAAAATATAGGAAACAAATGAACAAACCTTTCAACAGGAAAATCTTTTTTATCCTTTGGATCGCCGCAATACTAGCCACGTTCGCCGTTCTTCCTTACACCCTGGAATTGCAGTCGTCGACTTTGGCGACTTTGAAACTATCCATGCCGTTTCAAGCACTGATCGCGCTGCAGATGGTACAAATTGCCATCATCTTTGCAATCGTGGTCCGTGCGGGGCTTTTCTTTGCTAACCGTGTTGGGCTCGGCACGCCAATCCTTGAGGCGCGATTGAATGGGGAGTCTGTTGGTGCAAGAATACGCGCAATTCTGCCGGTCAGCATTGCATTAGGCATAATCGGGACACTCGTCATACTCGGCTTGGAAGTCTTTTACTTCCAACCAGCCATGATGAAAGAACTTGGCGACTCTGCCGCTGCGCTTAATTTACAGACATCCCAGCCTGCCGCATGGAAAGGATTCCTGGCTTCATTCTACGGCGGGATTGCGGAAGAAATCCAATTACGATTGTTTGTCATGTCGCTTTTTGTATGGCTGGGACGATTCATAAGTAAAACATCAGAAGGCCAACCAACCAGCACAGTATTTTGGATTGCAAACATTCTTGCCGCAGTTTTGTTCGGGCTGGGACACCTCCCAACCATGTCCTTGCTCATACCTCTTACACCGCTTGTTGTTGCACGCACTGTCGTTTTGAATGGCGTGCTGGGTGTGGTGTTCGGCTGGTTGTATTGGAAACGCGGACTTGAATCCGCGATGATTTCACACTTCTCGGCAGATATTGTTCTGCATGTACTACTTGCATTATAGGAGGCAGACATGACAGAAGAAGTCAAACAATGGGAATATCGTGTTCAAACGATTGGCAGTATCTTTGGAACAAAAGACGAACAGATCGAAGCGACCCTGGACGAATGGGGCGTGGAAGGCTGGGAGGCGGTCAACGTTTTCTCGCCGTATGGAAGCGGAAAGACCACCATCGTTGCCAAGCGTCCTCTGACAGAACGCATGCGACGCATGAGATCAATCCCTCAACAAGGGTAACAAAATGCTCCCATCCCTGTACATCCTCAATTTTATGGGCATGATTTTGCTGCCCATCCTGGCGTGGATCTTTTTCACGCGCAATTTTGCCCTTTCATGGAAGCTTGTGCTTGCGGGCGGCCTCACATTCATAGCATCACAAATACTTCATGTTCCACTTGTGATAGGCCTGGGGCCCTTCATGGAGAAAAACACGCTGCTGGTCAACGCAATACTCTTGGGTCTACTGGCCGGGATTTTTGAGGAGACGGCCCGCTACATTTTGTTCAAATTCATCCTCAAGAACTCCCGCAGCTGGAAGGAGGGAGTCCTCATTGGGCTCGGTCATGGCGGGACAGAGGCACTCATCTTCGGTGTTCTGGCAGCAGTAGGGTTTTTCACGATGCTTGCTTATCATTCCATTGACCTATCTACCGTGCCAAGCATTCCGGCAGATCAACTTGAGCTGGCAAAACAACAAGTCGCTGCGTATTGGTCTTCGCCACCCTATCTGGCAATTATGGGGGTTGTGGAACGCATCTTTGCGATGTGTCTGCACGTAGGTCTCTCGGTGATGGTCTTATATGCGATTGCATACAGGCAACCGATCTGGTTTTGGCTGGCCTTGTTATGGCATGCACTGGTAGATGCCGTAGCTGTTTATGTAGTTCAGAAAGCCGGGATCTTGCAGGTGGAAGGCATTGTTGCCATCCTGGCACTGGTCACGATATGGATCGTATTTGTACTACGACCAAAATTTTCCCAGGATATGACCGGCTCGCCTGAGCAGGGATCTGTTACAGCGTAGAACCAAGTCAATTAGCAAAGACAGTTTCCGGCTGCGCGAGACGCGTATAAATATCCGCTTGAGGGGAAGCGGATATTTTATTTGTGAAAATTTTAACAACCATCCATTTCCTCATTAACGATACAATTCATATATGCGCGATGTATGGAATCCTTTCCTGGTCGTCATCATTTTATTGAGCATCGCATTAGGGTCCTCCAGCCTCACACGGGGACATGACTGGGGCGATGATTTTGCATCGTATATCATGCAGGGGCAAAGCATATTGAACGGTAATCCTGCCGGGTTTGTTGAACATAACACCTTCACCATTTTAGAATCTTCCTTTCAAATCGGACCGGTTGCATACCCGTGGGGGTACCCAGTGCTGTTGACTCCCGCTCTGCTGCTCAAAGGTGTTCATCCGCTGACACTGAAACTGCCTGGTCTCGTCTTTTTTGCAGGATTCCTGATCTGCCTTTATTTTTGGACGAAGAACCGCCTCGAACCTGCCGAAAGCCTGCTCCTGGTTTCCGTCTTCGCGTTCAACCCGACCCTCATCAAATTCCTCGACCAAATCCTGTCGGATATCCCTTTGCTTTTTTTCAGCGGCCTGGGTCTGTTACTGATTTTGACCCTCAAGCCGGAAGACCCTCTTTGGAAATATTTTGTTCTTGGCGCAGCATTGTTCTTCGCCTTTTTCGTTCGTACCACCGGAATCATTCTGCCCGCAAGTTTTCTCGCGTATCAATTCATTGAGTTTATTCGTAATCCAGAATCACGCAGAAAGATCCTGGGAAGTTCCGCAGCAGCAGCCTTCGTATTTGTTGTACTCTGGCTCGGCACTTCGCAGATATTCCCTAACGGACAAGGATCCTACCTTGAACAACTGAAGGAACTGACCCCCGCCATCATCAAGGACAATATCAGCAATTATTTCCATCTGTTCGCATTCTTCTTTGGCGCAGAACCGGTATGGACTTATCTTTACTATGGATTGACGATATTTTTCCTGCTCGGCGTGTGGACGCGCCGCAGCACAGACCAGCCACTCATCAGTTTCTTTGCTCTTTATTTCATTGCCATGCTCTTCTGGCCTGAGTGGCAGGGTATACGGTTTATCTTTCCGCTTTTGCCCGTTTTCATGTATTTTGCATTTCAAGGGATGAAATTTACGATCAACAGGATGCCTGACAACTATCGGCCGATCAGCCACGGAACATTTTATGTTTTTTGGCTGCTACTCATTGGGATCTTTCTTTTCAATTCAGGTTTAAGGGCCTATGAGAACCTAAAAGGCAACCGCCAGATCAATGGACCCTTCGACCCGGTCAGTTCCGATGTGTACAATTACATCAGGACAGAAACTCCGCCTGACAGCGTGGTTGTCTTCTGGAAACCACGTGCCATGCGCCTCTTCACAGACCGGGATACGTTCATGAGCACGGAGTGTGAGCGCCTGCTGCTGGGTGATTATGTGGTCATCAGCAAAAAGGCGGAAAACAGTCAGGTCCCGCCTGATAAAATTGACCAGTGCAACTTGAAGCTCAAGGACGTATTTGAAAACCAAAGATTTATAATCTATGAAGTACCCGAATAGGGGACTGGCATCCTCTTTGGAAAGGAGTAGACTCTACCCATGACGACTACTACCGGCAGGCTTCGCGACCTCGAAGGCCGGCAACAGCAGTTGCTGCGGCTTGTGGAATTAAGCGTCACCCTCAACTCCACGCTGGATCTAGACGAACTGCTTCAAACCATCACGGCCACCGCGACCGAGTTGTTGGACTGTGAAGCCTCATCCATCTTGTTATACGACGAAAAAAATCCGCGCCTGTACTTTGCCGCGGCCACCGGCTCAGACCCGGCCAGGCTGGCGGAAATTCCGGTTCCCATGGAGGGCAGTATCGCCGGGACCATCTTCCGCACCAACCAGCCGTTGATCCTGAATGACGTGGAACACGACCCGCGCCACTTTTCCCAGGTTTCGGATCAAATGAAATTCCAAACCAAGACGCTACTCGGCGTTCCCATGCCGATCAAGGACCGGACCGTGGGTGTGTTGGAGGCGCTCAACAAACGCGATGGCGTCTTCAACGACCGCGACGTGGCGATCCTCTCCGTCACTGCGGCCCATGCCGCCATTGCTATCAACAACGCACGGCTGCTGAAAACCACGCAACAGGCTTTGGAAAAAGTCAGGGAAACCAACAGCATCAAGAGCCATTTCCTGGCATTGGCTTCCCACGAACTGCGGACGCCCCTGGGCATCATTATCGGTTATGCCACCTTTTTACAGGAAGAGGCCAAGGATGAACTCTCCGACCACGCCCAGCAGGTGTTGAACGCCGCGGCACAGATGCGGTCCCTGCTCGACCAGATGAATAACCTGACCCTTCTTCAAGCCGACGAGATGGAGATGAAGCCGCAGAAGATTTCCATCCAGGATGTGCTGAACTTTGCTTCTGATGAGATCATGTATTTTGCCGCCAGGCGCAACCTGGCATTGACGTACGCATTCAAAGATGACCCCATCTATGTGTACGTTGACCCCGAAAAGACCGCGCTGGCCTTTGTGAACCTGCTCAATAATGCGATTCGCTTCTCGCCAGAAGGAAGCCACATCGTAATCGGCGCCATCGAGCAAGAGAAAAACGTTCTGGCCTGGGTGCAGGATCGGGGCATTGGCATCCCTACCGATAAATTGCAAAAGGTATTCGAAGAGTTCTATCAGATCGAGCCGCCCAACACGCGCCGTTATGGCGGGCTTGGTATTGGTCTCACCATTGCCAGGGGATTGATCGAAGTCCAGGGCGGAAAAATCTGGGCCGAGTCCGAAGGCCCTGGTACCGGCGCGACCTTCAAAGTGGTGCTGCCAAAAGCGGACTAAAAAATCTGGATCCAGGCGGCTTGCCGCCGTCATGACGGGAGCAAGTGTCGCCACGGCGACGCTCCCTGACTCCATAAAACAGAATCAAAAGCGCCTTGTCTTCGCGACACGGCGCTTCTTCTTTCACAACTACCGAACTATCAAACTATCCGACTACTCGACTAACCCAAATGCATCGGCATGATCACATGCAGGAAGTCATCATCGCCGACCGGTCTTACCACACCCGGCGCATTGGCCGCCGAAGTCTCCAGGGCCACATTGGGCGAGCGGATCACCTCCAGCACCTCACGCAGGAACTTCACGTTGAACGCGATCAACACACCGCTCCCATCCACCGTGGCTTCGACGATAGTTTCATTCTTGCCAGTCTCTTCGGAAGTGGCGGAGATCTCCACTTCGCTGGGCTGCATTTCGCCCTGCGAGGTCTTGATGTTCAAGCGTGCCACGTTCGAACCTTCGCGGGCGAAGATTTCCGCCTGCTTGCAGGCCTTCAACAAGGAAGAGGTTGAGACCAGGGTGCGCGAATTGTATTTGCGCGGAATGATCTGCTGAAAGTCGGGGAAGGTCCCATCGATCAACTGCGAGACCACTTCCACGTCCTTCACGCGGAAGACTACCTGACCGCGTCCCTTGGGCAGCACCATGTAGATGGGCTCTTCAGCATCCGTTGCGACGCGCGCCAGCTCCTTCAGGGCATGGGCTGGGACAATCGCAGAAACAGGAGCAGGTGTGGGCGAAGAAAGAATCGCCTTGCGGACCGAGAGTCTGAACCCATCCGCGGCGGCCATCGTCAGTTTATCCTTGTCCACCTGGACCAGCACGCCCATCAACACGGGCCGCGCCTCATCTGTGGAAGCGGCGAATGCCACCTGGTGGATCATCTCGCGGAAATCACCCGAGTTAATCTGTATAGCGCCACTGAGGTCAGGCACAGGCAAAGGCGGGAATTCCTGCGCATCGATGCACTTGATATCGTTTGTGGAGGTGCCGCCGCGTACATTCAGGGTCTGTGTCTTCAAGTCCAGCTTGAGGTTCACCTGGTCGCCTGGCAGGGTACTTACCAGATCGGTGAAGGTGCGGGCTGGAACGGTCGTTGAACCTTCCTCATCGATACGTGCGGGAATCCAACAAGTAATCCCCAGTTCCAGGTTGGTGGCTGAGAGGCGCAAACGGCCCTCGTCTGTGGCGATCAACACATTCGCCAGCACGGGTAGCGTGCTGCGGGGTGAAACAGCTTTTGAAACAGTGCCCAAACCACGGGCCAAATTTTCCTGAAGGACAGTCACTTTCATGGCGCGTCTCCTCGACAAATTCAAATGATGACACTCATATTTTACATCATTCTCAAGCCATGTCTCAATACACACATACAAATCCAGTCAAATGGGATTTCTGCTTGAATCGTACCTCCGTTGCCTGTATACTACCTGCATGGGTAATTTACCATCTGGCACAGTTACCTTCCTTTTTACCGATATCGAAGGCAGCACTCGCTGGTGGGAAGAACATCCGCAGTGGATGTCGCAAGCTTTCGCGCGCCAAGAAACCATCTTGCGCACAACGGCAACTTCACATGGTGGTTATGTGTACAAGATGATTGGTGATGCGTTTCAAGTTGCCTTTGCCACCGCGCTGGATGCTTTGAACGCCGCCATCGATGCGCAGTGCGCCCTGCAGGCCGAGCCGTGGGGCGAGTTTGGCCCGCTGCGGGTACGGATGGCAATCCATACAGGAGTAACCGAGGAACGGGGCGATGACTATGTCGGTCCCTTACTCAACCGTCTGGGGCGGCTGCTTGGCGTGAGCCAGGGGGGACAAATCCTGCTTACGCAGGCCACTTACGAATTGGTGTGCGATTGGCTGCCCGAGAGCGTCGACCTGCGCGACCTGGGAACTCATCGTTTGAGGGACCTTATCCGGCCAGAACATATCTACCAAGCGACTGCGCCCGGCCTGCTCTCCGACTTTCCCGTGCTCCTAACGTTGGATAGCTTCCCAAACAATCTTCCTATACAACTCACCACATTTATCGGTCGCGAGACCGAGATCGTCGAAGTGAAAGGGGAATTGGAGTCACATCGTCTCGTAACACTCACAGGCTCAGGTGGCACAGGCAAGTCGCGCCTCGCGCTTCAAGTCGCGGCAGACTTGCTCGATCGATTCCATCATGGCGTCTGGTTTGTGGAGCTTGCGCCGCTCACGGATCCCAAATTAATACCTCAAACGATCCTGGTAGCGATTGGCATCAGCGAGCAGGCCGGCAAGCTGCCGCTGGAACTACTGAAAGAGTATCTGGACAACAAGAAGACTTTGGTCGTGCTCGATAACTGCGAGCATCTGATCGAAGCCAGCGCAAAGGTGGTAGAGGCCTTATTGAAGGCCGCGCCTCAACTCAAATTCCTGGCTTCGAGCCGTGAGGCGCTCGGCCTCAGTGGGGAAGTGTCGTACTCTGTTCCATCGCTTTCCCTGCCCGATGTAAAACATCTGCCTGCCATCGAGCAACTCTCACAATACGAGGCGGTGCGACTCTTCATGGACCGCGCGCTGATCGTTGTGCCGCATTTTGTGATGGATAAAGACAACGCACCCTTCATCGCCCAAATCTGTTCCCGGCTCGACGGCATTCCCCTGGCGATAGAGTTGGCCGCGGCGCGCCTCAAGATGATGTCCGTGGCGGAAACCTCCAGGCGATTGGATGACCGCTTCCGTTTGCTGACCGGCGGTGCGCGCACCGCCTTGCCGCGCCAGCAAACCTTACGCGCTTTGATTGACTGGAGTTATGACCTCCTTTCTGAAGACGAAAGATCGCTATTGCACCGGCTTTCCGTCTTCGCGGGTGGCTGGACGCTCGAAGCAGCGGAAGATGTATGCAGTGACCAGTCATCAGCGGATAGTGAGCAGTCTGGAGCAACTGATAACCGATTATCGATCACTGATATTCTGGATTTGCTCAGCCATCTCGTCAACAAATCACTGGTTATCCTGATTGAACATACCCAGAGTGGCGAGACGCGCTATCGGATGTTGGAAACTATCCGCCAGTATGCACGCGAGAAGTTACTGGAAGCGGGTAGCAGTGAGATCGTTCGTGATTGGCACCTGGCTTATTTTGTCAAACTGGCGGAACAAGCCGAGCCCGAACTCGTGCGTTCGAATCAAGTCTTCTGGTTGAATAAACTGGATGACGAACTCGATAACTTTCGTATGGCTTTGGAATGGGCATTGGCCGTGAAGCCCGAAGCAGGCCTAAGAATAGCCAATGCATCGTGGCTATTCTGGTATGAACATGGATACCTTCAAGAGTTGGAGAACTGGATCGCTCAACTCCTGAAAGCCTATGATGTACCTGATGCCTTGCGGGCCAAAGCGCTGATGATTCAATCCCGTGTCATTGCTATCGAAGGTGACTTCACCAGATCACGGATGATTGCCACCCAGGGCCTTCAATTGGCACGCGCAGTAAAGGATAAGCACGTCGAAGCGCTTGGACTCTTGAATCTAGGTCAGATGATCGGGTTCTCCGGGGATCTGGGTGAATGTATTCCAATGGTGGAAGCCAGCCTGGCTTTGCTTCAGGAAGTGGGGGATAAATGGGGGCAGGCAACTGCAATCAGCGTCCTCGCCATGCGCAATCGTGATCTGGAACGTTCAAAAGCTTTCCTGATCGAAGCATTGAGATACCATCGTGAGTTGGGCAATCTATCGGGACTTGCCAACTGCCTCAATCAATTGGCTCAAAGGAACCTGTGGGCGGGGGAATTTTCATCTGCGGCACAGGCGCTGGAAGAATCCATTGAAATTTACCGGAAGATGGGGTCACAGTCAGGAGAAGCAGAGACTCTCGGACGCTTTGGAAGTCTCGCCTACTGGCAGGGTAATTACCAGCAGGCATGTGCATATTATGATGAGTGTATTGCCCTGGGCGAGGAAATCAATCTGCAAATGTCAACCTTATGGGCACGAGCACAGAGGGCATATGCCATTTTGCGGCAAGGTGATGTTCAACGGGCGCGGGTTGAATTCGAAGACAGCCTGCGACGTATGCAACAAGCGGGGGTGATGATAGGAATGGTTTTCACCATAGAGGGATTTGCCAGCTTGTATGTGAACCTGGCGCAGCCCGAACGCGCCGCTCGGCTCTTCGCCTGGGGAAATGCAACACGTGAAAAGACTGATAGTCGCCGCGCACTGGCGGAACAGAATTCAGTGGAGTGTGAGCTGGCAGTCATCCGTTCACAACTGGACGATACGGCCTTTGAGGCAGCCTGGAGGGAAGGCCATGCGTTGACAGTTGAGCAGGCCATCCAGTTGGCCCTGGGAGATAAAGGATGACTCTTCCCTCCGGCACAGTTACCTTTCTTTTCACCGATATCGAAGGCAGCACTAAGCTTGCGCAGGAATTTCCTGAGGCCATGCCATCCCTCCTGGCGCGGCACAATGAAATTCTAAATAAAGCCATCGAAGCACACAACGGTGTGGCCTTCCGCTTCGTGGGCGACTCTTTTGCAGTGGCGTTCCATACTGTTCAGGACGCACTGAACGCCGCGCTCGATGCGCAGCGACAGTTATATGTTGAAAAATGGTCGCCTGCACCCATCAAGGTACGGATGGGGATTCACACCGGCGCGGCACAATTGAAAGAAGATTCAAATGAAATAGTCTACGAGGGATACACCACCCTGGCATTGACACAGCGCATCATGTCTGCCGGGCATGGTGGACAAATCCTGCTTTCACAGAGCGTTTACGATTTAACCAGGGATGTACTTCCAGAAACAGTCCAACTCATTGACATGGGCGAGCGGCAATTGAAGGATATATTGCGCGTGGAGCACATCTATCAACTGGTGGTTTCAGACTTGCCCTCCGAATTTCCTCCGCTGAACACATTCGAGATATTCAAACACAATCTTCCTCCACAACTTACACCATTCATCGGCCGTGCGCGTGAAATGGAGGAAGCCAGGAAATTGCTTCCTTTCACGCGGATGTTGACTTTTATTGGTCCGGGCGGCACGGGCAAGACCCGTCTCTCACTCCAGGTTGCGATGGAGCAATTCGAGAATTTCAAAGATGGGGTATGGCTGGTGGAACTTGCGCCGCTCACGGATCCAGCGTACATCATCTCAACCATTGCTTCCATCTTCAAATTGCGCGAGGTACAAGGTGTCTCGCTGAATGACGTCCTCATGGACTATCTACGCGGCAAACACCTGTTGCTGATCCTGGATAATTGTGAGCATCTTGTAGAGGCCTGTGCCGAACTCTCTGAAAGACTCTTGTATGCCTGCCCGAACCTGAAAATCATTGCCAGCAGCCGTGAAGCCCTGGGCATCGCAGGCGAAACCGTCTATCGTGTGCCTTCGCTTTCATTGCCCCCAGAAGAGTCTCCAGCGAATTCTTTGCTGGAGTTTGAATCTGTGCAACTTTTCGTTGAGCGCGCTGCCAGAGCCCAATCACACTTTCATTTGACAGAACACAACGCCTTCGCCGTCGCCCAAATTTGCTCCCGTCTCGACGGCATTCCCCTGGCGATAGAGTTGGCCGCGGCGCGCGTCAAGTTATTTACGCCCGAACAAATCGCCGAACGGCTCGACGATCGCTTCAAACTCCTTACAGGAGGCAGCCGTACCGCCCTGCCTCGTCAACAGACGTTGCGGGCTTTGATTGACTGGAGTTATCAGTCTCTCAACGAAACAGAGCAACGCGCCTTTTGCCAGCTGGCGGTCTTTTCAGGTGGCTGGACGTTTGAGGCCGCTGAATCAGTCCTCGGTGAGGAGGAAGCGCTGGACGGGTTACAGGGATTGGTCAACAAGTCACTGATCAATGTCGAAGAGCAGGATGGCAAGTCCCGTTATCGTTTTCTTGAGACCATCCGTCAATATGCCATGGATAAACTGGTGGAAGCGGGAGACTCAGCTAGCGCCCGAAATCGCCACCTGGATTATTTCATGGATTATGCTGCATCCGCGGAGGAAAAACTGGCCGGAGCAGAAAGATTATCCGGGCTGCATGTGCTTGAACTTGAACATGATAACTTTCGATCTGCACTACGGTGGTCACTCGACAACAAACCCGAATATGCATTGAAAATGGTTGCCTCTTTAGCCGGGTTCTGGTTAGCACGCGGATATATGAGGGAGGGACGCAGTTGGTGCCAGGCGGCGTTAGATCATGCAGCGACCCTCCGCCATGACGGAGGGAATTTTGACGGGCTTCGGGCGCGCGCATTTCACGCTCTGGCATTATTGTCCATTAATCAGGGAGAACATCATGCAGGGAAGGCCGCGGCGCAAGCAGCTATTACATTGGTGCGGCAAACAGGCGATAGCCTTTGGTTAGCGCGGAGTTTGATCGTTTTTGGGATTGCCTCGGCATTTTCAGGTGAGATTGAGAAGGCATTTGACGCATTTCACGAGAGCGAAAGCATCTGCCGCCAGATGGGAAACAAAGAGGAACTTGCCTGGGTTTTGGTTTCTCTGGCTTATATCATGTTCGAGGTCCAGGGAGAGGCAGCTGCACAGAAAATTAGTGCCTATTTGGAAGAAGCACTAGCTTTATCGAATGAATCAGGCTACCCATATGCATACAGGTCTAACGAGCTATTGGCACGCCTGGCTTATTCTCGTGGAGACCTCGCCGAGGCTCGTCGACTCAGCGAAAATCTATTAACCTATTATAGCGAAATTGGAGACCGACTTAGTTTTAAAGGTTATCAAAGCGAGATGGCCCATACTCTGCGGAAAACCGGAAATCTCGAAGAGGCACTTGGCCTCTATCGAGAAACCATAACAGCCTGGCAAGAACTGGGACATCGCGGCGCGGTCGCACACCAGCTGGAATGTTTTGCTTTTATCGCCAAAGCACGGGGGGAAGATGAGCGAGCCGTCAAACTCCTGAGCGCTGCGGAAATCCTGCGTGAGATCGCTGGCTCACCGATGATGCCGATGGAACGCCTGGAGTACGAGAAAGAGCTTGCTGAGCTGCGCGCCGGGATAGATGAGAAGAGCTTTGCTTCGCTGAGGGCTGAGGGAAGATCGATGAGTATGGAAAAGGCGATTGAATTTGCCCTGGAGAAAACTCATGACTGAGCTCCCAACCGGCACCGTCACCTTCCTCTTCACCGATATTGAAGGTAGTACCCAACTCGCCCAGCAATTTCCCGGTGATCTGCCTGATCTGCTGGCGCGGCATCGTGAGATTCTGCAAGGATCCATCCAGGCGCAAAACGGATATGTCTTTCAAGTAGTCGGCGATTCTTTCTCAGTGGCATTCCACTCCGCCAGTGATGCGGTGAATGCCGCGCTGGATGCGCAAAGATACCTGCATAATGAGGCCTGGTCCCCGGCAGCCATCAAAGTGCGGATGGGTCTTCATACCGGCGCGGCTCAATTGGCAGATGACCCAACCATCGAAGGTCCTTATGTGGGATATGCCACCCTGGCACTGACGCAACGCATCATGTCTGCCGCCCATGGCGGGCAAATATTGCTTTCGCAAAGTACGTATGAATTGACGCGCGATGAACCGGCAGAGCAGAGTCAATTCACCGACATGGGCGAACA
>DASTOH010000292.1:0-18711 GCA_035720235.1 Anaerolineales bacterium | reverse complement strand
AGAGACAAATGCCGCTTTTGTCCTGAATGGTGGTTACTTTAGCATAGAAAACGAGAGATATTTTCCAAATGGGCTTACCATCGTCAATGGAGAAGCCTTTGGGAGCAGTTTTAATGGGTTCGGAGGCATGCTGGCGATCGATCGATCCAGGGCAGAATTAAGGTGGCTTGTCCAGAAACCCTACAATTCCGATGAACCGCTGCAAGCTGCTTTACAGTCATTTCCCATCCTTGTCCAACCGGGCGGCGAACTCGGCTTCGGTGCAGAGCGGGAAAATCATGCCAGCGCAAGGCGAACGGTCATCGCGCAGGATAAAGATGGCCGAATCCTTTTTATCGTTACACCTCAAGGGTATTTTACATTGCACCAGTTAAGCGTCTATTTGACTGAATCGGATCTAGACCTGGATATCGCCATCAATCTGGATGGGGGAGGGTCCACTGGCATACTGGTGGCGAACCCGCGAGAAATCATCCCCTCCAAGGTGTTGCTGCCGTTCGTGATCCTGGTCTATCCTCGCTAGACGCACTCTAAAGGAGACTTCGGAAGCGTCGCCCCCGCTGGCGCGGGATCTACGACGTGCGACATCCTTTTCGACGACTCCGGGTCAAACTTCCGAAGTCCGAATCTGGAACAGCGCTGGGGCCACCCTGCAACTTCACTGGCGCGCGATTGACAACATATCGAAGATGAGTATGATTTACATAGTGCCGCACAATTTTAATGAGACCAGCGGCAGCAAACCCACCGTCTTATTGATCTACAAATAAAAGGAGGTCCCCATGTGTGTTCCTGGAACCCGAGAAGTAGTCTTGAAACGTCTCTCTCGTCGCGAATTTATCAAGGCCAGCGCGGCGCTGGTGGCTGGCGCGATGCTCCCGGCGCCGGTCATTGCCGCAGGGGCAAATCGCAGCCAGGAGGTCGAGCTGGCTGAGGTCATGGGGCGGCCCTTCAAGCACGCCGTCGACCTGACCCATGTGATCACCGAGGATTTTCCGACTTACTTCGGTACGCAAAACCTGGATATCGAAACCCTGTACACCTACGCTGCAAACGGCTTCAATATGTTCCGCTGGCACCTCGTCGAACACACCGGCACCCACATGGACGCGCCCTTTCATTTCTCCCCTGATGGGATGTCGGCGGACGAGCTGCCTCTGTCGATGTTGATTGTCCCGCTGGTCGTGGTGGACATCCGCGCGAAGGCGGCCGAAAACCCCGACTCGCAGCTCACGCTCGAGGATTTACTCGGCTGGGAGCGACGCCACGGGCGCATCCCCAAAGATGCCTGTGTGGCAATGAACAGTGGCTGGGCCGATAAGGTCAACACGCCCGAATTTCGCAATGCCGATGCCAGCGGGGTGCTGCACTTCCCGGGTTTCCACGTGGAAGCGGCCGAGTTCCTGCTCGAAGAACGGCAGGTCAATGGCATCGCTGTGGATACCCTCAGCCTGGATTACGGGCCCTCAGCCGATTTCGCCACCCATTATCGCTGGCTGCCCGCCAACCGCTGGGGCATGGAGGCCGTCGCCAACCTGGATACCGTTCCAGCCCGCGGCGCGACGCTGATCGTCGGCGGTCCCAAGATTGCGGGCGCCACAGGCGGAATGAGCCGGTTGATTGCCTTGATGCCCTGAGGGTAGTAGCTTTCACGAAGAACCCGGCGGCCCTTTCATGGCCTTCTTGCATAAGTATTCGTAGAAAAATAGTCTCTACGATGAGCCGTGCGAGACAACTCGGGAGCGTCCCGAACGGAAAAAGGGAGCGACCAGACGGTCGCTCCCAGATCAATTTTGCTTGAGGTCTTTCGGCTCAGAAATGCAGGGTTTTTCTGGTTCAGGGCAAAGAAGGTGCCTCAAGTGGATCGCCGGCATCACCGACAAATGCCTGAAGGACGGCGAAGTGCGCAGGATTTCCGCTCAAGAGCGCATGGTTCGCAATCAGCAAGGACTTGGTCCGGCTGTCGAAGGCAATACCGGCCGGGTTATCCAGCGGGATGCTGTCTCCGGGCGCGCTCTGCAGCCTTGAGAGTTCTGTTCCATCCGCCGCGAGGATCGAGATCTGATTCGAGAGGGCGAGTGTCACATAGAGTTCTCCGTCCTCACTGAAAGCAAGCTGATCGGGAAGTTCACCGCCAGTATAGGCGTGGAAGACTTCCAGGTCTGAAGTCGTGGGCGCATCCACAAGCGGGAGTCGGTAAATCGTCCCGAGGTTCGGAGCCGCCGCGGAGGTGGAGACTACTACATAGACATAGTCCCGCATCGGACTCAGCCGGATGCCGTTCGTGCCAAAGGGGATAGGTCCGCCGCCCTGAAAGAGCGGACTCTGGAACCAGATTTCGGGCGTGCCGCCGCCAGGCGCGTAACGAAAGACGGTTGCCTGAAGCGAGTCGGTCACGTAGGCAAACCCAGCCGCATCGAAGACAATGTCATTCGGGATGGGTGGAAAATCTACGAACGCGGGGAAGGTCGGCGCGCAGGGACCACCGGGGACGGCCCCACAGGTGGGGAGGTCTGGCAGTGGCGCTCCGTACGAATCCTGAATATAGATGCCGTCCACCTTTGTGAAGCGGATCAAGCCAAGCTGGGTGCTCAATGCATAGATCCGTCCATCGACATCCACGGCGATATTACTCAAGGCGTGCTCGAAAGCCAGCGCTTCTCCGGCCACGTAAATCGTTGATTCGAGCGCGCCGCTTTTCCGATTGTATACCTGTATCGCAGAAGGACCGGTGCCAGCCGTGCCGAACCGCGCAGGCCCTGATACGAAAACCTGGCTGCCCTGTACCGCAACACCTTCAGGGAAGCCCGGAGCAGCCGGGACAGCGGCAAATGTGGCAATGCCGCCACTCGCTGCGAGAGCATTCGGGGCTGTGGATAGCAGTACAAGCGTTGCGATGAAAAAGATCATCACGAACAGACGGGAAATTATGGGTTTCATTTTTGTCTCCTTTTGAATTTTGGTCGATCTGATCCCCAGTGTAGCAAAACAAATGTTGAAAAAGTTGCCATTTGTTGACAAAAAGTGTTGACAAATTTACGCCCGTAGGTAGGTCCCGCGAAACGACAGCCACCTTACTCCACTCCGCTCCGCTTCGGGGGTGTTTCGCAAAGGTGACTGTCACTTCTATGGGGCCACAACCTTGCCTCCCCTCGGACGTATATAAGTTGTTGGCATTACTTCATAATCCAAACCATGCCAATCGTTCGAAAGATCTTATGTTCCGGCCGAAGGTGAGTATGTTCGCAACTGTTCGGGAACTCAATCAACACTTTATTGATGTATGGTGGGACTGTGATACGAGTCTGCCTGACCTGGGTCCGGCGTATACCGCCCAAGTGCAAACCCAAAATGAAAAAGGCTTGCTCCAATTCTTAGATCAGGTGGAACACATGTTGTCCAATCCGCCGCGCAGCCGGGAAGAAGCGCAGGCCATGCAGGCACGTCTCGGCACGGCGTTCAGAGGCCTGGCCGAGGAAGCCCTGGGTTTTACCGCAGGACAATTGGATCGTCTCCCTTCAGAGGCTTTTTCGAATGTAGCAGAGGAATTCGTGCACAGGGCGCGCGACTTTGATCCCAGCCTGAGTATGGAGGATATTTATCAGGCCGGCCGCAACGCCTGGACGGCCAATGGTCTGCAATGGCTCATGGGCCTGCCCGTGCAAAACACGCCCTCTATTTTGGCATACAGTTTGCTTTATCCGTACACCGACAACTATCTCGATGATCCGGCCATTAGTATCGCGACCAAACTGGCTTTCAATGAACGCTTCCGCCAGCGCCTGGCAGGGGAGTCGCTCACCCCGGCCAATGCACATGAAAGAATCATATTCGATCTGGTGGCGATGATCGAAACACAATACACCCGTTCAGAATTTCCCGCTGTGTTCGAAAGTCTTCTGGATATACACCGCGCGCAGAACCGCAGCTTGAAACTGATCCGTCGCTCCGCCGCGCCGGGCGAGGTGGATGTGCTTGGTCTCAGCTTTGACAAGGGCGGGAAATCCGTTCTCGCGGATGGCTATCTGGTCAGCGGTTCACTGAATGAGGCCCGGCGCGAGTATACGTATGGTCACGGCATCTTCGCTCAGCTACTGGACGACATGGAGGATATCGAACAGGATAGCCAGGCTGGTCGCCTCACGGTGTATTCCCAACCAGCCGGTCATTGGTCCCTGGATGCGCTCGCCAACCGCACCATCCACTTTGGGCGTAAGGTCCTGAGCCGTTTGGATTGTTTCGACGTGGAAGACTCGGTACGCGAGGTGATCCGCCGCGGCGCCGACTTGCTGCTCGTCGATACGATTGGTGGTACGGATCGTTATTACTCTCAGTCCTATTTGCGCGAACTCGAAGCCCATTCGCCCTTCCGATTCTCATTCCTGAAGGGACAACGCAATGACTTTTTCCGGCGGCACGGATCACTGGTAAGGCTGATGGAAAGCGCTCTGCTTTTTCAAAGCGTTTGAGGAACAACGAGGAAACTTCTGAGTTGGGTTTCGAACGAATCCATGATGGCGCAGAGTCCCAGGCACATTTCCGATGTCAGTACTCACACCCTTCAAAATCTGCTCAATTCGCCTGAAGCATTGTCTCCCTTTTTAGTGTGGTTAGCAAGTTCAAGGGATAGTAGTTTGCTCGCCGTAGAGCATCCAGCCTGAACCTCGACCGAACAACTTAATATTTTCGTAAGAGTTACGTAATGATTTTGATGTACTCTGAGAAAGAGGGTGAACCGGTACTGACTGGTTACGCCCTGGCTACGGATTTTCTTATCCGGGCATCTCGAAATATCCTCTTTTTCTCCGGAGGAAACACGATGAAAGTGAATCGAAAGTCTCTTAAGAGATTGCCAATCCTGCTTGGCATGCTGCTTCTCAATAGCATGCTCATTGGCCTGCTGGTACTACCTGGGGCACCACTTGTACAAGCCGGTCCCTCTGCCAGGAAAACCAGGGTGCCAACACAAACCTCCACTCCCATCAGCACAGCTACCCAAATGCCAGCGCCATTTTTTACCCCGACCGCCGGCCCAACGACTACCGTCAATGGCAGCTGGAAGATCGTTTCCAGCCCGAATGTGGGCACAGGCACATACGGGAATCGGCTTAACGCGGTGACCGCGGTCTCCGCGAATGACGTATGGGCCGTGGGCTTCTCGCCTCATCCGAGCGGCACGCCTCTCTACATCCGGCAGACATTGATCGAGCATTGGGATGGCAGAAATTGGAGTGTTGTCCCCAGCCCGAACCCAGCGGGGGATACGGACGTCGAACTGAACGGCGTGGATGCCATCTCGTCCAGCGACGTCTGGGCAGTGGGTCATTCGGGTGACCCTAGCACGATCCCCCAGACGTTGACCGTGCATTGGAATGGAAACAGCTGGAGCATCGTTCCCAGCCCAAGCCCGGGCACCTACAACGGCAACGTTTTGAATGCGGTGTCTGGCGTCTCTGCGAACGACATCTGGGCGGTTGGATGGTACCAGTCGGGTGCGACAGGCCAGGAAGGCGGCGCGCTCACAATGCACTGGGATGGCACAGCCTGGACGGTCGTTCCTAACCCCAGCCGCTGGCAGCTCTACGGGGTAACAGCCATCTCCTCGAACGATGTTTGGGCCGTCGGCGAGCAAAGTATCCTGCACTGGAATGGGATGAACTGGAGCGCGGTCTCGTTCCCTCCACCTCCAGGTGATTCATATCAAGTCTTCAAGGGAATCTCAGCCGTCTCTGCCAACGATATCTGGGCGGTGGGCTATTCTCAATGGTCTTACTTCTATGGCTACCGGTATGCGCCGCTGACGTATCATTGGGATGGGACCCGCTGGAGTTGGGTTCCGAACGCAGGCGGCACCGACGAATTCATGTTTGCGGTCACTGCCATTGCTGCCAATGATGTCTGGGCAGTTGGGGATAACGGACAGACCCAGCACTGGAATGGAGCGGACTGGAGTCGCGTGGCCGCTCCTTATCCTGGCCTCGGCGGCAGGCTCAATGGCATTGCCGCCGCATCCGCCAGCGATGTTTGGGCGGTCGGAACTTATAGTGACAGTAACCAATGGCTGACGTGGATCGATCGGTATACGATACCGTAGTGCCCACAAAATTCCCGATATCGTAAGTACAGGGTCATTCCGTTTCTGGCGCAATTCCGAACGGAAAATGGAATGACCCGAATAGCATTTAACATCCCTTTGCATGGGGAACAATACCCGAATGGGAGACGATCTATTTCTATAAATACAAGAAAGGAGGAATCGTTGCTACGGCCGATGATCACCCCACCATCTCTTGACTTGCCTTGTTCATCCTCTCTCGCCCGGTAAACATAATATCCGTTCCGTTCGCTTGCTGAAGTGAACCTATTTGCGTATATACTGTACTTTCTACAGCGGCTCGTTCTGTACGCGACGTTTTAATGGTGCCTGCCCAATCTGGAGAAAATATGGAAATAGAGAACGAATCAACTGACGACAGTGGTGAGAATGAAGAACGCAAGTGTCCTGGCGTGGAGCGAATCTACCGCAACCGCCAGGGCGAGATCGCCGTCCTATGGGAACCGAAACTGTGCATTCACGCCGGGTATTGCTTTCGCGGTCTGCCCGAAGTCTTCCAGCCCCAGAGCCGACCGTGGGTCAAAGTGGATGCCGCGACCGCGGATAAGATTGCAGAAATAGTCATGACTTGCCCAACTGGGGCGCTGCACTTCGAGCGGCTCGATGGTGGTCCACAAGAACCAGTACCGCAGGAAACAACGATCAATGCACGGCCCAATGGTCCGCTATACGTCAGAGGTAAAGTGCGAATTACCGGACCGGGCGGCGTTCTCATTCGGGAAGACACTCGGGTAGCGCTTTGCCGGTGTGGTCACTCCGAGAATAAACCTTTCTGTGATGCGAGTCACCGTCGGGTCGGGTTCCGCACAACGAAAGGGCTTGAAAGCCCAGGCTGAGTGCGAGACTTCGGAAGCGTCGCCGTGGCGACATCTTTTGAGCCGACTCCGCAACGGTGAAGACTCACGGTCAGACTTTCGAAGTCTGATATTAGGCCGCCCACAGCGGCGCGAAGAGACAGTCACTTTGACACTGCAAAGGTGACTGTCTCTTTTATTAACCACTTAGATATGAGTTTACTGATACACGCGGACGTAATCCACCTTCATCTGCTGCGGGAACACGGTGGTGCCGTCCGGGCTGCCTGGCCAGGCACCGCCGACAGCCACATTCAGCAGGATGAAGTTCGGGTGGTCAAATACCCATTGCCCACGCGTCTCCACGGTAGCGCGGGTGAGCGTGAAGTAGTGCACATTATCCATATACCAGCGGAAGACGTTGCCTTCCCATTCCACCGCGTAGACATGGTAGGCATCATGATATGCGCCGCTGGGCAAGGTATAAGGTCCACCCAGCCCGGCCGCGCCGGAGTAACCCGGCCCGTGCACTGTGCCGTGGATGATGTTTGGCTCGCGGCCGATGTTTTCCATGATATCGATCTCGCCGCAGTTCGGCCAGCCGACCGTGCCGATGTTGTTGCCGAGCATCCAGAATGCTGGCCAGATTCCCTGGCTGTACGGGATTTGAATGCGCGCTTCGATCCGCCCATAGGTGAACTCGCGCTTGGCAGCGGTCGTGATCCGGGACGAGGTGTAGGTGCAGGTGCCGTACCAGCACTGGTAGTTGGCTGGGTTCTCCTGGCGCGCGGTGATGATCATCGAGCCGCCCGCAAAGGAAATATTCTGGCCGTTGGTGTAATACTGCAACTCGCCATTCCCGTTCCCCGTTCCACCGGTCTCGATGTTCCAGTTGGAGCTATCCAGCGACGTGCCGTTGAATTCGTCGCTCCAGACGAGATTTGTATACGGTCCATGAGGCGTCGGCGTGGGCACTGTCGTGGGCGTCGGGTTGGGCGCGCCGCCCGTGCCGTAGATATCGAAGGCCCACAGCGACCAACCATAGCCGGTGCCGCGCAGGACTCCCTGCATCCGCACGTAGCGTCCACTGGCGTTCAGGCCGGTAATATCATCTGTGCCGCCATCGCCGGTAGTTGTCGAGTAGATCGTGGTCCAGGAAGACGCGTTGGGGGAGATTTGAATATTGTACGACCTGCCGTAGGCCGCCTCCCAACTCAGGACGACGCGGGTGACCGTGGCGGTAGCACCGAGATCCACATAAATCCACTGGCTGTCATTCCAGGTGTCGCTTGCCCAGCGGGTATGGTTCAATAAGTCCACGGCCTTGTCCGGGGTGCAGCCCGAGCATTGGGCATTGTTTTGTGAGGTTGAGGCCGTCGCTGGCTTATTGTAGGAGAGCAGGATACTGCCTGAAACGGGAGTATTCGTCCGCGTCGGCGTGGGTGTGTTCGTTCGTGTTGGCGTGTTCGTTGGCCCGGGCGGTGTATTGGTTTGGGTAGGGGTGTTGGTCGCCGTTGGGCCGGCAGTGCTATAGACTTCGAACTCCCATAGCGAGTAACCGTACGGCGTAGCACGGGCTGTGCCGTACATGCGGACGTACCGACCCGAACCGGATACATTGAGGGTTTGCGTGCCGCCGGTGCCGGTGGTTGTCGAATAAATGGTCGTCCAGGAGGAGGCGTTTGCAGAGGTCTGGATTTGGAAGGCAGTGGCATACGCCGCTTCCCAACGCAAAATCACCTGGGCAATGGTGTAGGTCTGGCCCAGGTCTACATAAATCCATTGCGGATTGCTAAAGGCACTGGACCAGCGCGTGCCGAGATTGCCATCCACTGCGCCAGCGCAGGGCGTACCAGCGTTTTCAATCGATGAACATGTGACCGGCCTGTTCAGCGCCCGATTTGTGCTGCCAGATGGAGTATTGGTCCTGGTCGGTGTATTTGTGGGGCCGCCCGAGCCGTAGACTTCGAACTCCCATAACGAGTAACCGTACGGTGTGGCGCGGGCCGTCCCATACATGCGGACGTAACGACCTGAGCCCGAGACATTGAGGGTTTGGGTGCCTCCGGTGCCGGTAGTGGTTGAATAGATAGTGGTCCAGGTGGAAGCGTTTGCTGAGGTCTGGATCTGGAAGGCGGTGGCATAAGCCGCTTCCCAACGCAGGATCACCTGGCTGATGGTGTAGGTCTGGCCAAGGTCTACGTATATCCATTGCGGGTCAACGCCATGCGCACTCGACCAGCGTGTGCCGAGATTACCATCCACTGCCTCGGCGCACGGAAACTGAATCGACGAACACGTGACCGGTTTGTTGAGCGCCAGGTTGGTCGTTTGAGCACCTGCTGACGACGCTGGCAACATTCCGATCATCAGCACCAGCACGACCAGGATCCTGGCAGATATCGATAACAGCTTTCTGGAACGATACACGGATTGGTTTGCCATCGTCTGTAACTCCTTTTATTTACAAAGTTTGATGTCGTAAAATGATAAGGACTCGCGTCAGACAAGATATGAACCAGCAACGTGCAATGATTTATGATAGATGGAGAGGTTGTTCAAGAAAAGTACTACAAATATAGTGTAGTCACTTTTACGCGAATGTCAATAATCTATGTTCAGACGGCAGTTCAACTACTACATGAACATAGCAAGTCATACCCCACTGTTATGTTGCTTCGATAGAATCCAATGTCCCAGCCACAGGCACCAGATTGGGTATAAAATGCCAGTGCCGAAAAAGCTGATGCCAGCCAGCATGAGCAGCGGGGAATACTCACTGCCATCCAACCTCAATAAGATGCCATACACACTGATCAAGCCCCACATCATAAACGTACCGGCAATAAAACCGAATTGGGCCAGGTTGCGGGGCCAGATATCATGTCGGCGGGCGCTCCGGTTCAGCATCCATAACCAGGCGCCGACCAGGCCGTTGCCAAAGAAGAAGTAATAACTTGAAAGCTCCACATCGCTCCTGCCCGTCACAATGAGCCATGACCCAAACGTGACGGCGATTGCGCCGATCCATGTACCCATCAGCAGTCCCAGGCTTAAACGTGGTGACAGCCTCCGCAATGTGGGATGTAGTACAGATGCCAGGACTGCACTCAAGATGCTTGCCAGGGAGTTAATCGTATCATTGAGGCGTCCCATCTCGGAAAGGGAGCGGATATCTTGAAAGAGACCCAGAAAAAATAACAATAAGGTCACTACAGCCAAAATTCCTGTGATACCCACCAGGAGCGCCAGCAATCCGGTCAATCTGGAAGTAAATTGATTCATGAAACTCTCTTTGAGCAAGTCTCGGGAAACATAAAAGCGCCGAGACTTTGGAACATCGTCATTGCCAGGTCGGATCTCTTGCGAAAATTGTTGGTAAGTCAGGCTCGTCGCGCAACAGTGACCATGAAGTGACCGATCAGGATTGGCTTTTTATCGAACTTCTTCAAATGTTGGGCGATGTGATCCGCGATCTCAAAAACGCCGAAGCCTTCTACCGCATTTGCATTCCGGCGCGTGGGCTCCATCGTTTCTGCATCACCGGGCCAGCTTACCGCGACGGCTTCGTATCCATTCGCACGGAAAAACTCGATCCAGTTGTTTCAGGACTCCGCGTGCAACCAGGGCCCATGCACAAAGACGATTGGATTCCTGGCGGGCTGCCCACCTCCATTTTACTTCGCACCCTTCAGGTATACGCCGCAAGGGACGCTTCGCGCAAAACCCGCCCTACGATCTTACAAGGTTTCGAAGACGGTATCGAAGAAACTACCTTCAACAAAAAACTCAGTACTTTTGCCGAGCCGCTCCCAAAACTCTTTGTCACCATTGATGGCCCGCTGATAACTGTCGAGGCTCGCCAGGCTGTCGAAGTCTGCCTGCCAGGCTAGCGTGTCGATGTCGCCAAAGCGGTGCGAGAATACCTGCAGGTTGGCTTCGGAGAATTTGCCATTGAGATACGCAGTCACTTCCTTTGACCATTCGATGGCTTGCAGGTCCTTGCCTCGCGCAATTCGACCAGAACGTTGAAAACGGATCATGTTTGCATCTCCTTTTTGGTAATATGATTATCCGACCTTGGCAGCGATCATGAGGGAGCGAAGCGAAACTGCCGCCTTGTTTGAAGATGTTCGTTGATTGCTGGACCATCCCTCCTTTTTTCTAGGAAGAAATATTTCCCGACTGTCATAAGGTTTGAGGTGAATTGATGCGACCAGTATACAGAGATATTTGATCAAATACAACAGACAATTTCTGCATTGCAGAAGTGACAGTCTCCTGTCACAAAGGAGACTGTCACTTATGATCTACCCTCTTACCTGCTCGATCAGGCCCGACTTATCCCACTCGGTGTGATGCTCGAGGATCTTCCCATCCACGATGCGCGCCCACGTTATACCCGTGTAGTGGATGGTTTTCCCGGAGGGCTTAAAATCCAGCCATGGACCCGCATGGGTGCCTTGCGCTGAAAATCGCACAACCACCACGTCTCCTTCCGCGATACATGCTTCCACCGTGTGCTGCAAATCGGGGAACGATGTAAGGAACTGACCGACAAATCGCTCCACGCCTGCGGGCTGCGCGAAGAGTTCCGCCGCCAGGGCGGGCTCGCCTTTGTTCCACATCTCTTCATAGATGCGGCGCATCAGAATTTTGTTGTTGCTGGTTAAATCGGACATGATTTACACTCCTTAGTGTGGATAAATTGAAAGCCCAAAATGTTTGGGCAAGTCAACGCGCGTTGACTTAAATAAATCCTCCGCCTGTGCTCGTGGGCCGAGACAGGTCCGAAGGATGGAGGACGTTGGTTGAGATGTATGGGGATATAAAAACTCTGCACGGTTTGCGCAGAGCGAGAGTGCCGAAATAGTACACCCGCAGGAAATCAATTGTCAAGAGTAATCACGGGCAAAATCATGGCTCTCGCAGAGTCGGAATTTTCAACGCGAAGTACGCGAATGACCGAATAGCGCAAATAGCGCCTTCAAAAATTCGTGCAATTGGCTGGTTCGCGGTGGCGCCGCGGCGCCACGTTCCGAATCAGCCAATTCGTCAAGTGACTTTGAGAAGATCATATGAGCAAAGATGCGCGGCTGGATTCACGTGGAGTTAATGTTTTGCATGTAGATTAAGCAATAGAAAGGAGCTTCTTATGGCTAATACCAAAAAAGGTTCCTGGAAAAAGGAACGCGCTTCAGTAAAATCCAACAACATGCGCCCCAGGAGCAATAAATATCGGACCTCAGAGGCGAGTGAACGTCCGGCAGCAGGTTCGATCTCCAGCTATTGGCGCGCGGGGTATACCCGCAGAGACGGTACTCAGGTCAAAGGGCACTATGTGAGGAAGTCTCGTTAGATATTACGGGGTAGAGGTCAGCGGGCGAGGAAACTCGCCCGCTTTTCCATTGTTTTCGATCGCGCTCTCTGTTCAAAGAAAGGAGTAATCATCCGGGATAGTCGTGCATAATGTCATGCTTAAACTCACGGCAGGTACAAACACCGGGGAAATCCGAATGAAGAAAACGTGAGAGCCCAATCGGAATCGGCTGCGGGGTGGCAACGAAATCACCCCTCTTCAGAGAAGCGCACGATATCGATCACAAAGCGGACTTCATCTGTGAGCTGTCCGTCAGCATCAAGGTTGCCATATTCACGAGCGACCCACGCGCGCAACTCTTCCACGCTGGCATCGAATACGCCTTCCGGGATCTCCCACGTATTGGAACTGACTCTGGATGCGAAGTGCCCCAGTTCTTCGCGTAATGTGAACGTCAGGGGATAGCGAACCACCTCCACCTCCGTTCGTTTCGCGCCCAGGGCCTGCAGCTCGGACTGGAACTCCTGCTCGTCTCGAAGGCCCGAGGGACGCGCATCCACGCCCTGAGCCTCCAGCCAGTCTCGCCAGAATTCCCGCATCTTCCCGCGAATGGAGACGCCCACCGGCTCCCAGGTCTTCACGTTGAGATAGGTGCCTCCCGGCACGAGCACTCGCTGAAATTCACGCAACGCTTCACGCCACGGAGGGATCAGGTGCAGCACATGCACCGTCAGCACGACATCGAATTGAGCGGTTGGGAAAGGCAGTAGGGAGGCATCTGCCTGGGCGATGCGCGCCGCGCGGCGTTTTTCCTGCAGCCGCCTCAGCATGTTTGCAGACAGGTCACAGCCGATCAGGTCCGCGCCCCGTTCCAGCAGGGGTATGCTGATACGTCCCGTGCCTGTCCCCACATCCAGGATGCGGGCGTTGGGGCCCGTGCTATCGAGAATGGCTTGCAGTCCATGCTTTGCAATGGGCTCATGCAACGGTCGGGTCTGGTCATAGATGCTGGCAACGCGGTCAAATGAACGGCTGGTGCTCATAGTTGTGCATCTCCTTCAACTGTGAAAATGGCATCCGGTTCTTCCGGAGGTGGACCCAGTCATGAAAGTCTCTCCAGTGTGTTCCAATTTTACAGCGAAACTTTATAATGGGAGACAAACGAGTTTCTGTTGCATACGTAAAGTGAGACGCCCTTGATTCCAGATGCTCGGACAATGGGGTTGATCGCTACCCTGATACCCATTGTCCTGGGGCTGATCATGACCATCTATTGGAGGGAAAGAAAGACCTATGGGGGATTCAGGCGGTGGGTGCTCGCCGACTTTGCTTTTGGCCTGGGGGATCTGTTGATCATCCTGCGATGGAGTTTCAACGCGCCAAACGTCAGGAGTGCAACCTATCCTTGCTGCTGCTCGATGCCGATTATTTCAAACTGATCCACGACAATTACGGCCATGACGCCGGTGTTGAAAGCTCTGGTCGCGATCTTTCAGCAGGAGGTTCGAGCCTTCGACCTGGTTGCCCGTTTTGGCGGTGACGAATTTGCGATCATGCTGGTGGACGTGGAGAATGATCAGGCTCTGGCTATTGCCGAACGGATTCGAAGTGCGGTCGCGGCGACCCCGATTCGGTTTGGTTCCCGAATGTTGCATGTCCAGTTGTCGGGCGGCATCTCGTGCTTTGATATCAAAGATCCAGACCTGACGAGCATCCTGAAACGCGCCGATAATGCCCTCTATCATGCCAAACAACAGGGCCGGAATTGCGTGAGAATTGCCTGAAACGGCGTGAAGTGAGAGTAACTATTGCAAGGCACGCTGCGGGTTAAGATGCTTGTCGCTTTCGTATGATGATTGGCCGGCTGTAAGGAATTGATGTTTGCTCTGATGCATGCCATCCACTCAATCCACATGAGGCGGTTTAGCGATCAACTCTCCCTGGCCCAACTCCATATCGGATACAAAGCCCTTCCAGCCGCCGCTCACTCCTTCCCGCACGGGAGACGTTATCACCAGCAATCGTACCGGATCCGAACTATGTATGGTGTAACTGTGCGCGATGCCGCGCGGCAGGAAGATGAAGCCGCCCTCCTCCAGGTCAAAGGTTTCTTCGCCGCATCGAAAGCTGATTTCACCGTCCAGCACGTAGAACATCTCATCCTCCGTTTCGTGGGTGTGGCTCGACGGCTCCTCGCCATGTGCGGTGCTATATTCCAGAACGGCCACACCACTTCCTTTCTGGACCTCACTGCTTTTCACAGTAAAGTCGATACCGAAACGGTAGGTCCAGCCTTCGCCGGCTTTGAGTGCATACGGACGGTTGCGATCCTCCAGTTGATCCATGCCTGCCTCCATAAAAACGATTGTAGCCGGAATGCGCACTTAAGCAAGACGCGCCGGCATACTTCCGAAATCCAAAGAGTACATCAGCCACGGTATATTCTGCTGTTCAGAGGTTCAATAGAAAGATTGCATCCCTAATTCCCCCGGGAAGGAAACATCGCGCGGCGCGACCACGAAAAAAAGCTGCTCGTCCTTCTTGAATGTCCTTTCACCGGTCTGTGGATCCTGTACTTCGTTATAGTCCCACCAGCGATTCAGGAATACGCTCACCTTCAGAATGCGATTTTGGTCCACGAAGTCCTTATATGGGTCAACTACGATAAGCTCATCTTTCCAGCGGTCGATGTGCGAGATGATACTGTAATGGCCGTAATCACCGTCCTCTTCGTCTACATCGCCGAAAAGTCCCTGCCATTCCACACCCACAGGAAATTTACAGACCTCCAAAACATGCTCCAGGTCTTCCAGAGTCGCGTGTTCCTTGTACCATAGCCGGGCATTGGGCGCCAACTCATGCACCGCTTTGGCGAGCTGATCGACGCGTGTGCCATGCGTTTCAATGGTACGGGTGGCACCGGCGGCCTCTGTGATCTCTTCCTGACTGACATGGACACTGATGTTTTCAAGAAGCATTTGGGTCACAGCAGGTCCACAATGGTTTTCTGTGATCTGCTCGATCCAGCGTAAGCGATCAAATCTCTTTGGCTCGGACGGGGGATTTGGCATGTTTGCTCAACAGACTGGTTATAATTTGCTCAAACTCAATTCCGTGCAATTGCATCACTTGAGTCATCGGCTGGTCGCCGGGTCCCAGGGCAGTGTTGGGGTTGCAGTCGATGAAGTAGGGAGTCATATCCTGCTCATCCACACGTATATCGAACTTGGCATAGTCGGTAAATCGCAGGACTTCGAAAGCCTTTTCGCAGAGTTCGCTAACTTTCTTCTCCAGTTCTTCTTCAACCAATTCAAATTTGGCGGCATTCGGAATTTCATAACTTTCGATGCTCGTGTATTCATGTTTGCCATCAGGCTTTAAGCGATACTTCTTTCGCGCCAAAAAGACATGACGCTTCTTGCCATCATCGAAAACCACACCTGTGATCTCCGGTCCTTCGATGAACTTCTCAACCAGCACGGGAAGCCCGTATTCGCCCTGAAGTTTTTCCACCCTTTTCATGATCTGCGCGGCAGTTTCCTTGACCGCCTGATTGTCGATCCCCATGCTGCCGCCGCTCTCATTCAACTTGACAATATAGGGCGGGTCAAAGGCTGGGGGTGTATTGGAGCGCAGGTCCTTGATGAATTTGTACTGGGGGGTTGGGATGCCGTTATGCTCCAGCAGCTCTTTGAAGAGATGGCGGTTGCTGCCGATCACCATGCCCGTGGTGCCGCAGCCGGTGAACGGCATATTGGCGAATTCGAGAAAGGCTGGAATAGTGCTGGCGAGTTTGTCCTTGCCCCTCACGGTATCCACCAGGTTTACGATCAGGTCTGGCCTGTCCACCAACAGGTTGGTTAGAAAATACTGATCCGCCGGATAGCCCTTAGCTTCCAGACCAAGTTTTTTGATCTCAGCGATGATCTCCTGAGCGCGGTCCTCCACCTCTTGTTCCGCGGAAAAAGCCTCTTCCGTAGGAAAGAATTCCCTCTGTACGAACGAATACGCGACGGCGACAAGCTTCAGCTCCTTTAGTGCATCTGACTCGACGTTTAGTTTGGTTTTCACAATGAAATGACCTGATTCTCGCTCATCCTTCGCAGCCGGTGTTCTTCACTCGGCGGAGTGGTGGTGATGAAACGCGGTCTCTTCCATGAATGATTTGGGGCTAAGATCAAGCGCTATACGATGGCGCGCTTGTGGCTTCGACATTTGGGGCTCATACAGTATGGCTTCCATTGTGCGAAGATGAAGGCTGGCTATTTCGGAGGGAGTGGCCTCATGGTTCGCCCAGTGTATGAAGTCTCGTAACGTACACTCGCTGGATGAAGGACAGGAGTTTCCTGTGTCCAGATGATGAGTATTGAATCTGACGATCTTGTCGTCGATCTCCAACACTTCTCGGGCAATCTTTCTGGCGCTGTTCACATAATATTTGCCAACTGCAACATTCCGACTCCGTAACATGAGAATCTCCTTTTTGTCTTCGTAAATGACCAATTGCCACTCTGGCGTGGATGGGTTCCTACACTGTGGCTGTAAATGAGTCAACAAAGACCGGGTAGGAGGGACACCTCTTTCAAGACCCTGAACAGGTCTGGCACGGAAGTTATCGATGATCAGAGGGGGTAATGAGTAGGGCAAAAAAGACATCGTTGTCCCGTATTTCGTCAGGCCTGCAATTTCGCCCAGTTTGAAACAAGTACTAACAACGATGTGCTGACTATTATACTGAATAAGCTTATAGATACATTAGATCAACCTAAACATCCGTAAGCCAGACCAAATTGAAATTCCTGCAGCCAATTAATTGGATTCGTCGTCATCCTGTCTGTTCTGGCATTGCGGATCACCACCAGGCTTGTTATCCCAGTCACTAAAACCATCGCCATCATTATCGATGCCATCATCGCATTGGGCCTTCCCGGGAATCGGCGTGGGGGGAACCGGTGTTGAAGGTGGCGGAGGTGCTTGTGTGGAAGTTGGAGGCGTAATTCCGGGCGGTTGTGATGGCGCACTTACTGGCGTAGAGGCAATAGCGGTGATGCCTGGATTTGCCGTTGATACCGAATCAAGTCTGGTCCTGGTGGCCGTGGGAGGGAACTTGGCCGTCCGGGTGGGTGTGCGTGTTTGAGTGAGAGTCCGCGTGGTCGTGCCAGTAGGAGTGCGGCTGGATGCGGGTGTTCTGGTGGCAGTTGACTTAGCCATCGATGCATCTGTGGGTCGAATGGTGCTGTTCGTGGTGACCGACGATATGGGCGTATTCTGTACAGGCGGGATAACAGGAGTTCTTGAGAGCCAGATCAGCGTCAGAACGATCAGTGGAAGCGCCAGGCCAAGGAATAAGTAGGGCCTGGATTTGTATAGTAGCTCAAAAAACCTGCTTCTTAGCCCGGAGAGGGAAGCGTTCAATGATGGCTGCGATTCGGCTTCTGCGATCTCTGCCAGCAGTTGCCGGGCGGTCGTTTGCCGCTGCTCAGGTTGTTTCTCGAGCGATTTCAGGAGGGCTCTGGCGGCGACCTCGCCCCGGCTGGCGGCAAGGTTTTTGGGATGCGGAGGCAAATCATTAATGTGCTGTTTCATGATGCTCGCCGGTGTGCGGGCATTGAACGGTGGACTGCCCTCCAGAGTTTCATAGAGCATGATGCCGAGGGCATAAATGTCATTGGCGGGAGATGGTTCCTGATCATCCCAGACTTCCGGCGCAATGTACTTATAGGTTCCTGCCAATATGCTGGTGCGGGTGTTCAGTGAGGGCGTCTTTTCAAGCAATTTCGAAATGCCAAAGTCAGTAATGAAGGGCTCATAGACGACTTCCTCATTTTGTCTGGTTTTGCGCAAAACGATGTTCTCAGGTTTCAGGTCACGATGCACAACGCCTTTGCTGTGTAAATAGTCCAGGGCTTCGGCGATAGGCTCATAGATATGCATCGCTTCTCCAAAATCCATACCTTCAGGACAGGCCTGCAGATAGTCTCGTAGATTCCCGCCATTCATGTATTCCGTAACCAGATAATGGACACCACCATCATGCCCGCTATCCAGTATCGGCAGAATGCCCTCATGCCTCTCGAGCTTCTGCAGGATCTCGATCTCATTATTGATCGGTTCGGAAATGGGTAAAATCTTCAGCGCGACTTTCCTTTTTCTGTTGCTGGTGTCAATGGCTTTGTAGGTGGCGCCGATCGCGCTCTGTCCGAGCATGCTTTCTATCAGGTATTTGCCGTATTTTCTGCCAAAGTATTCAGGTCTCCGTCCCCTCAGTTTGTCCATGATCTCCTTGGCTGTTTTCGGCCGATCTTCGGGATTTTTCGAAAGGGCTTCCAAAAGAAATCGTTTGGCATCCGAGCCCAGCTTTCGCCCTGTGTTTTTCGGTTCGGGCACGGACTCATTGATGTGCTGGAACATGATCGCCGGGTATTCGGCCTGGAATGGCACATGCCCTTCCAGAGCTTCGTATAGCATGATGCCAAAGGAAT
>DASTOH010000291.1:0-4931 GCA_035720235.1 Anaerolineales bacterium | reverse complement strand
GACCTTTTAGTAGGTCTGCGCGAACCGGATGACGCGGCCGTTTGGCGTTTGGATGAAGCGCGGGCGCTGGTCGTAACCACCGATTTCTTCACCCCCGTTGTCGATGACGCGTACGATTACGGTTCGATTGCCGCTGCCAATAGCCTGTCTGACGTGTACGCGATGGGCGGGCAACCGTTCCTGGCATTGAACGTCGCGGCATTACCGGATAATTTGCCGGCTGAAATCTCCAGCGAGATCATTCGCGGCGGCGCGGAGAAAGCACGCGAAGCGGGTGTCGTTATTGCAGGCGGGCACACAGTAAAGGATAAAGAACCAAAGTACGGACTCGTTGTCATCGGTTTCGTTGACCCGCGCCAGATGCTCAACAAAGGCGGGTTGATAATCGGTGATGCGCTGGTGCTTACCAAGCCGCTGGGCTTTGGTGTGACGACAACTGCGTTGAAACGCGAGCAGGCCGAAGAGCAGGACCTGCTCGAAGCAGTGACCTGGATGAAACGGTTGAACAAAACTGCCGGTACACTTGCAAATGAATTCGCGCTGCGCGGCGGCACAGACATCACTGGATACAGCCTGCTCGGCCATGGATGGGAAATGGCAAACGCATCGGGAGTCGCGCTGCGCCTGGAGTTTGAGAAAATTCCATTCATTTCCGGCGCACGCAGATACGCCGAGATGGGCTGCTTTGCAGGCGGCGCATTCGATAACAAGGCACACTTTGAGGCACATGTGGAATTCCCCAGCTGGGTTGACGAGCAGCATCAAATGCTGCTGTTCGATCCTCAGACAAGCGGAGGCTTGCTCCTGGGCGTCCCCCAGGAAAAACTGGATGCGTTCTTGGCGCGGGCTAGGGAATTCGATCAGAGCGCCTGGGTTATCGGACAGGTGGAAGGCGGATCAGGGATCAAAGTCCGATAAGAAGCATACTATTCATAGTACAATAGAGGGTGCACAAAAGTTAGTTTCATCATGCCCGAAGTCCCCTTAGATAGCCAACCATCCAAATTTTCCCTGCCCAACCGCTGGCGCTGGCCCATGCTCGCCTGCGGTTCGTTTCAGCGCGTACCCTGATTTATTTTCATGAATATTTCCTCAGACGTAATCATCATCCTTGTGGTCATCCTGATCAACGCTATTTTCGTACTGTCCGAAATGTCAGTGGCCTCATCGCGCAAGGCGCGGTTGCAGCAGCGCGCCAATGAAGGAGATAGGCGGGCCGAAACAGCTTTGAGGCTGATCCAGAACCCAAGCCTTTTCCTTTCTACTATTCAGACAGGGATAACCCTGCTCAGTGTCCTGGTGGGCGTGATCGCAGGCACAGCCCTGACTGAGCCGCTCACCGCCGCACTGGCGCGTGTGCCGTTCCTCAGTCCTTATGCCGATCCACTGGGCCTCGTTGTTGTCGTACTCGCCACTGGCTTTTTCTCCATTGTGCTGGGCGAATTGGTTCCAAAACGGATTGCGCTGCACAACCCGGAGCAGATCGCCTCCATCCTGGCAGGACCCATGATCATGGCCTCAAAAATCATTGCGCCATTCGTATGGGTGCTGAGCCGTGTATCAGATATCATCCTGCGGACCATCGGCATCAAGCCCGGTTCTGAACCGGCCGTCACCGAGGAGGAGATCCAGCTATTGATCGATCAGGGTACACAGGCCGGGGTGTTCGAAGAAGCCGAACAGGATATGGTGGAGGGCGTGTTCAGTCTCGGTGATCAACGTGTTTATTCTCTGATGACACCGCGCACCGACATCATTTATCTGGATATCAGCGACTCCATCGAGGAAATAAGAAAAAAGATCGATGACAGCGGTTTTTCGCGTTTTCCCGTGAGGCAGGGTTCGCTGGATGTCATCCTGGGCGTAGTCAGGACGCGCGATATGCTGGTGCGCAGTTTGAGCGGCGAGCCGGTCAGGTTGAAAGACCTCCTGAAACCGGCCTACTTTATCCCTGAAACAACGCTGGCTTCGCGGGCGCTCGAAATCTTCAAGGAGAAGGGCACCGAGCTCCTGCTGGTCATCGACGAGTTTGGCGGCATCCAGGGCCTTCTCACCATCAACGACGTCCTGGAGGAAATCGTCGGGCAGATCGAGCTGGAGGAACCCCAGGCCACACAAAGGCAGGACGGTTCCTGGCTGCTGGATGGCATGTTGGAAGTGGATGAATTCAAGGATATCTTCAAACTCAACGCGCTGCCCCATGAAGACGAATATGAAACATTGAGCGGGTTTGTCATGATGTCCCTGGGTCGTGTGCCACAGACCGCTGATCAATTCGAATGGCAGGGACTGCGCTTTGAGGTCATCGACATGGACGGGCGCAGGGTGGATAAAGTACTCGTCACCACGCTGCCGCAGAGAGCTGTTGCCGCATAGCCCAAACTTTTTTCTGCCTATGCCAAGATTTTTTCGCGCAGTCGTATTTGATTTCGGCGGGACCCTGATGTATGGGCGCCATGCGTGGGAACCATATATTGCTCAGGCCGATGAAACCCTCACCGAATATTTGCGCTTGCAGGGTATGGAATTGAACATCAACACCTTTCCAAGTGAATTCCGCACTCGATTGGTGGATTACTTCAATCAGCGCGAGAAAGACCTGCTCGAAGCGACGTATAGTTCCGTTCTGCGCGAGCTCTTGATCGAAAAGGGTTATGGCGGTGTCTCGAGCAACGTGATCCGAGAGGCGCTCGACCGGCTGTTTTCGGTCACCCAATCCAACTGGGCGCTGGAGGAAGACAGCCTGCCCACCCTGCAAAAACTGCAGGCAAGCGGTTACTCGCTGGGTCTCATCTCGAATGCTGGTGATGATCAGGATGTGCAAAAATTGGTTCGCAATTTCAACATCCAGCGCTACTTTGACTTTGTCCTCACGTCCGCGGCGTGCAGTTATCGAAAACCGCACCGGCGTATCTTCGAGCTGGCACTGGCCAACTGGTACCTGCACCCGGAGGAAGCCGTCATGGTAGGCGACAGCCTGCTCGCGGATGTACAAGGTGCGCAAAAGGTTGGAATGTATGGAGTCTGGCTCAATCGCCGCGCCGACCCTCAGATGGAAATACAGGAATCGGTCAGGCCTGATGCGAGCCTTTCATCGCTGGCGGATCTGCCAGCACTGCTGGATCACCTCCAGGTGGTCTAAAATCCAAATCCTGAATGCCCGCAGCGCCAAATGTCGGAAGTGGCTAAAAGGGTGAGTGAAAACCTTCTTAGCCAGCGTCCCCTGAAGGGGATAATAAAGAGCACTGAGCCCTTTGAGACAAAACTCAAAAATCTCTGTGGGCTCCCCTGGCACCGTGCGGCTTAAGCCGTACCAGGGCAGGTGTGTGGCTTACACACTTAACTCGCCACTCCTCAACAGACAAAATCGTGCAGAAAACCCGGAAACCGAATAAAATACAGCGTGCCGCATCATTATCTATAGCCAACTGAAGGACTGGCGCAAAGATTGCGTCCAGAGTGTAGCAGATCATAGGAACAGCGGCAAATAAGCCAACCCCGATAGGAGGAGCATCACATGGAGATTAAAGTTTCAACCGAACAGGCCAGAGTACCAGTCACCGTCATGCACGTCGATGGCAATATTGACTCGTCCACGCATGAGCGTTTCAAGGCCCGGGCCGATGAACTGATACAGGGCGGCGCACGCCATATACTGGTGGACCTTTCCCATGCAAGTTTTGTCAGCAGCGCCGGGTTGCGCGCATTGCACGGCATTTTCAACACGTTGCGCTCCCTGCAGCCTGATTCGGACCTGACGGACGAACAGGTCAAGAAAGGCATTGCCGATGGGACTTATAAATCTCCCCACTTAAAGCTCCTCAATCCCTCAAAGGAAACGCAAACCGCATTCAAGCTGAGTGGATTTGATATGTTCATCGAAACCTTTTCGGAGCGGCAATCCGCCATCGACTCTTTCTAAGCTGGTGCTTGGTCCCGTTTTGAGGGCGTCGCGCGGCGCCCTTTTGATTCCTCGTTATCTTCAGCCCAGACAGAACCCATCAATAACGACTGATATGCCATACAATTGAAAGGCATATCCTCTGGGATATAATTGCGACGAATAGACTCAGAATTTACTGGAGATTCATATGCAGATCAAAACCTTTACTGAAAAGGGGCAGGTCCCAGTCACCGTCATGCATGTGGATGGCAATATCGATTCTTCCACGTATGAAGCCTTCCAGGCAAAGGCAGATGAACTGATCAAAAGCGGCGCCCATTACATTCTTGTTGATCTCACTCATTCACCCTTTGTCAGCAGCGCTGGAATGCGGGCATTGCAGCATATCTATGAGCAACTCCGCGCCCTTCATCCTGATTCGGATGTCAGTGATGCTGATGTCAGGAAAGGCATCAGCGCAGGAACATACAAATCGCCTCGGCTAAAATTGCTGAATCCTTCGAAGGAAACTTCAAAGACTTTCAATATAAGCGGCTTTGATATGTACATCGAGATTTTCACAGATAAAGCAGAAGCTATCGCGTCTTTCTAGGTCTTGGCTTGCTGCTCACCGAAGAGGCGTCTCGCGACGCCTTTTTTTGTTCAACCATCTCCAGGGTTCAATAGACCATTTGCGAAAGTCCTCCTGCCACAGAGAAAAAAGAGTTTTAAAAGCTTTTCTCAAAGGCCTTCGCGAAGTGTCGTCCCGCCTTGCGGGAGCGACACATACTCGCAGAGTGCAGTGTGCTCCCCCGGCACTTGCGCCCGGGGCAAGTGTGTGGCCGTATTGCACTTACCTATGCAAGATATCTAATAATAGAAAATGCTATAATCACCTCATGCCTGATCTCTTCGACCATGCCTTGCAGGAACGGATGAAAAGTGAAGCGCCGCTGGCCGCCCGCATGCGGCCACGCACGCTTGATGAATATATTGGCCAGGAACATATCATCGGCGAAGGCAAGCTCCTTCGCCGCGCGATCGAATC
>DASTOH010000290.1:0-7291 GCA_035720235.1 Anaerolineales bacterium | reverse complement strand
ATGTTCTGAACATCACCGATGTCGGTGCCGTATATCCACACAAAGTGACATATCACGCCTCCTGCCATTACTTGCGCGAGATGGGTCTCAAAACCGATGGAATTCCCACCCAATTATTATGAGCACGTCTATGCCGGGGTCTTGGGCAAGATCATTGGCGTCTATCTGGGCCGCCCTTTCGAAGGCTGGACCTATGAACGGATCCTGGAGCAGCTCGGCGAGATCAAGTATTACGTTCACGACCGCCGCGACCTGCCGTTGCACAATCATCAACTGGTTGTCACAGACGACGATATTTCCGGCACCTTCACCTTTTTGCGTGCCCTGCCTGACTATAGCAACTCGCTCGATCTAACGCCTGCCCAGATCGGTCAGACCTGGCTCAACTACATCATCGAACAGAAAACGGTTCTTTGGTGGGGTGGTCTCGGAAATTCCACTGAGCACACAGCTTATTTGCGCCTCAAAGGGGGGATCCAGGCGCCGCAGTCTGGTTTCATGGCTTTGAACGGCAAAGTCGTCTCGGAACAGATCGGTGCGCAGATCTTTATTGACGGCTGGGGCTTGATCGCTCCCGGCGATCCTGCTCTGGCTGTGGATCTCGCCCGCCGCGCTGCCAGCGTCAGCCACGACGGGGAGGCGATTTATGGCGCGCAGGTTATCGCCGCATTGATCGCGCAAGCCTTCACTGAATCTGATCTCGATAAATTGCTCGATACTGCGACCACCTTTATCCCTGCCGATTCCATTATCAATCGTCTTATTGCTGATATTCGTGACTGGCATGCCGTCGACCCTGACGATTGGCATGCCGCGCGCGCCAGACTCGCTGCTCAGTACGGCTATGATAAATATGGCGGCAATTGTCACATCGTTCCCAATCATGGACTGGTGATGCTCAGTTTGCTTTATAGCCAGGGTGATTTCAGCAAGGCGCAGACCATCGTCAATACCTGCGGGTGGGATACGGACTGCAACGCCGCCAACGTCGGTTGCATACTCGGCGTGCGCAATGGCCTGGCTGCATTCGATGGCGAACCTGACTGGCGCGGTCCCGTGGCTGATCAACTGTATCTTCCGACCGCCGATGGTGGACGCGCCATCAGCGATGCGTTACGTGAGACTGATTTCATCCTTGCAACTGCTTATGCCATTCACGGCCAGCAATGGACTCCTCCAAAGGACGGAGCCCGTTTCCATTTTTCCCTGCCTGGTTCCATGCAGGGATTCAGTGCGCAGGATGATTGCATCAGATTGGACAACACCCCTCATCCGACCGATTCGGATCAACGGGTTCTGACACTCCATTATCGCCTCAATTCCAACGGGATGTCTGCTCTGTGCACCCCAACCTTTATCCCCCCTGAAGCAATGGACCTGCCCGGTTATGGCCTGCTCGCCTCTCCGACTCTCTATCCGGGACAAATCGTCCGTGCGGAAGTTCTATCCAATGGCTTGAACACAAACCCCGTCAACGTTGGTCCCTTCATCCAAAGCTACGGCGAAGCCGATCAATTGATTTCTACCATGGGACCTGTGACTCAACTCCTGCCTGGGGAGATCACGCAACTTGAATGGCAGATACCTGACCTGGGCGGCGCGCCGACCGCACAAGTTGGAATCGCTATCTCTTCTGATGAACCTTCAGAGGGTATCCTGCACCTGGACCATCTTACATGGGATGGTTCACCACATGTTACTTTCCGTAGACCCGCGACAAAGGTCCGGATGTGGAAGCGGCAATGGGTCGACGCGGCAGATTATTTCGAAGAGGGATTCGAAGCCTTTCGCGTCATCCAGAATCGCGGCCGCGGATTGGTCATGACCGGCGCACGTGAATGGATGGATTACAGCATGCAGGCCACCATTACTCCGCATCTCGCAAAGGCTTTTGGCCTGGCAGTTCGCGTCCAGGGCCTGGAACGATATTATGCCTTGCTGCTCTGCAATCCAAATACCATCCAGCTGGTCAAGCGCCTGGACGGAGAGGTGGTATTGACCGAAGGGACGTTTGCCTGGGAATTTGGTCAGCCGTATCACCTTCAGATCACCGTTCAAGGAAATCATATTTTGGCGTACGTAAATGAAACAATGGTCTTCAAAGTTGAGGATTCGAAACGTCCACTCTCTGGAGGCGGTATTGCATTGGTCTGCGAGGAGGGACGCGTTGGCATCGAACAGGTTTCGGTCGAACCAGCAAACTGATAAACTTTTGAGGCCCTGTTCTCAGCAGGGATTATCCCTTTGCGCCCAAGTAAAGGGACGCTGCCCCTGCGCTGTGAATCAAGGGAGTACCGAATTATTCATGATTCAACCATCCTCCCCGGAAGCCTGCTTTCCGCAGGCCTGCGACCACAGGACGACATCCTTTCATCAATCGCCAGGGCAGACCCGAGAGATAGTTTTCGATCATCAGAACGATCGGTCCCTCATTGATGCCGTAATAGTGGTCTGAGAACCAACCAGGGTTGGACCCAGCTTCCCCAGGGAAGCTCGGATTTAAGCTGCATTTGAGCCCATACTCACCGGCCAATTGCGGAAAAACCTCCACATAATGTCCAATGGTAGGGAGCGCAATCTCAGGCACAAAAGGCAGCGCGGTGATCGCGGTCCATGGCGAAAGGGTGCCGTCATCCGGCTCGGGCACACCCCGCGCCAGATATCCATAGAAAGTTCGACCATCCACATCCAGTGGCGTTGTACCTCGAATCGGCCCTTCACTGGCCGTAATCCCCCAGGCGAAGCCACCGTACCCACGAAATTGATGAGGGTTCTGAATGGTATGCTGGCGGTGGACATGAGCAGCGCGGCGACTGTTCTCAAAATAGTCAATGTCACGCGCACGCATGGGTTCATCCTGAATGCCACGAAAATCGATCCAGACATGCGAAAACTGGTGAATAAACAGGGGCGCGGCGTGGAGCAGCTCGTATCCATAATACGTTTCCCAACGATAGGTAGATGTGTAGGCCTTGTAACTCTCATCGGGTAGTGTATGCTGCGGCGATCCAAGCGCTAACAGATAGAGGAGCAGTGCTTCATCATAACCCTGCCAGCGGTGTTCAAGAAAGCCACTCTCGGGTAACCAACCATGACGGATGGTTAACTCGCCATCCTGGGCCCAATTCCAGTTTAGCCGGTGGTAAAGCTGATCAGTAACCTGGCGAATTTCGCGCTCGCCGGGCAGATCACGATCAAAATATTGAGACGCGAAGAGCGCTCCAGAAATCAGGACCGTGGTATCGATTGTCGAGAGTTCGCAGTCTCGCACGCGTTGCCCGGAGCGTGGATCAAGAAAATGGTAATAAAAGCCCTGATAGCCGGTCGCGTCTGGTTCCGGCCCCTGATGGCTATTTGCGAAAAAACGCAATGTAACCAATGTTCGCTCTATGGCTTCCTGGCGTGAGATCCATCCCCGTTCGACGCCGACCGGAAGGACCGCCAGTCCAAAGCCAACTGCGGCAATACTGGATGGAGAATCTTCCCAGGTGCTATCCAGCACCAATCCATTCTCCCGATTGGTTTTATCCAAAAAATATTTGAAGGAGTCGCGTTGCAATTCGTCCAGAAGCTCACTTCCTTCTTTTGCCTGATGGGCTGTGCTTGCAGATGATTCCATTTTCTTTCTCCTTTCTTTACCAAAACAGAGTATCAGTTATGTCTTCAGATCGAACAAACCGCATCTCAGATCATCTCTTTCACCACGTCTTCGGCAACCGTTGCAGCGATCTTCATGCGCTTCGGTTGGCCCCTTACCAACGACTTGGCAAATTTGAGGGCCTGTTCCGGGCTTACCTTGGGTGGCATAGGTGGCTCGAAGGGATCGACCACTGCATCGACAATCACGGGTCCGGGAGCATTCAACGCTTCTTCCAGGATATCACCACAAGTCTTTGGATCTTCAATGGTGAAGCCTTTACCCCCGCAGGCCCGGGCGAAGGCAGCGAAATCGATCGGCTGCAAATCAACGCCATATTCCGGATTGCCCAGAAAGACCATTTGCTCCCATTTGATCTGTCCCAGAACGTTGTTTTTGACGATGACCACCTTGATAGGCAGACCGTACTTAACCGCCGTGGCGAACTCGGCCATGAGCATCGAGAATCCACCATCGCCTACAAAAGCCACGCTCTGCCGTTCTGGATAGGCGATCTGCGCGGCAATTGCATACGTCAGGCCACAGGCCATCGAGGCTAGCGTTCCAGACACGGAGTGTATCTGTCCCCGTTTGACAGGAATCTGGCGTGCCCACCACGTAGCAATGGTGCCACTATCGCAGGAAACGATCGCATCTTCTCTAAGACGTTTTCCAAGCTCCCAGGCCAGCACTTGTGGCTTCATCGGTATATCTTCGCGCGTGCCCTGCTCTTCCATTAACCTGGACCATTTCTGCATTCCCTCCTGTGCTTTTTCGAGGAACTTGCGGTCCGTATGATGATCCAGGAGTAATAAAAGTTGTTCCAATACTTTTTGGCTGTCGCCGACCAGGCCAACTTCCACCGGGTAGCGCAGGCCCACTCGTTCAGATTCGATTTCAATCTGTACGCCACGTGCCTGTCCGGGCTTCGGATAATACTCAATATAAGGGAAGGAACTGCCGATGATGAGCAGGGTATCGCAATTCTCCAAGGCTTCCTGTGAAGGCGCCGTTCCCAGCAGACCAACACTGCCGGTGGTGTAGGGGCTATCGTCGGGCACCACGGCCTTGCCCAGCAAAGGTTTGACGATGGGAGCAGCCAACCGCTCAGCAACTTGTTCAAGTATGTCGCCAGCCCCTAAAGCGCCGCGGCCGGCCAGAATCACCACTTTGCGGCCGGCGTTCAGAATTTCTGCTGCATGCCCTAGTTCGGCCTCTGCAGGCAATGCCACCTGCGCGGTAAAGACGTCAGAAGTATGTCCGGGCACATTGCGCTTGGAGCGCTCACCTCCCTCCTGTTCCTGAAGGTCGACCGGAAAGTTGAGGTGCGCCACACCTCTGCGGCTGAGCGCAGTTCGGCAGGCCAAATCGGCCACATTTTGAACATGGGTGGCGCTCATCACACGCGTGCTGTATAGCGCTACATCTTTGAAAACCAGGTCCAAATCCACGTCTTGCTGCTGGTACGTGCTGATCAGGTCATGGTAATGATGGCCGGTAATGGCCAGGACGGGTTGGCCGTCCAGCTTGGCGTTGTACAGGCCGTTGAGAAGATTCAAACCGCCTGGACCGGAGGTTGCCAGGCAAACTCCCAGTTTGCCCGTATATTTGGCGTATCCACAGGCCATAAAAGCGGCTGATTCTTCATGACGCACCTGAATGAACCGGACCTGATCCTGCCGCTTGCGCAAGGCTTCCATGATGCCGTTGATGCCATCCCCGGGCAGGCCAAAAACTGTGTCCACTCCCCAGTCCATAATTGTTTCGATCAATATATCCGCTGCTGTCTTTGCCATGGTTTTCCTTTCTACGATTCCATTTCACGATAGAAGACTTGTAGATCATGTAGATGCTGTTCTATATCCTTCGATTAAAGTCAGTTCTCTTACTTGGTATTTACAAGGCATGACCTATCATCGCAATGATGACAACAAAAAGCGATAAATGCCCTACTACCATGATGTTGGTAATCCTCTAACCTGTCAATCAGGAAGTTCCCTATTCGCATGCTAGGATTTGTTGTTCGAGCCTAAGGCGATTCCATAGGCAGACATAGGTATTTCCCTAATGGATACGTATGTTCATTTCGTTCCAGGCAACCGGTCATTGCTGCTGGCATCTGCTGGTGTTGGCTTTGCTGACGACTGAGATACGAGGCACACCAGCCGGGGAGTAACAGAATCTACGCAGGCAATCGCGCCTGGCGGATGGAAAACTCGGACATATCCTTCAACGGGGATATGACACCCTGTAACCCACACCTATGCACAATGTCAGGGGCGTGGTTGATGGAATGCATAAGTATCGGGTAACATATGCAGACAGGTACACATGGAAATGAACACGCTTGGCCTCGTCGCTGCTATCACTGCCTTCGTCAGTATCTGGATTGGTCATGTTGCTGTGCGCAGGATCGAATTCGCATCACCAACCATCTGGCTTCCGACGATCATCTTCGCCGCCCTCGGCCTGCTCACTGAATATGGCTCACTGAGCACTGATAACGTATCACTGAAAACTACCCTTGGCATCCTCGGCATCACCCTGTTCTTCGACGCCTTCGAATTCACCCGCCAGCAAAACCGCATCCGCAAGGGACACGCTCCTGCCAACCCGAACAACCCGCGTCATGTGGCAATCCTGGCTGAGCCTGGTTCTCGAGCAACCACACAGGATTTGCTGAAGCGCGAACCAACCGGCCAACCCATCACTGATCTCTGATCACTGATAACTATGAGCTCCTTCGGCATCCTCCTCGGACTTATCACCCTCCTCATCATCGGACTCGGCTTCCCGCTCGTTATTCGCGGTGAACGCTACTTTGGCTACTGGTGCTGGCCATACATGATGGGAATTGGCGTGCTCATCATCCTGGCCTCCCTTTTCATCCAAAATGACTGGCTGTGTGTGATCACTGGTGTGGTCGGCGCGACCTTCGTTTGGGGAAGCACCGAACTCAAGGAGCAAGCCGTCCGGACAGAATTGGGATGGTATCCTTTCCATGCCAAAAAGATCAGATTGCCGTTTGAATCGATCATCAAAAAATGGAAAGCGCCTCATTTGTGAAGGTAAAGATGTATACACGCGGACAGGCACCAGTGCACACGTTCCGACCCTAAGCTCAAGCCGCCGTCCTTCGCGAAGTGTCGTCCCGCAAGGCGGGAGCGACACATACCTGAAGGGTACGGCGGCGTTTTTCAGGTAAAGCCTGCGCCCCACGCAAGCGCGGCGCAGAGAGCAACTACCTGATATGTTTTGCGTGCCCACCAGGCACACATTCTGACTGATCTACCTGTTTATTTGATCACCTAACTATCCAATTATGGAAATAATCGTTACCGGCGCCAGGCTACCTGCCAGTGCCTTCACTCACTCTCGCGGCGGGCGATGACGCGCACGGCGTTGGGAATGGGCTTTTCGGACGCCAGGATGAGATACCCGCCGCCACCCGCACCGGAGAGCTTCCAGCCCAGGGCGCGATCACGGTATTCGTTAATCAACGCCGCAACACGGTCATTCATCATATGGGGGAACATGGCAACCTGTGCATCGAATCCCTCACGCATAGTGCGACCAAATGCAAGGATGTCCTGCCTCAAGATCGCGTCCCAGTGACCATCCGCCGCGTCTGCCAAAGCTTTCGCGCGTTCGCGG
>DASTOH010000289.1:0-43095 GCA_035720235.1 Anaerolineales bacterium | reverse complement strand
GAATAGGTGTGGGGCTGCCAGACCGCCCAGATGCGCCGGTCAGGATAACGAGCACGCGCGCCTTCGAGCGTGGATTTGATCTCGGTGGGATGATGAGCATAATCGTCGAAGATGCTGATGCCATTCGCTTCGCCGCGCAGCTGGAAGCGTCGTCCCGTACCCGTAAATTTGCCCAGCGCCTTGGCGACGCCCTCGCGCGTCAGGCCCAGCAAATCGGCAATCGCGAATACCGCCAGGGCATTTCGGACGTTATGTTTGCCAGGTACCTGCAAGGAGGCTTCCACTGAAACTAACCCGAGATCGCCCAGGTTCGACGACACCACAAAATCAAAGCCGCCGCGCTTATTCACCTTTACTTCGCGTGCCATCACCCAGTAAGGACTGCTGATCGTCCTCTCACTTTGAATGTAGTATGCGATCAGGTTGATACCCTTTTGCCGCGCGTGAGGGATCAAGGTCATGGCGCCGGCGTCCTCCGCACTCACGATCAGGGTTCCATCTTCGGGAAGCAGATCCACGAATTTTTCGAAGGAGGCGTACATGGCTTCCAGCGTTGGGAACATGTCGGGGTGATCGTGCTCAAGGCTGGTTACCACCGCGATCTGCGGTTTCAGCCCAAGAAACATGTTGTCGTATTCATCGGCTTCGATCACGAATAGATTGCCTTTGCCGGCATGCGCGTTGACACCCAGATTATTCAGCACGCCACCCACGATAAAGGATGGATCTCGCCCCAGTTCATGCAGCACCCAGGCCGTCATGGCAGTGGTGGTGGTCTTACCGTGGGTTCCGGCGATGGCAATGCCCTGTTTATCCGTCATCAATTGACCGAGAAAGTCCGCGCGTTTGTGGACAGGGACATTCGAATGTTTCGCTGCCTGAACTTCGGGATTCTCCATGCTGACCGCTGAAGAAATGACCACTTCATCCGCACCAGCGATATTGCGCGGATGGTGCCCGATATACACAGTCGCACCGGCATGGCGGACCTCATCGGCGAAGGGCGTCAGCGCGCGGTCAGAACCGCTCACCTTATACCCACTCTCCAGCAGGAGGCGGGCGATGGCGGAAAGTCCGCTGCCCCCAATGCCGATGAAATGAACGTGTTTCATTACTTCCTATCTCTGGAGTGCGGGAGCAAGCTCCCGCACTCCAGAATCATTAGATATACACAACCAGCACGAACACAAACGCCAGAATGATGGCAAAGTAGATGCCGGGTTCGCCCAGCAACTGCGGAGGCATGTAAAGCATCATGCGGTTTACCTGTTCCACCAGAACCGGGTCAGTCGGCTTGGTGATGACCGTCTGAAAGGCATAATCGGCGATATGGATGTAGTACAGGATGGTGCCTACCACCAAATACCCGTTCAGCCCGCCGAGGAAGGCGCCAAACAGCGTATCCTGAATCTTCTCTGTACGGCCCTTGGCGGCCAGATGGGGAATGCTGATGACCGTCTGATAACCAAAGTACACCAGCACTGCCAGGGTGATCGTTCGCACCCAAAACAGCGAAGCGTCCGTTTCCTGGAGGTTGGCAGCCATCGGAACATATCTGCGAATGACATGATTGAGGGCTAGTGCCAGGATCACGCTGAACGCCACCAGCAATTCCTTCGCCCAGCCGCGCATCCAGCCGATCAGAGCAAATATCACCACAAACAGCCAAAACAGCGAAACAATGCTTATCATGTCATTACGCTCCTGCCAACTCGATCAGTTTGCTGGCGATCTTCTCCGCGGCTCGCGGGCGTGATAGTTCGAACATGGAAGCGCGCATGGCTTTCAGCTTGTTCGGGTTCTCCAAAATCACCTGTAATGTTTGCAGCAATTCATCGTTGAGGCCTTGATCCTGCAGGATAACCGCTGCGCCGCGCTGGGTTAGAAAATCGGCATTCACCTTTTGATAACGCCAGGCATGCGGGTACGGAACCAACACGGCCGGCAGACCGAACACCGGGAACTCACCCAGGGTGGATGCGCCCGCACGCGAAACCACCAGGTCTGCGGCGGCGAGTGCAGCGCCCATTTCATGCAGATAGGGCAGGGCATGATACCGTGTCGCGAGCTCCATGGGCAGTTGTTCGCGGTTGTGTTTGACCAAAGGCCAATCCAGCTCGCCCGAGATGTGGATCACTTCAAACTTCGTCAGCAGTTCCCGAAGGTTATCCATCACGGCCTTGTTGATGGAACGCGCCCCCTTGCTGCCGCCAAACACCAGCAGGATGGGAAGCCCGGAGGAGATGCCCAGATGCCGATGAGCTGTCGAACGATCCCACCGTGCGAGGTCGGCACGCAGCGGATAGCCCGTCTCAAAGACCTTCTTCTTAAAGAATCTCTGCGATTGACTGGTTGTTACCGCGATCACATCTGCAAATCTGCCCAACGATTTCAACGCCACGCCGGGTTCGATATCTGGCACAAACAACATGGAAGGAATGGAGGTCCCGGCGAGCGCCATCGGTACGGCCACATACCCGCCGGTAAAAAACAACACATCCGGTTTGAACTCGTTCAGGATACGCCGCGAGGCCAGGACACCCCGCGCAACCATCGCCAGGTTGCGCGGCAATGTCGCAAGCCCCACACCATGAACACCGGCCGTGGGAATCGACTGGTAGGTCAGGCCCTGACGCTTCACCAGAGCCTCCTCCATGCCGCCTTCCCCCCCAACCCACAGCGTGTCGAGGTTGCGCACCTTAACCGCGAGTGCGCTGTGTACGGCGAGCGCGGGATACACTCCGCCGCCCGTTCCGCCAGCGCAGATCAATAACCGCACCGAATGACCTCCATTCATTTTCTTCCCTTTTTGTGGTCTCACCACTCTGGCGTGAGATGTTCAACATAATGCCAATCGCACAGAGTGTGGAGACCAGGTTCGAGCCGCCCGCACTGATGAAAGGCAAAGCGTTTCCTGCAAATGGTAGAAGTCCAACCATCACAGCCATGTTGATGAGCGCCTCGATGCCTATCCAGAAAGTCACGCCCGAGGCCAGAAGTGTTCCCAGCATGTCGGGTGCGCGGCGGGCGATCGACAGCCCGCGCCAGAGCAGGGTTGCATACAAAGACATCAGCAGCACCACGCCAAATAAGCCGAGCTCCTCCGATACCACCGCGAAGATGCTGTCGGTGGGTGCGAAAGGCAACCCCGTGAGTTTGGTATCCGCCTGCCCCAGCCCAACGCCAAATACACCGCCTTTGATGACCGCCTCCAGGGAGCGTTGCACATGATACGAAGCATGAGTCGGATCCTTCAGACCCGCCAGGAAGGAATTTACGCGGTCCTGACCCGTTTCACTGAACTGCACCACGATCCAGGCCATCACGACTGCCAGCACCAGTAAGAGCACAATCTGTTTGATATCTGCACCAGCCAGGAAGAACAACAGACCGCCCAGAATCAGCACCGTGCCCGCCGCGCTTAGATCCGGCTGGAGATAGATGAGGCCGCCAATGATTCCCAGGATCACGCCAAGCGGGATCAATCCAAAACTCACATCATGCAGCGAATTGCGCTTGGCATACAGCCATACCGAAAGATAAATGAGCGCAACCAGTTTCGCCAACTCGGAAGGCTGATAGGAACCTTCATACAAGGTACGCGACGCGCCCAGACGAATCTCGTTCACCACCAACACCGCCACCAGCAAACAGATCGTCCCGAGCATCGCAAACACCACCAGTCTGCGCCAGTGGTGATAATCGAGCCGCGAAAGCAGGAAAGCGCACAGTATGCCCAGGCCCAGCCATTTCACCTGCCGGTTAAACATGTAGGACGATGAACTATACTGGTTGAACGAAAAATCGAACGAAGCCGAATACAACATGATCAAACCAAAAACAACCAGCGCGACCACTGTCAACACCAGAGGAATATCGATCCCTCGCAGTCCCCTCACGCCGCGCGCCAGCTTTTTGGCTGAGACGCCAGTCCGTTCGTTTACGAAAGTTCCTGCACCCATACTTTAAACCTTTCTCCGCGTTCGGCAAAATCCTTAAATTCGTCGAAGCTTGTGCCGCCTGGTGACAATAAAACGACATCGCCCACTTCCGCCACTTCTGCCGCCTTGACCACCGCCTCGTGCAAATCCTTTACGCGTGTGACGGTAGGACGCTTCTGACTCAGCCCGAGGCCCTCCACGGTTTTCTGAATCTTTTCCGCCGCCTCGCCAAACAACACCACATGATCCACACGCTGGCTGGCAAGCTGCATCAAATCCTCCCAGGGCAGATCCTTGTCGCGCCCGCCCAGCAGCAGCACAATCGGCTCGTCAAAGGAACGGATCGCCGCGATGCTCCGTTCGGGTGCGGACGCCATCGAATCGTTGTACCAGCGTACTCCATTCCATTCACGCACCAGTTCCAGACGATGCGGCACCCCGCGGAATTCCTCGGCAACTTCGAGCATTGCATCCAATCGGAAGCCAGCGGCATGTCCGATCGCAAACGCAGCCAGCACGTTCAACACGTTATGATCCCCGCGCAGCTGAATCTTTTCACGCAACATCAAAGGCAGATAAGCATTTCCCGCACGCAGGTTCAACAACCCATCGTGGTAATACGCGCCGTCCAGCCCTTCCTCCAATTCATGCAAACTGAAGGTAAGCAGCTTTCCTTTTACTTTGTCTCTCAGACTCCAGGCCCCGTGGTCATCACGTCCAAGAATGGCAACATCCTCCTTTGATTGAAATTCAAGGATGCGCGCCTTGGCAGCAGTATAGGCTTCCATGGTGCCGTGGCGGTCAAGGTGATTCGGCGTGATATTCAGGATCACAGCTATATTGGGCGAGGTCGTCATCTGCTCCAGTTGAAAAGAGGAGAGTTCCAGGATGGCGATGTCATCAGGTTGCATTGAGTCGACATAGTTGATCAGCGGGTCGCCGATGTTACCACCTACATAAACTTTATCGCCATAGGAAATCTTTGCCATGTTTCCGACCATCGTGGTGGTGGTGGTTTTGCCGGCCGAACCGGTAATGCCAATTGTCTTGCAGGGAACCACTTCCATGAACACCTGTGAATCGTTCGAGAGTGGAATGCCGCGTTTAAGGGCCTCAGCCACAATCGGGAGTATGAGCGGGATCCCGCCAGAGAGACAGAGTACATCGGTAGCATCAAGCAGTTCGAGAGGGTGCCCGCTCAGGGCCCATTGAATCGGGTATTCAGCCATCGACTCACGCGCAACGTGTAACTCCTCCGCACTGCGTGTGTCACTTAACGTGACGTTGGCTCCATGCAGGCAAAGCCAGCGCGCCAAAGCCAGGCCCTGGCGGGCTGCTCCCAAAATCAAAACGCGAGTGTCTTTCCAGTTCGTTTTCATCATCTTCAAGTAAGTAATTGGTAAATGGTAATTACCAATTACGAATAGCCAATTACACCAATGCGAGCCCCATGCCGACCATGGCAGCCAGCAAGCCGATCAACCAGAAACGCTGCACCACCTGGGTCTCACTCCAACCCAGCAATTCAAAATGCAGATGGAGCGGAGCCATTTTGAAAAAACGTTTGCCGCCAGTCACTTTGAAATATACAATCTGAATGACATCGCTCAACGCCTCGCACAGTGGGACGATCCCGATTACTAGAAGTAGGGGCCAATGACCTGTCATCAACGCGACCACGGCTAGTGTCGAACCAAGTGAAAGTGAGCCAGTATCACCCATGAACAATTCTGCTGGGTGCACGTTGAACCATAAAAAGCCGAACAGCGCGCCCACGATGATAAAACAAAATTGCGCCAGGTAGATATAACCAAATATCAGCGCGATCCCGCCAAACGCCGCAAACGCTGTGGCTGAGATCAAACCAGCCAGGCCATCCAGCCCGTCGGTGAAATTGATGGCATTCGTCTCACTCACGATCACGAAGGCCGCGATCGGGATATACCACCAGCCAAGCTCAAGGTTGAGTTGCACCCCCGGGAGGATCATCTCCGGAACATCCAGGCCGTATTTCAAAACAAAGGCGGTTCCCAATGCCAAAACGATTTGCGCCAGGAATTTCGTACGGATGCGGAGGCCATGGCCGCGGCGTTTGCCGCGGATGCCTTCCCAATCGTCCAAGGCGCCGAGGGCGCCATATGAAACCATTACGATGAGCGGCACCAGCACCGAACGTCCGGTCACGTTGAGACCGATCAACGAGGCGGCATTGAGCAGGCCAGTTAACAACAGTACCGGAAGGATAAATAACACACCGCCCATGGTGGGAGTGCCCATCTTCACATTGTGGTGGCCCGGTTCCTCCACACGGATCAGTTTGCCGATCCTGAAATGCCGGAGCACGCGTAATAAGGGTGTGCCCCAAATCACCGTCATCACAAAAGATAACATCGCCAGGCCCAGCACAAGCGCGGTGTGGTTCAAGAACGCACCTCCAGCGAGGCGGTGATACGATCCATGCGCAATCCATGCGAGCCTTTGATCAACACCACGTCCTCTTTGGTGAGGTTGGTTCTCAACCATTCCATCAGTGGATCGATTTCATCAAATTCAGCGATACTCGCCTTTTTCATTCCGGCGCGACGTGCCGCCTCGGCAATGATGTGAGCCCGCTGGCCCAGCGTGACCAGCACCTGCGCCACCTGCGCGGCTCGCAGACCAACCATCTCATGTCCGCCGCGTTCATATTGGCCAAGCTCCAACATCTCGCCCAGCACAGCCACCTTGCGGCCATCCAATTCACTGAGCAGGTTTAGTGCAGCCAGCATGGACTCGGGCGAGGCATTGTAGGTATCATCCAACAACAAGGCACCATTTTCACTGCGGACGGCGGCCAGACGCAGTTGATTGTGTCCCTGGCTCAGCCCCTCGAGGATTTCCTGCCAGTTCATGCCTTCGGCCAGCCCAACGGCCGCGGCGCGCAGAGCCGTATGAACCGAGTGACGACCGATGAGCGGAATCTTCACATGCAGAGTCTCACCCTGATAATGCAAGCGGAAGCGGATGCCTTCCAATCCCAGCCCAATCACCTGATCGGCCCAGAGATGCGCCTCATGTGATAAACCATAGAAGAAGACGCGCGCCTTGGTCTTCTCCTCCATTTTGCGGACCCACGGGTCATCAAAATTGAGGATTGCCACACCTTCGGGAGCGGAGGGCAACGCCTGAACCAGTTCCGACTTGCCGCGGGCGATGGCCTCCTGTGAACCGGCGCGTTCGGCATGGACCGTGCCGATGTTTGTGACCACACCCACCTGCGGAAGGGCAAGATCGCACAGAAACGCAATCTCGCCAGGCACATAAAACCCCATCTCCATCACCGCACATTGATAGCCAGAACTCAGTCGCAGCATAGTGATGGGCAAGCCGATTTCGTTGTTCAAATTGCCCGGGCTTTTCAACGTACGGTAGCGCGTGCTAAGCACCTCTGCGATCATTTCCTTGGTGGTGGATTTTCCAACACTGCCGGTAATGCCCACCACGCGCAGCTGCAATCTGCGGCGCCAGAAACGCGCGATCTTCTGGAGGGCGGCAGTGGTGTTATCCACGCGCAGGCAAAACGGCGTGGTGAAATCAAACGTCCGAAACGAATCGGCTGATGAAACGGCGCGCAGATCGAGGGTGCGGAAAGCAGCGTCCCCTTCCCTTTGGATTAAAGCAAAAGAGGCCCCGCGCTTGAAAGCCTCGCCGATGAAGTCATGTCCATCCGCCTTTTCACCAGGAATGGCAACGAACAGCGAACCGGGAATCGTCTGACGCGAATCGATCACTGCTTCGGTGATGACTACCTCAGAGGGGGGGCGAAAACCTGTGATGGCCTCGATTGCGTCAGCGATGGTTAGCATATCACCTTGAACCGTATTGATTGCGGACCAGGTCCGGCGGAAGGTTGAGCATAATGACTGTCTGTTCGGCTACCTGTGAAAATACAGGCGCCGCAGTTTCCGAGGCCCAAATAGAGGCGCTGGGTTTGTGCAGCCACACAAAGACCATGAACTGCGGGTCATCCACGGGGCCCCAGCCAATGAAAGAAGCGTTGGTCTGTGACTGGTTGTAACCAAATTCAGTTGGGATTTGTGCAGTGCCGGTTTTGCCTGCCAGCCGATAACCGGGCAGGAGCGCCAGGGAAGATTCTTTTTCGAGTGAAGCACTGAGCATTTGGGTGAGCGTTTCGGCAGTCTCGGCCCGGATGGGTGAACCGGCATATTGCGATGGGACATTGTACTGGTGACCATCGCGCAGCATGGCGTATAAGACATGAGGCGTGACCATTTTCCCATCATTGGCAATGGCGGTGGCAGCCATGAGCAGTTGCAAAGGTGTAACGGTAACGCCCTGCCCAAAGGCATTGGTGCCCAGGTCCACGGGATACCAATCCGTATCACCTGGAACCTTGAGCCGGCCCATCGCTTCGCCGGAAAGATCGATGCCAGTCTGATGACCCAGGCCAAAACGCTCCATGTACCCATAAAAAGCCTGCGGACCCATCTCTGAAGAGACCCACGCCAAACAGACGTTGAGCGAATGCTGCAGACATTCAGTCATGTTCTGCTGCCCCCACGGCTGGCGGTTCCAGTTCCAAATGGTGATGCCGCCCACCTCAATGGAGCCGGTATCGATAAAGGTGGTGTCAGGAGTCACCGTGCCAGTATCGAGCGCGGCTGCCATGGTCAGAATCTTCAGGACGGATCCGGTTTCATAGGCCATGCCGATGGCGCGGTTATATTGAGAGCCATTATCATACAGGGAGAAATAATTGCTGTAGTTATTCAGGTCCAGGCGCGGGGTGGTTGCCATCGCAAGGATGTCGCCTTTGCGCGGATCCATGACGATGATGGCACCGTTCGCCGCACCGTACTTGGTGAGCGCTTCATCCAAAATTGTTTCGACTTTCGCCTGCAGGTCACGATGCAGCGTCAGGACCAGCGTTGTGCCATTGGGCACGCGCGGGATCTCGGTGGCTTTGTTAGGGTCGGTGGGCACCCACACTTGCACGGGGTTTCCGGCGAGCAAGTCATTGTATTTTTCTTCGATGCCGAAGTAGCCGCGCCCATCGCGGGTGACAAAGCCCAGCACATTCGAAGCCAGGGCACTTTCCGGATAGCTGCGCTGAAAGTGCGGTTTGAAGCTCAGGCCATTCAAGCTGGTGTCACCAGCGGTTCTTTTCTCCTCCACGATGCGCTGAAGGGCGACAACTGTCTCATCGCCTACATAATCCTGCACGACGACATATTGCCATTCCTTTGGTGAGTTGGTCAGCTGGTTGTACACCTCTTCGTAGGTCTTGCCCAGGTAGAGCCCCAGCAGGGTAGACAATGCTGTCGGGTCCTTCATCTCGTCCAGGCTGACACCCACTTCATAAACGGTGCGGTTGCCGGCCAGTAAATGACCATTCCGATCATAGATTTCGCCGCGTTCGGGGTAGAACATGCGGAATTCGCCAGAGTATTGGTCGCCGTGTGAGAGAAAGATCTTGGCTTGGTCGCTGTTTTGGATGCGAATCATCTGAGCGATGACCGCCAGGCCGACCATAGCGTAGCCAATCACCAGGATCAGGGAGCGGATGGCATATTGCTGTCTCATCGCAGTACTCCGGCCTTGATGCGCTCGTCGAACCACTCGAGCAGGGATTGTGTATATTCGGCTGGCACAGGTTGAGGGAAGTAGCCAGCATCTTCGGCCACGCGCAGGATGGCCGGCTCAGGCGGAATATAGCCTGGCACAGCCACATAATCCAGTTCGCCCGGTTTGACGGGGCGATAGCCCAATTCTGTGGCGCGGCGCTGCATCTCGGCAGAAGAAGTCAGTTTGGCGAGCTGGGTCTCCAGGTCGGCATTGGCCCGCTGCACAGCTGTGATCTTGACGCGCATTTCCTGAATCTCGCGCCCGGCCCGGGCCGCGCCCGCGGTGACCTGTAGATAGAGCGCGGCGATCATGGCCGCCCCAATGACAGCCAGCAGGAACGCGCCGACATACTGGCGTTGAACCCGCCAGGGAGCCTGTTTATATGCGTGAATAAGTTGTGTTGCCTGTACCTGCATAACGACCTTTTGATTTGGGCGATTGGTCGACATTCAAAATCTTCACCACAAAGGGCACAAAGCTCACGAAGGAAGAATCTTGAGGTTGTTTCTCCTTCCCCATTGTGTACTTCGTGGTAAAAAATGAATTTACAGTTTTTGTGCAATGCGGAGTTTCGCACTGCGTGCTCTCGGATTGGTTTTTGTTTCTTCCTCCGAGGGCGTAATTGGTTTTCGGTTTACCTCTTTCAGCGTTGCTTTTCGTTCCTCTTGATATATTCTTTCATACGGCGGGTTGACCAGATCTTTGCTTTGCTCGCGGAAGAAGGCTTTGACGATTCGATCCTCCAGCGAGTGGAAGGAGATCACTGCGAGCCTGCCTCCAGGCTTTAGTGCGGCCACTGCCTGCGGCAGCACTTCTTTTATGGAAGTCAATTCCTCATTCACCGCGATACGTAAAGCCTGGAATGTCCTCGTCGCAGGGTGGATGCGATCGCCTCGGCGGGGAGACACGGCTTCGATCACAGCGACCAGCTCACGGGTGGTGTGAAGCGGCCTGGCTTTGACGATAGCACGTGCGATTTTGCGAGAGTCCCGTTCTTCGCCATATTCGTAAATCAAGTCAGCCAGTTCCCGTTCTGAATAACTGTTTACGATGTCGGCGGCGGTCTGCGGGACGTGAGGTCCGAAGCGCATGTCCAGGGGGGCATCCTGTATAAAGGAGAAACCTCGTTCGGGCGTGTCGAACTGCATCGAAGAGGCGCCCAGGTCGAGCAGAATGCCATCCACTTCATTCCAACCGAGTTGCTTGAGTTGTGCGGCTAGAGACGTATAGGAGGCCTGCGCCAGATGGATGCGATGCTCGTAAGGAGCCAAGATCTTACGAGCGATCGCCAGCGCCTGTGGATCCAGATCGAGACCCAGCAGCCGCCCATCTGGCGCACACGCCTCCAAAATACCGCGGGCATGGCCGCCCGCGCCTACTGTCCCGTCTACATAACGTCCGCCATTATGAGGTTGCAACGCGTGTATAATCTCTTTGTAAAGTACAGGTTGGTGCGGTGAGTCATTCATAACGTAGTAACGACTTTAGTCGTTCTTGTCGTTGACGACTGAAGTCGTCACTACGAGGAAAAGTTCTTTGAAAAATTGAGTGCGGCGAAGCGTTGAGCATTGGTTTCCACGTCCTGCAGGCTGTCCATTTGGGACTTCCATTCGGCGGTCGTCCACACTTCGAAGTAATCGCCCTGCCCGACAACGATGAGTTCGCCGTTCGTGATGCCGAGGAATTCCCGCAGGTTTTGCGGCACGAGGATGCGCCCGACTTTGTCCACTTCCACAGCGTATGCATTCGAAAGGATCAGTCGGCGCAACTGGCGAGCCGACTGGTCCGCCATGTTCAAACCGTTGAGGATGGCATACATTTCATTGAAATGCGAATCGGTCATCACCATCAAACATCGATCGAAGCCCTGGGTGATGAAAGCGCCTGGCGCCAGCAAGTCACGATATCGCGCCGGGATCATCAGGCGCCCTTTGTCATCGAGACTGTGTTGGAACTGGCCCAAGAACATTTGTGCTATAATCCTATTTAACTGGTGAACGCCGGGATTGCCGGCGTTCTTACCACTTTCTACCACTTTTTCCCATATTATACGCCGTTTGAGGGAAAAATCAAGTGTGTGTAACAAATTCCCCCACTCCCTCTATAGTCCTATCCATATATGACCCAAACTGTCCCATTCACTTTGCTTGAATCGGCGCGCTGGAAAGACTATGCATTGCTGGATAGTGGCGAGGGTTTGAAACTCGAACGCTTCGGCAAATACGTTTTTGTGCGACCCGAGTCACAAGCCGTGTGGAAGCGTGCGCTGGACCCTAACGGGGAATGGAAGCGCGCAGATGCAGTTTTCATCCCCACGGGTGAGGAAAGCGGCGGGCATTGGGATTTTAAGAAGAAGGTGGAGGAGAGGTGGGAGATGCATTATGACCTCACCCCCCGTCCCCCTCTCCTTAGAGGCGAGGGGGGGCTGAAGTTTTGGGTGATGACGACACCGGGACGCCATCTAGGCGTGTTCCCGGAAGTTGCGGCGCATTGGGATTGGTTTAGCGAATTAATTGCTCAAGCGAAACGAGAGATCAATGTTTTGAATTTGTTCGGATATACGGGACTCGCCTCTGTAGCCGGCGCGGCTGCAGGCGCTAAAGTGACTCATGTGGACGCTTCGAAAAAATCGGTGAGTTGGGCGCGTGAAAACCAGGCCTTATCCCAACTGGAGGATAGACCCATCCGCTGGATCGTGGACGACGCGTCGAAGTTTGTCCAGCGTGAAGCGCGGCGTGGCGTGAAGTACGATGGTATCATCCTGGATCCGCCCAAGTTCGGGCGCGGTCCCAAAGGCGAAGTGTGGGAAGTGTACAAGTCCCTGCCGAATTTATTGGAAGCATGCAGAGCCTGTTTGAGCGATAGCCCCTTGTTTGTGGTCACAACAGTGTATGCCGTGCGCGCTTCTGCAATCCATGTGGCACAAGCCATGGAAGATATGATGAATGGCTTTGGGGGAAAGATCGAAATGGGAGAACTGGTCACGCGCGAGCAAAGCGCGGGAAGATTATTGTCACAGGCGGTATATGCGAGGTGGAAAGCGGTAGTCTCGTCCTGAGCGGAGCTATCCGCTCTTCAGATGGCGTAGTCGAAGGACGACGACACATAACAATCTCCTATTTGAATCAAAGCGCCCTTCGACTGCCACTTCGTCTCCCCTTCGCCTACGCTCAGGGTCGCTCAGTGTCCGCTCCGGGCGGAAATATTTTTTTCTCCAACTCCCTCAACCACTCCAGCGGACTCTCCCACCTCTGGCGCGGATAGATCGTAAAGAATTTATCGGGCCTGCGCCATTTCGGCCCGGGCGGGCCGGACTCGTCGGCCAGCCTGCTCTTTACCCCCCACAGACCCTGATACTGAACCCATTCCAATTCAGGGGATAAAACCACCGGCTTCCACGTGCTGGAGGCTGGATGAGTCACCGGCCGGTTAGACATGATGCGCTTAAGATAACTACTGGACCTGCCAACCTCCTCATGTCGGCGACCGCCATCCACCCCAATGCGAAACCCATCTCCGGTGGCAATCTCCATCGGCAGGCTGACGACGTAATGGTCCTGCTCATCGCGCAGGCTGGCAAAAGATTCCTCCGTCAGGGCGGTAGCCGGGTGCATGGCCAGTTCCTGCAAAGCGATCTGCCTGTCCTTCTGGCTGGGGTTAATCAGCATGAATAGAAAATGGATCAGGCCATCGAGCCAGTACAAGAAGCGCTGCACCCATCCCTCGTTCACCAGGTGATGCATGCGGATCACCTCTGGTTTACTGTAATTGGCGTGTGAGCCCAGGGCGGCATAGACGAGCGGATGCATGGTCTCGTTTCCGTCTTTATCCTTGACACACCGCACGTTGCTCCATAATTTCATCGCGCCGGAACCGTGCTGCGAGAACAGCATGGCATAGGGCCCATCGTTCTTGAGGTAAACCGCCACCATTTCCCAATCGCCTTCGTGGTGATTGATGCCATTGGCAGCCAGACGCCAATCGTTGAAGGCGTAAAAGAAATGGTATTGCAGGATCTTCCAATCATTCCCATCTTCATCTTGCTTCCGGATCACCTGTCCATAGTAAACGGGCTGACGTTCCTGCTCGGACATCTCTGCATATTGATAATAAGACTTGCGCGCCACCGACTCGTTCGCCCGTGAAAGGATATCCAGTACCACGCCAGGCAGTTCAGGGATGATGCGATCGAAGATGAATTTCATCGTCCGCAGCGAGAGGTAAAACAACCCCAACAGGTAGGTCGGGAACAAAACCAGATACTCAACCTGCACACTCAGGAATGAATGCGGCCTGAGAAAAAACCAGATTGGGGCCGCCTCCAAGATAAAGAAGAACAGCGCCGCAAAGATGGCCGGAAAGATGCGCAAACGAAGCGGCGAGGCCTGGATGAAGATGATGAGCGCGGCCAACAAGGAGACCACAAGCACGGCTGCCACTCCGCCCCAGCCAGCGGCGAACCACCCCAGGCCCAGCGCGGCGACGGTCAGGATGCCCCACCATACCCAGATATCCGAAGCGATCAACGGGTCGTTGACGAAACGCAAAAAATATTCCCCGCTCCGCAATCTGCCAATGGATGTGATCAGAGGCTCATTCAAGTGTGCCAGCAGGCCCACCACTCCCTGAGGACCGCTGGGAAAGATCGAACACCTTTCGAGATAAGGCTCAACCGCCATGGGGAAGAATCGTTCGCTCTTTGCAAAACGCAGAACCGGTTCATACTTCTGCAGCAATTCACGGTCATCCATCTTTCTAATTATATAACGAACATTTATTACTTCTCTAAAATTGATTCATTCGGATTCTCCATGATTTAACCTTTTGGTATACGGATACTTCGACACTCCCGTTGGTCGCACCTTCGGCAAGTTTCGCGGATCACACGGCAAAATTTGAAGGATTTTCCGCGACATCCGCGTGTTCTGTATCGTCCGCATACAGAATACACGGCAAGGCCCAGGGAGTAACTTCTTATTCCTCCCTAACCTTCTACTAGACAAAACTATGTGGGCATGGGAAAATCTGCGCCGAGACACATCTACATTGAAGGAGTCATCATGAAGGAAGAGAAGAAGAACAAACGCCAGGAACGTCGTGAGCGGGCCAGGCAGAAGGAACAAGCCACCCGCGTGCGCACCATGATTTTCATCGCGCTGGGTGCGGCCCTCCTGGTGCTGGGGTTTATCTGGCCGTCACTCCGGCCGATTACTGATATTGTCCCCGTCGATGTTGGGCCCAAACCACAAGTGGACCGCAATTCCATGGGCGACCCGAACGCGCCGATCCAGATCGTGGAGTATTCCGATTTCCAATGCCCGTTCTGTGAAAGGTTCGCCATGGACACACAGCCTCTCCTAGAGGAATACTTTATAAACACCGGTAAGGTCTATCTCACCTACCGCTCGGCAGGCAATTTTGTTAGCAATAACCTGGGCGGTGTTCGCACCGAATCACAAGATTCGGCTGCCGCTGCCTACTGCGCTGCCGATCAGGACAAGTTCTGGGAAATGCACGCCTCGCTCTTTGCCAACAACCGCGACGTGGAGGACCAGGGCTCATTCACCGACCGCAGGCTGAAAGCCATGGCTGAAAGCATTGGCCTGGATATGAACGCTTTCAATGAATGTTACAACAGCGGCAAATATGAAGATCAGGCGCAACAGGATCTTACCGATGGGCAGGATGCCGGCATGCAGGGTACCCCCTACTTCGTCATGACCTACAAGGTCAACGGTGAGGTCAAGACCGAAACCATTGACGGGGCACAGCCCATCAACGAATTCCAACAGAAGATCGAAAATGCGTTGCTCGTAGCGGATCAATAATCAGGATATCTCAAAAGGACACGGAAAGCAGCCGTGTCCTTTTTGATTCGATTTGCTCTGTGCGACGTCCTCGGCGCAGAATACCCGCCGAGGACGTCGTTTGAGCATAGTTAACACGTGTATAATGACTTGAGACAATTCTTTTTCTCAAAGGACGTATGATGAAACGCCGCTTCCTGCTCACTTTGAATTGTTTCCTGCTCGCCAGCCTGATCCTTGCCTCCTGCTCCGGCGCGCCAAACCTTCCCATCCCAAACTTCATCGCACCGACTGCGACGCCGAGCGGAAATGTAGGGTCCGCGCCGACGAGCGCAGCCGCACAACAGGCATTTCCTCCGGCACTCATTGAAACGGATCCACCTCAGCACGCGGTCATCGGACATCTCTCGCCCATCACATTCTATTTCAACCAGGCGATGAACAAATCATCCGTTGAATCAGCCCTCCGTGGAACTCCATCGGGAACCTTTACCTGGAACGACGAAGCGACGCTGGTATTCATTCCCACTCAACCCTATCAACCGAACACAGACTTGAAGGTCACACTGGCAAATTCCATTCAATCCGCCACAGGATTTGGAAGTCAGGAACCGGTTGAGCTTTCCTACACGGTGGCCGATTACCTGCATACCACCAACACCCTGCCAAAAGCCAATGCCACCGATGTCAACGTCGAATCTGCGATTGTGGCGTCCTTCAATCAGCCCATCGTGCCTCTGGGTGCGGACTCCGCCTCCCTGCCGCCGGCGTTCACGCTGGTGCCTCCCGCTACGGGAAAAGGTGAATGGATCAACACCAGCACGTATATCTTTTATCCCGAGCCGGCCCTGGCTGGCGGGACAGAATATGCCGTCAGCCTGGATGGGAATCTGAAATCAGTCACAAGCGTCGGCTTCGCGGGCATCGAGGGCAATGCCTGGAAGTTCGTCACCGCTGCGCCCAAGGTCGTGTCGGTCAGCCCTTCTGAAGCAGAGCTCCTCCCGCTTGATCCGCAAATCAAGCTGACGTTCAATCAGCCGATGAACACCGAAAGCGTGGAGGCGAATTTCAGTTTCAGCGGCACAGAAGGCGCAGTGAGTGGAAAGTTCACCTGGAACGATGATGCGACCGAGCTGACCTTCGAGCCCAATACACTGCTGGCGCGCAACGTGGGTCACATTTTGAATGTGGGTGCGGAGGCAAAATCGCGCGGCGCTATGACGCTCGGCACGGCCTATGGCGCGGTCTTAAGGACCTACGACAACTTTGTCGTGACTTCGTCCAGGACCGAATTCAGTATGACGACTTTCATATTCAGCGCGCCGCTAGCCAAAGGTGAGCATGAATCTCTGGTGACCGTGACTCCGGCTGTGGATGATCTCCAGGTGGCTACGACAGAAGATGACCTAGGCCTGATCCTCTATGGAAATTTCACACCAGACACCGATTATGTGATCGAGTTATCTGGGGACCTCAAAGACCGGTGGGGACAACCCCTGGGTCAACCCTACCCACTGCAAATGCGAACGCCGCCTCTACCGCCTGCCATCACACCCAAAGTGTATGCGTCCGCCGTCACGTTGGTGCGGCCCGATGAACCTGTGCTGTATGCCAATGTGGTGAATGTTCAAAATGCGGATATCACCGTGGCACCGCTTTCGCTGCCAGATTTCTTCTCACTGCAAAACTCCTATGAAAACCAGCAGGCCTATGTCCCTGCGAATGCAGTCACCATCTCGCAGGCTTTCGATTCAACCTCCGGCCAGCCGCAGGAAGTACAGCTCAGCCTTACACAGGAGAATGGTCAATTGCCTACGGGCTTATATTACGTACGCCCTTCGTCGCCGCAGATCCAGGAACAATCGAAGATGGTGTATTTTGTCACCTCAAGCCAGGTGAACCTCACCTTCAAGCTTGGCGCGACGGAGGCCTTTGTATGGGCAGTGGACCTGCCATCCCAAAGGCCGGTCGCGAATGCGCCAATCGTGATTTACGACAAGGCGGGCGTTCCACTGGGCTCCGGTACGACGGACTCCAATGGGATCTGGCAGGTCGAAGGCATCGGTGAGCGAGAACCCTACAGCCAGGTCTATGCAGTTCTCGGCGCGCCCGGCGATGAGAACTTTGCCCTGGCCATCAACAATTGGAACCTGGGTATCAGCACCTATGACTTTGGGTATGGGCAGAATGTGGAGAAACCACATACTGAAATTTATATGTACACCGACCGTCCCATCTATCGCCCCGGGCAGACGGTCTATTTTCGCGGCGTGGCGCGGGAGGCCTTCAATGGCCGCTATCAGTTGCCAACGGTCAGTGCTATTCCCATCACACTCAGCGATGCGAACGGCACCAAGCTCTCAGATTTCAACCTGCAGCTTTCTCCCTACGGCACGTTCAATGGTCAGTTTGAAATTCCCGCCGAAGCCGTGCCGGGATATTACACGTTCCAGAACCTGGTTCTCAACTTCTCTTTCTCTTTTCAGGTGGCAGAGTATCGTAAACCTGAAATCGATTTGAGTGTTGATTTCGCGAAAGACGAGATCAAATTGGGTGAGACCACCACAGCCAATGTCAACGCGCGCTATTTCTTCGATGCCCCGGCCGGCAACGTGAAGGTGAGCTGGACGATTTTTGCCGAGCCCGATTATTTTTATCTGCCAAATTTCCAGACTGGTCTCTTTGACAACTCATGGCTGGATCTATTCCGCCTTCCCAATGCATTTCGTTCTGGACTCTTTGGTCTGCAGATTGGCGAAGGGACGGGTCAGACGTCGCCGAAGGGAACTCTGTCCATTGAGCTGCCAGCCATCCCTGAGTCTGAGTCGGGGCAAGTCGTCACGCTGGAAGTGACCGCGGAGGACGAATCGGGCCTGCCCGTCAGCGCGCGCGCGGAGTTGCGAGTCCATCCCGCGGATTTTTATATCGGCCTGCGCCCTGACCGGTGGTTTGGCACGGCCAAGTCGGCGATCGGGTTTGACGTGTACACCGTAGACTGGGCCGGGAATGGTTCTGGTGATAAAAGGCTGGTGGCCGAATTCAAGCAGGTGCGCTGGGAAAAGGAAACCAATACCAATGGCTTCCCAACCTATACACCGGTTTATACGCCTGTGAGCAGCAGCAATCTCTCCACCGGCCCAGACGGCAGGGCACGGCTTTCTTTTGAACCCCCCAACGCCGGGACGTTCATACTGGATGTGAGCGGAGAGGGCACACGCGCCCAAATTCTCATCTGGGTGGGCGGTGCAGGGAGCGCGGCCTGGCCCGATCTGCCGAATCAAAGGCTGGAACTCAAAGCGGATCAGGAGTCATACAAAGCAGGCGAGACGGCCAAAGTATTTATCCCGAACCCGTTCGCGACAAATTCGCTGGCGCTCGTAACCGTGGAACGCGGTACCGTTTCCAAAGCAGAGGTGATTACGCTGAGCGGAAGCGGCTCGGAATATTCATTACCACTCACCGCCGATGACGCGCCAAACGTGTACCTGAGCGTCATCGCGTTAGGGCAAGGCAATGACTTCAGAAGAGGGCTGGTGAACATTCCTGTTGCGCCGGAGGCACAGCAATTGAACGTGCAAATTGCAGCGAATCCGCCGGAGGCCGGGCCGCGCGAGTCGGTCACGTTCGATGTGATCGTGACCGACGTTCAGGGCCAGCCAGTAGAAGGTGAATTTTCATTTGCGGTGGTGGATAAGGCCGTGCTGGCGCTGGCAGATCCGAACGCGGAGGACATACTTCCCGCGTTTTATAAAAACCAGCCACTCGGCATCGAGACAGGCCTTTCCCTCGTGGTCTATGGCGGACGTGATGTGGCTGAGCCCGGCGGAAGGGGTGGCGGAGGCGATGGAGGCTTTTTCTTCTTGCGCGAGGACTTCCCGGATACTGCCTATTGGAATCCGTCACTCATCACCAACTCGGATGGGCGCGCTCAAGTGACAATGACCCTGCCGGACTCATTGACCACCTGGAATATCGATGTGCGCGGGCTTACCCTGGATACCCGAGTCGGTCAGGCCAAAGCGGAGCTTGTTTCCACCAAGCCATTGTTGATCCGGCCTGTGACGCCCAGGTTTTTGGTCAGCGGCGACCATGTGTTGATGGCGGCCATCGTCAATAACAACACGCCCGATTCAGTGCAGGTGGCGGTCAATTTGCAGAGCGACGGCTTTGTGCTCGATGACCCGGGCAAGGCTACGCTCAATGTGCAGATCCCGCCGAATGAACGTCACCGACTGGAATGGTGGGGCACAACCAGCCAGGCAGAGTTCGCGGACCTGGTCTTCTCGGTCACGACCAGCGGAACGCCATCTCTGCAAGACTCGGCGCGTCCCGTGTGGGGCAAGCTGCCCATCTTGCATTACACCTCTCCGCAGGCATTCGTTACGGGCGGGATATTGAAAGGCGCGGCCTCCCAACAGGAGATCATATCGCTACCGCGCACGTTCGTGCCCACCAGCGGAGGCCTGGAGGTGGAGTTCAGTTCCTCGCTGGCTGGCAACCTGTTATCGGCGTTGGAGGCGATGCGCCCGCCCGAGGGAACACAGAGCGCTGAAGAACTGGTATCCTATCTGTTACCAAACATCGAGGTCTATCGTGCCTTGAACGGCGCGGGACTTAATGATGAAGCGCTGTCCAAACGCGTCATATCCGATCTCAATGCCAGTGTCAGCCGTCTGGTGAGCCTGCAAAACCAGGACGGCGGCTGGAGCTGGTGGAGAGCCTCCCCCCTTTATGGGGGGACGGGAGAGGGGCCTTCTGACCCGTACATTTCCGCCTATGTGTTTTTCGGTTTACAGCGAGCCCATCTCATCGGTGGAACGGTCAACGAAGATGTATTGAATCGGGCCGCGACCTATCTACAGGAGGCGCAGCCCGCCGTGGACGCAGACACGAAAAGTGAATCGCTCAATGATGTGGCGTTCATCCAATTCACGTTGAGCCAGCTGGGGGCCGCCGACGCGAACATCGCAGGCAGGTTGTTCGACGAACGCAATCGCTTCAGTCCTGCGGGCCAGGCCTGGCTGGCGCTCACTCTCAACAAACTGAACCCTGCCGATACGCGCGTGCGCGATCTGATTTCAAACCTTCAATCCTCCGCCGTTCAGACCGCCTCGAGCGCGCACTGGGAAACGCCGCGTGAAAACATCTTCACGCGCGGCTCGACGATTTATACGACCTCGGTGGTCCTGTACGCGCTCTCACAACTCGACCCGACCAACCAGGTATTAGCAAATGCCGTCCATTACCTGGCCGCTCACCGTGATGCGAGCGGGTTATGGAATCTCGGCCACGATAACGCCTGGGCGATCGTAGCGCTGAACGAAGCTATGGTGGGCATCGGTGACATGCGCGCCGATTTCTCGTTCAACGCCGCGCTCAATGGAAATCCACTCACCAGTGGCGACATCGCGGGGATCCAGATCGAGCCGCTGACCGCCAGCGTGCCGCTCGAATTCCTTGCGGCGAACACAGCCAATCTCCTCACCATCAACCGCGAAGACGGGCTGGGCCGCCTGTACTACAACGCGGTCCTGAATGTCAACCGCCCCGTACAGGATGTGAAACCGTTGGATAATGGGATGCGCATCGACCGGGTCTTTTGCAGCACGACCTCACGCGTGAGGGGTTGTTCGCCTCTTTCTTCCATCCAACTGGGCTCCAACCAACCGATCACCGCGCAATTGTCGTTGGTCCTGCCTAACGACTCATACTACGTGAAGGTCGAAGACTTCATCCCCGCTGGCATGGAGATCCTGAATCGCAACCTCAAGACGAGTCAACTGGGAGTCGATGAAACCGAAGTGCAGGTCCAGTTCGATGACAGGGATCCGTTTGCCGAGGGCTGGGGCTGGTGGCTGTTCAATGAACCCCAAATCCGCGACGACAGCATCCTCTTCTCTGCCAACTTCCTCCCTGCCGGAACCTATGTGCTGACGTACACTCTCATCCCGTTGCAGGCAGGAGAGTATCGCGTACTCCCCGCACACGCCTGGCAAGCCTTCTTCCCCGAAGTGCAGGGCACCAGCGCCGGCGCGGTATTTGAGGTCAAGCCGTAAAGTGACGGGCTGGTTGAGTAGATGGCGGTGTTCGTTCCGCCGTCGTATCGAAACCAGAAACAATCATAAAACTTGAAATAGAATAATGTGGTTTCGATACGGGCTGAGAACAGCACTCACCCCTACTCAACCACCCTTTGTAACAGAATTACCGTTATCTCAACCCATACAACACTTCTAAAAATCCTCCACCCCTCTCGTCGAACGCTTCTGGCGCCATGATTTCGACAGTGCCCAGCCACATCGCGCCCAAACCGAGTACCACCAGAATGACGCCCGGCAAGAAACGTGAAACCAGCAGGTTCATGATCACGACCCAGCGCGGGCCCTGCCTCAGTTCGTGCGAGCCCGTGAGCGTGATGACCGCCTGCATAAGCAGCAGCATCCCCAACACCAGCAGCGGAATGCCGGGCCGGCGGACGAATTGTAAAAAAATCCCGCGCCCGGATATCTGATCCTGCTCGTTCAAATAGATCACGAGCGAGATGCCGATGAGGAAAAGACCGATCAGGTTGAATTGAATCCCATGCAGGACCGCCGCAATGCCCGTGTATGTCTGCCGGTTTCCCCTGCGCCGGCTGCCCAACTGGATCTGTTGTGTGAAGATCGCCTCCCAACCGAGCGCGCTTGCAGCCAGACCAAAACACGCAATGCCGGCGTACGTGAGGATGGGCAGTGAAAGTTTATCGCCTCCCCAGGCAAGTAGAATGCCGAGGATGCCAAAAACGATTTGAAGCGTCGTCCACATTTCAAGCCTCCGCTAGCGCACACCAATCTCCGGTCTCAAGTCTCTAGTTCGCCAATCTTCCACAAATTACCAATTACCAATCCCGAATTCCCCTATTGCCTCACCATCCCCCACAACGCCAGCGCGCCAAAAACGAACAGCACCACTGCCGCAGCGACGATCACGTCGCGGGCTGGGCGGCGGTCCACGAGCGAGTAGCCGGTCATAGTGGTTTGCACCCGCCACAGCGGACCTGCAAGAGACGTGAATATCAACCCACCAACGAGTCCGCCGATGTGCCCCCAATTGTCAATGAAAGCCATGCGACCGATAACCAATAGATTAATCGCCGCAACAAAGATCACATTTCCAATTGCGCCGCGGGCCTGGTCGCCAAATAATTTTCGATTTTGATAAAAGAAGATACCTTCCGCGCCAATGAGTCCAAAAATTGCCGTGGAGGCGCCAACGGAATATGCTCCACCGGTGAACAAAAAGGAAGCCACATTTCCTGCAAACGCGCCGAGCACATACAATAATAAAAATCGCCTGTGCCCAAAATAGCGTTCCAATCCTGTGCCCAAGGAGAACAGCGCGTACATGTTGAAGAAAATATGCGGAAAATTGCCGTGCAACAACGCAGGTGTTATAAGCCGCCACAACTGACCATCGAGGATATCGCTGTTGACGCGCGCGCCCAAATATTCGAGCCAATCCATATTAGAAAAAGCAGTGGGTGGAGGATCGAATAGAATGACGCTCGCTACCTGCATCATATAAAAAGCAACTGTGATGCCGATCAAGGCATATGTCACATAAGGAGCGGATTGTGGCAGAGGCACCCGCACAAGCTTGCCCGGAGCGTTATCGACGGGTTGTTGAGGCGGGGTGGGCCGGGGTGAGGCGGACGGAGAGTCGATCACAGGCTGACCTTTCTGGGTGTCACACGATGGTGCTCCGCTTCGATGATCGCCCGGATCGTATCCACTGTCATATCCAGCTGGAAATCACGGTTGATGATCACATAATCAAAGGCCTCCACGCGTTTGAGTTCCTTGCGCGCGGTGGCAATGCGGATGGCCAGCGCATCGGGGGTCTCGGTCTTGCGCGTCTCGAGGCGCTGCACCAGTTCCTCCTCGCTGTCGGTGGTAATGAAGATCATCAACGCCTCGGGCGCCATTTTGCGCACCGTCTCGGCACCCTGCACATCGATGCGCATCACCACATCCTTGCCGCTGGCCAGCGCCTCCCGCACCTGCTGTTTTGGGATGCCCTTGTAATCGCCGTAGACGATGGCATGCTCGATCAATTCATCCTCGTTGATCATGCGCGCAAACTCATCCATCGAAACAAAGAAATAATCCCTGCCATCCACCTCATTGGGCCGCCTGGGACGTGTGGTGGCTGTCACCACAAAATGGAATGGCAGGCCGCGCTCCTGCATACGCTGCATGACCGTATCCTTGCCGGCGCCGGAGGGGCCCGAGATCACGATCAGTAAGGGTTGTGGATGGTGGATATCGAATTCAGAATCGTCAGATGGGGACATGAACGAATTTTACCAGAGGGATTTTATGGGCTTTTGCCCAAAACTCCTTATGATTTCGGCAGCACATTTTCCACCAACAGATCGGTATCATCACCTCCCGCCTCGGCCGCCGCCTGACTCAGCCATACGGGAAACTCTGCATTCCCCTTCGGCCCCAACAACGGACTTCTGATCAGCCCGCGCACTGAAAATCCCTCCCGTTGAGCAAACCCCAGTACATCCAATAACACCTGCTTATGGATGGCGGGATCCCGGATCACGCCGTCGCCGCGCGAGACATCCTTTTTCCCGGCTTCGAATTGAGGCTTGATGAGGGCAATGACACCTAACCCCCCCATCCCCACTTCCCTCGAAGGGAAGGGGGGCGCCGGGGGGTTAGGTCCAAACCACCTCTTCACCACTGGCAGGAGGATCTTCAACGAAATAAATGATGCATCCACTGTCACCAGATCCACCCGCTCGGGCAGAGACTCAATGAAGCGTGCGTTCGTCTCCTCCATGACCGCCACCTTCGGGTCATTGCGAAGTTTCCAGTGCAAAATGCCTTTGCCCACATCAATCGCGTACACTTTGGCCGCGCCGCGTTGCAGCAGACAATCTGTAAAACCTCCTGTGGAGGCGCCCACATCGGCACACACCAGCCCGCTCACATCCACATCGAAGGCTTCGAGTGCGGCCTCCAACTTTTCACCGCCGCGTGAAACGAAGCGCGGGCCGGAATCAACTGTCAGCGGCGAATCGGCTGGGACCGCGGTGGCAGGTTTGAGCGTTGTCTGACCTGCTACGCGCACCTGTCCTGCCATGATCATAGCCTGGGCTTTGGCGCGTGATTCCACCAATCCACGTTCTACCAGCAATACATCCAGACGGACTTTGGGCATAGGTTGTATTGTAACCAATTCTCCAACTCCGAAGGTTTCAAGCCGTCAGTCGCTCGGACCTTTTCTGTTATCATTACGCCATGCTTTCCGCCCTTATAAAAACCATGCGCCCGCGCCAGTGGACCAAGAACGGCTTTGTTTTCTTTGCACTGATCTTCGACAAGCAATTATTTATGGTCGATGCGTTCCTGCGTACGCTCGCCGGCTTCCTTTTGTTCTGTCTGATCTCCAGCGCGGTCTACCTGCTCAATGACATTGCCGATGTGGAGGCTGACCGCAAGCATCCTGAAAAGAAACACCGCCCCATCGCTTCAGGGAAGCTGCCATTGAATGTAGCCTGGGGTACCGCAATTTTTTTGATTTTGGTTGCCCTGCCAGCCGCATATTTCCTTACGCCCTGGCTGGCGCTTATCCTGGGTTCCTATCTCCTGATCAACATTTTATATTCACGCTGGCTTAAGCATGTGCCAATCCTGGACGTTTTGATCATCTCGTCAGGATTTGTCTTGCGTGTCGCTGCCGGCGTCGTCCTGATCATCGTGGAACGCTTTTCGCCCTGGTTATACGTCATCACTACTCTCTTCTCGCTCTACATTGGTTTTGGCAAACGTCGCGCGGAAATGACCCGGCTGGCGCAGGGCGCCAGCGCGCACCGCAAAGTGCTGGACGGTTACACCCTTCCGCTGATCGACCAATACATCACCATCGTCTCGGGTACCACCATCGTGACGTATTCGTTGTACACGTTTACCGCGCCCAATCTCCCGCCCAACCATGCCATGATGGTGACCATTCCATTCGTGGTATACGGCATCTTCCGGTACCTGCAATTGATCCAAACCGGTCATGCCGCGGGCGCGCCGGATGAAGTGGCGCTCAAAGATCGCCCGCTGCAGGTCACGGTTTTCCTTTGGGGTTTGACCGTGCTGGCAGTCTTTTATTTGTCGTAAGCGAGACGCTTTGCGTATCTCGCTCTACCATGACTAGAGCTTCCGCTCCTGGCAAAATTATCCTTTTCGGCGAACACGCTGTCGTCTACGGACGCCCTGCACTGGCTGTCCCTGTGACACAAGTGCATGCGGATGTGGAAATCTCAGACACTGACGTGGATTCCGGTGGGACGTGGATCGACGCACCAGACGTGAACCTTCACACTGAGCTCAACACGCTCCCCTCCGACCATCCGATTGCCTCTGTCATCCATAACCTTTTCTTCCTCTCGCGCATTTCGCCTTTTCCCAATCTGGAGATAAAAATCACTTCGACCATTCCTGTTGCCTCCGGTCTCGGCTCCGGCGCGGCAGTGACCGTTGCCCTTACCCGCGCGTTAGCCACACACATCCAGTACGCGATGACAGATGAAGAAGTCAGCGCATTCGCATACGAGATCGAGAAACTGCATCACGGCACACCCTCCGGCATTGACAACACAGTCGTTACGTATGCCAAACCCGTTTACTTTACCAAAGGTCAGCCCATTGAAACCTTCGAAGTGAGCCAGCCGTTTACGATCGTCATTGCCGATACGGGTATCCGAGCACCCACGAAAGAATCGGTGGGCGACGTAAGAAAGTTGTGGGAGGCCAATAAAGCCAAATGGGAAAATGTATTTGACGAGGTGGCAGATATATCCTTTGCCGCACGCCATGTGATCCGCGAGGGCTGGATCAGGATGCTGGGCGCGCTCATGGATGAAAATCACACCTATTTGCAGGAGATGACCGTTTCGTCGCCCGAATTGGACAAGCTGGTCGCAGCGGCGCGCCAGGCTGGAGCGCTGGGAGCCAAGATGAGCGGCGGAGGGCGCGGCGGCAATATGATCGCGCTGGTAGAACAAGATACAGCTTCGGCTATTGCAGAAGCCCTTCTGTCCGCTGGTGCAAAGCGGAGCATCATCACCCAGGTCTCATGAAATGGATCGCGCCGGCCCTGGTGTATCTGGCGGTGGCTCTGGGTATCTTTTATTTTCACAGCGCGTGGGGCGCATTGCTGGGTTTCCATATTGTCATTATCTCTTCACTTTTGATTGCCAGACCAAACATCCCCATTTCGGTTTTAGGCGAAAGCCACAATATCAAGTGGACCGCTCTGAGCATCCTGCTTTGCGGAAGCAGTGGTGTGACTTTGTATTTCCTGTGGAATTACTTTGGGGTTGGGTCTGATTTTCCCGCACAGGTTGAATCGCTGGGCCTAAATTCCCTGACATGGCCGCTCTTCATTGCATATTTTGCGCTGGTCAACCCATTCGTTGAGGAATATTTTTGGCGCGGGTATTTAGGGAATCCAACGAAAGGTCTTTATGGTTCCGATTTCCTGTATGCCGGCTTCCACGCCCTGATTCTGATCGGCAAGCTGCAAGTGGGATGGATCCTCTATGGATTAGCTGTACTCATGCTTGCAGGCTGGTTCTGGCGGCAGATCATGCGAGTGGATCAGGGTTTGCTTGCGCCAGTGCTGGGACATATGGCAGCCGATTTCACAATCCTCTTGGCTGTATATTTGAACGCGTAATATCTGTTGACCTGACCTCATCAGAATGAACAAGGAATGCTATAATTTTTTCATCATGAACAGGTTCCTCACCCGACCCCCTTGTTAAGTCATCCCCGAACCGGGATGCGTAGCCTGCGAAGCCCGCCAGGCTCGTTTTACATTTCCCCCCACTCGTAAAAAACCTACTCCAGATGATCTTGACGGCGCCTGACCCGTAAGGGGCCGTCACTTTTCACGCGCCCGTGGACCGCCCCGCTCCATTCTGTCTCTACTTACTTATCGGCCCAAACGACAGAATGGAGGTTCCTGATGGAAACGATTCGGGGTCGCAGATCCCATGATTTGAATTTAAATGGATTACAGCAACAACTTGCGGAATACCGTCATACATTGATCGATCTAGGCACTGGTGACGGACGCTACGTGCGCAGTCTGGCAGAAAAATACACGGAGAATTTCTTCATTGGCATCGATGCGTGCCGCGAAAACCTGCGTGTCCATTCGCAGAACAAATTGCCCAACACACTCTTCATCATTGCCAGTGCGCAGGCGCTGCCGGCTGAGTTAAGCGGATTGGCTTCACAGATAAGTATCAACTTCCCGTGGGGCAGTCTGCTGGAGAGCTTGCTGAGCAACGATGCTGCCGTAATGGACGGCCTTTTAGCCATCACGCTCCCGCAAGCCAACATGGAAATATACTTGAATGGCGAGGCACTTCGCACAGCCGGCTGGACACTGGAAGCCGGTGCAGACCAAGTCGAAGCTGTCTTGAATGCTTCTGGCTGGGCCACACGATCACGCGCCAGCCTGGATGCCAACGCGCTGCGTTCTCTTTCAAGCACCTGGGCTAAACGCCTGGCCTTTGGACGCGATCCACGCGCGGTACATTTGAGGTTCAAGAAGGTAACAAGACCCTAAGGGTCTTTTCTGTAGAGCGACAGTGGCAGTAGCAGGAAATTTGCATCTGAAGTGCAATTCTGATTGCCAAGGAGACCCTTAGGGTCTGCATTTGAAAAGAAAAAACAGCCCCGGCAGAGACCGAGGCTGTTCAACCTTCCCGGATCATCATCCGGGTGCCGGCGCATTCTCTTTTGCAGGCGGTTCCATCTTGCGCCCAAACCACCACGAGGCCACCGGGTTGGATTTGACGAACAACTCATAGATCAAGATCGAGCCAGCCACGCCCATGAAAAACCCGATCCAAATCGAAAGCGAGGTGTTTCCGGTCACGAGCAGAATTTTCTGTCCCCAGAAATCCTGGATGGGGACATGGAACAACAGGATGAAAAGGGACACCTGCCCGAAATACCTGAACAATGCCGCTAGTCTGAAAGTGCGTAGCTCGATCTGGCGGGAGAGCGCCAGCACAAACAGGATGCCCAGAATCGCTTCCAGCGTGTTGATCAGATACGATTCATACAGGCGGGTGTTGAAGTCAATCCGGGCAGTGAAGAAATAATTCAGCAGGAGGAGTCCAGCCCCGGTGCCGATCAGCAGGAAGATATTCTCAAAAACCTTCTCCGGGATGGCCTGCCTGATCTCACTACCCAGGATGAAAAAGAAACCGCTCAGCAACACAAGGTCCAGGCTGAAGGGCAAGCCATATAACTCGTACTGTTTTCCGAAGAGTGCAAAGGGAAACGGGTAAAAACTTTTCAGGAACAAACTCGAGACTGCCAGCGTGGCAACCAAAACACCCCAGCGGACGTAACGATTATCCAACCAGCGCAGCGCCGCCAGGAACAAAAACGCGTACAGGCTCACCACGAACAAATGCGGCAGGAACCACAACTGCACCCAGTCCAGGTAATAACCGGAACCATAGAGTGATTTTGTGATCCGCTGGAGCGCGGTCGAAAACCTCATCTTCTCGAAAGAAACTGAGGTGAAATAGATCAGGAAAACTGTAAAAAAATACGGCTTTAGCACGGAATGGAAACGCTTTACGATGAACTCGAAAAAAGGAATGGCAGTGTTCAGGAAATAGCCCGAAAGGAAAAAGAAGAGCGGCATATGGAACGAGTAGATCACCTGGTAGGCGAATGGGGACACCAGCGAAAAGTCATTATGCCCCATTACCACCAGCAAAATACCAATGCCGCGTGCAATGTCAATATATTCAACTCGTTTGGATGTGGGAGACTCTCTCATCCCTCAGATTTTACCCCGCGAATGCAAACGTGGGCATCCCCTCAACCTTCGTCTCCAAACGGAACACACCACCTGTGAGCGGATACTGTTTCAATACGGCCTCATCCAACCCCTTGCGAGCGGACGTGAGATAGAGTTCGTTCATGTTCCTGCCGCCGAACACACAGGAGGAGACATTCATCGCCGGGACGGCAATCTGCTCAAGCAATTCACCCGTGTTCGGATTCCACTGTGTTACTTTTGCACCGCCCCACATCGCGATCCAGAGATGGCCTTGCATATCGGAGGTCATGCCGTCAGGCCAGCCCAGCGCCTCAGAGATATATACCGCAACGCGAGGGTTCGCAATTGCGCCTGATTCAAGATCATAGTCAAAGGCACGGACTTCGCGCGTGGGTGTATCGATATAATAGAAGGTCTTGGAATCGGGGCTCCACGTCATACCATTCGAGACGGTTACACCGCTCAAGATTTTCGTTACAGACCTGCCATCAAACGAATATAACGAGCCGGTAGGTTCAGTCTCGCCCTTATCCATCGTTCCGGCCAGGAAACGCCCGCGCGGGTCACACTTGCCATCGTTGAAGCGATTGCCAGCGGACTCATCGGTCAGGGAGGAGAGCAAGGTCAAATTTGCAGAACCAGGTTTGCCCTGAGCATGACCGACACTTGCACCTGGCGCGAGTGCAGGTGAGGGCTCCAGGCTTGCGAAGCTGAAGCGTGCATCAACTGCATGGCTCGCATCACCGCTTAGAGCGAGAATAAGTCCACCCTTTTCACGCGGGGCAATACATCCCAGAAATTCATATTCCTCCAGTTCTGCGAAAAGATCGGGCCCAGCATAGATCCTTTTGGCGAAAATATCAACCCAATAAAGGGTTTGGGACCGTGCATCCCAGATGGGACCTTCACCGAGATATACCTTGGCATCAAAGAGAAGTTCAGGTTTCATGTGCGTCTCTAATTCTTCGGGGCCAAGCCCCGCAGGAGCACGATCTGGTTAAAACCAATCGCGCTTGTAGAAGATAAATGTGGCCAGTGCAGTAAGAGCAATCGATATGCCGATGACCGTCAGGAATGCCAGCGGGTGACTTTCGCCCGGCAATTCAACATTCATGCCATAGAACGCCGCAACGATGGCTGGCAGATTGAGGATGATGGTCAGCGCGGCAAGCACTTTCATCACAGCATTCAGATTGTTCGAGATGATGGAAGCGAAAGCATCCATCATGCTGGAGAGAATCTCAGTGTTGATATTAGTCATCTGGATGGCTTGCTGGTTTTCGGTGAGCACATCTTCGAGCAGTTCCTGATCATCTTCATAGTAATTGAAGATCTGCGTACGCTGGACGCGTTCCATCATCACTTCGTTGGAGCGAAGCGCAGTGGCAAAGTAAGTGAGACTCTTTTGATATTTGAGCAGCTCCAGTACTTCGCGGTTGCGCGTGGATTTCTGCAACTGGTCTTCCAAAGCTTCCGTAATGCGGTTGATTTCCCGCAGGTGGGTCAGGTAACGTGTGGCAGTTTCAAGGAAAATATACAAGGCAAAGCGATAGCGTTTGCCGGTTTTCAGCAAACGATACTTGCCATCTGCCAGCACCTTGAACATGTCCTTTTCATAACGGCAGATCGTCACCACCAGGTTGCCCTTGATCAGGACGCCCAGCGGAATGGTGATATAGGGGATGTCGCTATCGGGCTGGCGGTGCGGAATGCGAACCAGGATGAAAGTGTAATCATCATCCCGTTCAATACGCGGCATTTCATCCAGGTCAAGTGAATAATTGATGTAATCGGCATCCACCCCCCAATCGGCAAGTTTTTGAACTTCCTCGGCGGTTGGGTCGACCACTTTGATCCAACTGCCATTTGCCACGGATTCGAGCTGCTCGAGTCCCTGCTCGGTGGTTTTATAAACGGTGAGCATGACTGCCTCCTGTGCATGAAATCATCACGCAGGAGCGTCACTCACCTCCTCCGCGATGTTATGGACAAAACATTGCAACGCAACCCCCGCCCGTACTAAAGCTGGTACTGGGCGGCTGACTCTCTTTATTACCTAAATGACTATCGTCCTTATTCATCATCAATCCTTGCCGCATCTGCGCGGCCTGTGTATTGTACGCCCGTTATCCTGATTCAACAACTAACAAATGAATTACAAAAGCCTGCTTGCTTCTACTAATGAAATCAGTTCTGCTCTTACGCACTGACTGTTAAAACGCGCCGCGAGATAGGAAACACCTCTTTAGCGGACCAGCCTCCAGAACAGGATACCTGCTAGCCATGCCATGCCTGCGCCAAAGAAAAATGGTGCACTCGCGCCGAAGCCTGACCAGTCGCCCACTCCCTGCCATAACAACCCAGCAATGAACGAAGCTGGGAGGGTTGTGATCCCGATCGCCGCGTTGAAGAATCCATAGGCGGTGCCGCGCAACGCTTCACGCACCAGGTCTGCCACCAGGGCTTTGGCGACACCTTCTGTGGCAGCATAATACAAGCCATAGATTCCAAACAAGGCCCAGACCTGCCAGCCCGCCTGCGCGAAGGCCAGGCCCAGATAGACCATTCCATAGACCAGCCAGCCGCCTATGATCAACCGCCGTCTGCCGATTTTATCTGACCAGGCCCCGAATGGACCGGCAAAAATCGTGTAGAGGGCATTGAATGTCAACGCCATGCCCATCACCTGGAGAATGTTCAAGCCGCGTTCCTGTCCGCGCAGCAAAATGAATGCATCGGATGAATTGCCCAGCGTGAACAACACGAGCACAAACAAAAAGGATTTAAAGCGCGCATCCATATCCTTGAGACTCAAACGCATCTTCTCGGACCCCTGGCCTGCTCCCGCTACCTCGACAGCCCCCAACGCCAGTACGATCACCGCCAACACAGCCGGGATGATGCTAACCAGCACAATGGTCTGGAACGCATCGCGCGTCAGCAATTCGTTCTGGGACTGAGTCAGCCAGATAATGAAGGCGGCAATGCCAAGGCCCAGAAAAGCACCGGCGGTATCCCCGGCGCGATGAAGCCCAAAGGCGAGTCCACGCTGTTCCTTCTGGACCGAATCGGCGATCAGCGCGTCGCGTGGTGCGGTGCGGATGCCTTTACCGAGGCGGTCCATAAAACGGACGCCCAGCACCCAACCCCAGGCATTGGCAAAATATAAGAAAGGTTTTGCGATCGTCGAAAGTGCATACCCGGCCACGGTCAGCCACTTCCGCTTGCCCAGCCTGTCAGAAAGCGCGCCCGAAACGATCTTGACAAGACTCGCCGTCGTTTCAGCAATACCCTCGATCAGGCCAATCACGGCAGTGCGGACACCCAGTACATTGGCCAGAAAAAAAGGGATGAGATTGATGAGCATCTCTGAGGAGACGTCTGTGAGGAAGGAGGTTATTGTTACGACCCATACATTACGCGGCAATCGTCGAAGTGATGTTTTGTTCATTTATCATCGCTGGCAAAGTACTGTAATGGCGCCCCGTCAAGGTCGTCGAGCCTGTAAGGCGACATTAATGTCGCCCTACAAGGCTGAGTGACATAAGTAGAGCGCATAAAAATGGCGGACAAATGTCCGCCACTCCGTCAAGCAATTTGCTATCCTTCGCCTTCATCACCGCCCGTGGCACCAGGCTGCTCCACCCTCAGCACCTCGCCATGCACATTGATGACCACCTTGAAACCGACCATGCCCAGGTACGCCCGCATATCCTCCGGAATGCCTACCTGCAATAACTGGTCAAACTGTTTGTCGATGTTCTTCAGTTGCTGTTCGATGGCCGCCCTGGTGAATACATCTTCCTGTCCGAGCATTTTGGCAGTTTGTTCGGAGAGAATATCTTCACTGCCCTTCATCAGGCTCGCAATTTCTGACAATACGGCGCGATCCACCTGTTCAGAAGGGATATGGCGGCGAAATCCGCCATCATCCACCACATAGCAGGGTTCATCACCTACAAGAGCAGTATCAGCTGGACGATCCGTTTCATCAAAAACAAGCCCGGCGAAGAGAGGTTGGCGCGGCACTGCTATTCTTGTCTTCCTTCCACCGCCGCGAGCAAAATCCCGGCGGCAATGCCGAGACGACGGTCCAGCTGGTGGGCCACATCCATGCTGAAATCGAGGTTCAATTCATAGCGGAAGAGGTTGAAGTTTTGCCGCAGGTCCGCCACACGCGTCTGACCAAAAGTAATGTCATAGTTCTGAGGCAGCCAGTTGCCAAGCACGAGGCGGCGCAGAAGCGCCAATCCCACACTGTCTTCGAAGAGCAGACCTTTCACATTGTCGTTCTCATCCAGCACTTCCCACTCATCGCGCAAGAGCGAGCGCAGGCCCTTGCGTCGTAACGCGCCGACCTTCTGATTCATAGCTGTGTCGACCACATCATAGGCCGCTGAGAAGTCAAGGATCTGGCGAGCCTTGATACTTAATACCTCCTGCATCTTACTCTCATCTGAATACACACGGATGTCCTCGCGCAATTTGAACATCCTCTGCTCACTGAACATCACAAGGTTGCCCATCGGGTCATAAAAACGGAATTTGCCTGTGAGCGCGATAGCCTGGCGTTTGAGTAAATAGGTTGGGTGGTGAAAAATGGGATTCATGCTTTCTCCTCACGTGGGGCAAGATGGCATCTTGCCCTACTCTACATGATTTGGACGAGGGTCCCCTCACCCGGCCTGTGGATGTAATCCGCATCCGGCGGGACGTTGGGGTGGGTCCAGCGATACAAAAATTTCGCGGCGTCTGACGGCAGGTTCACACAGCCGTGACTGCGCGGGCGGCCGTAATCGTTATGCCAGTAGGCGCCATGCAGGGCATTCCCGGCGCCGGTAAAAAACGTACACCATGGCACACCTGGCAGATTATAAATGTTTTCCAGCGCGTCGCCCTGGTTGGTCATGTGCACCGATGGGCCTTTATGATATGTACGGAATTCACCCTTGGGCGTTTCGGTGCCTTTGGCGCCACTCGAACAGCGCTGTGAGAAGACCAGCTTCTCCCCTTCGAAGGCAGTCACCAGTTGTGTCTTGAGGTCAATAACGATATGTTTTGCGTCATCGGGCACTCCAGGAGATAACAGGGTCAATTCGTCATCTGGCACCAGACGCATATCATGCGAAGGGACGTAATAAAACTTCTTGAGGTGGAAGTCATAGATTTCATACCAGATGCTTTTTTCCTCACGCGTCACCACTACCCGTTTGACCCAATGTGCACTGCCATAGTACACGCGATAGCCGCGCTTGGCATATACATAGGGCTCCTTCTTCGTGTCACTAAACGGCACGGTGATTTCCCCCACCCGTCCTCGCTTCGGGATGTCGAAAGACGGCCTCTGATAATTCGTTTGTACAGGCTGGACCCAGCCTGAATAGGTGTAGCCTTCCTTATTGACCTGATACCAGGCACTGTTGAACGGATTGCCGAATTCGCCCTGTTCATCCACTGCGGTGATATCCACCACCTGATCGGCATTGAAATTGTGGAGCTTGTTGGCATTGAATGTGGGCGCGTCATATAAAGTGACGCCGCTGATGGTCATCCGCCCCTGCGTGATGGTCTGCGAAGCAGACGAAGCCAATGCAGCCGATGAAGCCAACGCGCGGTCAATGCGCAGGTCTTTCAGGGCAAAGGCCAGGGCGCCGGTACTGGCAAGTTTGAGAAATTCGCGGCGGGTCAATTGAGGATTCAACATTGTTCGCATTTTCCCACAGGAAGGTTAATTTCACCTATGGGTAATTTCCTTCTTTTGTAGGAGATAGTTTATTCCTGTTAGGTACAGGGACGACCCGTCTCGCGGGAACGAATTACTCGACAGGCTTGACGGGTCGCCCCTACGGTGTGATTTCTTCTTTAGACGGATCAGCCATGGGCGCGGTTCCCAGGCAATCACTCGATCCTGATATCCACCCGAGTCCCCATTTCTCCATATACAAGTTCCTTATCAAACGGCACCGTGGGAAGCGTCCAGCGATACAGCCACTTTGCGGCTTGCGTGGTCAGGTTGATACAACCGTGACTGCGCGGACGTCCATAGTCATTGTGCCAGTAGGTGCCATGGAAGGAAATGCCATTTTTCTTGATGTAAAGCACCCACGGAACGCCGGGCAGGTCAAAACCGCTGGATGCAATATCGCCGGTTGCCATATGCCGGGTGGGACGTTTGTGAAACGTCTTGAACTCGCCATCGGGCGTGGTGTAGGTGCCGCTGCGCAAGCGTCCGCCAGTGGAAGCGCGCGTGGCAAAGACCAGGTTATTGCGTTCGTAGCCCATCACCATTTGTTCGTTGAGGCGCACCTCCACGCGCTTGTCGGCGAGGGAAAGGTCCGGGGATAACGGAGTCAGCTCCTCGGGAGTCAGAAGGCGGACATGTTCCCCGTGCACGTAATAGGTGATGCGGTTCTTGTCGTCCAGCAGGAGGTACCACAGGCTTCCATCCACCGGGTGGACGGCACTGGCCGTTACCCAATGAACCGATTCATAATACAGCCGATGCAGAACGAGGACTTCGTCGTTTGGTTCAAGAGGCTCGAGCAAGTTATACGCATCCGTAAACGGCACGCTGATCTCACCCAACTCACCCTTGAGAGAAATAGGCATGGGCTTATTTAGGATCGTGCGCACGGGCTGCACACTACCGGAATAGACATAGCCGCCCTCGTTCAACTCATACCAGATGCGGTTATAAGCCGACTCATCCTCTCCAATGGTATTGTTCTTAATGGGAATGACCAGATCGCGCCAGTACAGGTTCTTGCGGGTGGCTTTGAAATTCGGCGCATCATAGGACCAGATCGTACGGTCAATCACACGTCCCTGCAGGTTGTCAAAAGGATCCGCCTGGGGAAAGTGCAAGAGTGGGTCTGTTAAAAACATCCCCGCCAAGCCATACCCTGTTAATTTGAGAAAATCGCGCCGGGAGAAATTCGCCTTGCTCATGTCAAAAAGCTTCGCCACTGAGTCACTGTACTCTTCGAGTACTGCCGCTTTGCGGCGTTCGCGAAGACACGGAGAAAGGAATAAATAAGACTCAGCGACTCTGTGTCTCCGTGGCAGACAGGCTAATAATGCACGTTCACCACCGTGCCCACCGAGGCCCAGTTGTACAACCATTCCGCATCGGAGGTGCGCAGGTTCACGCAGCCATGACTCATCGGTGTGCCAAAGTTATTATGCCAGTAGGTGCCATGTAAGCCATAGCCTTTATGAAAATACATCACAAAGGGGACGTTCGGTAAATAATAGCCGGGACCAGACATGCTGGTGGACCTGAACTTGATCCAGATCTTGTACTTACCGGTCACTGTGGGGGTCATCCACGTACCCGTGGAAACCACAAAGGAATTGACCACCGTATCGCCTTCATAGGCATAAACGCTCTGGGTTGAAAGGTTCACATCGATCCAGCGCGCGCCGCCCTTGCCATTTCCACTCGCCACTACGGGCGGCTTGGGAGGGATATATTCACTGGTCGGTGTGTCGGCCAAAACCTCCATGGCCATCACGCCGGGAGTTTCCGTCGCTTCAGGAGTCGAAGTTGGCGCGTCCGTGGGGATGTTGGTCTCGGTCGGAGGTTCGGTCGGCGCCACGGAGGCAACCGACGTCGGTTGAGGCGCAAAGGCGCTTACATCAATGGGCGTCACGTTCGGTTTGGGGATATCTACGACCTGCGCCCATAATACTTCCTGGGTCGGCAGGATATTTTGCGCCGGTAGAAATGAAGCCAGGGCAGGATTCCGAATCGCCGACCATGCAAGCACGCCCACCATTGCACAAATCAATAAGCCCAGCACAATCCCCGCGTAGACCAACATTTGCCAGTTGGATTTTTTCTCAGCTTGCTCAGAAGTCTTTTTCCCCACTGTGCGTTCCGCCCGCTCAGCGCGAGGAAGGGGCGCCACACTCCATCCATCACGGACTGGCTCTGCCACTCCAATGACTTTCGCGGGCCCAACCAATTGACTTAGCGACAGGGCGTCAACCGTCAGGCCGAAGCTGGACTCAGAGCGCGCCTTCTGTAATTGCTTTTTTGCCCATTCCAGCGCCTTGGGTGCCCGTGTGCTTTGAGGGTTCAGCTCCAGGGCTTTTTGGGCATAGGCCAGCGCGTCTTCAGGGTTTGAATCGGCTGCGACAAGGATCAGCCAGGCATCCTCCAGGTTTGGAACCAGGAGCGCGGCCTTCTCACCCAGATCGCGGGCGGTCTGTTTGTCGCCGCGCCGCAAGGCCTCGCGCGCTTTGATCATGTTTTCACGGGCTTCGATGAGTTTTAGATCCATGGGTTTACCTTGTCATACGCTCTTGGCGCAGTTCCTTGCGAAGCAACAGCGGCTAAAACATTATTTTTATGAATTAGACAACGATTACCACCGAATTTCTACAGTCGTACCAATTTCTGCCCAATCATACAACAGACTGGATTCATATGTGCCAAGCACCACACACCCGTACGAAACCGGTCTGCCAAGATAGCCTTCCCACAGCGTCGCGCCGCTGGGCAAAATAGGCAGGGCATGGATGCCATTCTCCAACCCGCCTGACCAGTAAATGCCGAGCCAGTTGGGCATCCAGATATTCCAGGTGGAGCCATAGGCATTCGGAATCTTGCTTTGCACAGCAAACGTGCCAGCACGCGTGGCATTGTTTATGCCGGTGGAGGCAACAAAACTATAGATCACCGTATCGCCCTGGTAGACGTACATGTGCTGTTCCGAAATATCCACCAGGATATATTTCCCGCCCGAGTACCCCGCCGGATTCTGGGCCAGGACTGGGGCTGCGCGCGTTGGCACAGCCGTATCTGCCAGCACTTGCATGTCCATCACGCCTGGCGCTTCTGTCATGATGGGCGTGAAGGTTGGGATGGAAGTGGGGGTGAAAGCCGGTATAGGGGTATAGGTCGGTTTGGCGACCTCGACAAACGCCCAGGGATTTTCATCGGTAGGCGTGGGTGTGGCAAAGATCGCGGCGTTGACCGGAGAGGAGGAAAAAAAGAAAAAGGCGAGTAGTAAGGCCACGCAGAACAGGAGCAGGACAAGGATGGGAAAGCTTGCGCTAAGCCGGATCGAAGCGAGGCGGGAAGGTCCTTCAGCTGGCGTCTTTTTCATGGCGACTGGTTGGGAATGGGAGTCGGTTCTATGTTCTCGTTATTTGCAAAGCACAGAATGCCATCCACCACACCCGCCGCAACGAGTTCGGTCTTTTTGGTGAGAATCTCACGGTCGAGGTTGAGGAAACCTGTTTCGATGATGGCAGCGACCGTGCTTGGATCAATTTCTCGGAAGGCATGATATTCCCGCATATCGCCTGTAATACTTCCAGCATGGAAGGTCATATCTGTCTCACTGTGATACCGGTCGATCAGGCAGGCGGTGAGACGGTTGGCCCGGTTGAGGTCATGGGTGTTGAGCGCCGCCGCGACCTTGAAACCGGTGGCCTCATCGTTGACATATTCACAGGAGTCATTGTGAATGGAAACAATGGCCAGCGCACGATAGCCATTCAAGCGTGTGTCGAATTCTTGTAATAAGTCCACCTCAAAGCCCTGTTGAGTCAACTGCTGTTGGACCAGGGCAGCGATCTTCAGGTTCACATCGGCTTCGGTGAGGGTGACCATGCCATTGCCATCATAACAGACCGCGCCCGAGTCGTTGCCATAGTGCCCGGCTACGATGCCGATCCGCAGGTGCGGCTGTGAAGCGATCTGCACCACTTCGGCGGAACGGGGTGTGAGAATGATGCTCAACCGGTCATAGAAATCTCCGTTTGCCAAGCCGCGGGATGGGAAGGCGGTGAAAAGCGTCGCGAGCAGTAACGCAATGCCAAGGATGGTCTGCGCGGCGCGGAATGGGCGCTTCCGCGGGCGCGCTGCCGTGGGTGCAGGTGTGGGCTTGGACGTCGATTCCATGTCTTTCATTCGATGATAGCGTCGAAGCTGACAGGATGCAAGGGGAAATCCATGACCAATTCGGTATCAATTTTCATGGGGCATACGTGTACGAGAGTCGTTGCGAATCTCTTTTTGAACCACGGAGTCACGGCACTCTTCGAGTACTGCCGCCCGCAGGGACGGCGTTCGCGAAGACACTGAGCAAAATTAAAGAAAACTCCGTGACTCAGTGTCTTCGTGGTTAGGAGTTTGAGATTTTTGCAGGAGCGCTATGGATTTTTGTCTTGACTTACCCATTCATCAAAATTATGATGAACTCGAATTGGAGCCTACATGACCCTCGACCCTGAACAACTTCGCCATGCTATGCGGGCCTGGACAACCGGTGTTGCCGTCGTCACCGCGACTCATGACGGCAGACAGTATGGTATGACCGTTAATTCATTTACCTCTATTTCACTCGAGCCGCCGTTAATTTCCGTTGTTCTGAAGAAGTTGACGCACACGCACGAACTGGTCGAGGCGTCTGGCGAGTTTTCGGTAACCATCCTTTCCGCATACCAGCAGGAGCTTTCAGATCGTTTCGCCGGAAAACAACCGGAGATCAAGGATCGTTTTGCCGGCGTGCCGACTGAGACTCTTTCGAATCACGCGCCTCTGATCAAAGGCGGCATGGCGTATTTTAACTGTCGGGTGGTAAATTCAATGCCGGTCGGTGAGAACACACTTTTCGTGGCGGAGGTCATTGCCGCGCATGGCGAAGGGGAAGGCATCCCGCTCGTGTATCACAACCGGACGTACTGGAGGCTGGAACTACGCTAACGTTCTCCCAATCCTTCAGGTTTGCAGAGGGAACATGCTGAATATGCAAGGCATGCCAGACAGATTAACGCTCGAAGAACAGCAGACGCTGCTGCGCCTGGCACGCCAGGCCATGGAGTGCGGCGTGCGCCGGGAACAACTACCCCCGGTCAATGAGACGGATCTATCAACACAGCTGTGCGAACATGGCGCCTCGTTCGTCACCCTGACCATTGGCGGGGAATTGCGCGGCTGCATCGGCACACTGGAGCCACGCCAGCCGCTGGCTCAGGATGTGCGCGAACATGCCATCGCCGCCGCTCTGGATGACCCACGCTTCCCTCCGGTGGAAGAGGATGAGTTAAACAGAATCCAGATCGAGGTCTCGCGTCTGACACGTCCGGTCTCGCTGGAATACAAGGATGCAGCCGATTTGTTGTCCAAATTAAGGCCGCACGTGGATGGAGTCATTTTGAGAGATGGCTTCCGGCGCGCCACCTTCCTGCCGCAAGTGTGGGAGAAGATTCCCGACTGCGCCCAATTTCTCAATTACCTTTGCTACAAAATGGGCACAGACGAAAAGGCGTGGAGAACCCGGCATCTGGAGGTGTTCACCTATCAGGTGGAGGAATTCCACGAGTCCCCGAACGTGCAATTTTAATCTTTATGTCCTTCAGGGACGAGTAGGGTAAAATCAGAAGCATGGCTGATGATGGAGCATTTCAGGAAGCAGTAGAAGCCCTGCGCGCGGGGAACAAAAGTAAGGCCCGCGATTTAATTACGGATCTCCTCAAGACCGACCAGAAAAATGTAACCTATTGGATCTGGCTGAGCGCCGCTATGGACTCCACCAAAGAGCGAGTCTACTGCCTGCAAACTGCGTTCAAGCTGGACCCTGATAATGCTACTGCCAAACGAGGTTTGATCTTGCTGGGAGCTTTGCCCGCCGATGAAAGTGTCCAGCCCTTCCCGTTGAACCGTCCGCGCGCCTGGGAAGAAAAACTTCTGCTGGCGCACGAAAAACCGAAACCCAAGGGCTGGCAGGCTGTAAGGCAAAGCCCGGTCTTCCGCCTGAGCCTTGCCATCCTGTTGCTGGCCGGGCTGGCAGCTGGAGTAGTATTTGGGCTCGTCATTCCACGCGCAATCCGTGCACAACAGCAACCGACCCGCATCATTGGTACACCGCAAACCTTTACTCCATCCCCCACAGCCATGGGCGCCAAACCTCAGCCGACCGGTACGCCCGGCGCATTATCTGACCTGCTGCCAGTTCCATATACACCCACCGCGTTATATGTGGAAGTGAAGCGTTCACCGCTCACATCTGATTACCTGATACAGTTCGATCGCGCCTATAAATCCGGTGATTACGATAAGGCCATTGAAGTGCTGCAAAGCATTGTGACGGCGGAGCCCGATGCAGCCTATGCCTATTACTACATCGGCGAAGCGTATCGCTTCAAGAAAGATCCGAGCAACGCGCTGCAAGCCTACAACGAAGCGGTCGCGAAGGATCCAAACTTCGGTCCGGGGTATGTGGGCGTGGCACGGGCCAGTTTGATACTTGACCCGAACGCCAATGTCCTTCCCCTGCTGGATGAAGCCATCCGCCTCGACCCCAACTTTGGGGAGGCATATCTCGAACGCGGCAAGGTCAAGCTCAGGGATAATGACTTTCAGGGGGCAGTCAATGACCTGGGCGAAGCCAATACCCGCCTGCCCGATTCGCCACTGGTGTTTCATTACCTGGCGCAAGCCCGTTTCAAGGAAGGCAAGCTCGACCTGGCGCTGCCTGCCGCCCAGCGCGCCCAGGTGCTCGATGTGGCCATGCTTGAAAACTACCTGCTGCTCGGCCAGATCTACATCGAAAGTGGCGAGAACGATGAAGCCATCAAAGCCCTTCAGCTTTACCTCAAATACAGGCCGGAGGATGCATCGGCAAGTATGGTGTTTGGTAAGCTGTTGTTCGATATGGGCGAATATCAACAGACCATTCAGATGATGGACCGGGTGCTCGCCCTGGAGCGGAACCGCCGGGAGGCCAATCTCTATCGCTTCCTCTCTAACGTGGAATTGGGCAACGGTCCCGCAGCCGATGACGACCTGGATTCGATCCTGCGGTTCTATCCTGATTCATTTGAAGCCAGCCTGGCGGTCATCCGCACGCATTTCATGAATGAACGCTATGGCAGCGCCGAACAGTTCGTGGATCGAACCGAAGCCCTGGCGGAAACTGACGAACAAAAAGCCCTGATCTATTACTGGGTAGCTCAAGTCTTCGAGAAACGAGAAAACGCCGACGAGGCCGCGGCCTACTGGCGATTGCTGCTGGATTTACCCGAAGAAGTCGTGACTGATGAACTACGCTCCCAAGCGGAGGAAAGTCTGCGCACGCTCGCCACTTCCACGCCCACACCCACCGCCACCAAGCGAGTGACTCCGACGAAGAAGGTTACCGTCACACCCACACGGACGCCGACTGCTACGGCTACGCCTTCGCGAACGCCTACTAGGACACCGACCAGAACGCCAACGAGGACTCCGACTCGCACCCCAACGCCATGAACAAAAAAGACGGCTGAGAAATCGGCCGTCTTTTGCTACCAGACAGATATATTTATCCAGTAAGTTTTTCACCTCTGTAAGCATATCAGATTCTACCCATTGACATTACGCACAATCCCTCAATTATGATTTAACAGAAGTATTCTTATTGCGGATGTGAGTCATGGATTGACAGTAAAACCCCATCTCTCGTAAAGGCCAAATCGAGGGAAATGTTTCCCCAGGGATTCTTACAGATTTCTACAACAACTTGCCTAATAACTCCATTACCGTCCAAAGTAGGAATATAGTTTCCTGCTGAAACTGCCCCAAATTGACCAAGGGTTTTCATTACTTCATCTGAAGTCATTCCAACCCGGATGGATTCCATCACATACTCTTTGACTTCAGCGTAATCTGATCTTATTCCAAATCTACGAGCAAATTGAGCTGTACATTGCGGAACCTCATATATTGAAGTTACAACTATTCTGATCGGAGGGGGCAGGACAACATATGCAGAGATGCAAAGCATGAATGTTATCAATATTAATTTCAGAATCGATTTGGTTTGTTTCATAACCTTCCTTTTTTCATTCCACGTGCTGCTTTTCTCTTATTT
>DASTOH010000288.1:0-19876 GCA_035720235.1 Anaerolineales bacterium | reverse complement strand
GAATATCGTGTAATAGGCGAGCGCTGCCGCCAGCCGGGAGGCCCGGTCTTCTTTCCATTCCTGGTAGGTCAGTCTAAATAGGTTGAATAGGTTGCTCATAAGGTTTCCATTTCCTATCCATCAATCTCATTGCCACACCTTGCGCACTGTATTCCTGCCAGGCTTAGGGTCGCCTTTAAGGTGTGTAAGAGAAGTTATTCAAAATAAAAAGAACCCCATCCCCAAAAGCAAAATTGGGAAGTGGGATTCCTTTCAACAAAGCGTACTTAACTCTAAATACGTTCCGGTTTGCGAACGATCCAGACCAAGGCGACACCGGTGATCGCTCCAGCAACCAGGCCACTCACTCCCGAAAGCACCGAAGTGCTGGCAACAGGATCTATCGTAGGACCATTGAAGAACAGGTCCAAAGAAAACTGACTCAAGTAAAAGCCTGCGGTCCATCCAACTACATTGGCTAGAATCCACATCCAGACGTTAGGGATTTCTCTGCGTAGAACAGGCCACTGAACAATTGCAACAATAATTCCAAAAAGGATGTAACCGAAGAATCCATCCAGTCCTGTACCAGTCAGTCCATTCATAATGAGCAGACCAAGGGCAAAGCCTACCGCCCAACTCGCTCCACCCGCCAGGATCCAATCGGATGACTCATTGAGGTATTTACGCAAAACCACCCATTGTGCCAGGCCAACCAAAAAACCTGCCCAAAGCGGTACGATGACTCGCGCGAATGCCAGGTCTAATATGTTGACGAAAACAATGGATGGTAAAAACCCTAGTAGCATACCAAGGGCAGTGGCTAGAGTCCACTCTAGCCACATGCCAAATTCATTGTTTGCTACCTTGGTTTCATTAATATCGATAGTCATGTATTAATGAAAAGATTAGGCGCGCCGCAACAATCCTACTAGAAAGATTAGAACGACAGCGCCTACGATGGCGACAAGCATACTGGGAAGGTTAAAGCCCGTTACTCCTTGTGCACCAAAGGACTGCATGATGAAACCACCGAGGACCGCACCGATGATGCCCACGATGATGTTGGCGAGGGCTCCCATTTGAGCGTTGGTTCCCATGATCATGCTTGCAATCCATCCGGCCAGGGCGCCAAATATGATCCATAACAGTATGTTCATTCTTCCTCCGATTTTGTTTAGACAAGGTTGTGAGCAAGGATCACTCACTTAAAGCAAGTATATTTGGAATAGCTGGATAAGCAATTAGGGATTTCCCCCGTATAAATATTCTATGTGGAAGAGTATATTCTAGTTACAAACAACTTCTGTTTGTCAGCTTTCTATACATAGGAGGTGATATGTATCGTTATCCGAGTGCGGGTAGGCAGCGTGGTTTACCAATGGGGCGGTTGCTTTTTGCTGCTGTAATCGCCATAGCGTCTTTGATAAGTTATTGTGGCTCCAGACAGGATAATCCTGTGACTGGCGAGACCCAATATATCGGGATCACGGTTGAGCAGGAAATTGCTTTGGGCTTACAGGCTGCACCACAAATGGCGCAAGAGTTTGGTGGGCTTGATCCGGATGAGAATGCGCAAGCGATTGTAGATCAAGTTGGAAATTTAATTGTCCAAAGTTCGCCTGCCAGCCAAACACCGTATGAGTACGATTTCCACTTGCTTGAGGACGCTCAAACCATTAATGCCTTTGCCTTACCAGGTGGTCAGATATTTATCACGCGCGCGTTACTCGACCGGCTTCAGACCGAAGGAGAATTGGCAGGAGTTTTAGGTCATGAAATCGGGCATGTGGTGGCCCGCCATTCTGCGGAACATATTGCCAAGGCCCAACTCACCGAGGGCCTGACTGGAGCTGCGGTCATTGCCACCTATGACCCGGACAATCCTGCCAGCGCCAATACCGCGCAGGTCGCGGCATTGATCGGACAATTGATCAACTTAAAATTTGGGCGGGAGGATGAATTGGAGTCGGATTTCCTTGGAGTTTGTTTCATTAATGATGCCGGGTACAACCCCGAAGAATTGATCAGAGTGATGGAGGTGTTGGCTGAAGCCAGCCAGGGAAATGCGCCGCCGGAGTTTTTTAGTACGCATCCAAACCCGGAAAATCGCATACAAAGAATCCAGGAGGCCATACAAAATATTGGTGCCTGTCCCTAATCAATGATCGCAATGGGGGTGATTTATAATCATAGGGATGACGCTTCAAAAGCTGCTTATTATTGAAGATGATCCCGCGATTGGGCAAAGCCTGTTGGATGGATTGCGTCAGCATGGTTTTCAGGCCGATTTGTGCAAGACCGGTGCACGTGGCGTGGACTATATGCAGAAGCAAGCTCCACACCTGGTGCTGTTGGATGTGCGATTGCCGGATGGTTCAGGCTTCGATTTTTGCCGCCAAATGCGGCAGATGGGATTGCGCCAGCCGATCATCATCTTGACAGCCCAGCATGATGTATTGGACAAGGTCCTGGGCCTGGAAATGGGCGCGGATGATTACATGACCAAGCCCTTCAGCATGCGTGAACTGATCTCGCGCGTGCGTGCCCAATTAAGGCGTGCCTATGGCGATTATTCTTCAGCGGAGTCGGGTGTAGTCGTGATCCATGATCTCGTGCTGGAGCAGAATACGGGTCAGGTGCGACGTGGGGACGAAATCCTGAATCTGACGCCCACAGAGTTTCGGCTATTGATGTATCTGGCACGGCACCGTGGGCAGGCATTGACTCGCGCCCAGATTGTCGAAGCGGTGTGGGGATTTGCACCAGATATCGAAAGTGAAAAGACGGTCAATGTGCATATTCGCCGGTTGAGGGAAAAGATCGAACTGAAACCCGATCAGCCGTCCCTGATTCTGACCGTGCCGGGGATTGGATATCGCCTGGCAAACTAATGCGATATGCTGCGCGGTGTCGCAACTTAGCGAGGGCGACATAACTGTCGCGCTACGGTGGCTTGAGGTAGGGCTGATTACGAAATCTTAATCACATCACAATCCCGTTGAAATTCCGGCGGTTTAGACTTACAGACAAGGCAAAACCTTGTCTGTATTTATTTTTGAATTATGTCATGCTGAGCGTAGCGAAGCATCTCTACGACGCCGAGTGAGACTCTTCGGTCGCAACAAGCGCTCCCTCAGAGTGACATGAATGGAGTCTCCTTGTGAACAAGACTGCGGTAATCATTTTTGTGCTGGTGGGGATTTTGGTCGTTGGCGCTTCGGGATATTATGGCTTTGCGACGACGCAGGAGCCTGAACCGACCCCCACACCGCCAACCGTTTCCGTAACTAGCTGTGACGTGGAACAGACCGTGACCGCACCGGGGAATCTGATCATTGTTACTGAAGTAGACGTGAAGATGCCAGTGATGGGAAGATTATCGGCTGTGAATGTTCGCGTCGGCGATCAGGTGATGGATGGGCAAACTCTCGCAGAATTGGACCCGGTTGCCACCACACAGGCGCAGCTTGATCTGCTGGAGGCGCAGACGGAGTTGGAAACTCTTGAGAAACGAAGAACTTCATTAGATTACCCGCGCGCGACGGACGATTTCATCAAAGATCTGCGGAAGCAAGTCAATTTGGCGAAACAGGTCGTTGCTGAGTTGGAGAATGCATACAAGAAGGCCGAAGATCCGCTTGTGAAATCACAAGCCTTGGTGAGCGTGAACGCTGCAAAAGATGATTTGAAAAACCTGCAATCCAGGTTGGATTGGTATACAAGCAATCCGACGGAAGGCGATATCACCACTGCGGATTCTGAGCTTGCGCTTGCTCAGGCCAAGTATGATGCAGCGAAGGCCGTGCTCGAAAGCCTGCAGATTAAGGCGCCCTTTGATGGCGTGGTCTTCGAAGTCTCTGCGCAGGTTGGGGAGACGTACCAGGCAGAGGTGCCTTTGTTCGTGATTGGCGACCCCAAGGCGTTGGAAGTCATCGCCAACGTAACGGAGGAAGATTATCCCTTGCTTGCCATCGGGCAGGCTGTGGAAGTGTATTTTGATGCACGTCCGGATGTGACCGTGCAGGGAAAAGTAGACCGTATCATACCCAAGCGGATTGAAGGTGATCGTCCACTGTATAACATATATATCTCACTAAATGACGTTCCTGAGGGTCTCGCAGATGGGATGACATCCGATACTGCCATTACGATTGCAAAACATGCCGGAGTGCTTTGTCTGCCACGCGCGGTCGTACGCGCCTCCGGCGGAAGCACAACCACGGTCAAGGTTTGGGATGGGATGCAACAGACGACCAAGGAAATCACAATAGGCCTGCGTGGAGATACCTATGTGGAAATTGTTTCAGGCCTGGACGAAGGCGAACAGGTAGTCACGCGATGAAGCGCCCGTGTGCTCAAGCCGCCGTCCCTTGCGCAGCATCCCTGTGGGACAGCGGCGGTTACAGGATAAATCTTGCGCCGTCCGCAAGTGCGGCGCAAGGAGCAGTGTTTCAATGAGCGAACCGGTCATTCGTACAGAAAAACTCACGCGCTCCTATTCAATGGGCGCCAGTCTTATCACCGCCTTGCGTGAAGCGGATTTGACCATCCAGGCGGGAGAGTTCATTGCACTGATGGGTGCGTCAGGAAGCGGAAAATCCACATTGCTAAACTTGATCGGCTTGCTGGATCGCGCCACTTCTGGTGAATATTGGCTGGAGGGGAGGTCGGTCTCGTCCCTGCGCCGGGATGAATTGGCTGACCTGCGCGGACGACGCATTGGGTTCATCTTCCAAAACTTTAACCTTTTGCCGCGACTGTCGGCCTGGGAAAATGTTGCGCTGCCACTGGCCTATCGCAAGGGAGAGTTTGGGGCGCAGGGTCAGCTTACTCGGGCGCGTGAGGCGTTGTCCCGCGTCCAAATGGATCACCGGCTTGAGCATCAGCCAACGGAGCTCTCGGGCGGAGAACGTCAGCGTGTGGCGATCGCGCGGGCATTGGTCACACAGCCTGCGGTCATCCTTGCCGATGAACCCACGGGCAATCTCGATAGCAAAACGGGCGTGGAGATCATGCACCTGCTGAAAGAGCTGAACGATGAAGGTCGAACGATCATCGTCGTAACCCATGATATGAATGTTGCTCAATATGCGAATCATATGTATCACATGCGCGACGGTATGTTGACGGAAGGCGAGTTTACGCATGTCACTGATTGACCTGTTACGAACGGCGTTGCGAAGTGTCTCCGCAAACAAATTACGCGCCGCGCTCACGATGCTGGGTGTGGTCATTGGCGTTGCATCTGTGATCGCGATGCTTGCGCTCGGTAATGGGGCGCGCGCCGCGGTGGATGCCACGTTTCAATCGCTGGGCGCGAACCAGATACAGATCGGTCAGCGTTTCGCCATGGAAGATGGCGAATTCCAACCCACTGGAAAGACCTTGACCTTTGCGGACGGTCTCGACATGCTCTCAGCCGTCCCGCTCGTGGAGCGTGTGGAAATGTCGGTGTCGAAAACGGTCAAAGCGCGCTTCGGAAAAAATACAGTGGAGATCAGTGTAATCGGGACGACCGCAGATGCGCTGGAAGGGATTGCTTCAAGTGGTGAGGTGCAACCTGTGGGCTGGGCTGGCGACGCTCCGCTCACAGTCGAAGATTTTATCAGTGAAGGACGCTTATTCTCCACTGACGAAGTGTACGCGGGTGCACCCGTCTGTGTCCTGGGTTATCAAACGGCACTCGATCTGTTTTCCGGCGATAACCCCATTGGCGAAACGATCTGGGTTGACCGTACGCGCTGCACGGTCGTTGGCGTAATCACTGAACTGGAAAGTACCAATGTGCAAGAGCGGTACCGCTCCGATCCCAACGAAGGATTGCTGATGCCGATCAGTACCGTCATCCAAACCCTGTATGAAGAGGAGCCCTCGGTTTATATGGTTGCACACGTCACGGATGCGAACCGCATTGACGAAGCAAAGGAACAAATTACCAGTTATTTGCGTGAGCGGCACCAGATCGAACAGGATGCCAATGGGGAATATCAGGATGATTTCGACATGCTCACGCGTAACGATATTCTCGGCCAACAACAGGAAGCCGCACGGACGTTTTCTCTTCTACTCGCAGCGATGGCGACTGTCTCCCTGATCGTCGGTGGAATTGGAATCATGAATGTCATGCTGGTCAGCGTCACCGAGCGGACGCGGGAAATCGGCGTGCGCCTGGCGGTCGGCGCAAAGCAAAGAGACATCGTGAGCCAGTTCCTGCTGGAATCCATACTCATCAGCGCCAGCGGCGGACTTGCAGGAATCGTGCTTGGCATTCTTGCCATCCCTTTAGCGGCCGCGCTGAATCAAGGTGTGGCGTTGTTGTATCCAGGCAGTATTCCGCTGGCGTTTGGCGTGGCGGTGTTGATTGGGATTGTCTTCGGTCTGTATCCCGCCATCCGCGCCTCGCGTCTCGATCCTATTGAGGCGTTGAGATATGAGTGAACACTCTCCGTCATTGCGAGGGTGGTGTTCTTTCGCCCGAAGCAATCTCCTCGGTGTTGGAGATTGCTTCGTCGCTCCTTCCAGTCGCTCCTCGCAATGACAGAAAGGAAGAATCATGCAAAACAAAAAACTCTTCATCAGTTTAGGAATTGCCATTCTCCTGATTGGAATCGCGGCATTTGTCGCTGGAAAATTGTTCAATAGCGGACCCACAGGCCAAGACCAAGTGTCGCACGTCACCCCGGCGCCAGAAATTCCAACAACAACACCTGAGGTCTCTGGACTGCTTGTCGAAAGGAAAGATAATACGCTCATTCTCCAGACCGTTTCTTTTGACCCAGGTTCAGGATGGAGGCTTGGAGATTCGAATGCACCCATGGATGCAAGTAGCGGCCCCAAAGTTGAAGTTGTCGTCACGGGTGAAACAATTATTTATCGCGAGGATTTTGAATTTGGGCAATCTTCCATCCAGCAAACAGTGGAAGATACCACGCTGGATTCACAAATGTTGATCACTGTATGGGGCCGAAACAATGGCGATAGAGTAATTGCTGATATTGTCCTTCTTCAGCATTTGAAAGAGTAAAAATGCTAAATAAAAAAATCTACATCATTATAGGTTCTTCCATCATCCCCATTGGCATAGCGGCATTTGTCGCTGGGAGAATGTTTAATTCAGGAGTCAGTCCTGTTGTCCAAGATGGACCGGTGCCAGGAAGCCAGGAGTTCACATTCTCATCCACGAATAGCGTAACCCCTGCGCCTGAACTTCCAGCGACCAGTCCTGAGATCGTTGGGTTGTATGTCGAGATGGTAGATAACACAATGACTGTTCAGATCGTCACAAACGTTGGCGGAATTGTTGGAGATTCGTCCGTTGATGTCAGCAGCGCTCCCAAGGTCGAAGTCATCGGAACGAATCAAACAACCATTTATCGCGATGTTACCCAATTGGACGAATCTTCCGCCGACACGCAACAACTCGTGGAGGAATCCACGCTTGATTACCTGAATCTACCGGCCATGATCAGTGTCTGGGGAAACAGAAGCGGAGACCGAATCGTTGCCAGAGTATTGTTATACAGCAACTCCCTTGCGGATGGGAAACCGTAGGTCGCAGTGATTCTTATAAGGATATAAAGAATCAACATGCAAAACAAGAGGCTCTACATCCTTTTAGGGCTTGCCATTCTCCTGGTTGGCATTGCGGCGTTCGTTGCCGGGAGAATGCTGAATGGGAGAATTGGAATCGTCAGCCTCGGCGGACCGAACGGCGGACGCGTGTCGATATCAATTGATGACATCACCCCCGCGCCGGAACTTCCGACAACAGAGGCCGATGTCACAGGCATGTTCGTGGAAAGGCAAGATAACACCATCGTTGTGCAGGCTGTCTCTTTTGGTACAGGTGTCGGGGGAATTTCAGGAGATTCACCAATGGATGAAGATAACGGCATAAAAGTTGAAATTGTTGTCACGGGTGAAACCAAAATATACAAGGATGTCACCCGGATTCCAGCCCCAGAAAATGGCGAAATCCACAATGTACAGCAAGCCGCGGCAGAAGGCACTCTGGATGACCTGAACCCTCAATCGTTCCTTACCGTTTGGGGCCGCCGCAGCGGAGACCGAATTATTGCCGATGTTCTCTTTTATAGCAATCCCCAGTCGATCAAGAAATCAGGTTCTCAATAATATTCAGACCCTAAAGGTCTTCAAGACCTTTAGGGTCCTGGAAGGAGCTAATCGTGCAAAGTAAAAAATTGATCGTTGGTCTCGGAATTCTCGTCGTGTTAGTGGCTGCCGCGGCGTTCATTGCCGGGAGAATGATCAATAGTGAAATCGGTCCCCTCGGTCTGTTCGGCCTCCCAGGAACTGGGGATAAGATGCGCATCGCAGTAAAAGTCATTCCTGCGCCGGAACTTCCCACGATCCGGCCCGAAGTGATGGGTCTAGTCACTGAGCGAAAGGATAATTCGATCCTTGTTGCCGGCAAAGGCCTTGGAGGCGGAGCCGGATCTACCGTGGAGATCGTAGTCACCAATGAAACGATGATTTACCGCGAGACGACTCAGGTCAGTAAACGCCCGTCAGGCGAGAATCAAACCGTTCAGCAAACCGTCGAACAAGCCACCCTCGATGATCTCAAAACCGAAGACATGGTCATGGTGTGGGGCCGCAAGAGCGGGGACCGAATTATTGCGGAGGTATTGATGTATAGCAGCAACGTAATGATTAAGAAACCATAATTTTCAAGTTCATGGAGTAAAACATGCAAAACAAAAAACTTATCATTCTCTTAGGGGTCGTCGTTCTCCTGGCAGGGGTAGCGGCCTTCGTCGGCGGCAGGTTATTGAATCAAAGAGTTGGTCCGAGGGGCTTGGGTATGCCGTTGGGAGGTGGCGGAGACATGATGTCCATTGCCGTCCAGATCACGCCCGCGCCGGAACTCCCGACGACACAACCCGAGCTGATCGGGTCATTCGTGGAACGGAAGGATAAAACCATCGTCATTCAATCCGTTTCGATGGAAGCAGGCAAGGGCGGTATGGTCTTGCAAAGCAGCGGCGGAGGTGAGGGTGAGGTGGTCTCAGGCTCTCCCCCGGAGAATAGTGGCCCCAAGGTGGAAGTTGTCATCAGCGCGGAGACAACGATCTATATCGAAACCACCGACATGGGCGGGCCACCCACTTCGGGAGAGACCCAGGTACTTCAACAAACCGTGGAGGAAGGTTCTCTGGACGATCTCACATCTCAATCCTTTGTCACTGTCTGGGGACGCAAAAGTGGCGATCGAATTATCGCGGAGGTCGTGTTCATCAGTAACCCCGTAATGTTCAAAAGGCCTGGCCCGTAATCATGTATCGAAAAGAATGCCGCAGCGAAACATGCAAAACAAAAGGATGATTCTTGTCATGGGTGTTCTGGCTCTGCTGGTAGGTGCAGTGGCGTTTATCGCTGGAAGGTTTTTGAATCAGAGAATCAGCCCCGTTGGATCCGTTTCGGTGGGTATCAATCCTGCGCCGGAACTCCCAACCACCCAGCCTGAGGTGACAGGCTTGTTTGTCCAGCGGCAGGACAATAGCATCATTATTGAAACCAAATCACTGCAAGCAAGTGGTGCGGTTGCTGTTTCATCCTCAGATACGAAGAGTCAGAGTGGGCCTCATGTGGAGGTCGTAATCACCAGTGAAACGATGATCTATCGTGAGACGACTCAACTCAGTGAACCGCTTACCGGTGGACATCAGACCATTCAACAAACCGTGGAAGAAGCCACGCTCCATGATCTCGGCCCTGAATCCGTGTTGATGGTGTGGGGACGCAGGAGTGGGGATCGGATTATTGCGGAAGTGTTGATGTATAGTAACACTGTGATGATCAAAACAGAGCTGTTTGAGGACTGTGAGGCATGCCCTTAACGGCAATCGTAGAGGAGTCAGACCTATGAAAAAGAATCTCTACATCATTCTGGGCATCGTTATTATTGTTATCAGTATTGCTGCCTTCATGGCTGGTAGGATGATCAATGGTGGCGTCGGACCTCTGAATCTGTTTGGAGGCATAGGAGAAGGGGATGGGATTTCGATCCTTCCTGCAAAAGAATTGCCAAAAACGCAGGCCGAAGTCGAGGGCCTATTTGTTGAGCGTCAGGATAATATAATTATCGTCGAAACCAATCCGCCTGGAGGGGATGGGGTCTCTGGTTCGCCAGTGGGCATGGGTGGCGGGCCGAAATTTGAGGTGGTGGTCACGATCGAAACAAATATCTATCACGACACCACCCAGCCTCCTGCCCGGCGTCCTTCAGGTAATGACCCGCGAGTGCTGCAACAAACCCTAGAGGAAGGTACGCTCGACGATCTAAACGACTCGCAATCCCTCGTGATGGTGTGGGGACGCAAGAGCGGAGATCGAATTATTGCGGAAATACTGGTGTATAGTAACCCTGCGTATCTTCAAAAACCGTAGGTTATCAGCGACACTCTTGACAACCTCTACAGAACGGTTACAGAGTGCCGCATGAGTGGTCAGGCAAGAAATTTGAAAGTTGCCTATAATTCTTACCGAAAAGTCTGGCAATTTATGTAACAAGCGGTAGGCTTATGAAATGGTGATGAACATGAATCGAAATTCCATTCGCTGGCGCTTGCCAGCTAGCTATGGCATCATTGCCCTGCTGGCGGCATTATCGCTGGGCTCTGTGATGCTATTGGTGTTGAGGAGTTATTATGCCCGCCAGGAGCAGGATTACCTGTTCGGCAACGCGCTGGCATTACAACCTATCATTGAACGGGCGCTGCAATCTAATCTTCCGCAAGAACTTTTGCAAGATCAGATCGACAGCCTTGCTTTTCTGTCGCAAACCCGAGTTCGCGTTCTGGATACAAGCGGACGAATCAAGGCTGACTCTGGCGTGCCCCATCTGAATCAGATTGTTGCGGTCATGGGTGAGACGAAGCGGGAAATTCCCTATAGCGGGCCGGCGGTCCTTCCCGAGGATAAAATCCCATTTGTGATCTATAGTAACAAAAGTCAAACTGTCCCTCAGATGATGCCGTTCGAGAAAGAATTGTCTTCTTCGGGTCCCGCCCCACAAACCGATATGATTCTGTCGGTCAGCGCGTCACCGTATGGATACGGGTTTGTCCCTGCGGCCCACTCTGATCCGACGCGCCGATCCCCCTACGTCGCGGAAATCTTGCTTATTGCTTCTGATGGACGGAAACTGGGTGTACTGGAATTTTCAAACGGACCCAGCTATGGCGCAGATGTGATTGACTCTGTGACCCTGGCGTGGTTGATCGCCAGCGTATTTGCCATTGCGATTGCCGCGCTCACGGGCTGGTTCATGAGTAAAAGAGTCACTCGCCCAGTGCTTGCATTGGAGAATGCGACTCGCCAAATGGAACAGGGAGATCTCAGCGTGCGCGTTGTCCTGCCCAACGAACGTCAGCAGGAATTTGTATCGCTGGCGAATTCGTTCAATGGGATGGCGGAACAGGTGGAGCAGACCGTCTCCACGTTGCGTGCCTTTGTGGCAGATGCCGCCCACGAACTGCATACTCCGCTGACCGCGTTACAGGCCAACATCGAATTGGCGCGTAACGAGACACTTGCACCTGGCGCAAGTGCAGGTGAGAACGCTTCAGCACGGACCCGTTACTTGGCGCGTGCGCAGGAACAGGGTCAAAGGCTGGAGGCGTTAGTCAAGAGTCTGCTGGACCTTTCGCGGATCGAAGCGGCTGTGTCCAAATCCGGTCTCGCGCCCGTGGATATGCTCCAGCTTGTTCGCGAAGTGGGTGAACAGTATGCTTCCCGCGCCGAACAGACCGAGCGTTCGTTCACGATGGATGCGCCAGAGGAGCCTGTACAGGTGCAGGGAAATGAAGCCCAACTGCGACAGGTCGTCAGCAACCTGCTCGAAAACGCGCTCAAGTTCACGCCCGCCAGCGGATTGATTTCACTCAACCTTGAACGCTCTGAGAATGAACTTCAGTTGGCCGTTTCCGATTCAGGCATTGGCATCCCGCCCGATGACCTGCCGCAACTCTTCGAACGGTTTCATCGGGCGCGCAATGCAGCTGAATACTCCGGCAACGGCCTGGGGCTTGCCATCGTCAAGGCGATTGTCCAGTCGCATGGAGGAAGTGTGACAGCACACAGTGCAGGACCTGGGGAAGGCAGCAGGTTTGTGTTGAACCTGCCTCTGGATTGAGTTTCTTCGAAACAGAAAAGAGCCCCGCATGAGTGCGGGGCTCTTCTTGCGAGTCATTTGTTTACGCTATGTCCGGCGGAACAGACCGATGACGAACAGCAGGACGACTGCGCCTACAATCGCGGTCAGTATGCTGGGAAGGTTGAAGCCGGTGACTCCTTGCGCGCCGAAGAAACTCATGATCCAACCACCCAGAATCGCACCGACGATGCCAACTACAATGTTGGCAAGTGCGCCCATTTGCTTATTTGCCCCCATGATCATGCTCGCGATCCATCCCGCGAGGGCTCCGAAGATGATCCATACTAGCCAGTTCATTTATACCTCCGTGCAGATAAGTGTTTGATTTGACAATTCTTACTTGGGCAGAAGACATCTGCTTCCATATCTTTAAACCCTGCTGTTTGTGAAAAGTTGCGGCCATCGACGGATTAAAAGGGCATTATGCAGGCCCGCTGACACAGTTCTGCCACAATAGTATGATATGCTCCGCCGTATGTCGCATCGCATTCTGGTGGTGGACGACGAATTCATTATACTGCGCTATTTGATTACACAGGCCATGGCCTGGAATTGTCATCTTCAAAGCCTCGGCTTGGGAAACCTGCAGAGCGACTCAATTGGCTCCGCTGATTGTACAATTCTGACAGGCCGGAAAGTCGCGCTTGTATTCGGTGAGTGTTTTCTGTATACTCTCTTTATCTATTTGGTCAGATTTTCTTGGGAGGAAGAAATGACTGAAATTGCTGAAGTCGAAAACCGAGTCCCTGTGCGTTGCGAAGTGTGTGGGCGTCAGGATGCAACCGTTCGGTACGTCGTGTATCCCTATGTTTTTAGCTTTGTGGTAATGACATTTCAACGAGCATTTGCTGGATGTTGGTGCCGCCTGCATCGTATTCAGCGGTGGCTGGCAGCAAGCTTAATTACGGCGATTTTCGGCTGGTTGGGAATTCCATACGGTCTCCTCTTTACACCGGTCAGGCTGTTGCAGCTTGCCCAGGGAGGAGTGCAGGATAAGAACCTGAACAGTCAAATCATGCGTGCCATTGGCGAGGAACTATTAAGAAAGGGTGATCACGCGGGTGCAATTCGTTGTTTTGAAAACAGCCTGATGTATGCTGATGAGCCAGAGGTCCGCGAAATGCTGCGGAAGCTTTATGGATCTCAGCAGGTCAGGGACGAATCATCTGTTTCAGGACTGATCGCAGTTTTTGCCTTCTTTACGATGCCGCTGCTGTTTGCCGGCTTCGGTGTGCTGGTAGGTCTGCTCGATTTTGGTGTCAACTGGTTTTCTTCCGCCCTGTTTTCAGAGTTTCCAATCTATCTAATAATTCTTGTTCAGGTTCCTCTGGTCCTGTCGATTTTTTTCTGTGTGATTCTTTTGAGCTATACGATTCAAGGCATCACGGGCTGGGCCAGGATCGCTTCCTCGGCCCTCTTGCTATTGGCGGGTGTCGTCACCACGTTGGCATTCATCAATGCAATCATCGGTGGAGAGACCCTCGGCCTTTATTTTGCATATTTTATCAATGGCTTTCGAGAGTCCGTAAACGAGATGCTGATTACACTGGCAGCGATATTCACCCGCGCCGGGCCTTACATGTTTCGACCGGAATCTTTCAAGAGCAATGCTTTTGGAAACACACTTTTTGCAGTTATTTTGCTTCTCACGTTCATCTTTGTTCTGTTGCTGCTGGTGCCCAAAATAAAGGAATATGCCACACGACAATTTCGGCTTCAGGGTCTTCGGCAGCCGGGCGATCCAATCTCTGACCGCTCTCATATTGGAGGCTGGTTGGGTCTGGGCGGCTTCCTGGCAATGGGAGTGCTATTGTTCATGGCTGCGCCACAGAAAAGTCATATTGATACCCTGGAGGCATTTGACCACGTTAACGCTGCCTTGAACCATATGAACGCTAACGAGTATGAGCCAGCCATTGCGGAATACGAGCTCGCCGTTAACCTGGAACCAGACTTTCCTATCAGTTATATTGGACTTGGATATGCACATTATTTTTCTGGCGATTATGACCAGGCACGGAAAAATTTTGAGCATGCGGTCTTACTACAACCTGATTCTTTGGAGGCACACGCTGGATTGGGATGGGTTTACTCTCAACAGGAAGATTATGATCTCGCCCGCCAGGAATTCAAGCAGGTATTAAGCGTTGATCCGCAGAATGTTGACAGCCATCTCGGTTTGGGATGGCTGTATCTGAACGAGTTTGATCTGGAAAATAGCAGAAAGGAATTCGAATATGTGAAATCCATGGCCCCCGAAAACGCTGAGGCCTATTATGGGTTGGGAGCCCTGGAGCTTTTCGTGAGCGATTATGAGAGTACCATTGATTTGCTGGATGAAGCGCTGCGTTTGAATCCAAATATGATTTTTGCCCATGTATATAAAGGCTATGCTTATTTCAGGCAGGGTGAATATTCTGATGCGGAAGGCGCCTTTCAGTCTGCCTTAAAAATGCAACCAGGGAATTATTTGGCCTTGAATGGACTGGGTGATATTCGGGTGCAAGACTATGCCTTTGAAGAAGGCCTGGGTTATTATGATCAAGCCATCGCGGCCGATCCGGAGCGTGTGGATGCCTACCTGAACAGAGCCTATATTCTTTACTGGAAGGGTGAGTTTGACGAGGCGGTTGCGGTACTTGAGCCGTTTGCGGAAAAAGATGGAAGGGTAAAACCATTCATATCGCTGGCATCCTATTCTCAAGACTCTGTGGCAGATGGCGACAAATTCCTTCGGGAATCGATTTCGTTTTCTGAGGAACTGGAAGGTTTTGAGCAGGTTCAGGCGTATTTTGCGGTTGCAGTTGTTGAGTTTTCACTTTCCGATTTCACAGAGGCGAAGCGGTATGGCGAATTGGCGGCAAAACGCTATCCGGATGTATTCGATGCACATACATACTTTTTCATGGCTCAAGTCTATTCTGCGCTGGGAGATTTTGACCGCGCGCAAACAGCCCTGGAAAATGCGAACGGCATTGGACATCCCGAAGCAGACCTTCACGTCGCAAGGGCCAGGCTCCTGATTGATCAGGAGAAACTTAATGAAGCAGAACGAGAGTTGTCGGCTGCTATTGAAATTGATGACAGGAACTCAGATGCTCATACTTTGTTGTCGTTTGTCGACTACCAGCAGGGTGATGTGCGTGACGCGGTGGTGGATGCCAAAACTGCCGTTGAGCTGAATCCCTATAATTCTTATGCACACGCCCAACTGGCGTATGCGTACCAGAAAATGGGAATGACATATCCAGCTGCGATCGAAGCGCAGGAAGCTGTGCGGCTGAATCCCCTGGCTGACACCTTTCACTTTATATTAGGGGTCTGCTACATGGAAAGTGGAAGTTCTGAGGAAGCCATTGTTGAATTTGAAAAGTTTCTTGATCAATACTGGGATCGAGCTTATATACGTGAATACAAAGCCCAGGCGGAGGAGTACCTTAGCCAGTTAAGATAGTCGCCATAGAACTACCTATACCTACCGCATCGTCCATCTCTCCGATTCTACCCCAACTGACTTCACAAGGATGCTCAGCGTCCGCGATCATCACATAGTGCGTTGCTTTGACGGACCATCGTTCAGATGACCGCGTCCTATATGGGTTTCTGCGCCCGCACGGTGTAATTATTGCACCGATTCCTTGCGTGCAGTTTCCTGCAGGCCCGCTGACACAGTTCTGCCACAAAATTATGATATGCTCCGCTGTATGTCGCAGCGCATTCTCGTGGTGGACGACGAAGCCTCCGTCACAGACCTGATCGCCTACAATCTCCGCAAAGCTCTGTACGATGTACGGGTTGCCGCGGATGGGAGCGAAGCCCTGCGCCTGGCGCGGGAATATCAGCCTGATTTGATCCTGCTGGACCTGATGATTCCCGAAGTGGATGGGCTGGATGTCTGTCGTGAACTCCGCAAGTCCAGTGATGTGCCTGTGATCATGATCACGGCGCGCGGGGAGGAGCTTGACCGTGTGCTTGGGCTGGAGATCGGTGCAGATGATTACGTCACCAAACCGTTCAGCGTGCGCGAGTTGATGGCGCGCATCAAGGCGGTGCTGCGCCGTCCGCTACGTCCGCTACAGCCCCTACGGGGACAGAAGGATGGTGAGGTCGAACCGTCCACGCTGGTGCGCGGCCCCGGCAATCTGTTGATGGATATCGACCGTCGCTCGGTCATGGTCGGCGACACATCCATCGAGTTGACGCGGCTCGAGTTCGACCTGCTTCATCGCCTGCTGATCAACCCCGGGCGAGTCCTGACGCGTGAACGGTTGCTGGAGCAGGCCTGGGGCTATGAGTATGTCGGTGATACGCGCGCAGTGGATAGCGCCGTCAAACGTCTGCGCGCAAAACTTCGAGTTGTTTCCGCCGAAGCCGATTGCATCGAATCTGTCCGCGGCCTGGGCTATCGGATCAACTGACATGCAGACGATTCGCGCCCGCCTTTCTGCAAATTATTTCATCGTGCTTACCATTGGCATGGTTCTGGCCGGCGTGCTGGCCTGGCTGGCGGTCAGCGATCTTTACATCAACACGCAGCGCGAAAATCTTTTGGCTCAGGCCAGACTCATCGCGGCAGGCTTGCAGGATACAGCACTGCCATCTCAACCAGCCGAACCATATTCACAGACGGCCAATGTTTTGCCCGGCTTTCACACACGATTGATCGGCGAAAGCGGCGCAGTGATCGTCGGATTGCCTTTATCGGATGACAAGATTCTGCCGCCGACCGCCGAAGGCTCCGCTTCGATTCTGCCCCACGAGCTGATTCAGCGTCCTGAAATTGAGTCTGCACTGAAGGGGATTCCTGCCACCGCGGTCAGACGGGTTCTGGGGAATCAGCAAGTGTTGTATGCGGCCGCACCCGTTCAAAATTCAAGTGGACAGATCACGGGCATCGTGTATATCGCCACTCCTTTGCCATCCGGTGGTCTGCCAGCGAATCTGATCCTGCAGCTGCTTGGGATAGTGGTGATGGCAATCCTGCTTGCCGGTATTGCAGGCCGGGCACTGGCGCGCAAGATGGCAACGCCTCTTGAAGAACTGGCAGGCGCCGCAGCTGCGGTCTCACAAGGTGACCTGACACAGGCTGTTTCCGCATCCACCGAGATTTCAGAGCTTGACAGCCTTGGCCAGGCTTTCAACGCGATGACCGAGAACCTGCGCCAATCTGATGAAACGAAGAAAGCCTTCATCGCAGATGTCACTCACGAACTGCGGACTCCGCTCACAGTCATCAAAGGCACGATCGAGACCCTCGAAGATGGCGCCCTGGATGATCTCGAAGGCCGTAGTTCACTGCTCTCTTCCATGATGCGAGAAACTGACCGGCTGATCCGCATGGTCAATGACCTGTTGGTATTGACACGCGCAGATGCGGGTTCGCTGCCATTAAATGTCCAGGATTTGGATTTGACAGAACTGGCGCGCATGCGCTGTGAAACTATGAGCCCACTGGCCTCACGCCAACAGGTGGGCTTGAAGGTGGTTGGGGATCTGCATTTTGTTTCAGCCGACCCCGACCGCATCTCGCAGGTAGTGAATAACCTGCTGGACAACGCCATCCGCCATTCGCCTGTGGATTCGACCGTTACGGTGACAGTCAGTTCAAAAGAGGGTGGCGTCGAATGCGCCGTCAGCGATTGTGGGGCGGGCATTCCCGCAAGGCACCTGCCCTTCATCTTTGACCGTTTTTATCGCGTCGAAGCCTCAAGAGACCGCGCCAGTGGAGGGACCGGGCTGGGACTTGCCATCGCGCGCGCGCTAATTACTGCTCACGGCGGGCGAATTTCCGCGCAGAGTAGCGAAGGTGGGGGGACAACCATCACCTTCTGGCTGAAACGGACTCCAATTGCCCAGGATCTGACACATCCCTGACACAGTGTGGGAATATGCTGTTGAGCAAGATACCACTTGCATAACAGGAGATTCCCATGAAACAGTTTTCCACCGTCGTCAATACTATTCTTGCCGGCACATTGCTCTTAATCCTTTTCAGCGTCGGCCTGCCGAGTTTCAACGTCCATGCTGATGAACCCACTCCCACAGCAGAACCAACCCAGGCGTCCGAAGCTGCGGTATGTGACTCCAGCCGCTCAGTTCAGGTCAGCGGTGTGGCAGTGGTCAACGTGACGCCTGACCGCGCCCTCATCAAGCTTGGCGTGCAATCCAACGGCAGGTCCGCGAGAGAAGCGCAAGCCAGGAACGCCGTCACCATCCGCCAGGTCGTCAAGGCACTGAAGTCGCTGGGCATCGAAGAAAAGGACATCGTCACCGACTGGTACATCATCGAGCCGCTGTATGAGGATTATGACTCGCTGCGCATCAAGGGCTATCGGATCTATAACATCGTGGAGATCACGATGCGTGATGTAAGAAAGGCCAATGAGGCGCTGGTTGTTGCTTTTCAAGCAGGGGCTAATCAGGTTGTGGATGTCGAGTTTTATACCAGCGAACTGCGGAAATTCCGTGACCAGGCCCGAGAAATGGCGATGAAGGCCGCACGAGAAAAGGCAGAGGCATTGACTGGCGCGGCAGGTTCGGGCATTCAATGTATCCTAACCATCAACGAAAATACGTCCTCCAATTTTAATTATGGCGGCTGGTGGTGGTATGGATACAACTCTTCAAATCAAAACGTGTGGGCTCAAAATGTCGTACAGAACATTGCCCCTGCTGGAGGAGAGTCGCCTGCGCAGGACGATGGGCCACTCAACACAGGCCAGATCTCCATCCGCGCAGAGGTGAATGCATCCTTTGGGTTGAAGTAGATCGCTGTATAAAAGTGACTGTCACCTTTGCGAAGCACCCCCGAAGCTAAGCTGAGTGGGGTAAGGTGACAGTCACTTACTTCTATTCAGGACCTACCCCAATCCACTTAAGACGGATGTTCAACGCCTGGTTACATCTCCCCCAATTCAGTGAGCATAAACACGTTGAAGTGGATCGCCCTGGAAATATCATCCAACCGGATATGTTCGTTAGGGGCATGGGCGCCGCTGCCGTAATAGACCGGATTACCGGAAGTTGAAACTCCTAGAATGCCGACGTTCTTCTTCATGGCCTCCAACAAAGGCAGAGTTCCGCCTACCAGGGGATTGATTTCAGGCTCCTGGCCAGCAAAGTCCTTGCAAATCTTCCTGATGCGCTGAACAAAGGCGCCATCAATGGGCTTGACCACAGGTTCGGCGCCGCCCAGTTTCTTGACTTGCACATCCTCAAACCCCTGCGTTTTAAGGTGGCTTTTCAGTTTTTCCAAAATGTCGTCAGGGTTTTGTTCTGGCACCAGTCGGAAGTCCATTTTTGCCATTGCCCTGGCGGGCAAGACGGTCTTCACGCCTTGTTCTGTATAACCTGAAAGGAAGCCGGCGATATTCGCTGTCGGCTCAAATACCTGCAATTCCAACTCGTAACCTCTTTTGTTATTCAAGAAAGAGTCTATTCCGAACATTGCCAGAAACTTTTCTTCCCACTCAGGATCAACCTTATCGTGCAACGCTTGTTTTTCGGATTCGTTAGGCTGGCGAACATGATCATAGAAGCCTGGGATGCTAACCCTGCCTTGATCATCTTTTATGCTCGATAAGGCTTTCAGCAAACGCCATGTCGCACTGGGCAACGCATGAGCATAGCCGGAATGCGCATCCTGCTTCAGGACTTCCACACTGTATTCCACATAGAGCATACCTCGGAAACCCAGTGCTACGACAGCCTGCCCTT
>DASTOH010000287.1:0-4293 GCA_035720235.1 Anaerolineales bacterium | reverse complement strand
TCACAGTACCTATTGGCACATGCAAGATCTGGGCTGCCTCGGCATAATCGAATTCATGCACATCGATGAGTGTGAGCACAGCATGATATCCCTCTGGCAGTTCGGCAAGCAACCGGCTGAGATATGTGAAAAATTCAGCTTGCTCCACAATGTTCTCAACAGAGACGGTGGGGTCAGCGAGCCAGGCCGGAAACTCGATTTCAGCACTGTACTCATCTTCAGGGAAGAGAGACTGATTTGGATGCCGTTTCATCTGTCGCAGTGCATCGTAGGCTGAGTTTGTCACGATTTTTAGGATCCAGGCACGAAACGGGCCACCACGAAATCCAGCCATACTCTGAAAGGCTCGAATAAAACTGTCCTGCGCAGCATCCTCAGCTAACGTAGAATCTTTTAGAATTATGTAAGCGTGATGGTATGCAATATCCTGATACCGCAAGACTAGCTGGTTGAAGGCCTCCAGGTCGCCTCGCGTGGCTATTTTGACCAGGTTTTCTTCCCTCAAAGATTGCTTTTCGAAATGCATATTTGCTTCGCGTTATCAGATCTAAGGTAAAAGGCGTGACCTTTAGAGTCGATGTATGATGACTCGTTCTACCTAGCTCAATAGCATGCTCGTTGCAGACACTTACTGAGTATGTCAGTGACAGCTAAGTGACTACTCGGACTTTTTGGGTGGATCTGTCGTCCGGAATCCAACTCGCCGATGAGTTCCATCGCAAAACGGCTTGTTCTCTGATTGGCCACATCGGCAAAGCGCGACACGTGTGTCTTCTCGGATCAAATTGCCGCCTAGTCCGACAATGCGCACTCGGCCCCGAACATGCAGCGGCCCATTGGGCCGTGCATCAATTGTGGTTTCCTCTGGCTCTGGTTCTTGTGCTCCGCCGTCAAACCGCTCAAAGTGCAGTGCGCCTGTTGGACAAGTCATGACCACTGCAGCGATTTTGTCTGCAGAGGCAGCATCCACTAACACCCAGGGTCGATTTTGAGGTCGAAAGACTTCTGGCAAGCCGCGAAAGCAGTTCCCGGTGTGATTGCATATCTTCGGCTCCCAATAAACGGCGATCTGATCATTTTGATAGATTCGCTCCACGTCCGGCTGTTTGCGGGCCTCATTTTCCTGGTCAGATTCTTTCTCCATCTAAGTGTTTCCTCCATCTCCTAAAATCATTAGGGGCAGTCCTACCTTAATTTAATGCCGGCGTTGGCTGAGGTTCAACCTAAGTGAGTTGAACGTGTGCAAGCAGAAGCTCGGCATCCAATTCCGCGCTTACATCCAGTTCTTTTTCATTGGTCACCATTGCAGCCCCCAAAGCCTCCAACCTCTGCTCATTTATCCGAACAGGTCCGCCCTCTAGCAGATATAGGTAAACACCCCATCTCTGGCGAGGCACGAACTTTACCGCATGTCGTGCCTGGAGGAAGGATGAATACACCTCTCCTTCCGAATGGATTGGCAAAGCTTCTCCATCTTGATTGGATACCAATAGAAGGACTCGATTGGCACGATCCTCACGCGCAACACGCCTCCGCTGTATCGCGGGCTCAAGCCTGCGCTGAGATGGAATAAACCACATCTGAATGAACCGCATCGATTTGTCAGCATCATTGTTGATCTCGGCGTGATACATCCCTTTTCCAACGGTGGTGTGTTGTACCCAGCCCTTCTGCAGGATGCCACCAACCCCATGTTCATCCGCATGTCGAAACTCTCCCTCAGCGCAATAAGTCACAACCTCGATCTCGCGGTGCGGATGAAGCGGCCAAATCGCACCAGGAGAAAGGGTGTCATCGTTAAAAACCCTCAGTGTGCCAAACCGAACGTAATCAGGGTCATCATATGTGTCAAACGAGAAATGCCAGCGGCCCTCAAAAGTCCCATTCTCAATCTGCCCGCGTGCCTCATAAATCTCATTTGCTCTTCTTAAGGCAATCATATTCTTGCTCCATTTTTTCCAGCTTTCTTCATACTGTATCGAGTTTCCCTAGTAAGGGGGGAGGAAATAGTTCATGTTGTTGCGACAATTGATAGCGGGTCGCGCTTTCATTCGTCGATCCCAATCACTTCAGTAGACCTGGGACAGGACCTTTCGGATGAGATCGTGCTGCGCTCGACACCCGATGCGTGCCCATCTCATACTTCCGTGTTCGTGTCGGCACGCTCAACCAAAGCGGGGTCGATATGCCAGGGATGCCCGACATTGGCATCGGCGTCGCCTCGGACCACCCGTCCATTCGGGATGAGTGGCGTGGCCTCGCCTGCCATCAGCTTGCGCACAGTCGCGATACCATTGGCATTGGTCGAACGGATGCGATACTCTTCAGCATCGGCGACCCGCACTGTGACAACCACATCTTTCGGCACCACAACTGCTTGACAAGTATCGCTTATTTCATGCTTCTTCGAGCCCTCGGAGCTGCAATAGGCGTGTGCCACTGAAATCGATCCAATAGCGCTGCGGCCCATGCGCGATACGCATCAGGGCCTCGCCGCAGCCGCGGCAGCGGATGATCGTGCCCATGGCCGTCGCGTACACCATCGCCGCGCCGATCGGTTCGACTCTGCCGCAGTGGGCGCAGATCACTTCAGCCGTGGTCATCTCGAAGGCAAAGATTTGCCCGAGAACACCGCCCGCGGCGTTGCCATCGAGTTTTTGTTCGTCCGTGCTCATACGGTTCCTCCACTTGGTCCAAAACGCTCGGTTTTGATCCGTGATGGGTCGTGGCCGAGCTCCACCAGCCCCGAGGCCACGCTCTCCACCAGGGGGGTTGGCCCGCAAACGAAGGCCAGGGGCTGCTCGGCAACCGGCCCTGCCACTTCGGCCAGCATGGCTTGATCGATCCGCCGCGCATAACCATGCCAATCCGGCGGCTGGTGGCGCGTGAGTGTGTGTGTTACTACTAGGGTAGAGTCGGTAGCTAGCTGCTCAAGCTCCTGGCGGTAGATAATCTCGTCGAAGGCGCGCGACGAGTAGAGCAGGTGAGTAGGCACGTGGCTACCCTGGGCCGCTCGGTGCCGGATCATGGCCATCAGAGGCACGATGCCCGAGCCACCCGCGACCAACAACAGCGGTCCGCCGTCCGCAACACGCCAGGTAAAATAGCCGCCGATTGGACCACGCAGCTCCAGCTGATCGCCAAACTGCAGCACCTCAGCCAAATAGGGCGAGACTTCGCCAACATCCAGACGCTCCACCGTCAGAGCAATTTGAGGCTCCTCGGGTGGCGAGGCGATTGAGTAGCTGCGCTGTGTCTGATAGCCATCCTCAGCGCTCAGGCGCACGTCGACGTGCTGCCCGGCGGTGTGGCCGGGCCAGTCGGGCACGTCGAGGAGCAGGCTCTTGCAGCGCGGTGTTTCGTCAACTATGCTGACCACGCGAGCGAGCTGCCAGGCTAGTCGCCTTGGTAGCGCTGTTCTTTCCATGGATCTCCATAGTTGTGATAGCCCAGCGATTCCCAGAAGCCAGGCTGATCTTCTTCGAGGATCCGCAGGCCGCGCACCCACTTGGCGCTTTTCCAGAAGTATAGGTGCGGCACCAGCAATCGCACCGGCCCGCCGTGCTCGGGGGGCAGCGGCGCGCCGTCGTAGCTGTCGACGATCCAGGCTTTGTTATTCGTCACATCGGCGAGCGGAAGGTTTGTGAAATAGCCGCCATCGCAGAAGGCCAGCACATAGGCTGCCTGCGGCTTGGCGGCACCCAGGATCGTGTCTAGCGAGATCCCCGACCACCTGGTGTCGAACTTCGACCACTTAGTGACACAGTGAATGTCGACGGTGAACGTCTCACGCGGCAACGTATGAAATTCGTCCCAGGTCCAGCGCTGCGGCGTCTCGACGGTGCCCACCACACTGAAGTCCCACTTGTCTTTGGGAGTGCGAGGTGTCGGTCCGGCTGAGAGCACCGGAAAATCCTCGGTGAGGTATTGTCCAGGCGGGAGACGACCCGCCTCGGCCACCTCGCGCCGTTTCCCGAGAAAGCCCCGTGAGAAAAATCCCTTAGTCATACAAACTCCTTTCATGCAGCTCGAACGCTCATGGAACATCTGAACCACAAAGGCATACAGTTGCGGAAGATATGCTCATCCTGTATGAGACTGTCGTGCCTTTGTGGTTCCTACCGGGCGCTGTTCTAGCGGGTCGATTGACTGCCTGGCTCATCAAGCCAGTTTGCTATCAACACGTTCCAGGAAGATCGTTCCGCCAGGATTCACTAGCTCGAACGAAGCTCGCTAAGGCGTTGCCACAGCCTTTGCCGCCGTTTCGATGAGATCAGCAACGGCTTTAGGATG
>DASTOH010000286.1:0-9375 GCA_035720235.1 Anaerolineales bacterium | reverse complement strand
AGAGAGGAATCATGGCAATCCACAAAAAGCCTGCTGTAGTTCCACGCCCACATCTGGCCTATATTTATGAAATCTCTTCGTATGATGAGAATCCTAAATATCTGATCGGCTGGCCCGGTTACTGGACTTCACAGAACAAGTCGGGGTTAGGATTGGAGAATTAGAAGTTGTTGCTCAGGAACATTTCCCAATATCTGTCTTCCGATCCAGCAGATGCCAGAGTTCTTGGATTCATCAGACTGTGTTTCTTTGTAGTCACCATCCTATTAATTTTCTGGTTCTTCTATTTTTCCTTTTCAACAATAGCCATGCCTTATCAAATCGAATATCGGGAAGGTGCGGCGCTGGTAATGACGCAGATTCTGCTGACAGGCGAAAATCCATTCGCGTTGGAAAATCAGCCGTTGGGGATGAATAATTATGGGATCGTATACAACCTTCAGGTGCTTCCATTCGCCAAGTTGTTTGGCAACACACTGATGGTTCATAGAAGCGTAAGCTTCTTCTTCCTTTTCGCCTCCCTGCTTTTGGTTGCCAGGACAATCTGGGCAGTCAAAAAAGATGCGTTGATGTCCATTGTAGGTGGCCTATTTATTGTCATACTCTGGGCTGGCCGCGGCGGCCTGGGCGCCTTTCCCTCGACAATGGGTGCATTCCTGTTTTTGTCAGCCATATTGATTCCCTTTATATATTCATTTCGTTATCCAAGTTTGATCGTTAGTGCACTGCTATCCATACTGGCTTTTTACACAAAACCTTATTTCGTGATCGGATTCGTTGTAGTTGCGGTGTATACATTTGCATTTATTTCCAAGCAAAAGGGTGTTATTTCCGGTCTGTTTTTCCTTTTTGCTTTTGGCGTGATCTTTCTAGGGGTCAGGTATGTTTTCAAAATGTACTTCATTGATACTTTCATCAGTAATCTTTCCAATGCCAGCCGGTCCTCAGAGCATTTACGCAGCCAGCTATTGGAATTGGGCAAGGAGTTTTTCCCAATCATTTTATTGTGGGCCGCGCTTCTTATTTTCAGCGGGTCAAACTTCCCGCCTGGCAACTCGTTCCGAAAATATATATCGTCGCGTTCAAGCAATCTGGATATCGATGCAGCTCTCTTTCGTGTGCCAATCAATTATTTTGCCGTTACATTCATTTTTTGTTTCATAGGTTTTGTGTTCGTCCTGGGCCTTCACATGGGGAGCTATATGACATCTGCCTACCAACTCGTAGTACCCCCTTTTATTTTGTGGCTTTTTCAAACGCTGAATTCGAAAAACAGGTTTTCAATCATTGCTCTTTGTTTGCTTTTTGGCAACATTCTACTGCTGGATAATATTTTGTTACATCCATCCTTCCTGCGTCAAATGGATTCAGTGGCGTGGAGCAATCTGTATCACTACGTAAGGAGTTCTCACCGCGTTGTCAATTCTCCAGCGGTCGTATCCGCGTTGATTGACGCCGGAATATCGCCGCTCGATTCTGGGCAAACCGAATATTATTACAACATCAAACCTTATCCTGACAACGTCCTATTTGGCCCAAGTTATGAAACGGTGGAGCGAAATGGAATAACATATCGGCATGCCATCCAGAATGCTGTAAGAAATCAGAAATTCGATACGATTTTTCTAACCGACGGATATGGCAACTTGATCCCAGCCGATACAGTCAGTCAGTATTATATGAAAGTTGACACCATCATCCTTGAGATGCCTCAGACCGATCAAACATGGGTCATAGGAGTCTGGGAGCCGAAAGGCAAATGATCGTCATATCCTGCCTTGACCATGCCGCGCCTGGCGCAGTCAATGCAGCGAAGAGAAATTGGAGGGAGCACATGGACGGCTTAAGTAAGAAACTACGAGCAAGAATCCCAAAGCCATCCCATATCATCGATATTGCAGATTATGATCATAACGCTAAGTATCTACTCGGATGGCCCGGCTACCGGACTTCACAGAACAAGTCAGGGTTGGGATACATGGAGACGCAGGCCGAAATGGCACACATGCAGGGGCTTTTTATTGTCTGGCTGGTGACTGGCAAATTCCGCACCCATAACCCAATCTTTTTGCTGGGGATGCTCCTCTTCGGCTTGCTGTGTGGAGGCATCCCAACTGTTTTTATGATCTATGAAGTCATCGCTAATCAAAACTGGGACATTTTGAAGGCGCTCCTCATGAACGTCCCGTATATCGTCAGCGTGCTGATCCTGATCAATGCGTTACTGAGCATTTTTAACCGAAAGGGTCAAACCATCACCGGCGATTGATAAAGTGTCCGCACAGAAAGGCCCATCCCAATTATGATGAACGCCGGACGGATGGTCCGGCGTTCTCCCCATAAGTTGCTTTCCAGGTAGGGGCTTCCCTACCCTAAAATGCTTGAAAGAATAAGTCGTGACTGCTATGATTGATCAAGGTCGTTGTGTCCTCCAGGCACGTTGACCGATGTAAAGGCGGCGCTGTGCATCAGAGCCGTCTTTGATTTAATGGATAGTAGGAGGTACTTCCGTTATTTGTAAAGATGTTGTCTTGTCTGACTTGACGCACAATATGACGCCGCGTATAATGCCCAATATTCAGAAGTAGTACGTGAAAAATGCCTGATAGAGAAGGATGTGCCTGGTGGAAGCATCCTCAGGGAATGATCACCGAAGTCGTCTGAATTCGATGCCGAAGAAATCCACGTGAATTTCGCGTGAAACACGTGAAAGTAGAACGGCACGGGGTTGCCCGTTACAGCAAAGGCTGATGGTTGTCAGCTACAGAGTGCGTTGAAAAATCCTTTGTGACACTTTGTGTCCATTGTGGTGAAAATCAACGAATTGAGGTGGTACCGCGACACGCTTGTCGTCCTCATGTTGGACGAAGCGTGTTTTGTTTTAAGTGTCACACCTGCACTTGCGTCAGGTGCAAGTGTTGCGAGCGAGCCCATTGGGCGAGCGTGGCAATCTCGTGTTTGTATAAGTAATTGAAATTGCTTCTCGAAGACTCGCAATGACAGAGGACCAAGTATGAACATCAGACAAGTCATCCAATCTCAATATCTTGCCTCGCTTGCTATGCTCAAGCAGGCCATAGAGAATTGTCCGCCGAACGTGTGGGATGACCCGGGTGATCCATTCAAATTCTGGAGCAAGTCTTACCATGCGCTTTTCTTCGCCCATTTGTACGTGCAGCAGGCTGAGAAGGATTTTGTTCCCTGGGAAAAACATCATGACCCAGATGGAGATGTGCCATTTACAAAAGACGAAGTGTTGGAGTACATGGCTTTTGTCGAGAGGCAGGTTGCAGAACGGGTACCTGTCACAGACCTGGAAGCAGAATCTGGCTTCCACTGGTATCCGGTCAATAAACTGGAGATGCATTTTATCAACATCAGGCACATACAACAGCATACCGGCGAGTTATATGAATGCCTGGGAATGCGCGAAAAGGCCGAACTTGGCTGGGTAGGGCACAGCCATCCGAAGAAGGAGAAAGAATGACCAAACAGGAATTACCGAAAGCGTACGATTTCAAATCCACTGAGCCGCGCATTTATGCCATGTGGGAGGCAGGCGAGTTCTTCAAACCGCACAACGACCCGAACAGCCCCGATTTCGATCCCACGGTCGAGCCGTTCGTCATCGCCATCCCGCCGCCCAACGTGACGGGCGAACTGCATATCGGTCACTCCATGTTCGTGAGCGTCGAAGACCTTATGACGCGCTACCATCGCATGAAGGGTTACTCCACGCTATGGATTCCCGGCAGTGACCATGCCGGCATCGCCACCCAGCTCATGGTGGAGCGCGACCTGCTGCAGAAGGAGGAGGTCACGCGCGAAGAACTCGGACGCGAGGAATTCCTGCGCCGCACCTGGCAGTGGAAGCATAAATATGGAGACATCATCACCAACCAGATTCGGCGACTCGGCGCCTCGTGTGATTGGTCGCGCGAACGCTTCACACTGGACGAGGGGCTGAGTCGGGCAGTCCGAGAGGCCTTTGTTCACCTCTATGAAAAGGGTCTGATCTATCGCGGCCCGCGCCTCATCAACTGGTCGCCCGGGCTCAAGACCGCCGTCTCGGATCTCGAAGTGGAATACGAAGAGGAAGATGCGACGCTGTATTATTTCAAATACAAACTCAAGGATTCGGATGAGTTTATTCCGGTGGCAACTATCCGACCCGAAACAATTCTGGGTGATACGGCGGTAGCCGTTCACCCTGACGATGAACGCTACCGAAATTTCATTGGCAAATCTGTGATCGTGCCAATCCTTGGACGTGAAATTCCCGTGATCGCTGATCACTACGTATCACGCGAATTCGGTACCGGCGCGCTCAAAGTCACGCCAGGACACGACCCGAACGACTATCTCATCGCGCAGAGGCATAACTTGCCCCTCATCTCCATGCTGGACGTGGAAGCCAGGGTCAACGAAAACGGAGGCAAATACAAAGGCCAGGACCGATTCGACGCGCGCAAGAATCTCTGGGACGATATGCGCAAAGCGGGTCTCGTCATCAAGACCGAACCCTATCGCACGACCATCCCGCGTTCACAGCGCGGCGGCGAGATCGTCGAACCTATGATCTCCACCCAATGGTTCGTGAAAATTGAGCCGCTGGCCAAGGCCGCGCTCGAAGCCGTGAAAGACGGGCGCATCAGAATCGTGCCGGAGCGTTTCGAAAAGGTCTACTACAACTGGATGGAGAACATCCGCGACTGGTGCATCAGCCGCCAGTTGTGGTGGGGACATCGCATCCCCGTATGGTATTGCCCCAACGGGCACATGACGACGGGCCGCGAAGACCCGACCGAATGTGGGACGTGTCATTCCAGGGATATTCATCAGGATGAAGACGTTCTCGATACGTGGTTTTCCTCCGCCCTGTGGCCGTTTTCGACTCTGGGCTGGCCCGATGAAACGCCTGATTACAAATATTTCTATCCCACCTCCTACATGGAAACGGGCTACGATATTTTGTTCTTCTGGGTGGCGCGCATGATCATGAGCGGGCTGGAATATACGGGCCAGATTCCGTTCCACACCGTGTACCTGCACGGCATCATACGCGATGATCTGGGACGAAAGATGTCCAAGACAACCGGCAACGTGATCGACCCATTAACTGTCATGGATCAGTTCGGGACGGATGCGCTTCGCTTCACGCTGTTGGTGGGTTCCTCACCCGGAAACGACACCAACATTGGCCTGAAGAAAGTGGAGGCCAACCGCAACTTTGCCAACAAACTATGGAATGTGGGACGGTTTGTGATCAACGCGGTGAAAGGGCCTGGAGATCAGCGACTAGAGACTAGTCTCTCTGCGAAGCGTCCAGACTCTAGCTACACCCTTGCCGACTCCTGGATTTGGGCAAAGCTTCAGCAGCTCGTCCGCGACGTGGAGCGGCAGTTCCAAAACTTCCAATATGGCCAGGCTGGCCAGCAAATCTATGATTTCATCTGGTCAGACTTCGCCGATTGGTACGTGGAGATCGCCAAAGAGCAGTTGAAGAGCCTGGAGACTAGAGACGCAACAGTCGCAACACTCGCGCGCGTCTTCGACATCTGCTTGAGGTTGCTACACCCGTTCACTCCGTTCGTGACTGAGGAGCTTTGGGGTCACTTGCGTTCGGCAATCCTCCAATCTCCAATCTTTGCGAAGCATCCCGAAGGGACCAGTCTCTCGTCCGACTGGCCCCATGCGCTCATCGTGGCGAAATGGCCCGAGCCGCGCCCGGTGGAAGGCTGGGAGGCAGCGAAGATCGCCGACTTCGAGCTGGTCCAGGAAATCGTGCGCGCGATCCGCAACTTGCGCAATGAAAAGAATGTCGCACCTGGTAAGCGTCTTGCGGCGATATTTTCATCAGGCGACCGGTTTGAGTTGCTAAATCAACAATCCGCCATGATTGCATCTCTGGCCGGGCTTGACCAATCTCAAGTCTCCAATCACCAGTCGCTGCAGGATAAGCCCAGGGATTCGATCTCGCTCGTCGTTGGCTCAGTGGAAATTTACATCCCGCTGGCTGGCATGGTCGATCTGGCGGAAGAGAAGACGCGCCTTGAAAAAGAATTGAAGGAAGCCGAGTCGCACATCGAACGCCTGGAAAAACTTCTTGCCAGTGACTTTGCCAACAAGGCTCCCGCCGCGCTCATCCAAAAGGAACGCAACAAGCTCGCTGCCTATAAAGATACCGCCGGGAAGATCAAGGCACAGTTGCAGTAGATCCCGTGGGGCGGATTGTCGAAGATGCCCGCAGGGCGCGAAGATGCCCACAGGGTGCGAAGATGCTCGAAGGGCGCAGTCCGCCCCCCACTTTATTACACAGTGGAGATTCCATGGATAAGATCGAATTCACCATCCGCCGTGCCGAACCATCTGATGTAGAAGGTCTGCACAGGATTTTTGCAGGTGCAAATGTGATTCGGGGAACCCTGCAGCTTCCATTTCCTTCCATTGAAAGATGGCGCAAACGCCTGGCGGAAGCGCCTGAAGGGAGTTTTGGCTTGCTTGCCTGTGTGGAGAACGAGATTGTCGGCCAATTGAGCCTGTTTACATTCCCGAACAATCCCCGCCGTCATCACGTAGGACAGATCGGCATGGCTGTGCGGGATGACTGGCAGGGCAAGGGCGCCGGGACTGCCCTCATGCACGCTGCTGTTGACCTGGCTGACAGATGGCTGAATCTTTCACGCCTTGAATTGGAAGTGTACACCGACAATGAGCTGGCCATCCACCTGTACAAGAAATTCGGTTTTATCGTCGAAGGCACACTCCGTCAGTTTGCCTTCCGGGATGGTCAATTTGTAGACGTGTACGCCATGGCACGCTTTCGCGAAACCCCTGCTGGAATGATGGGTTAGGGCTGCACTCGTCTTTTCTCTCCCACTCACGGTTGATTGCATGAATACATCTTTCAAATAAAATAGCGGGCAAATCACTGAACGGAGGAATCATGCAAAACCCAACTCAATATGCCCGCCCCCTGTCCCAACTGCGGACAAAGCAACGCCAAGAAAGTCGGCTTTACCTGGTGGGGCGGCGCCCTGGGCCCCAACATGTTTACCCATGTCAAATGCCAGAACTGCGGGACCGAATTCAATGGCAAAACAGGCAAATCCAACCAGACCAACATCCTGATCTATTTCCTGGTAACCTTTGTGGTCGCTTTTTGTGTCTGCGGCGGGCTGGCAGCTCTGGGCGCACTCATGAACCAGTAGCTCTTCCACGGAACACGCAGGCTACTCAAAATCTGACAGCTTCCAATCCTGTCAGATTTTTTGCATCTATGACAAAATCCATCAAAACAGAGATATTCGTCAATTGACGCCGGTCGTGGCCTACGATAATTTATAGCTGCAACAATATGCAGAATAGGAGAAACAACCATGACCATGAAAATTACTGAAGATTGCATCGCCTGCGGCGCATGCGTACCCGAGTGCCCGACCGAATCCATCAGTGAAGGTGACGGCACCCTGTATGTCATCAACCAGGAAACCTGCGTGGAATGCGTGGGCCACCATGATTCGCCCAAGTGCGTCGGTTCCTGCCCGGTGGAATGCATTGTCAAGGCCGAATAAGGCCACGCACTCAAAAACTGAGAAACCACCTTCAGAATCAGGTCACGTCCCAGACGTGGCCTGATTTCATTATGCAGTTCCCGGGAGGTGGTCTATTCTGCCAATCTGCTGATAGAATTCCCGTGATCATCACAACGACACAAGGAGTTTTCATGACAAAACCCAAGAAGAAACTACAGCAACTCCAGGCCCGCCTGTTCGAAATAAATGACCTCAACTATATCAACGCCCTGCTTGGCTGGGACCAGTCCACCTATATGCCGCCCGGTGGCGCTCCGGCCCGTGGACGCCAGTCCGCCCGGCTGGCGCAAATGGCGCAGGAAAAATTTACGGATAAGAAGATCGGCAAATTGCTGGATGACCTGCGTCCCTATGAGGAAAGCCTGCCCTATGATTCAGATGATGCCAGCCTGATCCGCGTCACACGCCGGGAATATGAGCGTGCCCTCAAGGTACCGCCGAAATTCCTGGGTGAAGTGTACGAGCACGGCGCCAAATCCTACCAGGAGTGGACAGAGGCGCGTCCTGCCAACGATTTCAGCCGGGTGCGCGGTAACCTGGAAAAGACCCTCGACCTTAGCCGCCAACTGGCAGATTTCTTCCCCGGTTACGAGCACATCGCCGACCCGCTGATCGACTTTGCCGATTATGGCATGAAGGCCTCGAGCGTGCGGGCGTTGTTTGCCGATTTGCGCGAAAAACTGGTGCCCATCGTGCGCGGCATCACAGCACAGCTGCCTGTGGATTCCTCTGTGTTGCACAAGCACTACCCTGAAGCCGACCAGCTGGCGTTCGGCGAAGAAGTGGTCCGCCAGTTGGGTTATGATTTCAACCGCGGCCGCATCGACAAGACCCACCATCCCTTCATGACCAAGTTTTCGCTGGGCGATGTGCGCATCACCACCCGCGTCAAGGAGAATGATTTTGGCGATTGTCTGTTCAGCAACATGCATGAGGCCGGTCACGCCATGTACGAGCAGGGCATCGACATGTCCTACGAGGGCATGCCGCTCGGAGGCGGGACCAGCGCGGGTGTGCATGAATCGCAGTCCAGGCTGTGGGAAAACATCGTCGGCCGGAGTCACGGCTTCTGGGAGTACATGTATCCAAAACTCCAGGCAAAGTTTCCGGAACAGCTCAAGGACGTTCCGCTCGAGACGTTCTACGCCGCCATCAACAAGGTGGAGAAGTCGCTCATCCGCACTGATGCGGATGAGGTCACGTACAACCTGCATGTGATGTTGCGTTTCGACTTTGAAGTGCAGATGCTCGAAGGGACGCTCTTGATCCGTGACCTGCCTGAGGCCTGGCACGAACGTTTTGAGCATGACTTTGGAGTTGTCCCGCCAGATGACAGGGATGGCGTCCTGCAGGATGTTCACTGGTATGGCGGCATCATTGGCGGCGCGTTCCAGGGCTACACCCTGGGCAACATCCTTTCGGCGCAGTTCTACAGCGCCGCGCTCCAGGCGCACCCATCCATTCCGGATGAGATCAAACAGGGCAAATTCGAAACCCTGCATGGCTGGCTGCGTGAGAACATTTATCGCCATGGCAGCAAGTTCACGGCGCCCGAAATTACCGAGCGCGCCACTGGCTCTCCACTCACCATCGAGCCGTATATCAATTATCTCAAGACCAAATACGGCGCACTGTACACGCTGTAAATGTTATAATCATCTCGTCGCGTAATTGGCGCTCTCCCCTGGCACTGCCCGCCAGGGCAAGTGTAGCGCCAGCTACCGAACACAACAACCAAATACAAACCTTCGGGGCAGGGTGTAATTCCCGATCGGCGGTA
>DASTOH010000285.1:0-54934 GCA_035720235.1 Anaerolineales bacterium | reverse complement strand
CTGCAGGAAGGGATACGTCTGTTCCGCCCAGATCGCGTTGGCTACATTGAGTTGCAGTGGCTCTTCTTCATCTGATTTTGCTTTACCACGTGTAGCCAAATCCTGATCCAAAGCGTTAAACGCGGGATGCAGTTTTTCCTGCGCGAGATCGAAGTGCAGCGTGTCCGCCATCTCTGACTCGGTCTCGCCGCGCGCACCGGCATACGTCATTGCGAGCGCAAGGGAAATGCTGAACGGGGAGAGGATCAGGTTCCCGTCCTGTGTGCGAAGTGTCCGGTAGATGTCCAGCGCGAAGGTGTTGTTACCATTCACCAGGGTTTGGGAGTCATTTGCTGGAACGTCCGGGGAAGTGACCCGCTGAAGGCTGGACTGCGCCACGTTTGCCGAAGCTGAGCCGCCGCAGGCGGCAAGGAGCAGGCTGAAGAGCGCTGTTGCGGACAAGAATTTGAAGAAGGCAGGGGATTTCATACTGGGTTCCTCCGGTTGATGGTTTATATCTTTGGGACGCACCGGAAATGATTTTGTTCCTTTTATACTTCGTTATCATTACCAACTCGAGATGATAAACGAAAATGGGATGCCAGCGCGACATCCCATTTACAGATTATTTCCCTCACCCTTTTCTCCTCCACTACCTTTTCCTCCAAACTCGTGAAAGGCGAACCCGGCTGATTCAACTCCTGTCACGGTTTCAACTTGCTGGGCTTCCAGTGGAGCGAGATATTATCTCGCTCTACGCGATGGTTGAATTTAACTCAGAATTGTGACACGCAAATCATCATCGTTGTTCGTGCAGTGGACTATTGCGGACCTAGCCTGGCCAGATCCATTTTTGCACGAAAGAACAGGTCTACAACAGCGGGATCGAAGTGTGCCCCCGACTGCTGTTTAATATACGCCGTGATTTTTTCGCGCGGCCAGGCTTTGCGATAGACCTGGTCAAAGGAAAGTGTGTCCCACACGTCCACAACCGCAAAAAGACGGGCGGCCAACGGGATTTGTTCTCTCTTTAACCCTTGCGGATAGCCTGTTCCGTCCCACTTTTCATGATGGGAGTAAGGGATAGACAGGGAGCTCTTAAGATAATCCACAGGATAGAACAGATCGTAGGCGTAGAGGGGATGTTTGCGTATCTCCTCCCACTCATCGTCGGTCAGTTTGTCCGGTTTTACCAGGATTCTATCGGGCACTCCGATTTTTCCGATGTCATGTAGCAATGCACCTCGTCTGATGCAGACGATTTCATGCTCTGGTATTCCTGCCATTTTCGCCAGTTCAACTGTTGCCTCTGCTACGCGTAAAATATGCTCCCTGGTTTCCCGGGTGCGTACATCCAATGAGTCCAGCCATCCTTCAATTTCCCAATCTGTGGACTGTTCATGGATGTCACGGTCGTATACAGGCGGCTCCTCCAGGTGATCTGGAATCGTGTAGTCAGGTGCCGGTAACATATTCATTTCTCCTTACTCCATCATCCTACAGAACGACGGGCTGAACTTGATTTATACGGTTCAATACCACCCTCATTCCAAAAAGTGTCAAATTCATTATACAAATCAGAATCCGAAAAGGCAAGTTTTCGAAGGTAAATCGTATAGATTCTCTTAGAATTCGAAGCCAGGAAGTCCCAGCGAAGGATAACCCGACTGGTTGAGTATCACTTCCAGGGATTTTCTTCTGTTTTTACGGAAAAACCCAGATTTCCGTAGGTACGTTAGGCAAAACGATATCTCTTGGGGCTTTACAGCCATAAAATTGGCAAAAAAGGCATTTTCCAGACCATATCTTGCAAACAATATTAAGAAATCGGATGTCTCATGACACCCGATTTCTTTGTTATTTGCCTAATCTTGCTCGTTCTTCTTCAATAACAATCTCATCCAGCTTCTTGAACAACGGAGCCGGCTGATTCAACTTTTGTCCCGGCTTCAATTGGCTGGGCTTCCAGTGGGGCAAGTTGTCAACTTGCCCTACGGGGCGATAGCGCAACACCGTATGCTCACCCAGCGAGTCTTTCACGGTCTCGGTATATTGTTCGCCGAAGAGCGGAGTCTCATAACCGAAGAACTCGTGCAGTCGCTGTGATGTGAATGGCAGGACCGGGGCGAACAGGATCTTCAGCGAGTCGATGGCTTTCAGGGCAGTGTAGACGGTCTTGGCCGCGCCGTCCTTATCGGTCTTCACAGCCGACCACGGCGCGTTGACATCCAGGTATTGGTTCACGGCGGTGGCGAGTTTCAGCGCTTCCGCAAGGGCGGAACGCAGGCGAACAGCTTCATATTCCGCGCCCACAGTGTTGAATCCGTTTTCGATGGTGGCGAGCAGGTTCAGGTCAGAGTCACGAAGGGTGTTCACGTCCACATCGGGCACGTGTCCCTCCCAATGTTTGTAGCAGAACGACAGCACCCGGTTCGCCAGGTTGCCCCAGTTGGCTACGAGTTCGTTGTTATTACGGGCCACAAACTCGGCCCAATCCCAGTCACTGTCCTTGTTCTCGGGCATATTGACCGTCAGATAGTAGCGCAGCGCGTCAGGGTCATAACGCGTCAATGCATCACGGCCCCACACCGCCCAATTACGCGAGCCGCTGATCTTTTTCCCTTCCAGATTCATAAATTGGTTCGCAGGGACATCATACGGCAGGGTGAGTAGTTGTTCATCCTCAGCGAATATCTTTAGGAACTGGGTGCCAGCGCCCATAAGCTCTGCGGGCCACCAGGCCGCGTGGAAGAAGATATTGTCCTTGCCGATGAAGTGGATTTGCTTCGCTTCGGGGTTGACCCACCACTCGCGCCACGCCTCATCCTGACCCGCAAGCTGACTCCACTCAATCGGCGCGGAGAGGTAGCCGATCACGGCTTCGAACCAGACGTAGATGCGTTTGCCTGCTTCGGTCCAGCCTTCGACGGGGATATCCACTCCCCAGTCCAGGTCGCGGGTAATAGGGCGCGGCTTCAATCCCTCCGTCTCGATCTTGCGCAACGACTCGCCGATGACCGTATCGCGCCAGTAGCTTTGCCGGGCGCGCAAATACTCCTTGACGTCTGGTTCTAATTTCGAGAGGTCCAGATAGAAATGCTCGGTCTCTCGTAGTTCAAGTGCGCCGCCTTCCTTCGAACGCGGGTTGATCAACTTTTCCGGCTCGAGCACATTTCCGCAGTTGTCACATTGATCGGAGCGGGCGTACTCAAAGCCGCAGATATAGCAGGTCCCTTCCACGTAGCGGTCCGGCAGAAAGCGTTTGGTGGAGGGGGAGTACCACTGCAAGGATTTATCCGTATAGAGGTAGCCATTCTCTCTCAAGGCCAGGAAGATCGCCTGCGACACTTTGAAGTGATTCTCGGTGTGGGTGGTCGTGAATAAATCAAAGGTGATGCCCCAACCTTGATACAGCTCCAGGAAAGTATCATGGTACTTCTTGTACACTTCCTCGACCGGCCGGCCCTCTTTATCCGCTGCCAGCGTGACGGGCGTGCCGTGCGAGTCGGTGCCGCTGACCATGAGCACCTTATTCCCTTTCAGGCGATGATAGCGCGCGACGATGTCACCGGGTAGATGGGAGCCGGTGATGTTCCCCACATGGATTTCTGCATTGGCATAAGGCCAGGCAATTGCGATCAGTATGTTTTCAGGCATTCGTGCCTCCAATTTCATATGTCATTGCGAGTGACCGCAGAGAGCGTGGCAATCTCCTCGCAACATGGAATCTTAATTTGGGTTGTTACATGAGATTGCTTCGACCGCTTCACAGCCTCGCAATGACATGCTTGTAATACAAACAAAAAGGCTGTCCTAACCATGGACAGCCCGTTTCATACAGGTGTAGAAAACTAACGTGCTATCCAGGCGCGACGTGACATCTCCATCCGCATAGCGGACATGGACATGGTCACACCTGCACTTGCGCTAGGTGCAAGTGTTGTCACCATCAGGAAAGCAGGTTTGGCGTTCATGCGCCCTATTTTAGGCGCGTGGGGAAGGTTTGTCAATGATAGGCTCGGGCGGGCCTTGCTGCACAGGCGGCGAAAAGAACATTATCCCGAGAATGGGCAGGGCATCTAAAAAGACTCGGAATTCGAGTGGATAACCTGACGTAAAGAATAGGCCGAGAATAATCACTGCAAGGATAGACCCTGAGCGCAGGAATTCATTCTTTTGTGCCCAACGTCGCAATACGAGGTAGGTTGCCAGGGAGAGGTATAACACGGTAAATACAAGACCCAGCGGGTGAGCCCGGAACAGATCGATCTGGTCCGGCAGTGTGAAAAAAATGGCGGCACCAGGATTGCTCCCAAACCAGAAATGTATTGTTCCTCTTACAACTCCGCAAACAACTGCCTGCCACGCCAGAACCTCCAGGAATTCTCTACGTGGCAGGCGCTTCCAATAATGGACGATAAAAATCGCCACTAGAAAAATGGATGTCTCCTTGTTCAAATTCGCCACTCCCAGAAAAAATAAATAACCGGGCCAATTCCGGCGATACATGAGAGACAAGTTTATCGTCACCAATAACAATTGTGGGAAATCATAATAAAAGCCAGTAAACAAAGTAACTGGCAGGACCATTAAGAGGATCGCCAGTGGCCAAACGAATTGTTCACGCTCTCCATATCCCAGTTCGGTAAGTAGAGTTCGTTCTGCGAATGCAAAACCGGCCAGAGAAACCAGCATGATCGCCAGGACGACAATGGCCTCCCGCTCGTAACCACCGTCACTCAAACGATCAAATGTGACTCGGACCGCGCTGGTGGAATTTGCGCACCAGTCAATAATTTCGCGGGTAATTACCGGAGCTAAAAACCTGGCAAGCGCCGGTACCAAAATTCGATATGTATAGGGGCGTATCGCCGTACCTTCGAGGACCCTTGATAGTGAGGCGGGTTGAAAGGCGCCCACACTGGTATTTGCCAGGTATGCGAGAAATACGACGATCGACAGGCAGATTGTGATGGCGGCAAAAGTGAGCCCATGACCACGAGCATCGATCCGACGCGAAGACATGAATCCTCAGTTAAGCGTGTCTTTGGGTTATATCGCCGAGATCACGCCTCGATTTAGTTCAGCAGATTCTTGAGTTCGGAGAACGGCGAATTGTCGGTATGCTGGTCATGGCCGCAATCTCTTATGTTCAAATCCTGCCCGCATTCGATGCACAGACCTTTGCATTCCGGGTCGTGGAGGGGGCTGATGGGCACCTCCAGCAGGGCGTACTCACGCAGCAGAGGGGCGAGATCGATCTGCGCAGTTTCCGGCATGATCAGGCCTGACTCAGTAACAGACCTATCGTTGAATGCGTACAACTCGGTGAAATCCCACTCCAGATGATGAGAAAAATCCTCCAAACAGCGCACACATTGCAGCGTGGTATCGCCGGAGAAATTCCCTTGAACCACCAGTCCCTGCTGGGTGCGGCCCACTTGCACGGATCCAATCACATTTCGCAGTTCGAGATCATCGAGTACGGCTTTCTCCACATCGAACCGAAATTCGTGTGTGAAGCCGATTTCCTCGTGGACGATAAAACCGACGTTGATGCGAAAGGGTTTACGGGGATTGGTCATGGTTTTTTGGAGCTGTGTGACGGCAAGCCAACTGGATAACGGAATCAGACTTTTCTGTTGACGATGAACTTCGCCAAATCTTCCAACGCCTCTTTTTCAGGGCAGGCTGGCGCGTCTTCCAGTGAGCTCAGCGCGCGGCGGACGGCCTGACGCGCCTCCTCCATCGATTGCTCGATGGCATGGGACAAACGGATCGCATCCACAAGACGCTGTACACGGGCTGTATCTTTCCAGCCACCTTCCGGCAGTGAGAGCACATCCTCATTACGAGGGTTGGCTTCCGCAAAATAGATCGCCGGGAGGGTCACGAGTCCGTTCAGCAGGTCTGACCCGATCGGCTTGCCGACGGTGGATTGGTCGCCGGTGAAGTCGAGGATGTCATCCACGATCTGGAACGCCATCCCCACTTCATAGCCAAATGCTTTCATTGAGTCTCGTATTGCATCGTCTTCCGTGGCCACCATCGACGCCGCCAGTGCAGACATCTCAAACAACGAGGCGGTCTTGGCGTAGATCCGGTCATAGTAATTGTTTCGTTCGATCACGCCCCGCGCTGAAAACATTTGTGTCAATTCCCCATTGACGATGATCGCGAGCGTCTCGGAAAAGAGCTTCATGAGCGGCAGGTAGTCCGTCTCTGCGGCAAGTTTGGCGGCGCGCGCAAAAAGGAAGTCGCCTGTGAGAACCGTCGCAGCCGGGGACCAGCGCGCGTTCAACGTGGGCATACCGCGCCGTAGGAGTGCGCCGTCAATCAAATCATCGTGGACCAATGTCGCAGTGTGAAGCAATTCCACCGAGGCGCCAAGGGTGATGAGTTTCTCCTCGGGCGCGCCCAGCATGTTGCCGACGAGCAGGCCCAGGGTCGGCCTGATGCGTTTTCCTCCCGCAGACAGCAGGTGCTGAAGGGCGGAACGCAAATCGGGATGATGTTCCTCTCCAGCCTGTTCCCGAATCCGTTGTTCGACAAATTCGAGCTGGTCCTGTACTGAAGTAAAAAAGGTAATGGAGCTCAAAATTCAGCCTCCCAACCAAACAAACGGATTGCGTTAAGAGATGTGACGCGCGCAACATGTTCGCGGGTTGTGTCATGGATTTCTGCAATTTTATCAGCAATGTATGCGACGAAAGCAGGTTCGTTGCGCTGGCCGCGGTGGGGAGCGGGAGTAAGGAAAGGCGCGTCGGTCTCGATCAGTAATTTGGTAATTGGTAATTGTCTGATGATGGCCCGCTTCTCCGCCGCATTTTTGTAAGTGACGGGCCCTGTGACGCCAATATAGAAGTTCATGGCAATGGCTTTTTGGGCGGTCTCGAGATTCCCGTTGAAGGAATGCAGGACGCCCGGTTTTTCGGCAAGTGGGTGATTGCTTGCGTGTAGCGCCGAGTGCCATGTCGCGAGCATTTCAAGCAGGTCAACCGAGGCCTGCCCGAACCAGGAGTCATTCTCCTCACGCATGTGGATGATGACCGGTTTGTTCACGTCCTGGGCTAGTTGAAGTTGTTGCCTGAGCACCTCCTGTTGAAAAGTGCGTTTCTCCGGCTCCTTGACCCAGTAATAGTCGAGCCCGATCTCACCGATGGCGATGACTTGGTTTTTGATTGCAGGAGCGTCACCGTGGTCCCGCGAAGCGCGGGATGGCGACACTTGCTCCTGCAACTCCAGTGGCTTGCCACTGGACTCCAGAATGAGATTTCGCAGGTTTTCGATTGACGTTTCATTCCATTGATCCAAATCTGTGGGGTGGTAGCCGACCGCCGCGAACAGGCTCGGATGCGAAGCTGCAAGCCTGAGTGCCGCGAGACTCGATTCATAGTCCAGGGCAGGGATCACTATTCGTTCCACGCCGGCCTCATGCGCGCGCTGAATGACAGCATCGCGGTCGTCATCGAACTTGCTAAAATCCAAGTGGCAGTGCGTATCGGTAAGCATAATCGGACATTGATTGTGAAAATTATAACATATAGACAAGATTATGCCATATGACAAGGCTCATGGAAAAGGAGTTTGGATTATCCTGCTTGTCGTGGTCGTAATATTATTTTGATCTGTACTGGCCGGGCAAAACGGACGCCGAGGGAATCCTGCCAAGAATTCTGACGGAACTTCAGACGCCCTTGTACTTGATCCCAATAACCAACAGGTATATGTGGGGGCTTGGCTTTTCTGTCCGTGCTGTTTGGAGTGGCCCGCGTGATGAGGCGCTAATCTCGGGGCAAAACAAAAGTGGCGGTCATTTTATCTATGACCGCCACTCTTAACGCAACACTTGTCACTCAAGACTCATCATTTGACGCCTGCCACTCTGAGTCCATCCTCCAATATCGCCTTGACCTTATCCTTATGCGTCGTTTCGCAATACACACGCATAATCGGCTCCGTGCCGCTAAAGCGGATCAGCAGCCAGCCGCCATCCTCCAGTTTGAACTGGAAGCCGTCGACCGTCACAAGCTCGGTCACTTTCAATCCGCCGAGCGTTTTTGGATTCGCCTTGAGGATCATCTCTTCCCGCGCCTGGCGTTCACCTTCGAAGGGCGTATCGACCCGATCATAAAAATGTTCGCCCACCTTATCAAAAAGCATCTTCAGCAGCTCAGTCGGCTTCTTGCCGGTGCGTACCATGAAATCCAGAAAATATAAACCTGCGAGAATCCCATCGCGTTCTGGCACGTTGTTTTGGAAGGCATATCCACCACTCTCTTCTCCGCCGATCATGGCGTTGGTCTCCATCATTTTGGGCGCAACGTATTTGAAGCCCACACCCGTCTCATACACTGGCACGTTGTAAAGCTTGCCAAGCTTATTGAGCATGGTCGTCGTGGAAAGAGTCTTGACAATGGGACCACGTTCCCCACGCACCTCCAATAGATAGAGCGCGAGCAGTGCATACACACGTAACTGGTCGATGAATTCGCCATTCTCATCGCCAATGCCGCAGCGGTCGGCATCACCATCGGTGATCAGCAGCACATCCGCTTTGTGATCGACAGTCGCCTTGAGGCCCACGTCGACATTCGGTCGGATGGGTTCGGGTCGTTTCATTTCAGGGAACGCCGGGTTACGTTCGTTATGGATCTCGATCACTCTGGTCTTTCCGCCACCGAGCAGCCTGGTGAACCAACCGGCCCCGTTGCCCCACATCGCATCCATCACCACAGTGAAGCCGGCATCTTTGATCATTTGCATATCAACCAGTTTCTGAAGGTTTTCGATATACGCCTCGGAGGCATCGAACCGCACGATTTTGCCCTCCCGCTCGGCGTCATCGAACTCGATCCGTTTCACATCTTCCAGTGAGTCGGGGATCAGCGCTTCGATCCTTTTCAAGCCCTCCGGGTCGATTGCTCCACCATTGGGGTCACGCACTTTGAAACCGTTATCTGTGGCCGGGTTGTGTGAAGCTGTGATATTGACTGCACCACAGGCCTTTTTATGCACCACCGCAAATGCAATGACTGGTGTCGGCGTCGCACCGTTGGTAAGGTACACATTCAAGCCATTGGCCGCCAGCACTTCTGCTGCCGCTGCCGCAAAATTCTCCGAGTGGAAGCGCTTGTCATGTCCAACCACCACCCAGCTTCCAGCAAAGCCCTTTTCGAGCAGGTACGATGCAAATCCCTGCGCTGCGCGACGGAGGTTATCGAAGGTGTAATCTTCGGCGATCACGCCGCGCCAGCCGTCCGTGCCGAATTTGATCTTGTAGGCCATGGGAGTATCTCCTCTTATTCCGGAATGTGAGCTGCAATAAAATTATATCAGTGCGTTGACTAAAGAAAAAGACTTGCTCTTGTGAAGCGCATGACTTTCTCAAAATCGGAATGTTTCAACGCGAAGGGCGCGAATAACCGAATAGCGCGAATAAAACGTTTAAAAATTCGTGGAATTCGCCGGTTCGCGGTGGCGCCTTGGCGCCACGTTCCAAATTGGCCAATGGGTCAAGTGACGTTGAGCAGACCATAGTGTGAAGCCAGTCGTCGGGAAACGGGAGTGGATAATTTCGTGGGTTTGCCACACGATTTGGACGTTGTTTGTCTTCCTTCTGTCGCTGGTTTTGTCAACCAGAGTGCGCCTTCAGGAAATGTCGGCACGCCTAAAATGATGATCTGTGCTCTTCCGCAGGCTCTCGACAAAACTGTTTATTGCACCTATACTGCAATCATCTTTCTTTGGAGAAGTCTAAGTGACGAAACAACTGGTGGTGGTGGCGGGAAATATTGGCGTGGGCAAGACGTCGCTGACCGAACGGATTGGCGCACGGCTCGGCTGGCGGACGAGTTACGAGTCGGTGGCCGATAACCCCTATCTGGCAGATTTTTACGGAGATATGCGGGTCTGGTCGTTTCATCTACAGATCTTTTTCCTGGGGCATCGTGCAGAACAATATCTTGAGGCAGTGCGGGATACCCGTTCGGCCATCCTGGATCGAAGCATTTATGAGGATTTTCATATTTTCGCACGCGCCCTGCATCACATGGGCGATCTAAGTGAGCGCGATTATCTGGCATATCGTCGTCTGTTTGATCTAACCGTGAACAGCATGCCGCGCCCGAATTTGCTGGTCTACTTAAAAGCGCCAGTGAAGGTCCTGATGGATCGGATCCGTCGCCGTGCCCGCAACATGGAAACCGGCATCACACAGGAGTATCTGGACCTGCTCGATTCCTTCTACGATGAGTGGTTGGGCGGCTTCGACCTGTGCCCAGTCCTCACCGTGAGAACGGATGATCTGGATTATGTCCATCAGCCCAGGCATCTCGATATGGTCAGTGAACGGATCCAGAACAAACTGGCCGGCAAAGAAGTACTGGATCTTTAAGAGAATATCAATCTTCGTGTAAAATAGAAGCCGCGATGTCTACGAATGTTCTTGCTCACGTCCCATTGTTCACAGATCTTCCCAACAACGAACTGGATCGCCTGCAATCCGAATTGGAAGTGCTGCACTTAAGCGCGGGCGAAATCCTTTTCCGGGAAGGCGAGCGGGGCGAACATCTCTATATCATTGTCAGTGGCGAGCTGGAGATTCTGATGGGACCCGGGCAGGAGAATGAGCTGATCCTGAATATCATTCACGAGGGTGAATATATTGGCGAAATGAGCCTGCTCCAACCAGATGGGCAGCGGACCACGAGTGCCCGGGCACATGGCGATGTTACGTTGCTCAGTATGAGCCGCTCCCAGTTCAGGGATCTGTTGAGTCGCCAGCCGCAATTGGCTAAATCCATGATCAGTGTCTTGAGCCAGCGCCTGGTGAATACCAATGTGCAAACATTTCGCGGGCTGACTGAGAAAAACCGGCAGTTGCAAAAAGCGTATGACGACCTCAAGGCCGCCCAGGAACAACTAATCGAAAAAGAGCGCATGGAACGGGAACTCAAGGTCGCGGCCGACATTCAAATGTCCATCCTGCCAGATGTGCTGCCGGTGCATCCCAACTTTGATTTCGGTGGACGGATTCTGCCGGCCCGTCAGGTGGGCGGCGATTTCTATGATGTATTCGATCTCGGTGAAAACAAGTTCGGTGTGCTCATCGGTGATGTGGCAGATAAGGGCGTGCCTTCCGCCATCTTCATGGCCAGGGCGCACGCACTGGTCATTGCCGAGGCAGATACTACCAACGAACCGGGCGAAGTTCTCCGCAAAGTGAATACGCACATTACCCGGCTGGAAAAGTCAACTCAGTTTGTGACCGCACTTTATGGCGTTTTGGACACCGTCACCGGCGAATTTAAGTATGCGCGTGCCGGTCACGAGCCTCCACTGTTGTTGGATGCCGAAGGAGAAATCCAGCGTCTACCATTTCAGGCGGGTATGGCACTGGGTCTATGGGAAAATATCGCGCTGGATGAGCATTCCTTTATTATGCCGAAGGGCTCCTTACTCATGATGTATACGGATGGCATGACCGATTGCCGCAATCCAATGGGGGAGCCGTTTGGTCTGGAGCGGGTCAAAACCATCATATCGGAGCTAAAAGCATTTACTGCACAGTCTGGTTGTGACCAGTTGGTGGAGACGCTGTGGCAGTACCAGAGCGGCTCCAAACAGGACGATGACGTGACGCTTGTAGCCATTCATGCGAAATGAAATGCGAGACCGGGCCTGCAAAACCCGGTCTTTTTTATGTAACGATCTTACCCCCAAACACGGCTCGTCCTTTCCCCTCTGGTTGATAGATCACATGCACCAGGCTGAAGGGCCGTTTGCAGATTTGCGCGACCGCCGCAGTGATGGCATCCACTTCAGCCTGCATATCATCAATTTCTGGTAATCTTGCCTTCAGGATAGAGACAAATACTGGATAGACCCCTTCCTCTTTTCCACCGTTTTCCTCGTAGTAAACCTCAGAGATTCCGCGGACTTTGACCCAGGTTCCATTTTTGGGGGAGCCAAATATCCTGCCTAGTTGGTCGGCGAGATCAGCGGCCATCTCACCTGGAATCGTTTCCTCAGGCTTCAATACGATCTCAATATCTATAATTGGCATCAGGCCCTTTCCAGTGCCTGGGCGAGGTCTTCGATCAGGTCGTCTTTGTTTTCCACACCCACCGACAGGCGTACCAGCGCCGGGTCAACTTCCAGCTGCGAGCCGGACACAGAGAGATGGGTCATGGCCGCGGGTACTTCGATCAGTGATTCGACTCCGCCGAGCGATTCGGCCAGAGTGAAGATTCGGGTCGCCTCCACCATGCGGATGGCTGCTTCGCGCCCGCCTTTGATCAGGAACGAGATCATGCCTCCGCCGTTCTTCATCTGCTGCCGGGCTATCTTGTGCTGTGGATGACTCTCGTGGAACGGATAGATCAATTTCTCCACTTTTGGATGTTTGGAAAGAAAGTCAACAATGGCGCAGGCGTTTTCATAGTGACGGTCCATGCGCAGGGGCAGGGTTTTGAGGCCCCGCAGTACCAGGAAACAATCCATTGGTCCGGGCACAGCACCAACTGCGTTTTGCAGGAAGTATAGCTTGCCGGCAAGTTCCTGGTCCTTCAGGACCAGCGCGCCGCCCACCACATCCGAATGGCCGCCCAGGTATTTGGTCATCGAGTGGACCACGATATCGGCTCCCAGTTCGAGCGGTCGTTGGAGGTATGGCGTGGCGAATGTGTTATCTACAACCAGTAAGGGCTTATTGGCATGCGCGTGCACGATTTCGGCCACCGCGCGAATATCTGTAATGCGCAGGAACGGATTGGTGGGAGTCTCCAGCCAGACGAGCCGCGTGGCGGAAGTAAGCGCCTCAGCCACAGATTCGGGATCGGTAGTGTCAGCAAACGAAAAGTCGAGTCTGAAGCGGCGCAACACCTTGTCAAATAAGCGGAACGTGCCGCCGTAGACATCATTCCCGGCGAGCACGTGCGAGTCCGCATCGAGTAAGCGCAGGATCGTATCCGTAGCCGCCATCCCGGAGGCAAACGCCAGACCGTATTTCCCGCCTTCGAGCGCCGCGAGACAGTCCTGCAGGGCTTTGCGGGTAGGGTTCATCGTGCGCGAGTATTCATAACCCTGGCGAGGTCTGCCGACGCCATCCTGCATGTAGGTGGAGGTGAAGTACACCGGCGTCATCACCGCGCCATTAATGGGATCGGGTTCCTGCCCGGCATGGATGGCAAGTGTTTCAAATTTCATTCGTGCTCCTTGGTGTGGTATGGTTGAAATCATACAGGAAGAGTTTCATTTGGGCAATGCCTGTATGGAATTGCTGGCGATGCATGGAAACGGAATTTGAATTTCTTGAATAAAGGGAGTTTGAGCCTTATAATTCGAAAAATCCTGGAGGAGGTGTTTTGATGCCAGACGGAATCCTTGAAGCTATAAAACCGTACTTGAATGCAATCTTGATTGGCTTTGCGGGGTTTTTAGTTGCCTTCATCGTTTCACAGCTTATCAACCGTGCATTGGCTCGTCCGCTGGGGCAGGTCTGGAGCCGTTTCCTTGCAAGCCTGGTGGCCCTAGCTATCGGAGCTTGGACCATCAAGCTGATCCTGGATTCGACCGGTGCAGCAGGCTTGCTGGTTGTGATTGTCACAGCGATCACTGGTGCGTTTGCAATCGGCTCTGAACGGATCGCCGGAGATCTGATAGCGGGCCTTGGCCTCTTTTTTGGACGCACGTATGGAGCGGGCGATTATGTGTTGATCGCCGGACAGGAGGGCAGGGTCGCGAATGTGTCGCTCTTCCTGACTACGCTGGAGACCGTGAATGGCGATGAGATCTACATCCGCAATGCGGAGGCCACGAGCGGAACGGTCATCAATTATTCAGCGCACCCGGGTCACCTGATCTCTGTCAAAGTGCCCCTGCCTGTGAGCCAGGATCTCAACACCGCTGTGACTGCGATCCAGAATGCATTAACGGATTTTGCGCCCGAACTGGTCGGAAAATCCGTTCATCAACCGGCCGTCGTTGTGGAGTCCGCGGAAGAGGGGTATTTCATTATTGAAGTTCGCGCCTACATGACGGAGCGCCTGGATTCCGGGCCTGAAAAGACGCGTCTATTTTTGCTCGCCCTGAATGCAATGAAGGAAGCGGGGTTGAACCTTTCCGCTGAGGAATAGAGACCTGATATGACTCAATATCGGTCAACGCGCCAGCCTCCCCGTCGCGCGGAGCGCCGCTCCTCGTACCGCTTTCTGGTGACCGCCCTGCTGACTACGACCATGGTCGCAACCGGTGGATTCGGCACGTTGCCAGACAACCCGGTCACACAGGGCCTTCAGGAAGAGATTGGACAAAATGTCCCTGAGCCTCTTTTGAATCCAATCAACTCCTATTTGGAACAGCTCTCGGCTCCGACGATTCCTCCCCAGCCGACCTCGCCACCCAATCCTGGCCTGGACCTGGTTGGCCTGTTGCTGGGTGATACAACGCTGGAACCCGTGGTATCAGAAGAGGTCCCTGCCAACGAGATTTCCACACCGACCGAAACGGCCGCGGACACTGGTACACCAACGACAACTGGAACGGCTCTCACGGGTACCGCAACGGTCACGCTTACAGCCATCCGGACTTTTACGCCGACCTCAACGTTCACTTCCACCGCGACCGTTACTCCCGACTGCTCGGCTCCATCAACAACGTCCGCGAATACAACATTTTTCAACAGTTCGTTACAAACTGTAGCTGTTTACTGGGTTGATTTTTCATGTAGACTCGTTTTATACGCAACACTCAGCCCAGGCCAATCCCTGATTCAGGGAACATACATTGGACATCGCTGGTGGTTTATCGATTCTTCCACTGAACATTTGATCGCGACTTATGTCGTTTCCTCTTCGAATGACGTTGTGGATGTGTCCACGGGCGTAATTACCAGGGCAACTGCAACGCCTACACCGACTTCGATTCCTACACCCACTGCAACGATCGCTCAGTTTGCCGGTTTCACCGTAAACAATGTCGTCCTGACAGACGATCTTTCTCAATTTGGTACTTCCATCACTATCGACCCCGGCCAACCCTTCTATGTTTCCCATGATTTTCAGGTCTTCAACCATCCCTCCTGCCCGAGCTGTATCACACAACTGGTCACGGGATTGGGTACAGCCGGATCTCATGGTGGATCATGTGCCTACCATGGCATCCCCAGCTTATTCCCGGGAGTCAGTGGCACGGAGGGTGTGACACTATTCGCGCCGAGCGCTTCTGGAACATATCCTGTGGTTGTCGAATATCACTGGCAATATACCTGTGCAGACGCACTGGCGAACTATGGGGGCGGCGGGGCGGTTCCCCGTCAAGTCATTGGTCAACTCATCGTGCCATAAGCTTTTGCGGGATGTAAAAAAATAGTCCTGACAGGCGTCTTTCTGTCAGGATTATTTTTAAGAGCATACTGCATGAACCAACCCAAAACCATCCTTGCTGTTCTCGCTCACCCCGATGATGAATCGTTCGGTCTCGGCGGAACGCTGGCGCTGTACGCACGTAAAGGCTATGACACCTATTATCTGTGTGCGACGCGCGGCGAAGCCGGCACAGTGGATGAAGAGCACCTTAACGGTTTCAAAGATACTGCCGAACTTCGCACCAATGAGTTAATGCGCGCCGCGAAGGTGCTTGGCCTGAAGGGAGTCTTTTTCCTTGGTTATCGTGATTCGGGCATGCCTGGCACGGAAGAAAATCAACATCCTAACGCGCAAATCAATCATGCGGTGGAGGAAGTGGCGGGCCATATTGTCAAATACATGCGCGAACTCAAACCCGATATTGTGATCACTCACGATCCAATCGGTGGATATCGGCATCCCGATCATATTCAGCTTCACAAAGCCACAAAACTTGCCTTCGAAAGAGCGGATGACGCCTCCTTCCACCCGGAAGCTGGCGTGCCTTTCAAACCGCGCGCGCTCTACTATCAGGTTTTCCCGCGTGGAATTCTCAAATGGTCAGTACGCTTGATGCGCCTGCTGGGTAAGGATCCAACAAAGTATGGCCGGAATGAAGATGTCAATCTGCAAGCGTTGACCGAAGTGGATTTCCCGATCCATGTTCGCCTGGATATTCGCTCCGTTTTGGAAATTAAACGTGAAGCCGGCGTGCAACATGCTTCGCAGGGCGGTGGGCAGATCCGTCGAGGCTGGCTGGGATTTTTTGCAAGGTTATTTCGTGAACGCGAAGAATTTATGCGCGCCTATCCGCCCGTCGCAGATGGACGATACAAGGTTGCCAGCGATTTATTCGACGGCATTAAGACGACAGAGTCATGACTGAGACCATTGGTCGCATGCAAAACCTACACCAGGGCCAGCCTGTTCGTACAGAGGGGGAGCCGCTCGAAAGTGCACGCGCTGCCATGCTGATGGTGCATGGACGCGGTGCACGCGCGGATGATATTTTGACCCTGGCGGAACAACTGGGACAGCCGGGGTTTGCTTATCTTGCACCGCAAGCCGCAGGGAACACGTGGTATCCCAACCGGTTTCTTGTTCCAACCGCGGAAAATGAGCCCTGGCTTTCTTCCGCTCTGGCTTTTGTAGAGGAAGTGTTGGCACAGATTGTCAATGCCGGAATTCCGGCTGAGCGAATCATGTTGCTTGGTTTTTCACAGGGTGCCTGCCTGACGCTTGAATTTGCCGCGCGCAACGCCCGCCGCTATGGTGGTGTGGTGGGTCTCAGTGGTGCATTGATTGGGCCCGACGACGCGCCGCGTACTTACACTGGCTCGCTGGCGGGAACACCTGTGTTTTTGGGTTGCAGCGATGTGGATGTCCATGTCCCAAAAGAACGCGTGGACCAAACCGCTGAAGTGTTTCAGAAGCTGGATGGGGTTGTGACGAAACGTTTGTATCCAAACATGGACCATAGTGTTAATCAGGATGAGATTGACTTCGTCCGTGGTATGATGCAGAGGCTCTTAGCAAAGTCAAACGACTAAAGTCGTTACTACGTTTTCCCATGTTGGGTAGAGGCTTGTGGCTTAATGAAACGATTTCACTACGTCTCTTACGCCCAGGAAATCATGTTTGCTGCGGGTTTACTCGCACAAGCAGGTCAGGCGATGGAACGCTTCGGCTGGCGTAATCTCATGCTGTGTGCGAATCAGTCGATGCGAAGCAATGGTACTATCGATTTGATCCAATCGTCATTGGGGGAACGTCTCGTTGCCGTGTACGAGCGCGTGCAACCTCATGTGCAGGATATCCAGGTTCGTGAAGCTCTAGATATTGCCAGGGAGAAAAATGTGGAGGCCGTCATTGGTATGGGTGGTGGAAGTCCTATTGGCATGGCGAAGGCGCTGGGGTTTGAATCGCATCTTCCGATCGTCGCGATTCCCACCACGTATGCTGGCTCGGAAATGACCGGAGTATACGGCATCACGCACACCGACGAAGACCCGCCGCGCAAGGTCACGGTTAGCGACCCAAAGATCATGCCGAAACTGGTACTCTACGACCCTGAGCTCACGCTGGCCCTGCCTCCCGCACTCACTGCCTCCACCGGCATCAACGCGTTAGCGCATTGCCTCGAAGCCTTGTACTCGAAGACCCGCAATCCAATTTCGACTGCTGCCGCCCTGCAGGGTGTGCGACACATCTTTGATGCGCTTTTGATCTGCCATCAAGACGGAAAAAACCTGAAGGCACGCACCCAAATGTTGCTGGGCTCGCATCTCGCGGGATTTTCACTTGCTTCCGTTTCGATGGGGCTGCATCATGGCCTGTGCCACGTGCTCGGCGGGACGGCCAACGTTCCACACGGGATTGCCAACGCCATCATCCTGCCTCATGCCATCCGCTTCAACGCGGACGCAACCGCGACTCAATTAATCCCAGTCGCAGAGGAGATCGGTGTCCCAGTAAACAGGATCGACCCGATGGTCGTCGTGGAAGCGCTGGTACAGAAAATCTACCACCTGATCAACAAAATGAATCTTCCCCAACGCCTGCGCGACGCCGGAGTGGCGGAGTCTGATTTGCCGCGTCTGGCTCAAATCGCGTTTCAGAATCGGACCGTTCAGAACAATCCCAAACCCATCACAGACCCAGCCCAGCTCGAGACGCTGCTGCAATATGCCTGGTGAAGGAGGTGGAGACGCGCACGACGAAATCATGCTTAACCTGGCCAGCCATTGTATAAAGATCCGTTCAATCAAAAGGAGAGAACCATGTCCCCTGTGAACTCAATGGATTACAGCGGTAAGGATACTGTACTCGATGTCATCCGCAAAGAAAGTGCCGATTTCTTTGCCATCGTGGATGACCCCCAGAATTGGAACGTACAGACGCGTTGCACAGAATGGGAAGTGCGCGATATCGTAGGTCACATGATCGACGTGACCGAAGGGTACCTCTCACGCTGGGAAAGCGCCCAGAAGCAGGAATCGCGCGATACCGCTGGCCTGCTTGTGATGGCCGATTCGCTCAACAAGAACGCTCAGGCGCACCGCCGTCTGCCGCGCGAAGAAGCGATTAGCCGTCTCAAAGCTGATTATGCCAAAATGATGGAAATTTTCGAAAAGCTGACTCCCGAGGAATGGGGCAACTTTATCGTTACCCATCCCTATATGGGCGGACTGCCCACCTTTTTCTATCCTGCGTTCCACGTGATGGATTACGGTGTACACACGTGGGACATGCGCTGGGGCCTGGGCGAGAAGGACCGCAAGTTGGATGAGCGCACAGCAGGCGTATTGGTCCCTTACATGCTATACGCGCTCCTGCCCTCGACCGTGGATGCTCCCTCCGCCGCGGGCGTGGATGTTGAGTATGGCATCGAAGTCTCCGGCGAATGGGGCGGCAAGTGGCGCGCAACTGTGAAGGATGGCAAGTTCGAAGCCAAACCTGAGACTGGTAATTTTGAAGACTGTAAGGCAGTCTTTAGTTTCGACCCATCAGATTTTGTGTTGACGGCGTTCCAACGTTTCGATGGTGGTACTGCACGCGGTGACCCGGAGACGATTGATAAAGTTCGGAAACTGTTCTTTAGAATCTAGCACAGCAGACCCTAAAGGTTTTTCTGGCAAGTCGTGGAGTGGATTGGTCCTGGAACGTGGCGAAATGGGATTCTGATTGCAAAGGAAACCCTTCGGCAGGCTCACATCGTCCCGATGTCCCCCGGGAGGACAAGCCTTTAGGGTCTTGGTTACTATGGAGAAACGATATGACCAAAATTCAAACACAGGGTGTTCATCACATTACGTTTGTCGGCTCCAATCGCGAGGCCATCATCGATTTCTACCAGGGCGTGCTGGGCATGCCTCTGATTTTCGAGCAGCCCAACCTGGATGTGCCCGATGAACTACACTTATATTTTGACCCGGGCGACGGACGGTTGATCACGTTCTTTGTGCGTCCGACGCGCGTCAATGACCCTACGCCGAATCCGCAGAATATCGGCAACCTGCATCATCTTGCTTATACGGTCTCGCGCGCTACGTATACGCAAGTGGCAGCGCGCTTGCAGGAACGCGGCATCCCAAACACCGGTCCCATCGATCGCGGCTTCATGGATTCGATTTATTTCCGCGACCCCAATGGCCAACTGCTCGAGATGGCATGTTTCAAGTTCACTCCTCCGGAGGGACATACCTACGCCGATGTACTCAGTGTCGCCCACCGTCTGCGGGTGGAGAATGGTGATTATGCCATCGCCGACAAACATCTGGCGGATGCCATTGCGGAACTGACTGAGAAAAAAATCAAGATTCAGGCATGAGGGTCTCGGCTGAAAACGACCCGCGTCTGGTGGGTACTATCTGGATGTTGAATTTGGATGAGACGACGCCCGCAGTCCTGCCGCGCGTCCAGGCTGAGTTTCGGCGCCTTGTTCGGGACTCCGTGCCTGCTCTTGCCTCATCAATCGATTCCGTCACTTTAGCAGAATCTACGACCAAACGGTTGGAAAGTGGACGTCAATGCTATGCTGCATGGGTAGATGGTCAGCTCGCGGCGTATGGCTGGGTAAGTATTAACGAGGAGCACATTGGGGAACTGAATCTGCGCATCAAGTTGCTGGCAGGTGAAGCGTATATTTGGGATTGTGTCACACTGCCAGCCTATCGCGAGAACCATCTCTATAGCGCACTGCTGACATACATCCTTGAAGAATTACGCGCCCAATCATATTGCCGGGCCTGGATTGGTGCAGACCTGGACAATGTAGCATCTCAAAAGGGAATGGCGCGTGCAGGATTTCATCATGTTGCTGACCTGGGGATTCAACGAGTTCTGGCCAGGCGTCAGGTCTGGGTGGCGGGGTTGCCCGGCATACCTGAATCAATTATCGTCGAAGCGCGCCGTGTCTTCCTCAATGACCGTGACAAGGATCGGCTAGACTCGTCATCCGCAGAGATAACAATCGATTCAGCTCAGTCTTCGAATGAATGATTCTGTGTAAAAGATGACTTGCTTGAGAACATGGCGTGTATCTGGCTCGGACGATGGTGAAACTTCTGAATGTATTGTGAGGTGTCAAGGATGAGCTGGTATTTGTTACTTAGATTTCTGCACATCCTCAGTTCGATCGTTTTCATCGGCGGGATCTTTGCGCGTCAAGCCGTTCGCAGCCGCGGCAAAAAGGCAACGAGCATTCGCGAATTGGAGGCCTATTTCTCAGCGGCGGGTCAAATCGAAAAGCTGATGGTCATCCCCGGCAACATGGCAGTGATCGTTTTCGGAGTGATCCTGGCCATCATGATGAAAGCGCCGATTTTCGGCTTTTTGCAGGGCGCCTCTCAGAACTGGCTTCTGGTTACCAACCTGATGCTGGTCGCAGGCGGATTGATGGTCCCACTGGTTTTTTTGCCACGTGGCAAGATCTTTGATCGCCTGATGCAAGACGCGCTGGGTAGAGATGAAATCACATCGGAATTACGCTCTCATCTCGACGATGCGGTTGTCAAAAGAGCCCACTTTTTGGAAATGTTTCTGGTTGTGGTTATCGTGATCTTGATGGTCTTCAAACCTTTTTAGCAGTGCTCAACCACTTTATCAAACCGTCTTTGGTTCGAGCCTGGAATTCAGCTTTCAGGTCCATGGTCTCCAAGCCCTGTGCGTAGCTTATATCTGCCACACCTTTGACGTTGGCTTCGCAGAATTCGACGAAATCATTTCTCATGGAGGATGGGAGATTTCCAGCGGCCTTGATCAGCCCGCCCGAACCCAACGCTATCTCTTTGATCATCGGCCAGTTGCTCTTTATGTATTGCCATCCTGCAAGTCGGGCATGGCGGGCCTGGAGCATTTGACCCAGGATGGGTTGCAATGCCTCTCTCGGCGCAATGCCTTCATCCAATAAACTAAGTGTCTGGTTTACCAGATCCGGTGCCCGGAATGCAGAAAAACTGTAAACGTAGCGAGTTACCTGCTGGGGAGGAGCGCCACTGGCTTTGCGCGCCTGGTAGATGTTGACATGCTTCTTGAACACCTCGCCATCCCCAAACTGGGCGTTGACAGCCACAACCAGCCCGGCCAGGTTCGGGTCCACGCTCTCCGGATCTTCGGCTTCTCGGGTTGCCAAGACGCCCGCCTGGGCCACGGCTTCCGGGTTGTGCGCCAGGGTTGTCATCGCGTTGATGACCGAAATACGCTGCTGTGAAATTTCCTTGGACTCGCCTGGCTGTGGTTCAAAACCAAGGGCTTTAAGCCGCTTTTCAAACAAGTCATTGACCCACTGCCGGAATTGATCGAGGATCGAGTCGTCCTCCAGATCTTGCACCATTTGTTCCAGCGTATGCAAGTGTTCAACGATTTCGAAGAGCACGTTGTAATTGTCACTTCGTGATGCCATCGCCGCCAGGACTTCCAGAAACTGCGTGATGGGCTGATCGCCACTGCGGGTGAGCGCCCACTGATCTCCCAGGAAGCCCATTTGTTCACTGGGACTGAGTTGATCGAGGTGGACCAGAATTTTTCCCAACAATGGGCCAGTAAGATTTTGGCGATAGAATCCAACCTGGTCAGCGTTGAGGTAGCACCAGCGCAGGCCTCCAGTGACCGGCAAAGTCACTGTCCTAGCGCCATCCGCCAACAGATGACGAATCGCATGAGTCCCCGAGTCATCCGCGTAACGGATGATCAATGGGACCTGCCAAAGCTGCTGATTGTCTCGTGGCGCTTTTGGATTCGAGAAAAAGCGTTTCTGGCTCAGTTGAAGTTGCTGTCCTCCGTCGATATTTTCGACGGCAGCTGTCACGCAGGGATGACCGTTTTGCAGAATCCAGCTTTCCATAATTTGGGTGACTGGCTGCTGAGATGCAGACTGTAGATGCCGCCACAGATCTGAGCCTCTGGCGTTGCGTTCAGCAAATTCTTTCATATAAGTTCGTAGACCATCCCGAAAGGCCCCGGTGCCTAGAAAACTTTCCAGCATACGCAATACAGCGCAGCCTTTAAGATAGGTAATGGCATCAAACAGTTCCTGTGCCTGGGCAGGGGTTTCCACTGGGGTGTAAATGGCATGTGTGCTTTCGAGCGCATCCGCGCCGAGAGCATAATTCTGAGCTCCTTCGAAATCATCCCAGAGACGGTATTCAGGCGAAAGCTCGGAAATGACGCGGTACGATATCCACTCCGCAAAAGCCTCGTTGAGCCACAGGTCATCCCACCACTGCATCGTGACAAGGTTGCCGAACCACATATGCGCGAACTCATGAGCGATCACATGCGCAATGTTTTTTTCCTGTTTCCATGAGCTGCTCTCTGGCGCCATGAGCAGCAATTCCTGCCGGAACAGTACCAGGCCGCTATTCTCCATAGCACCGGCCGCGAAGCCGGGCACCGCCACCTGGTCGTATTTGTCGTAGTGGTAGGGAGCTCCGAAGTAATCTTCATACCACGGCAAAAGTCGGGCAGTATATCCCAGCGCGAAAGCTCCAAGCCCTTCTTTGCCACGCACGGCCCACACTCGCAAAGGAATGTCATTAACGGTTTGTTCAACCGTACTCGCCAGATCGCCAATGACCAGCGCAACGAGATAGGATGACATGGGTTTTGTCGGTGCGAACTTCCAGGTTTTAGTCCTATCGTTGTCGGTCACAGAGAGCAGCGGCCCATTGGCAAGTACAATGGCATCCGGGGAAGTAGTGATCTCGAAGGCGAATTGTGCTTTGAAAGGCGGTTCATCGAAACATGGAAAGATAGCACGCGCGTCCGTGGCTTCACACTGCGTGCAGAGCGCCTGCTCGGGTCGGTTTTGCGCGAGATATAGCCCTTTGAGAGTTTGGCTTACTTTGCCATGAAACGTAAGACTGAGTGAAGCTTCAGCCACGGGGAACGTTCGAGAAAACTGGAGCACAGCCCTCTCGTTGTCAGGATCGAGCGTGACCGCCGCAGGATAGCTTTGCCCCGCAACGCTGAGTTCGGCCCGTGTAATCGCTAGATCTCTTGCGTGGAGGTCTATTGTTTCTCTGGTTTCATGGAGGTCAAGCGCAATTGTCACTTGTCCATTGAATTCCTCGCGTCCGAGCTGGGCGTCCAGCTGAACATCGTAGCGACGCGGCGATACGTAACGGGGAAGACGATAGGTGGAACTGCTCATGTATTGATTTCTCCTGGCCGATAGGTTTGATTACAGTGGTCGTAAAGCAAAGAAATAGGCCCGCATAGTCCTTGCCTGTAATGATATCCAAGTAATGATAAGACCTGCCTTGGTGTGGTGGAAATACGTGATGAATGATGAATTTGAGTATACGCTTATTCAGGCAGATTGCAAGTGTAGGAATTGCTTCAAAACTAAAACTACATATAGCAATACATTACGCAGGAAGATTATCTAGACAACGACATGTATCGGTTGGGAACGAAACTGGCGTCTGGGACGTCTGAGGAGGGCATGTGTAAAGCATGTTAGAATGCTTTCCGAAGTGCCGCTGTTGTGAGACAAGCGGTAGGGTGCAAGCATTGCATTTTCACAGCGTGATCAAAAAGGGAATGTAGCTTATGGCTGAAGCAATCTCTGAAAGGCAAGTTGGCAGGCGGTTCGATATCCAGCGGATGTTTTCCACTTTGTTCCATCCGCGTCAGGCATTCGAAGTCATAAAGACAGAAGCGCGCGCTTCGTGGATGACGCCCATCCTCATGCTCAGCCTGACGGCGCTGCTGGTAGTGCTGGTGAGCGGGTATCTCAAGACTCAGGCTGCGATGATGGGTGAAGTTCCATTACCACCAGGCTGGGAATACTGGACGCCCGACATGCAGAATAACTACATGCAGGCACAGCAGCTCAATCAGGGTACGGTGGTTATGTATGTCTTTCCGCTCGTCAACGCCTGGGCGCGATTGTGGGTGGGTTGGGTCGTGTTAGCGGGACTCTTGCACCTGGGCTCGACCCTGCTCGGTGGTCGCGGCTCGATGCAAAGCGCGCTAAACGTCACGGCCTGGGCGCTGATACCGTTCGCATTGCGCGACCTCTTGCGAATCCTCTATATGTTGATCACAAAGCACGCCATTACCAGTCCTGGAATTTCGGGTTTTGCGACCAGCGTTTTTATGGTGGAGATCTTATCGCGCACCGATATTTTTCTGGTCTGGAGCATCGTTCTGCTCATGGTCGGCTTCGCAGTGGTGGATGGCCTGACTCGCAGCAAGGCAGTCGTGGGTGTGCTGCTTATCATGTTGATCATTCTCTCGGCTCAGGCAGGAGTAGGAACCATGCTGGCAAATTTTGGCGGAGCCGCGACTCAAAGACCCTTCTAGTATGGCTCAACCCTTTATCCGGATCTCCGGGCTAAAAAAATACTATGAGATGGGCGGTCAGGTGGTCCGCGCTCTCGATGGGATCCATCTTGAGATCGAGTCGCATACTTTTACGGTGGTCATGGGTCCTTCCGGTTCCGGCAAGAGCACCCTGCTCTATCTGCTGGGCGGGTTGGACCGTGCCACAGCGGGCGAAATCTCCGTGAATGGCACGCACCTCACCGCCATGGATGAAAATGCCCTGGCGCTGTTTCGCCGCCGCACCATGGGTTTTGTCTTTCAGTCCTTCAACCTGATCCAAAGTATGACGGCGCTGGATAATGTGGCGTTCCCGATGCAGTTTGCGGGTGTCAAGGCGCTCCAGCGTACAGAACATGCGCGTGGTATTCTGAATCAAGTTGGACTAGGAGATCGGGCTCATCATCGTCCTCCCGAGCTCTCCGGCGGACAACAGCAGCGCGTCGCCATTGCCCGCGCCCTGGTCAATGACCCCAGCCTGATCCTGGCTGACGAACCGACCGGCAACCTCGATACGTCCAGCGGCATCGTTGTGATGCAATTGCTTTCCGATTTGCATCGCTCAGGTCGCACGGTGCTGGTCGTAACGCACGATCCGCGCATGATGCATTTTGCCACGCACAAGATTTTTTTGCTGGATGGCAAATCGGTCAGTGAAGCCGACTACCAATCTGCAACGCTGGACATCGCAGCACTATAGTCGCTATGTGGAGAAAAATGAAGCCGAACTTTTCACGCTTAATTCCTTTTGCTCTTCTGCTTGCAGCAATGCTAGCGGCTGTGCCTGCCGCGCCTGTCTATGCGGCGCCTGTTATTACATCGATTGTGCCAAATGAAGTAGTCAATAATGTCTCTACGACCATCACGATCAACGGTTCGGGCTTTTCTGCAGGTTCAGTCGTTGTGTTGCTGGATAGTTCAGCAATACCGACCACGGTTCAAAATGACGCTGTGGTAACGGCTACAGTTCCCGCTGGGTTATCCGTGGGACCGCATACTATTACGATATCCAACGGGATCGATCCTGATGTTTCCTGTAGCTGTTTGACGGCCGTCGCGCCTACTCCGATCCCTCCGACATTGACCCCCACTGCAACGACCGTTCCCTTGCCGTTTGTTCGCCCACAATTCGTGGTGAGGACCTCCAGGGCAACGAAAGAGGTTCAGTACAGGAAAGAGTTCACTCTGAAAGTGGTGCTCGAAAATTTGGGCCAGGCAACTGCGTATAGCGCACAGGCTGTTTTTACTTCCTCAGACCTGATACCTACCAACACCGGAGGAGTGGCAGTGCTGGGAGTTGTCCCCTATGACGATGAGGTCGGCGTGAACCAGACCTTTTACGTCTCGGCTGAAACATATAGTAAAACTTTCATCGCTGTTGACCTGACCGTCACCTATTACGACGATAAAGCGAATTCTTATTCGGATAAGTTCACATTGTCCGTCCCTGTCACTGGCGGGGGCGTTACCAGTGGTGTTGTTTATCCCACCGCCACGCCAACGGGCGTTAAGAGTTCACAATTGGTGATCACAAATTACACTGCCAGCATCGATCCACTTCAGCCCGGTGAACAATTCGCACTCAATCTTACGGTGCAAAATGTGGGTAACGTCAATGCCCAACGCATTACCATGATCGTGGGTGGGGGGTCGAGTGGCTCGAGTGGCAGTGGCACCCCTCAGCCAGGCGGTGTTTCGGGCGGAAGCGGCGACTTTGCCAACTTTGCGCCGGTGGGCGCCTCCAATGTACAGTCACTGGGTGACCTTGCGCCGGGGGAATCGATTCGAGCTAACCAAAACCTGATCGTGAATGTCAACACCAATCCGGGCGCCTATGCAGTGCGGATTTCCTTCTCGTACCTGGATGCCAAGAGTGAAGTCGTCAACGATGATCAGGTCATCACGTTGCTGGTATACAGCCTGCCGAAAGTGGACGTGAGTTTCTATCGTCCACTGGATCCGTTCTCGGTAGGGCAGCCTGGCGCCTTGCCAATCCAGGTGGTGAACTTGGGCAAGCGGCTGTCGGTGTTGGGCAACATGAAGGTGTCAGCCAACGACGGGTTTATCGAAAACGGAACCAGTCTGGTCGGGTCGTTGGACTCGGGCGGTTACTTCACCCTGGATTCCTTCTTCACGCCGGAACGATCCGGTCCGCAGAGTCTCGAAATCACCATTGAATATGTCGATGATTTTAACCAGCCACGTACCATCACTAAGACACTGGATATTGAAGTCATGGAAGGTTTCATCGAGCCAACGCCAGATCCTGCGATGGGTGAAGGGCAGGTCATCGATGGATTCCCTGTGCAAGCTGAGGAAACCGCGTTGCAGAAGCTCTGGCGGTTCGTCTTGGGGCTGTTGGGTCTGGATAGTTCTGCCCCTTCAGGTGGCGGCGGCGGTGGTGGAGGTCCTGAGGAACCGCAATTCGAGGAACCAATCCGGCCCGTGCTTCCGTCCGGCAAAGGCGGATAGTGCGCCAGCATTATGAAGTTTCTTGACCTGCTCCGTTTGATTTTTGGCAACCTGAACCGCCGCAAAGCGCGGGTAGCCCTGACTGCCATTGGCGTGGTCATCGGTACAGCTGCGGTGGTGATTTTGGTTTCACTGGCCATCGGCTTGCAGAGAAATGCAAACGAGCAATTGTATGGAATCGGCGATCTTTCACAGATACAGGTGAGTCCAACATACGGTGGTGAAGTAATGTATGGCCCAGGGCCGATGATGGGTGGTGGAGGGGGCGGCGGGGGCGAGGGATTGGCGGAGCCACGCCTGCTGACAAATGACGCACTGGATGAATTGCGCGCACTGCCCGGCGTGGAGGCCGTGATCCCGCAGGATTTTTTCTATTCCTCCATGATTATGAAGTTCAAACGCCTCGAAGGTGGTTCCGGTATACGCGGCGTAGGGACTAACAATCTGGATGTACTGGGCCTGAATACGGTTCAAGGCGGGACTGAATTGAAGCGCGGCGCGGTCATTGTGGGGGCGATGGTGGCCTCAGGTTTTTACGATCCGCGCATCCGTCCCGGGCAGGAACCGCCTCCGCCCCCTGACTTGTATGACCAACAGTTGCTGGTCACGCTCATCAAGTGGGATACGACCGGAGCTGAGATTCGGAAGAATCTTAGCCTGCGCGTGACGGGTGTGCTCGAGCAGACGGGCAGCGATGCCGATTGGACGATTTTCATGTCACTGAATGAAGTAAAGGCGATGAACGAGTGGGCCAATGGCGTCAAGATCAATTACAACAAGACTGGCTATAACCAGGTCATCGTCAAAGTCTCTGATCCCAAGGAGGCGCTTGACACCGCCGAGAAGATCACCGACATGGGCTTTCAGGCTTTCACGTATCAACAATTCGTGCAGGGCATTAACTCCTTTTATCAGGTTTTGCAAGTCGTCTTTGGCGGCGTCGGCGCGATCGCGCTACTGGTGGCAGCCATTGGCATTGCCAACACCATGACCATGTCAATCCTTGAACGGACGCGTGAAATCGGCCTCATGAAGGCCGTTGGCGCGACCAACCGCGATGTGCTGGCGATCTTTCTGGGTGAAGCCGCGGGCATTGGCTTTCTGGGCGGGCTGGGCGGCGTCATTGCCGGATGGCTGGCCGGGCAGGCCATCAACGTGGTCGCCATCGTCTATCTGGCCGGGCAGGCCAGCCAGCAGGGCGGCGTACCTCCGAGTGTGGCAGTCTACACTCCGGTCTGGCTGCCGGTCTTTGCCCTGATCTTCTCAACCATCATCGGGATGATCTCCGGGCTCTACCCCGCCCTGCGCGCCGCGACCATGATCCCCGTGCTTGCACTCAAATATGAGTAGCGATAGGTAACGCGATTTTCAAATCGCCAACCCGCCCGCGCTTTATCCACCTCCCCCGTATTTTGTCATTGCCGCATCGATATTGCCACATCTGGCACTTGACTCTCTAGAACAGAAGTTCTATAATTGGATAATCGTTATCCAAAACCTAGAGAGGAGAGCCTCATGTCGAAGCGAAATGTGGTTCACGTTGAGATACCCGCTGCGAACGTGGAAGCGGCGGGAAAATTCTATCAGGATTTGTTTGGATGGAAGATCTCTTACGATGCGGCACAGAACTACAGCATGTGGGAAGCGGGGAATGGTGATTCGTATGGTGGTTTCCCGCAAGTCTCCGATCAAACCCACGCAGGCCAAGTGCTGGTTTATATTGCCAGCGATGACATTGACGCCGACCTGAATAAGGTGGTGGAACTGGGCGGAAAAGTCGTCATGCCGAAAGACGAAATTCCACAAACAGGCTGGTTCGCCTTGTTTGAAGACCCAACCGGAAACGTGCTTGGCCTGTATACGAGCATGAATCCACAAAACAATTAAGGCCCCATGGCAAGTGATGAACTCTTTCTCACGGTCCAGCCCGAACCGGCGAAGCAGGGCGTTCGCATTGACAGGGCCAAGTACGCAACCATTCGTGAAGCGATCCTCCACAACCTTCAATCCTACGGTTCCATGACCTTCACACAACTCGGCGCGCTGGTGGAGGAGGACCTGCACGATTCCTTTTCCGGCTCGGTCCTGTGGTATTACACCACCGTTAAACTGGACATGGAAGCGCGCGGCGAAATCCGCCGCGTGCCCAACTCCAGGCCGCAATTGATCGAGATTGTTTAGATACACAACTCCGAGTTCACACAGACTCGGAGTTTTTTCGTACGTCGTCGGCTCCTTGATCTCAATTTATAGGAACGCTCAAAGTTTGTTGGGCGCACCTGGTTCCGGCGGACTGCCCTTTGCAGGATGCTTCGCGAAAGTCCTGCCTCAGTTCGTGGAAGTCGGCTAAAAGCCGACTCTGTTGCGCCAGTCCGAAGGACTTCCATGCACTGAGCAGGCGGCTTCCCTGGCACCGCCCGCCAGGGCAGGTGTAGCCCCGCGATCCAGGCGATAGAAAGCCGCAATTTGTGACCGTGCAAGGTATAACTACCGGCCCACCATGCAAATGAGTCACGATTTAACATTTATTTTGATAAGAGTTTTTGAATTACAATCTTCCCATGCCCCTCCCTCTCGATTTCATCACCGAACTGCAAAGGCACTTTACCGGCGAGATCCGCAACGACCTTGCCTCCCGCGTTCTCTACAGCACCGACGCATCCATGTATCAGATCGAGCCGCTGGGTGTGGCGCTGCCGCGCACCCAGGAGGATTTGATCGCGGCAGTGGAACTGGCCGCCAAATACAAAATTCCCATCCTGCCGCGCGGTTCAGGGACGTCACTGGCGGGGCAGGCAATCGGCAACGCTCTAATTCTCGACTGCTCCCGCTGGCTCGACTCGATCGTGGAGATTGACCCGGAATTTGGAACTGCCACCGTCGAGCCGGGCGTTGTTCTCGCCACACTAAATACGGCGGCTGCCAAATACGGCTTGATGTATGGCCCCGACCCTGCTTCTGTAGACCGCGCCACGATGGGCGGCGTGATCGCTAATAACGCAACCGGAGCGCATTCGCTCATCTACGGCATGTCGGCAGATCATCTCATCTCAGCTGATGTGATCATGGCAGATGGCACCCTGGGGGTCCTGGGTGAACGAAGTACCCTCGACAATTCTCTAATCTCTAATCTCTATTCCTCTGCGTTGCAAATCCGTGAAAAGTATGCGGGTGTCATTACAACGCATTGGCCACGCCCCTGGCGCAACTCGGCGGGCTATCGTCTTAACTATCTGCTGCCGTGGTCGCCGATGAAGCCCTCTCAATGGGTGGGAGACTATCCGGCAGTGGATCCCTCCCGGATGAATCTGGCCGCACTGCTGGCCGGCAGCGAAGGAACATTGGCCGTCATCCGCCGCGCGACAGTGAAACTGGTCCCAAAACCGAAGCACACAATCCTGGCGGTGTTGCCGTATCAAAGTATTGCCGATGCGTGCGATGACGTGCCGCGGCTGTTGACTCATCATCCGTCGGCGGTGGAGTTGATCCCACGCTTTATCATTCATCAGGCGCGCAGTATCCCGGCGTATGCGCGTCAGATGGGGTGGGTGGTGGGCGACCCCGCCGCGCTGCTGGTCGTTGAGTTCAGTGGGGAGCAGCCCGCGGCTTTGAAAGAGGCGGCGCGGAAAGTGGGCGACATCCTGACGGTTGCAGAATCCAGAGAGGATCAGGCCCGCATCTGGAATGTCCGCAAGGTTGGTCTCGGGCTTTTGGATTCGCGTCCGCAATCGGCAAGACCGGTGGCATTCATCGAAGATTGCGCCATCCCGGTGGACCGGCTGGGCGAGTTCGTGCGCGAGATCGAAAAGATTCTGGCGGCTCACGGAACGGAAGGCGGGATCTACGCGCACGCATCTGCAGGATGCCTGCACATTCGCCCCATCCTGGATCTGAAGACCCGTCGCGGCGTCAGCGCGCTGCGCACGATCAGCGAAGCGGTTCTCGCGCTGACCTTGAGGCTCGGCGGCGCCATGAGCAGTGAACACGGCGATGGCCTCTCCCGCTCCGAATTCCTGAAGCACACGTATGGTCCCGAGCTGATGGAGGCGATGCGCTCGTTGAAGCATGCCGCCGACCCGCACAATTTGCTCAACCCCGGCAAAATAATCGATGCGCCCAAAATGGACACGAATCTGCGTTACGGTGCGGAATACAAAGCGCAGACCTGGACTTCCGATCTTTCCTTCGCACACAGTGGCGGCCTGGATCTGGCGATCGAGCAATGTAATGGACAGGGCGTGTGCAGGAGGATTGGCGAAGGCGCAGGTGTGATGTGTCCATCTTTCCAGGCGACGCGCGAGGAAATGCACTCCACCCGTGGCAGGGCGAATCTATTGCGGGCAATGATCTCCATGCCTATGTCGTTGCGAGGAGCGAACGGAGAGAGCGACGAAGCAATCTCCCGTAGAATGAGGAGATTGCTTCGTCGGGATTTCGACGCTACGCGTCTCAACCCTCCTCGCAACGACATGAAAGAGTCAGTCGCCCAGGCCCTCGACCTGTGTCTGGCCTGTAAGGGCTGCAAAGCAGAATGTCCGAGCGGCGTGGATATGGCGAAGCTCAAGTATGCCTTTCAGGCGGAGTATTACAAGACCCATCGCCGGCTATTGCGCGATTATGTTTTTGGATATTTCGATACTGCGGCCGGGCTGGCGGCTTCCATTGCACCTGTATCGAATGCATTGATGAACATTCCTGTCATCAGGAATCTTGTGGCTCAGATTCTCGGAATCACCACACAGCGTCCGTTTCCAAAGTTCTCAAATGAACGCGCTGGTATGTTAATTGCAGAAGAAAGGTCACGCCTGAAGGGTGACATCTTGAAGCGTGACATCGCAAACAGAAAGAAAATCATCTTTTTGTCTGACGCGTTTGCCCGATATATCGAACCACAGACCGAAGCGGCCGCGCTGGATATTTTGTCGCGCTGCGGTTTCGATGTGCATGTGTTGCCAATCCTTGGCGCGGGTGCCGCATTATTATCCAAGGGATTTGTCGAAGCGGCGCGGCGTCACGCAACGCGCGTGCTTGATCTGGTGAATCAGGTTGACCCGGCGCGCGAAGCGTCCATCGTTGGCATTGAGCCTCCTGAGATTTATACACTCAAAAATGAGTATATTGATCTACTGCCTCAACGCGCGGAGGAGATCCAGCAAAGAATTAAAGGGGTGTGGTTGTTGGATGAATTTCTTTTACGATCTGAGGAGTTTAACCTTTTGCGCGTAGTCACATTGGCAGAGAAAGATAAACTTGAAAACAATCAATCTCAAAGTGGTGAGGAGATTGCTTCGTCGCTCACATCATTCGCTCCTCGCAATGACATTAAATTTCATCCGCATTGCCATCAGCGCGCGGAGGGACTTTCTCCGGATGGCTTTCCGGCCGGCACGAATGCGACACTTGAACTACTGCGGTCCTGCGGCTATGACGTGGAATTGATCGATGCGGGTTGTTGCGGCATGGCAGGGACATTTGGCTACGAAGCCGAGCACTACGACCTTTCTATGAAAGTGGGGGAGCTAAAGTTATTTCCACAACTGCGAAAGCTTCGTCGCGAGAATGGTGAGCCGGACCATCGTCAATCGTCAATCGAAAATCGTAAATCTGATACACTTGCACTTGGCGCACACTTGCCCCGGGCGCAAGTGCCGGGGAGTGCAGGTGTCGTAAATCTGAAATCGATCATTGCATCGAGCGGCGCGGCGTGCCGTATGCAAATCCAGCAGGGGACTGGCCTTCAGGCAGTTCATCCCATCCTGCTCGTGCAGAAAAGCCTGGAGGATCTACCCATTACAACTAAAAAAGGCGATCCTTCTCAAGCGGGCGAGCCCCAATTGTGACCGCGGGTATTATATAATTGCCCCCGGGACACCTCCATGAATTTCAACACTGCCCTGTTTCTCTTTCTGTTCCTACCCCTTTTTCTAATAGCCTACTTTTTCTCACAACCACGCTGGCGGCCCGTGCTCGGGATCCTTGCCAGCCTGTTATTCTATGCGTGGGGTGATGCGCGCAACCTGATCGTGTTGTTGGCTTTGGTACTGGTCAACTACTTTTTGGGGCGCTATTTATTTGCGCGTGAGCAGCCGGCACGTTGGGTACTGCCGCTCGGCCTCTTGATCAACGTGGGACTGCTGGCCTTTTTCAAGTTCTTCATTGCCTATCAATTCGATCTGTTCCTGGGGTTGGACGTTTTCCTTCCTGAACGCGTGAAGGGCTGGCTGGGATCGTTCACCTTCCCGCTCGGATTGTCCTATATCAGTTTCCAATTGATCTCCTATCTGATGGATGTGCATAGGGGCAGTGTGAAGCCGGAGCGGAACCTGATCACATTTGCGTTTTACGTACTGATGTTTCCGAAGCTGCTGGTGGGGCCGATTGTCCGTTATCGGACGCTCGCCGAAGCCTTGCCCGCGCCGCAGCTGGACCCGCTCCAAGTCGCGGGTGGGATTCGCCGATTCGTGCGGGGCTTTGCGAAAAAGATCCTGATTGCCGATGTGCTGGCCGCAACGGTGAACGCCGTGTTTGACTTGCCGGTCGGCGCGCATCCGCCGTTCGTTGGCTGGCTGGCGCTGGTTGGCTTTGGCCTGCAGATCTATTTCGATTTCTCGGGCCTTACCGATATGGCTATCGGCCTGGCGGCCATGATGGGCTTTCGCTTCATCGAAAATTTCAATTACCCCTACATTGCCGAAGGCATCGGAGATTTTTGGCGGCGCTGGCATATCTCGCTTTCGACGTGGTTCCGCGACTATGTGTTTTATCCGCTCGAACGGCGAAGATTGCCGGTCATGGGGCAATGGTTGAATATCCTCATTGTGTTCCTGTTGACGGGGTTATGGCACGGTGTAACGATCAGTTTCATGGTCTGGGGTTTATTGCATGGCACCTTCATCGTGTTAGAAAATGCGTTTCTGAGCCGCTGGCTGCAGAAGCTCTGGCAGCCGATTCGTCATGCCTATGCCATTGCGGCGATCTTGCTGACCTGGCTGGTCTTCCGCTCACCGGATCTTGCATATGCATTTGACTTTCTGAAATTGCTCTTTGGGCAATTCCCGGGGCAGGTCACACTGCCGTTTCTCGAGACAGCCCCACTTCCATTTATCGAACCGTCTTTCCTGCTCGCGTTGGCGGCTGGCATATTTCTGAGCATTCCGGTCATGCCGGCGCTTCAAACCCGAGTCGAAAAATCGTTTCCCGTTACGCTGGCCAATGACCTCATCCTGGTGGCGTCCTTTGTGCTGTCCCTCGGCATGATGGCCAGCAGCACGTTCATGCCGGGAATCTACGAGCGCTTCTAGATGAAAGACCGTTATTCGTTCCTCGTGATTCTCGTCTTCCTTGGGATGTTGCTGATCCCCTTGCGGACTCTGGTATTCGACCCCACTGCCATCGAAGAGTCTTTCTACACTCGGGAACGCCTCATCAACTTGACCTCCAACCTGCGCCTCCAACTCGGAGACCGGGTCTTCCCGCAAGTGATCGCAGGAGAGAATGGCTGGCTGATCTTCACCGGCGAGAGCGACATCCTGGACTATCAGAAAGCCGAAGCGTTCACCGAGGAGGAGCTGGCTATTTTCCAGACGGACCTTGACGCACTCTCGGCTAATTATGCAGCGCGTGGAATCACGCTGCTGGTGGTAGTTGTCCCAAACAAGAACACCATTTATCCGGCGCGCGTGCCTCCGCAGATCCGGGTCATTGGTGCTGAATCGCGTCTGGAGCAGATCATCTCCTATCTGCAGGCTCACGGCCAGACCCAGATCCTTGATCTGCGCCCTCCCTTGTTGGCAGCCAAAGCCGAGCGAGAAATCTATTACGCCACCGACACACACTGGAACGGATACGGCGCTTACGTTGCCTACTCGGCTATCCTGAATGAACTCCAAAAGGCATTTCCCAACCTTGCCGCGCGTCCCGTCTCGGATTTCCAAATCGTGACGCGCGAACCCGAGACTCTGGACCTGGCCGCGAACATCGGAACCACACTGCTGCCCGAATCCAAGGTCCAGTTCCTTCCGCATTTCGACCAGGGAACTTCCTACAAAACGGTCAATCTGGGAGGGCGCCGCCTGATGTTTTCCTACAATCCTGATAGCAGCTTGCCGGACCTGGTAATGTACTACGACTCGTTCTTCTTTACCGTCAATCCCATGTTGGGAGAGCATTTCCACCAGGGAGTTTTCGTACAAAACTACAGCGGCGGCGGGTTATGGAACCTCTCGTGGGTTGACGAGCGCCAACCGGACGTTGTCATCATTGAATTCAACGAACGCTATCTCGAGGATTTACCCGCTTTTGTTTCGCCGAATCGATAGAAGCGGCGGCCCATCGAGCAATCTATTCCCGGCGGGCGGGCCGCCCTTTGCCCAACCTTTACTCTTAGATCCCTACACATTTACAATGTGATTGCCTTGTTTTTTTATTGAGATTTAATGCCATCGGGTGTAAGATTCCAGTGTAAAGTTCGACGATCGAGAGGCTTGGCCTATTTTGGAGAAACGGAATTGAATACATCAAGCAAACTCTGCCACATTTGTGGGAAGGAAAACGAAGACGCCGCCTCATTTTGCACGCACTGTGGCGCATGGCTGGAGGAAAATCCAACAAGGAGAATAGAGATACCCGAAAATCTGGGTGGGCAATCCAGGCCTCCAGCAGAGAACGCAGAATCGTTCATAGATACCGCGTTGATACCTGAAGACGGGGTTGGCATCTATGTAGCGGGTGAATTCAAGCCTTATTATGTGCATATTTACAAGGAACTTATTATCGGGCGCAGCTCCGATGCGACCTTAGAAGCCACTCTTGATCTCTCCGACCTGAACGCTGCTAACATGGGGGTATCGAGGCGCCACGCCAAGATTCGGCGGACGGAATCTGGCTATGAAGCAATCGATCTTTCCAGCAGAAACGGTACATGGCTAAACGCTGAGCGGCTCGTGCCGAACAAGCCTTATCCGTTTGCAAGCGGATCACAATTACGCGTTGGACAAATGCGGCTGATGGTCTTTTATCATCCTGCTCCTAAAGGGACGAAGAAAAGCTAAACAAACTGCATGAGATATCATTAAGCTTATGAACAACTTCGGGACTTCTCTGGATACATTGCTACATGACGCGGCTGAACATCTGAATGCAGGTCGGAAGGCGGAAGCGCGCAAGGTGTTGCGTGAGGCGCTCGATATGGACCGCAACAACCTGGCGACCTGGGAGCTTCTCTGGCATGCCGCGTACAGTATGGACGAGGAATTATTCAGCCTGAAACGGATCCTGCGTATTGACCCGAAACACGCGGCTGCCAGGAAACGTTTGGCAGTGCTTCAGCCTGCCGGGGTGACAAAGAGCGACAGCCAGCCGCTTTCCCGCACAACATCGAGGCGGCCGGCCTGGCGCAGGAACAGGCGGCAGGCGGGCACCCTGTTGTTATTGCTGGGGGCGCTGGTTGCCGTCGTGTGTGTGAGCAGCACGGGGCTTGCTCTGTATCGCGGCGGATACGTCCCTTTTCTTTTTTCATCCAATCTGACTGCAACCGCCCTGGCCGAAAGGAATGCCAGTTGTCAGGCACTGATCGAAAGGGCGATCCAGGCTTCCGATAGTTATTGCGGCGACACCGCCTCGAACACGGCCTGTTACGGCAACAACACACTACAAGCGGAACTTTCATCCAATGGGGCTGAGGGTTTTTCTCAGCGCGGCGACATTATCCCAGTAGATGAATTGCGCCGGCTTTCCGCATCTCCGCTCAACATCGATAATGGCGAGTGGGGTATCGCGGTCTTACATGTGATTGCGAATCTGCCGCGATCCCTGCCGGGCGAAACGGTCACGATGGTGGTGTTTGGCAACGCCACGCTAGATAATCAAAGTGGGACCGGTGAGAGCCTGGAATCTTTTTATTTCACAAGTGAACTTGGGCAGGTCGTCTGTGAAAAAATTCCATTTGACGGCCTGTTCATCACGTCGCCGGATGGAGGCGGTGTCCGCTTTGTTGTCAACGGATCGGAAATGACCCTGATGGGCAGCGCCAGCATCAAGGCATTGAGAAATGGGGAAATGGAAATGAGCGTTTATGATGGATCAGCCAGGATCGTTGCGAACGGTGAGGAGCAATATCTTGGCGCAGGGCAGAAGTCCAGTGTTCAACTGGGAGGCGAGAACGGGACCCAGTCCATTAGTGCGCCTTCAGAGCCCGAGGCGATTGGGGGCGAGGAACTGACGATGGCTTGCAGCCTGACGGGCCAGTATTGTTCGCCGAGCGAGATTGATCTTGTCACCGAGCAGCAGGCGCAGGGACTGATCGAGAGCGCGATCACATCCACGCCCACCATAACCCCCACCCCGACGATCACGCGTACAGCCTCGCCGACGGAACCTCCAACATACACGCCGGTGGTGCTTCCCAGTTCAACCCTTTCCCGGACACCGACTCGCATTGCGACAGTCACCAGGACTCCAACCCGTACGCCCGGTCCCACCCGTACAATCACGCTTACAAGCCCACCCACCCGAACGAGTACGCCGACTCGGACAAACACACCAACTCGAACGAACACACCAACTCGAACGAATACCCCAACGTCAACGCCGACCTTCACGCCGACTGCTACGGCTACCCCTTCGGGGACGCCGACAAACACGCCCACACCCACGGCGACAACTGCGGCTCCGTCAGACTCGACCTGTGCAGCAGTGTCGCTCAACATGCTGCCCAATCCAAATCCCAATGAACTTAGTATGGATATCATTAACAATGATACATTAGACATAACTATTAGCAGGTTTTTTGCCTATTGGGTAAAATTGCCAACTTCCCAAAAAATCGAAAGGCTGCTTCTCAATGGCGTTGTCATCTGGAACACATCGGATCCCGACTCTCCAAGCGATATTCCGACCGAAGGCAACTGGGTGATGGGCGCCAACCGGACCATCCTGGTTGGGGATACCAGAACCTTCTTAATCCAGTTCGCGAATGACCTTCAGCCAACCGGTTATGAAGTGCACATCGTATTTGATATTGGCTGTCAGGTAACGGGAACCAAGTAATCCCTGGCCTTATCATCATATAATATGGTAGTGACAGCCGCCCGCATCCACCCATTGTTCAATGTATTGACATCCGGGTCGGTGTTCCGTCAGTACAGGTTGCTGGAGCAGATCGGTGTGGGTGGAGAAGGGGTGGTTTGGTCGGCTCTGGACCAGGACCGGGGCCAGATCCACGCGATCAAGTTCAGGGAAGTCCCTGATTCGGTTGAAGGCGAAGCGGATGATATCGGGGATAAACAGCAGTTGGAAAAACTGGTCAAACTTCAGCAGGCCCATATTCTGCCGATCCTGGAGTACGGATTCGAAGCGCAGATGCGTTTCATCGTCAGCCCATACCTCGCGGGTGGTACTTTAACGCAAAAGGTCAAGCTGGCGCCTCTATCCATCGATGAGATCGTGCGCTGTGGCACGGAGATTGCCTCTGCGTTGGATTATCTACATAGCCAGGGAATCATTCATCGTGATCTGAAGTCACAGAACATCTTGCTGGACCTGCGCCAAACCTGCTATCTGACCGACTTCGGGCTGGCCCGCATGCTCTCTACTTCCACGCTCGCGTTTCATACCGGGCATGGAACGCCTCCTTATGCTTCGCCTGAACAAATCCAATCCAGAGCACTCACACCCAAATCCGACTTGTTCAGTTTTGGCATCCTGCTGTACGAAATGTTCACGGGTCAATTGCCGTGGAATGGGAAAAGGCAGCTGGGCGTGGAACAACTCAACACCAAACAAGAGCTCCCGGACCCGCGCGAGTTCAACGAGGGCCTGCCGTTCGTGCTGGCTGATGTATTACGGCGCATCACCTCCGCGGACCTGAATTTGCGTCCACCCTCGGCTGCTGAGATCATGCGGGTTATCCGGCGTATCTTTAATATCCCGGCTGAGGCGCTGCCAGGCCGGAACACTGATGAAGGGTGGGTAGTTCGTGATGAGGACGTTGAGGGATTGCTGAAGCACGCTTTTGTGCAATGGAAATCCACAGACGAGACCTACAACCTGGGTTTGACCAAATTTGCCCTGCTGAATATGAAACGCGAAAAGATCAACATGGAGATGTACAAAGACTTCATGTTATCCCAGGCTTTGACCTATGCTTATAACGATGACCAATGGTGGCTGGCGGTTCGCGATCCTCGCGAAAGACTTGCCATATCGTCGAGGTTGCTCAGGAAACATAATGAGGGTGTTACCGGGCGTATCATCACGCACCTGGCCGGCGACTCAACGATTTGCGCCCTTCCAGCGGGATTGCCGGAAAACATCACCACTGGCTTGCTGGAGACCGGGCTAAAAACGGATAATGCATTTCTCCGTCGAGAGATCTTCGATGGGCTCCGGGCGCTGACACAGCCTAAAAGCGCATGGGGTGGTCGCTCGTCGCTTGACGCCGATCAATCCACGCGGCTTGGGGTTTTCGCGCTCGAAGATTCTGAGTTTGGCGATACGGCTGCTGAATTGATCGGGCATATGCGGTCTGCCGCCGCGGTGCGGGTCTTGTTGGATCATTCGCATGAGGAAAGAATCATTCCCGCCCTGTTATTGGTCCAGCGCGCGGCGGGGAGCCTGCCGGCTTTTGTGCCGGGCAACATTCGTTTCAGGCTGTCTGCGGAATGGATCCTGCAACGCTTGATCCAGGAACCGGTCGGCCTGATTGGCGCATACATGCTGGCGTTCCTGGGTGCGGCGTTGGGTGTGGGGATGCAGGTGTATTTGACCTATAACCTGCCAGACTTTATGGATACGCCTCGCTTCACAGACTCATTAATGCAGGGACTGATCGTCGGGTCAGTTTTTGGGCTCGGCATTTTTATGGTCCGGGTGGTTATGGAACGGTTCCAGGCCTCCGCCGCGGCGCTCAGGCTGTCCGTTGGAACGATCATAGGAGGCCTCGGCATAAACATTGCCTTGCTGATCTTCCATGTGCTTTTCCTCAACACGCCGCCCCGCGGGCTTTTGATCACAGCCGCCTGTATGTTGATCGCTTTGACCTTCGCGGTTGGTTCCTTGTTCCGTTCGCGCCTGCTGAGGATGGTCCTCTCGAGCGTTTCTGTCTTTGGGGCGATCCTGGGGACATGGTGGATTCACGTCAACTTTGCCGCTTCTCTCGTGGACCTGACGCCTGTCTTCCGGTACGATTATGCCTGGACCTTGGCGCAGGTGGCGCTCACTGCACTCGGCGTGGCCTTGTCGATCGGCATTTTGGGGAATCTCGTTAGCCTTTCCATTGTGGAGGAATGATCAATTCCTGCCAGATTGTCCGCCTCAAAGCCTTGCCACTGAGACACGGAGACGCGGAGTTTTTTCTCAGCGTCTCTCCTGGAGGCCATCTTGCCGCGGCGGCCTCCCAGCCCGAATGGGGAGAGCGGCTTGAGGAGTGAGAAGTCTTTTCGCGACCGATTGAACGAATTCCCGCGGATTATCTTTGAACCAATCCGTGAAAATTCGTGAAATCTGTGGCTGAGACTCCGTGGTTCCAAAAGGATAACCATGCCAAATAGAGAATCTCGAACTGTCTGGTCCTCCGATCAAGGCGACGTGCGTAAGAACGAATCTGGCGCCCGCAAAGTGATCTCGCTGCCACCGGCGCAGCAGACTGTCTACCTGCACCGCGACTCGAAGGGACGCCGCGGCAGCACCGTCACGTTGATAAAGAAACTGGTGCTCTCCGACGACGACCTGAAGGAACTGGCCAGGAAGCTCAAGCAGCTCTGCGGCAGCGGCGGGACGATAAAGGATGGCGAGATCGAAATCCAGGGCGAGCACCGCGAGCGGATCGCCGAGGCGTTGCGGAAGATGGGGTACAGAGTCAAGATCGCGGGTGGATGAATTGGGCTTATAACAAAGTCATCTCGCAGCGAACAACCAAGCGGCTTGCAAGGAAATAAGTGATCCTGAAGGGAACGCCCGGTTCCCAGCCGGTGTAGAGAGTATAAATCAACTAGCTCGAGGAGATGAGACATGCTCAACCGGAGCCGATTAATGGTAGCCTTTCTGACTCTTTTTGTAGGAGCGACAGCTTGCGCTCCCATAAGTTCACTTCCAGAAAGCAAAACGACTAACGCACTGCCCGCGACCCTTGGCCCTGCCTCCTATGAGACCAGCCTGCCCGCCGTGCTATGGGGCGAGAAAAACAATGAGCACCAGCTCTTCCTGCTTGATCCCTCCACCGGGAAGGCTCTGCCTGATGTGGAGTCGATTTCGCTCGGTCAGATCTTTTCCTATGCCTACTCTCCGGACAGGCGCAGGCTCGCCGCGATGACCTTCCCGGACGACTCCAACACGGATGGCAGCCTGATGTTGATCGATCTTCTGGCGTGGAAGTCCGAACGGTTCGAGCTGAAATTGTATGGCTGGGTAGGAGCGATGGCCTTCAGCGCGGATGGAGGACTGCTTGCAATTTCCCATGGTGGCGACTACATGAGTAAGCTAACGATCTTCGACATCACGCAGGGAACCATCCTGGCACAGGGTGAGACCGATCTCCTTGTGCCGCGTCTCAAGTTCACGTCCGCGGGAGATGCGCTGATGCTCTACGGCCTGTCGAAGGAGGGTCGATTCGCGGAGAACTCGTTGGGCGGAGGCACACCGCAGGTCGTTCTTCTGGACGTCGCCGACCTCAGCCCGCGCTGGCAGGCGGACCTGGTGGGCGTTCGTGAGGGCCTGTTCCCGAAGGATGAAAATGCGGAACTGAGCGGTGCTGAAATGATGGAACAGGGCCAGGCCATGTATCTGGGTCCGGGCGTCGTCTTTGCCCCGGACCGGGATAGACTCTATGTCGTCCATGCTGATTCTGATCAGCTGGCCTCCGTGGACTTCGCGGCGCAAACGGTTGAGACGGTGTCCATCCAGCCCAGGCTCAGCTGGTTAGAGACATTGCTCTCGCTCACTGCCGGTGTCGCTCATGCTAAAATCGCGGATGGGACCAGCAAGGATGTGGCCATCTCGCCCGATGGCCAGTTCGTGTATGTAGTCGGCACGCACAATACTTCGGTCCCGGATCAGCAGGGAAACCTGCAGATCAACCAGATTCCCCTTGGCCTGGAGATCATCCGGACAGAGAATGGCAGCCGCATCGAGCACATCGAAACCGGCGCCGGCGACCTGTCCCTTTCGCCCGATGGCCGTTTCCTCTACCTGCGCAGTTGGGGGACCCCAGAAAACGGCGCGCCCGGTACGGAGGTGCTGGATACGTCCAGCCGCGAGATCGTTACCCACGCCGCGGGAATCTATCCGAGCCTTGCTTTTCGGGTCAATGGCGAACCCCTGCTGGTTTCAACATACTCATTTACTGAGACCTGGCATCAGATGGCGATACTCCAGCCAGATGACCTGCGTGGGCTCACCGAATGGAAAGGTCCTGAGTACATTTCCTGGCTGGCTATCGAATAAATAAAGACGTACTGTCACCTTTTCTCACTGTGGCAAAGACAGCACGGAGGCCTCTGAATCTGGCGGTCTCCGTGCTGCTTTTCAGACCCTCGCAGCGCCCACCTCCTCGACCATTGCCGCATATAGAGGTATCATCACAACACTTGAAGTTCCATCACGATTTATCCATAATCAACAGAGTAGATAGGAGATAACCTTGTCCAGAAAAGCTTTATACATTTGCCTTGCGATCTCGATTGTTGCCTTGAGCCTGATTGCTGCTAAAAAGAACCAGATTAGCGCATACTATGCCCTTCCATGTTGCAATTGGGGAACCGTAGTCCTGCCGGCAAGCGGAGAATTCACAGCCATCCAAAACCTCTCACTTCCAGCCGGGAACTACGTTGCGAACGCAACCGCAGCTTTAGCATATGAAAGCACAAGTGACCTTTCGGTGGACTGCGTTTTCATGCTGGACGGAGCCATGCAAGGTGAGGTGGCGCGTATGACCATAGGTTCAGGCGTCAACCAATTGATTTCACTACCACTAACTACTGCATTCACCATCGAGAAATCAAAAGAGCTTACAGTGGCCTGTCGAACATTCGGGTGGCAAGTTGCTTCGCAACCTACCTCAATCACGGCCATCCGCGTGGACAATCTAACGGTACAAGTAGGCTTCGAACCGTAGAGGAGCCAGTGGCCCTGACAGACATAGATTAATTCCGTTTGGGTTTTCATTCATATCTTCCAATCAGATCTCTGTCAGCCTGACACCGTGCTCCGCAGAGCCAGTGCCACGGTGCCACTGTCAGGATCAAATTTAGAGTTCACCGGAACTTTTAACTCGGCAACATTGCATACTACGGTGAGCATGTTTGATGTTGTTTCTAACACATCTTTCGACGTCACCGTAGATCTAACCTGGACAGCCTATGGTGAGCGGAGACATGATAATTTCAACAGTCACTATAACTTCGAAGGCTATCACTTTGTTTACGACCATATCGGCGCTTTCCAATTTGCCGAAGTTTCAGGGACCGTCTCTGATGGGACAACTAATCTCACGCCCGAATTCTCGCAAATCGCTGGCTCGATCTTCAAGGGGAGGACGGCCATTGTATCGCACAGTTGTGACTGAGATTTGCTCAAGCCGGCCGCATTGTCGAAAACATCCCCCTGCGCCTGGCAAGTTTCGTCGGGTTCGGGGGAAGTTTCTTACAGAGAACGTATATAATCGCTCTATTCCACCATTCTATCAATAATAGAGCCTGGCATGTCTATCATTCATCAACTGCGTATCTACGAGATCTTCGAACACAACAAGGCCGCCTTTCATGACCGCTTCCGTGACCATGCGGCGCGGATCATGAAAACCTACGGCTTCCATATTCTGGCCGTGTGGGAGACTCAGACCGAAGCACGAACGGAGTTTGTATATTTGTTGGCCTGGCCCGATGACGCGACGATGCAGAGCGCCTGGGAGCAGTTCATGGCGGATGAGGAGTGGAAGGAAATCAAACGGGTGACCCGTGCCCAACATGGTGACCTGGTGGGGGAGATCGAGAGCCGGGTGCTCGTGCCGGCGAGTTATTCACCCCTGCCTGAAAGCGCCGAGGACCCATCCTTGATCCAAGTGAGGGAGAGTGCAGCCGCTGCGGCTGCAAATGCACAGCTTGCTGAGGAGCTTCAGCGTGCGAAGCTCGCAAAGAGCGAATTTGTGGCGTTCGTGGCGCATGAGTTGAAAAACCCGATGACTTCCATCAAAGGCTACGCCGAGCTGCTCGCCTCCGGCGCGCCGGGCCAGATCAATGAGATGCAGGCCGATTTTCTGAGCACGATTCGCTCCAACGTGGAGAGAATGTCTACCCTGGTTTCGGACCTGAACGTTAGCGCCAAGATCGAGGCGAACCGCCTGCGCCTGGACTTTAAGCCGGTGAACATTCCGGAGAGTGTGGATGAAGTGGTGAGCGCTGCAAAACGACCGGTGGAAAGCAAAGGCCAGACCCTGGAGCTTCGTTTGTCGGCACAACTGCCTCTTGCCTGGGCCGATCAGTTTCGGGTAAGCCAGATTCTGACCAACCTGGTGAGTAACGCCCACAAATATACCCCTGAAGGTGGACACATCCAGATCGGCGCGGAAGTCCTCCCCAATCAATGGGATCCGAACGGCGCCCGGCAAGTTGTACATTTCTGGGTGAAAGATAATGGCATCGGTATCAGCATTGAAGATCAGGCAAAGATATTTCAAAAATTCTTCCGTTCCGATGATGCGGCAGCGCGTGAGGAACCTGGTACGGGCCTGGGTTTGAACATTACGAAGAGTCTTGTTGAAATGATGGGCGGACGCATCTGGTTTGAAAGTGAATTCAGGAAAGGTACAACATTTCACTTTACCGTTCCAGTTGCTGAAGGATGATTATTAACTAGCCATGCTCACCGAGACCTGGCACCAGATGACGGTACTCCAGCCAGATGACCTGCGCGTGCTCACCGAATGGAAAGGCCCTCAGTACATTTCCTGGCTGATCACCGAATAAAGGCCTTCCTGTCACCATTTCTCGTGTTGGCAAAAAAGTACGGAGACCGCCGATCTGGCGGCCTCCGCGTTGCTTTCCAGGCTGTCACAGTGTCAGCCTTTTCATAGCACCACTGCCATATATGGGGGTATTAGTAGGGGGAAAAAGGGCGCTCGAATTTGAGTGCCTTCGTAACGCGTTCGTATTGCCTTCGTGAAGGGTACCCCCCAAATATGGATATCAGATTTCCAGTACTCCTAGGGCGGGTTTTGCGAAGCACTCCGAAGCAGACAACCCGCCAGAATTTGTGTTTTCAAATGCCTGTCAGGCTGGCCCTATTCCCTGACAGGGTGCTTCGCGTCGGCAGGACGCTCACCTGCACTTGCGCCAGGTGCAAGTGTCGCAGCAAGCCTGAGCTACAGGCTTTTTCCCAAACTTCTCAGTACCTTTTTTAAACGAGACAGTACATTTTTGCCCCTCAGCCAGGAAGAGCAAGCAGATTGCCTGAATTGGTGGTCTCCGGTCACCATTTTCAAGCTGAGCACGCTCTCGATAGAGTGGTTCGGATAGGGTGGAGGAAGGCAGGGGGCCGCTTTGTAACGAAAGTCACCTTGCACGGACAGGTTTTTTCCTGTATGCTTGCCCTGACGTATCCAAACATTCACCAGCAAGGGGATTCATGCCCCGCAGACTTTCCGAAGAACGTACCCGTAAGAAAATAATGGATGCTTCGACAGGCTCAGCACACCGCCCGCAGTTGGAAACGGCGGGTTGGTATCTCGCTGACCATTCCAAGGTAATGACTGAAACTCCTGTCGATGGTTACGATGCCGAGCCGTGGAATGGGATTTCGGATTACACCTTGTACCGTGAAAATGGAGAAGTGCTGGCGGTGGTCGAAGCCAAGCGCACGACACATGACGCACGTTTGGCAGAGTATCGCCGTTTGGTGGAACATCGTATTTTGGAACTGTTCTCGAACCACCCAACGATTATGGCAATTCAACGCGGTGAAAAGATTGACGACTGGCAACTGCTCGAACTAGAGCGCACGCTGACCAAAGAGCTAGGCGAAGGCGATCTGGAAGTGACGCCTGAAAACTTGAAGAAGGTCTTTGCCCACACCGCCGATAGTTTTCTCGGCCTGGTGCGCCAGGTACTGGACATGCAATACCTCCCCGATTATAAGGATTTGGTGGCTCGGCAGTTTGAAGCCTACGTGACACAGCACAACTATAACGCCGACCAGATTCGCTTTTTGCGCGCGGTGCAAAGCGTGTTCTTGCAGAAGCGCCATCTCGAAACCGCCGACCTGTACGAGCCGCCGCTGGATATGTTTGGCGCGGATGCGGTAGATAGGTGGTTTACGGAGAAGGAAATTACCGAAGTTGTAGCATTCGCAAATCAAATGGCAGTATAAATAGCGACAATGAAAAAAGTCTTGCCTTTGACCCTGGTTCTACTTGGTGCAGCGTTATTAATTACAGCTGTTGTCTTCTGGATTAATTCGAGTAACTCTGCTGAACCCCAAAATTTTGGGCAGTCGTTGCGAGATTGGATAACGCTTATCGCAGGTCTTGGCGCAAGCATCAAAGGTTGGATGGATTTAGTAAAAAAGGGAACACCGCCAACGCCTACGCAAAGCAATACCGATGGTGGAATTATTATCAGTGGCAAAGTGGACTCTGTTGGAAAGGATATGATTGGTCGCGATCAATATGTCACGACGAATGTTATCTCCGAGGATTCTGCTTATAACGTCGAGGGATTGCCTAATCCGTACTTGGGACTTCAAGCCTTCACTTACAACGAGCGTGATCGTTATGCTGGCCGTGAAAAACTTACAAACGAAGCCATGCAGCGGCTTGTTTCGATTGAAAGTCAATGCAATCTGCTGTTTGTCACGGGAGCCAGTGGGAGCGGAAAATCTTCATTTGCCCAGGCAGGGTTGTTGCCCGCGCTTATTGCTTATTATGAACAACAGGGCTATAGAGTTCATCATGCTGCATTCAAACCTTCTCGTAATCCAAAAGTACGTTTAGAAGATGCTATTTTGCAACTTGGTCCGAAAGAGATACAGGTGATCATCATTGATCAGTTTGAGGAATTATTCACCCAATCCGTACTCAGCCAGTGCAATGAGTTTGTGGAATATCTGAATAGTTTGCCGCCGTTTCGTCAATGTCACCGTATTTTCATTGCAACATTGCGCTCCGATTATCTGGGAGAAATGCATGACAACATGGAAAATCTCTGGGAGATTGCCAAGAGCGGGATTCCCTTACGCTCCATGAAGCCGCAAGAGATTAAAGATGCCATCCAGCGTCCGTTGCAGGTCAGATTTCCAAATGGCAGCAAAAGGTTCGAAGCAAAGCTAGTGGAAAAACTGGCTGAAGACACGAAAGAGATTACGTTCCTGCCACTGCTGCAAGTTACGTTGGAGGCACTTTGGAACAAAGGTGAACTGAAACTTAGTGCTTACAATACGTTGACCGATGCCATCAAGGAAAGAGCCGATACAGTATGGACCTATCACGACTTTGATCATGCACATCCTAGCCAAAATCGTTCCAGAGAAGATCAGGATGAGATGATTGATTTACTGCTCGATTTAGTAAATGTTTCTATGGATGACGATACCAAGCGAGATGTTCGAATCAGTCGACCGCTGAGTGACTTCACAGAAAAACAAAGAGCGCTATTGCGTGACTTAACGAAGGCAAGATTAGTAAGCATAAACACTGAAGATGGGAAAGAGATCGTAGGTCTCATTCACGAAACATTAATCCGCAATTGGGATATCTTGAGGGACAATATTACAGCCAAGCGGATACAGTTGCAAAGGCGAGTGCGTTTTGAAACGCAATTAGGTTTATGGCTGTCCTCCCATCGCGCAGATGATTACCTGCTTTCAAAAGGTCAAATTGCGGAGGCACGTGAATTGGAGAATTCAGGAGACATTGCGGTTAACCAAAAGGCCGCTCAGGATTTTCTCAATAAAAGTATTGTAAAGATCGATGCCTATGAAAAACGAGAGCGCATGTTCCTGCTGGTCGTGAGGAAGATTAAGGAACTATCTACTTCCATGGAGGATGAACAACGGCTCAAAAAGATACTCGATGATGCTGTTAGCATTTTTGATTGCGAAGCCGGGACCCTGTATTTGATCGATGACCGCACAAGCGATTTGATTTTCCATGTAACGCTGGGACCCGCGGCTGACAAGTTGCTCGGACTGCGCCTGCCTGCCGGAGCTGGCATTGCCGGATGGGCTGTAGAGATACATGAACCTGTCATTGAAAATGATGTGCAACAATCTGCAAGACACTATAAAGAGGCTGATCAATTAACCGGCTTTGATTCCCGCGCCATTCTTGCGGTTCCCCTGCGAGTCGGAGATCGTATGATTGGTGTACTTGAAATCATAAACCGCCGGGATGGTTTGCCCTTTTTTGAGGAAGATGAAGCCATACTGACGGTCTATGCTGGGCAGGCAGTTACTTTTATTGAGCGAGCGCGTCTCCCGGCTCTTACCAATCCGAGCTTTTCCAAGAAAGTCGAAGAGCAGCAGCGGATAGATGAGGTTCAGCGTGCCAACCTTGCAACAAGTGAATTTATCTCGTTCATCGCCCACGAGTTGAAAAATCCGATGACCTCTATCAAAGGGTATACCGAATTGCTGGCAACCGGTTCGGTGGGTCAGATTAACGAAATGCAATCCAACTTCTTGAACACTATTCGTGCGAATATCGAGCGCATGTCGGATCTTGTTTCAGATATCAACAACAATGCGAAGATCGAAGCGGGACAATTACGTCTGGACTACAAATTGGTGGATATTCCCGAGGTTGCAGATGAAGTGGTGCGTTCCATGAAACGGCAGATAGAGGAGAAACACCAGACTGTTGAAATTCGTGTGCCCTTGCCATTACCTCTCGCCTGGGCGGACCGTGTCCGTGTAGCTCAGATTCTTACTGACCTGGTTAGCAATGCTCACAAATATGCGCCGGAAGGTGGAAAGATCGTGGTTGGGGCGGAAGTAGTCCCCAATCAATGGGACCCAAGAGGCGCCCGACAAGTTATACATTTCTGGGTAAAAGATAGCGGTATTGGCATTAGCCCTGAAGATCAGGATAAGATATTCCAAAAATTCTTCCGGTCAGATGATTCGAAGGCACGCGAGGTCCCAGGAACTGGTTTAGGTTTATATATTACAAAGCGTCTCGTGGAAATGATGGGTGGACGTATTTGGTTTGAAAGTGAATTTAGAAAAGGCTCAACGTTCCACTTCACCATCCCGGTTGCAGAGGGATGATTCCATATCATGCTCACCGACCCGAAACTCCGCTCGCAAGTAGACGCCCTCTGGGATAAGTTCTGGACGGGGGGACTTGCCAATCCGCTGAATATGTTTGGCGCGGATGCCGTGGAACGCTGGTTTACGGAGAAGGAAGTAAAATCGATAATCCAATCAACTGAAAATTTGGAAGTCTGATAATGCAAAATATTTCTAGTCACCCGACAGTTTCAAAAATAGGTGCATAAGGATTACCCAAATTGAAGAAACGCCTGTACTTCTGCCTCCGCTGAGCCTGCAAGAAGAGTTTGCCGGCGTGGTGGCGCGGGTCGAGTCCCTGCGAGGGAGGATGTCCGAGGCGGGGAGGCAGGTGGAGGGGTTGTTTGAGAGTCTGCTGGCGGAGAGTTTTGGAGGAAAATAGTATGAATTCAATTGGTGAAATCCTTCTCGGCGCGATATTGTCAATTATAACTACTATCGTGATTGAGTTTCAACGGAAGCCAAAACTTATTATTCGAAGCGCAAAGCCAAGTGACAACCGTTATCCAAACCATCCTGCGGCAAGAGCAAAATTCTTGGGCGTAGATGTTGAAAATAAACCATTGCCATTGATTTTTCGTTGGTTGTCTCGAAATACTGCTACCCAATGTTTCGCATTTCTTACTTTCTACCATTTGGACGGGCAAAAGGTTTTTAGTTCGAAAATGGTTGGGCGCTGGAGCGGTTCACCAGAGCCAGTTGCACCTATAGCAATATCTGGAGATAATATAACCATAAAGAATGTCACTATTTCGTTTGATTTATCAGCGGCTTCAGTTTTGAAGCGCGATATTTTCCCCGGCAATTTGAAAAGATTAGATGTTGCTGCCAGGTTTGATGATGATAGTGAGTGCTATGGTTGGAATAATGAGGCTTATTTTAGTAACCCACGATGGCGCAATCCAAAATGGAAACTTCAGCAGGATAGATATATCGTCAAAGTTGAAGTAGAAACATCGGGCGAAAAAACCGTAGAGTTGTTTAGGCTTTGTAGTGATGTCTCGCTTGAAGATTTTCGTTTGGAACCTGCTCAGAAACAAGATTATGCCGTACTTAACAATTCCTGAGTTTGCGGGCGTGGTGGCGCGGGTCGAGGGTCTGCGAGGGAGGATGTCCGAGGCGGGGAGGCAGGCGTCGTGTCGAGCCTGTCGAGACATGGAGGGGTTGTGTGAGAGTCTTCTGGCCGAGAGTTTTGGAAGGGGTGTTTGATGGCTGGAAAATATGCGCCGCTCGAAAATTACTTGCGTGACCTTCCTCTCAGCCAAAGCGAAGTTACGCTTGGTTTTGAACAAATCGAAGAAATATTGAATGACAAACTGCCTGCCTCCGCGTACGAAGACCAAAGATGGTGGGAACATGAGACGGAAGGCAATCATCGGAACACCCGTTCATGGTCCAATGCAGGTTGGATGGTTGGAAGTTTGGATGTCAATGGGAAGCGGGTGAAATTTGTCCGCGCTCGATAGTTATTTTGGCGAGGTGGCGCGGGCGGTTGTCGAGCCTGGGCAAGACATCGAGTCGCTGCCCCCTTCGCTACGCTTCGGGGTGCTGCGCGATCGACGGGGGAGGAACTCGCCTTTTACGCCCCTGCGGGCGTTGCAACAACCCACGTGGAGGTAAAATGGCTGGAGCGTGCACGTGGTTGCCGGAGTTTACTCGAATCGCAGCGTAGCGCAGCATACATTCCAGCACGGAGGTTGAGCAATGCAAACGAAAAAGATCTTTCTGGCTTCATCGGAAGAACTGCGCGAAGACCGCATCGCATTTGAGCTCATGATTGGTCAGCTCAATCAGGACTGGGTGCCCCGGGGCACATTTTTTCACCTGGTGGTCTGGGAAAACTTCATTGATGCCATGTCGAAGGAAGGGCTGCAAAAGGAATACAACAAAGCGATCCTCGATTGCGACATCTTTGTGATGCTGTTCTTCACAAAAGTGGGGCGTTATACCGTAGAAGAATTCGACAGTGCCTTCGGTGCCTTTACAGATGGCAATAAACCCCTGATCTATACCTACTTCAAGGATGATCTGATCCTGACAGGTGATATTGACCAGGGTGTCGTCAGCCTGCTGGAGTTCAAGGCCAGGCTCAAATCGCTCAATCACTACTATACACGCTACCGCAGTGCGGAGGAACTTAAGTGGCTTTTTAGCCGTCAGCTCGACAAGCTATATGGCCAGACCCAGGGCCTGTCACTGGAAATCACAGGCACCACACCGCAATCGCAGATCGATACCATCGCGATTTCACTGGTAAACCGCTTTCTGTCAGATGTGGATGCGCGTACAACGGTTGATACAGCCAAGATGAGCCATGCTGTGACCCGTGCGAGTGAACTGCCGCGGCATACCATCTTTCTGCTGGCGCGGGAGGTACGGGGCAGTAACTGGTTATACAATAAATCCCTCATGGAGCGATCCATCCCGGTTTTCGAAGCCTTGATCACAGTTGACCCACACAAGCACTATTACTTCGGTCAACTTGGTTATGCCTATAAGGACTGCCTCAAGCCGGATTGGCAGGCGGCCAAAAATCAGTTCGACCGTGCGATCGCTTTGCTGGGTGCTGCCGATGAGGCAAGCTGGCCCTACTACCAGCTCAACCGCGCGATATGCCTGATCAGGCTCGATGCAAACTACGCTGACAACAAACCAACCCTCCCTGCCGCCCGGAAAACCATCCTCAAAGATTTACGTGTTGCCAGGCAGGGAATCGAAATCTTCGACGAAATCGTTGAGCAGCCCAATAATGTCGATATTCGGCGGTGGCGGCAGCTTAATGGCTCACCGCGCCTCGACTGATGTCATTCCACGGGCATACTCCGCGGTCCTGGCCGCCACCGGTCGAAATTCCTAAGTACATCCCTGCATAAAAGCTCTGCATCTGCACACAACAACTGGAAGTCTCTCCTCGTTCCAGCACTGTTTGCCATTCCACAGGACAGATTTGGGGAATCCTGATTGCTCTCGGAGATGGGGTGTTGGTCCGCAGTAGATGGTCAATGGTCCGCGCTTGCAGAAGTGCTGACGACCCCATCAATAGGCTCAGGATAAACGCCGCGAGCGTCGAAACGTCGCTGTCCGGCCGGGGAGGATACGCGGCGTTTGAGCCGCGGAGTCCAAGCGGCACCCCGGCCAATCCCGCCGGGGCAGGTGCGGAGGGGTTGTTTGAGAGTCTGCTGGCGGAGGCGTTCGCGTGAGGAATCGTCCACGAATCTTTTCACGAACCTTCGGCGGATGGTGGCGCCCGCTATTCGTCGAAGGTTCGTGGTTTCATTTATGGACGGTTGTCGAGCCTGTCGAGACATGGAGGCGTTGTTTGAGTCCGCGTTGAGTCAATCTTCTCCAGCCCAACGATGGTTTATAATTTACAGGAGGTATCAAATCAAATGAGAGGCAGCCATGTCAACTGTGAAGCTTGATGAGAGAATTACCGTTAACCCGAAACAGTGTGGTGGGCGTCCATGCATACGAGGCATGAGAATCCGCGTGATTGATGTATTGGAATTACAGGCTAACTGATTGACGTCCGCTCAAATATTGGATGAAATGCCAGATTTGGTAATAGAAGACTTGCAGGCAGTGGCGCGTTACGAAATGCGCCGGCTTGATCATCCCGTATTGGCTGTGGCGGCATAGATGCAACTTTGGATTGACGCACAACTATCTCCTTTATTGGCAAAATGGATTACCGATAATTTTGCCGCCATCGAAGCAGTTGCTGTACGTGACCTGGGCTTGCGCAATGCGGAAGACCAGGTCATTTTTTCCCGCTCGTGAAGCTGACGCAACGGTCATGACCAAAGACAGCGATTTTCTCGAATTGCAAAAAAGACTCGGCGTGCCACCAAAGATCATCTGGGTTACTTGTGGGAATACTTCCAATGCAAGATTGAAAGAGATGCTTGTGGCAAGTTTGCAGCAAGCGATTTGAACTACTTGAGGTGGGGAGATTCTTGTGGAAATTACGGGGTGACGCAAGAAGAGTTTGCCCCCTGCGCTGCGCTTCGGGGTGCTTCGCGATCGACGGGGGCGGAACTCGCCGTTTAAGGCTCGTGAGTCCACGCGGCAGGCGTCGTGCTGACTGGCGCAACCGTGTCGAAGTATGGAAGGGTTGTTTGAGTCATTGTTGAGTGAGAGTTTTGGAGGAGGTGCTTGATGGCTGGAAAATATACGCCGTACCCTGATAAGGACACCATCGTCGCTCTCTTCGATCAATTTGCGACACCTATTTACAAGTATGCGTTGCGGCTCTGTCACGATCCCATTGTGGGAGATAATGTCGTGGGTGATGCATTTGCTCAACTCCTGGGGCAATTTGTAACTGGTAAAGATCGCCCCACTGATCTTCGATCATACCTTTATCAAACAGCCTATAGTTCTATTGTTAGGTACTTGCGCGATAGGCCGCATGATCCTTCAGTGGAACCTGTTGTCAGCGCTTTTGAGAAATCAGATATACCATCTTCGCAACCACAGGACGATGAGCAAGCGATGAAGGAAGCATTGTTCTCCGCGTTGAATAACGAACTTGCTGAAGATCAGCGCCATGTGATGAGCTTGCACTTTCTGGACGACTTCAGTGTCAAGGAAACTGCTAAAATTTTAGGCAAAAAGGTTAACGAGATTAAAGTCAGTCTAGGAGGTATCCAGAAGATCATGGATAATCACCCTGAGTTGCCAGCAGAATCGCTTACGAATAAGAAGAAAAAGCGATAACCGAAGTAAGCGATAGCCCATGCCCGAAAAAAATTACCGACTGCCAGCGTGTTGAATCATAGAAGGGTTGTTTGAGAGTTTTTTGGCGGAGACGTTTTCGTGAAAAGACCTGACAGGTTTTCGAGACAGCTTTCCAGACTCGCGTCCTTGTCCGCGCATGGGTCACGATGGACTCGCGCCACGCTGAAACCTGTCAGGTCTGGATTTGCGCTTGTGGTGACGCGGTTCGAGGGTTTGCCCCTTCGTTGCACTTCGGGGTGCTTCGCGATCGACGGGGGAGGAACTCGCCGTTGAAAGATCGTGATCTCTGCGCTTTGGAGCAATTCATTCGAATCGGAAGAAAGGAGAAGCTAAAATGTCCAACGATGTGATGGCAATGGCTTTGCTGATTTTGCTGTTTACATGGCCTGCCTACGTTCTACCCATTATTATCGGTCCCGTCATTTTGCGTGTGTTCGCAGGCGACCCACTATGCAAAATGGCGGGAGTGTTTACCTTGAAACCCCTGGTTGCTACACCCATCTGGGCTTTAATCGTTGTCATGGGAATTGATTCAAAGCTATCGCGAGACATCAGCGAATTATTGACGTTGATACCGGGCATTGGGCTCACCCTGATACTCGTTTTGATATTCAGGCGGTTGTTCGAGACGGATAGGAACAGTGCCTTCATCCTGCTCGGCGCCGATGCCTTACGCTGGCTCACCACATTTGCATTTGTAAAGTCACTTGGGGATCCAGGAGACGCCTTGTATGTGG
>DASTOH010000284.1:0-18258 GCA_035720235.1 Anaerolineales bacterium | reverse complement strand
GCAGCCGGAAAACGCGCCTTCGGCCTTGATTCACTTGATTCGGCATCGTTGCCGGCCGCGGCAATCACATGCACTTTCTCCCGGCTTGTGGCCCAGGCAAAAACGTCTGAGATTGATTTTATACTTGCTTCCTGTAGGGCGGGTGGCAGGTCCAAACCAGGCACAGGAGCTTGGGGGATATCGAACATGAAACTACAATTGATGATGAGTGAATGGTTCCCTCTCTGTTCGATGGCATCCAGCAGTCCCTGTGCAACACTCGTAAAGCTGCCCACGCCATACGGACCGAGAACCTCATACAGATGGAGTTCCACATCACATGCGATCGTGTGGATGATTCCCGCAACAAAGAGGCCATGATCCGGCATCCAATATTGGTGGGAAGCCGGTCCGAAGTGCATCAGATCAAGGAGAGTTTCCTGAGTGGCATGATAAACCTTCAATTTCCCGTTTGGCCCCAGCATAGTTTTCAGGATCTCATGTTCAGGGTATTCGTGGTAGGCGCGTGCCAGTTCCTGCGGGGAGGGCGCAGTATCCAGGATGACAACGCGTGGTCTGGTTTCGTGAATTGCCAGCAGGCTTTGAGGTAGCAGTCCGGTCAATGCGTTATCACCCAAGAATCGGTGCTTCTCCTTGGCTGGAACAGCGGCCGGAAGTGGCCAACTGCCAGGTCCACCAATCGGGGGGCCGTGGTGCAGGGTGCTTGTAAGCCAGTTGGGAAAGATGGCTTGGAGGCTGGCGTTCCTGCCAAGGTCTGGTGAGCCGTTGTTTTCCACATCGGCATGGGCCTCCCTTAAGATCGAGATCACCTCATCAGGATCCATACTGGCCTGGGTGTTGTATCCGCTCAACCGAACAGGCATGAGGGAAAAGATCCGACCACTGCTGTCGGGAACCGGAACGGTCATCATTTTGTCCACGGTTGCCGGCGGGACAAGTCTGCTTCGCCAGCCCTGGTCCGACAGCGACGCCTTGTCGCCGGCCTGCTTGTCCTGGTCGCTCGGCTGTAGGAAGCCTTTCACTGCATTCAGAATAGTAAGTCGTGGATCCTCCTGTGGATCAGGCAGTTCGTCTTGCTTTACTTCCGGGTGCCTGACCTGGAGCACAACTTCACCGGGCATAAAATATGGCGTCGGCTGCTTTTTGTCTTTGTTCATCGCATTCATGTCCATTTGCTCCTCACTTTTGAATCGATAGATGTACACTGCAAGAACCAGTCACTCATATAAACGCACGTTTTCAAACTTTTCAAGCACGTTTCACGCTATCGGACCCCTGGATAGAGGGTCCGCGTTGCCCACCAAATGAAAGGCGCCCCAGAAGGCCGGGTGGAGATTGCCATCTTCCGCAAGGATAGACATCTGCGCCTGCCGCAGGGCAGAGGCTTTCGAGGCTCCGGCGCGCAAGGCGGCGTACATGCGTCCCATCAGCCCCAGCGTGGATTGATCGCCCACCTGCCACAAGCTCACCACCAGCGCGCCTGCGCCAGCATATAGGAAACTGCGCCCGATCCCGATCAGATCCTCTGAGGCGGCAACGCGTGCGCGACCTGTTTCACAGGCGCTGAGCGTGACCAGCTCATAGCTTAAGTCCTGCTGCAAGATATCGTCGGCATATAGTTGGCCATCCGCCAGTTGCAAAAAAGACAGATCGGGTTGGTCAAGGCGGTGCTGGCCGTGCGTGGCCATGTGCAGCACCTGTACCGGCGCGGCGCTGAATGCCCCGCGGGTGGCCTGCTCTTCGTTACAGATGACTCCCCCTAACAGTTTCTGCACTACCTGCACTTCGGCCGCAGTATACGGCAATCTCCCCTCCCATGAATGGGCAAGCGCCCGCGCCCCCGGAGGTCGTTTGGGAACCGTCCTGGAAAGTAATCCTGCAGCCGGCAGAATGATGGTCTCATGTCTTTCGATCAGGTATTGGTCTCCATCGTAGAGCAGATGGAATGGCAGAAAGTGCAACTCGCCATACGGTACGATCACCAACTGTCGCTGGCTCTGGTGCAGGCCTAGTGGTCCTATCAGGCAGTCATACAGGCGTGCCAAAACCCGCTGAGCCAGCAGGGTGAGCGCCCGCACGCCGGGAGCGTGCGGGCCCATCGTCAACACGCCATCGATATTTGCGTGCAACTGCGCCACCCATTGCTTCAAATCCTTCATCGTCACCGGCAGACGCTGAACCTTAATCGTATGTTGAGTTAGCTGAAAGGCCCAAACGTTTTCACCGTCGCTGTAATATTCAAGCAGCATGGACTCGTCATCCAATGCCTGCCGGGTACCCTCAAGGGAGAATACCGGCGCGCCTTCCATTTTTCGATCGTCTTCACTACGCAGATACAGCTGTTCGGTAATGGCCCGCATGCGCTGTTCGCGTTTCTTCATCTCAGCTACTGCCTGTTCGGGCATGGTCGTTCCGGTCCGTTGGGGAGTGTTGGGTAGGCGGTTCGCCTGTTGGTAAAACGATTGATGCTCCGTCCGCAGGCTCTCCAGCTCATCGATCAGTGCCCGACTCGCGGCATCCTCGCGCGACCAGTGCAAGCTTTCACGATCGCTAAGGTAGGCCAGCCACACTTGCGATTTGGCGCCTTCCAGAGCTTCAAAAGCCTTCGCGGTATTCCCCGTTTGCAGATGGAGGGCAATCAATCGGCGTGAAGCCTCGCCCTTATCCTCCAAAAAATCGGGCCGCAAGGTGATCGTTAGCCGGCGCTGCACGCGGTTGATGGCCGCTGTCGCTGCCTGGTACCGCTGTACGGCGCGCTTGTATTTGTTCTGTGCCGCTGCCACTCGTCCCAGCAGCAGATGCGCCGCATAGCGCAGGGACGGCACACTGTAGATCTGCGACACCCGTAGCGCTTTTTCGCCAGAGACAAAGGCCGATTGAAAATTGCCGAGCGCCAGTAGTGCTTGTCCCTGCAGCAGGTTTGCCGCGGCGCTTTTCAACTGCTGCCCATCGGCGTCGAAGGCGGAGGCCGATGTCACGGCCTCTTGATAGGCGGTCATCGGGTCATCCCGACGCAGCGCCATCCGCCCGCGCCAGAGCCGGATCGTCGCCACCAAACCTGTTGCCCCAATGGAGGAAAAGATCGCCTCCGCCTCCCCTAACGCGGATTCAGCCGCGATGAGATTTCCTGCCTCTGCTTCCACGGTTGCCAGAAACAACAGAGTGCGCGCAAGCTCGAAGCGGGCATCGAAGTCGACGCGGAACTGCTTGATCACGGCTTGAGCGACCTGGCGCGCTTCCGCATTGCGGTTGAGAGCAAGGTAACATTCCACCATATGGTATTGAATCAGCGCCATTTCGTAGGGCTGGTCTTTCACCTTTTCGAGGGCGTGGTTTAACAATCCCAGCGCTTGCCGAAAGTGCCCCTGCATCTGTGCAACTTCGGCGATACTGGATTCGATTCGGGCGACCGTAGACGTTTCTTGTCTGGCGATGGCTAGGGTCTGGGCTTTCATGTAATGCTCTTTTGCCTGTTGGAAATTTCCCATTTTGCTGTATGTCAAACCGATTATTTCATACAGCCTTCCAACATAGCTTTGTCCCGCTTCGCCAAGCGCCACGGCTCGGCGCAAGGCAGACTGGAGGATTTCCAGCGCCCGCTGTTGGTTGCCCAGGTAGTTTTGCACAAGGCCGGTCTGGGATTCCAGCCGCACCAATTTATCCTCGTCCTGATGACGTGTAAAGATGGCATGAGCGCGTTCGGCATCGGCGAGCGCCTCTGGAACGCAATCGAGGTTTGGGCTGAGATAAAGCCGCCCGATCCGCGTGCGGGCCCAGCCAACTTCGTCCCCGACGGCTTCGAACATGTTCCCGGCTTGTTCGAGCATATCCCAGGCGTCGCGGATTTTTCCCAACATCATGAGCGCATCGCCCTTTGCCATCGATCCAAGCGCGGTCTGGCTGACATCGCCGCGGGCTTTGCCGATCAATATGATTCGGTTTGCATATTCGAGCGAGCGATTTGCGTTGATAGACCAGTGACGATCCGCCTCATTTTTCAACCGTTCGATCACTCGTTCAGATATCACATCGTCAAGTGGAGTGAGCAGCAGCTCAGAAGGCAACGTTTTTGCCAGCCACTTCTCGATCGGATCGGACGGTTCAGCGGGCACAGTCATGGCATTTTCAAAGGTGAATGTCCAAAGGCGGGATTTTGATGATCAGATTGTGGAGTGAGATGATGTTGAATTCGCCCATCCCCGCTTGAACTGCTTCAAAACTGAATGCCCCCAGGTCATTTACGGATGTGATCTTCCGCGGCGCATCTGCCTGTTGTAATGTGACGACCGCCCCGGTCCAGGCATCCTGTTCCTCTGCCGCCACCTGCCCCAGTACAGAGACCTTCCCGTTCGGTGCAGGTTGCATCATGAACGTAATGACTGCACCTTCCACTTCCAGGGTGACCGAGTGACTTTCCCCTCGAAGGGCGCCAAATGCCAGGGAGGCGCCGTCGAGCAACCGCGCGACCAGCACCTGCGCCTTTTCCAGCAGGCTCTGTTCCCACTGAACGGCATCTGCGCCCATGAATTCGCTGACTTGAGAGATCTCGCGCAGACAATGCGGGCAGGCGCGCACATGCGCGCTGACGGTCAGCATCTGCGGCGCGGGCAGTGTACGCAAATAGAACTCGCTCAATTCCAGCGAGGGCGGGCAAGTGGCGCGGAACAAACGGCTTTTCAGCTGGTTTTGTACCTTTTCAAGTTTTTTTGCCCTGTTCTTACAGTATGGGCATCCTTGCAGGTGACTCGTGGTCGCCTCATCGGCAGTGCCATCAAGAGCCTCCCATAATTGCCGATCGGTAAGCTCAGGTGGGAGGGAACAATTAATGGACAATGTCATGTACCTCAATGGAATAAACGCAGGTTTCCACGTTTTTTAATCGTCGGCAAACCGGACTCTGAACTCCTCATCGCGGCTCAGGCGGGCGACAACGTTCTGTTTGATACGGTAGATTTCCGCTACGTCTGCAAACTCGTGTTTGTGGCGGCTATACAACGTGCGCGGTTTGAGGTCGAGCACGAACAGTCCCTCAATCACCAGTTTTTCTTTTCGATCCTGCAACCGTTCATTGACCCATTCCCAGAGTTGCCGGTCGCTGGTTTGCTCGGAAACCTGGTCTTCAGGCAACGGCTCGGAGGATGCCAGCCGCTCATCCAGTTCTTCGAGATTGAGCCGGTTTGCCATGCGGTTGTAGTCAATGATCATGGTACCGGTACAGGCTCGCAAATAGTTCAACAACGCGGCGAGGCTGGGGAAACTGTCGAACTTGGCGGGAGTAATCGAGGCGGCGATCTTCCAGAAGGCGCCATTCACGAAATATTCCGCGTCTTCATTTGTGGCGGCAAAACCTGGATGTCCTTTCACCCATCCCAGCACCAACGGCTGGTATTGGGCGCAGATCGTCTCCCAGGCGTCCTGGTCGCGCTCTTTGAAGGCGCGCCGAAACAATTCGATGCAGAAACTCGGATCGTATTGCTGTTGCCGAAAGTACAGATGCGTTTCGCGGGCGCAGTGTCTGGCAAGGTCGGCATTGGTCATGTGCTGTGGGTCGTTGTTCGGCGACATGGGGTCCCTGTTTTTAGCCAGAATCAACTTATTGGACTGCTATTGTAACCCCACTGTTGCAAAAGTGGTTCTCTTTAATTGTCCAGATCCCTCTATTCGTTTTGGGAGAGGGCCTGGCTGATGGCTGGAGGGAATTAATCCCCGATAAGTTCCCGCGCCTGTTTGACGTACACCGGACTCTGGTGCCGGAAATAGGTCTTATATAGCGTGGCGTAATGACCGCCTTTTTCCAGCAGCCCTCTGTGATCCCCTTCCTCGATAATCCGCCCTTTTTCGATCACCACGATGCAGTCAGCGGCTTTGACAGTAGACAAACGGTGCGTGATCAGGATGCTCGTGAAATGTTTCAGGATCAAATTCAATACATGATCCGTGCGGGCTAACGGCTGGCGTTTGCAAAGTACGCTGCCGAGGGTCCCCATTAGGGGTAAGGGTGCCCGTCGCGCACGCCGTCCCTGCGGGCGGCAGTGGGGGGACGAGACAACACTGCTTTGACGGAACTGGCTTTCAGCGAAGCAAACTCCCGAAAAACGCGCACGCCTACGGACGGTAGCCACCACGGCCCCAGCGTTCGCCCAAGGGATGGTTCGGGCCGTACGGCAGTGAATCACAAATACTCTGCATACCTACTCTTTGACGATATCCATATGCCGAACGAGACCGTTGTCAATCAGGTAGGTGTGTACAACATTCTGATCAGCCAGAATAGTACCTGCCAGATCTCGGACAACTTGATGAACCGCAACGCGAACCTGACCACTTGCCTCACGAGTTAGAGATAGAGGTTCGACGTGTGGATTGATTATTTGCCATTGTCTGGTCCAGTATTCGCGTAATTCTGTATGTCCGTGTACATATCCGCCTTCCATACCATTCGCCCACACAACATCAGGGCTGAGTACTGCGAGCACAGCATCAATGTTACGTGCATTAAATGCGTCATACGCTTGTCTAATAATTTCTTCGTCAGTGTTCATCATATACTCCTCATAAGCTCTGAGTAAATGTAATCCTTCAAATTCGATGTACACTCTGTGTTGTAATTACAATGGCAAGTATAGGAGAAAGTCTCAGGTTGATAGCGGCTCAAGGATAATTATACAGAGTATTCCGAACAACCTGGATCTAGGGGCAAAGGCTCTATAGCCAAACGGCTTGCGTCTGCGTAGTGTCCCCGATGGGGGGCTTCCTGTAGGGGGTACCCGTCGCGCACGCCGTCCCTGCGGGCGGCAGTGGGGGGACGAGACAAACCACTTTGACGGAACCAGCTTAAACCGAGTGTACTTGTTTTTGGAGCGGTGATGAGACGAGGGAGTGTGGAAGGATCGCCTGCACGTCGCGCACGCCGCTAAGCGGCAGTCCCCGAAGGTGGCTGTGTTAGCCCGCCGCCAGCTCAGTTCGAGAGAATCGCCATTTGAGTCACTTTATATAAATTTACGAAGATCAGATACAGAAAAAGTCCTATAAAAAGGAATCTTGAGGCGCTACTAGTCTTTTCTGTTTTGACAAACGCATATCCAGAAAACATGCTGATTATGAGGTAGATGTATGATGGATACAGAAACCGAGTGTAGATTGGGTCATTGTTTACGATCGTCCAAACTAGAATTGTAACAAGGATATATCCTAGAAAGAACTCTACCGCTAAAAAAGCTAGTGGTGCTGCATCATATCCTGTACGAAACACATTGATTAGAGAGCCGTGGCGTTTTAGGTAACCGGCCATTGTCATGGCAATCATTCCCATAGCCAGAACAAGCAGGATTGTCCCTGCTATTTCTAAGCCAGAAATTGGGTGGAGTGATCGATTGGCCTCATGGGTCGCATACTGAAAAGGTGAAATAAAGTCCAAGAAAAGGGTCTTCAATGTCAATAGAACGTTGTCTTGAAATCCGGTTGAGGCAGCATAATAACCAACACTTCCGGGTAATTCACGAGCGGCCCAATCAAGTCTATCCATCCCTGTCAAGTATCCTGTTGCCTGGTAATTCCGCTGCAAAATTATACTTACTGGACCAAGTGCAATAGTGATAAAACATAACATATGCAACAGAATGGTTTTTCGTTTTGCGCCAGCTGTTAAAACGAGATGAAGAACGATGATTGGGCTTAACCATAACAAACTCTGATAGCGTGAAACAAAAAGCAGCGAACAGCAGAGTGACAAGGCTAAAATTGTCAAAAATGATTTTCGTCGTAGATAGGCTGCCAGAAACAGCAATACCAGGAGACTCAATGGTATAGCGATTGACTCGGATGTAAACTGTGCCAAATTGTAATAATTGAAAGCACATATGCTATAGAATAGCGGCAACCAAATGGGTGAAATGCTCGATAAACCTTTTTGGGATATGACAAAGATGAACACAAGGGTTAGGTAGAACAATAGCAAGTTTACGTTTTCAAGAGGGTAATGAATTTTGCGCGCAACGAGAAGCAATAAAGGATACCCTGGCGGCCAGACATCTGGACGCATAGCAGAATTTAGACTTTGGCTGCGCGCAACCATTTCCTTCGACTGGGGTGACAACGTTGCACTCTCAACAAAGCTCTCATAGAACCGTGAAATGAGAATTGCAATCAGTGACACCATTGCAATTGAAAGTAATACCTTTGCCAAGTGGATGCGATTTCCCAATCCGATGCCTCCTCAGGCGAGCTGTCGGTCTGCGTTGTGCGCAGCGGCGCTGTGTTAGGTGCAGTTGCCCTATGGAACGTATACGGGTAGGTCTAAAACCAAGAACTTTCCTGTACAATCTCTGATAACTCTATAATCAAATTGCGACTGCGGCGGCATATCCGTAGCATTTCCGCCACAACATGGACCAAGCACGAACAAACTGCCGTCCTCATTCACAAACTCCGCCCGAAAATGATATTCTGCCAATGACACCACTTTTTCATCAACGATGCGTTTGACCCGCAAACATTGTAAGCCATTGATTTCGCATCCGTTTTTCAGCAGAGCAGCATAATCCTGCGGATCGAATAATGGATTCCAATCTCGAAGACCCTGGTATTCTCCTCCATATAACGCGGCAGCTTTTTCATACTCTCGATGATTTAGAAGTTCGAAAAAACTTACAAGTGTGCTACGAGCTTTCTCCATCCCTTCCAATGGTGTTTCTGTTGTATTCGCTGGCGTACATGCTGCAATTACTATCGGGGTCGGTGTTGAGGGCGATGCAATATCAGGAACAGCCTCAACGTTGCCGACGAATCTTGTCACGCTGACTGGGGCATATACCCAACCGGACTGATGATTGCCTAAATCAATTAACCACCAATCTACATGCTTACCGATGACGGAGTATTTCTTTTGAGGTTCAATGTGACCGATCACATCAAATTCAGTTCCTGGTCCATTCCGAACATTCATCACGACATCTACAATTACATATGACTCAGGAATGGGTTTGGGCGTGAATGTGGGATGGACTTGCGTAGCTAGTGGGCGAGAAGTAGTAGCGGTTGCCGTCCAACTGGTGGTTGGGGCGGAAGCACATGCTGAAAGTGCTATAGTTCCAACAAGGAGACTAAACAAAACGTATTTTCTCATAATTGAAAACCTAAAGCGCCCAACGGCTGGTGGCTTTACATCGTAGACTGTCGCCCCGCCTTGCGGGGTCTACGACAAAGCGACGTGCGCAGCGGAGCTGTGTTGGACGGCGAATAGATCCACCCAAGCCGTGGATGCTGTTCCTATCAGACTCCGTGCCCACTCGTAAACTTCCAGCGTGTCGCACTGCCGCTAAATTCCTCGGCCGCTTCAATAAACCCAAAAACCACTTTCGGCTGTACAGCATAGACGTTCGATTCGGCAGGATACTCGGAGTTGTACTTCGCTTGATAAACCTGCATAAGCTGTTCCAGAACGATGGAGTCACTAATGAGTTGAGCAACCCCTTCAACGATAACTGCCTCCGCCGCATTTTCTATACACAGGACACAACTTGGATTGTGAGCGAGATTGCGGGCCTTACGCGCGAGACGACCGGAACTGAAATAGAACGTATTATTCCACCATACACCCCAGACGGCAGTCGCGTGTGGGCGACCATCCGGGCGCGTCGTGGCTACCCAATAATTGTGCGAATTCTCGAGCCGTTCTTGTGCCCAACGCCACGGCAATAGCCCTCGACCCTGATCGGCGTCGAGCAGCCCATATTCTGGCATATCTGGCCGACTGGCTTGGGGAGTGAACTGATTATTGTCGTCTAGTTGCACCATCGCCTCACTCTCAGATCGATTTCGTGCTTAGGCATTCACCGCGCAGCGGCTAGCGTTACTGGTGATGGGTGGGAGCGTGGATTCGCCGTCGAAACAGGACTCCGCTGAAGCCAGAAAAATGCCTAAAAAACGCGTCGCGTAACCATCTCATGACCCCGGTGTTTGCCCGGGGGGTCAGCTGCACGTCGTAGACTGTCGCCCTGCTAGCGCACGTCGCCCCCCTTGCGGGGTCTTCGACAAAGCTACGTGTGCAGCGGGGCTGCGTTGGCTGCTTCTCGTTCTCTAAGTACTGCCCCATCATCCGGACTTCGCTAGAATAGCATAAAAATCGACGATATTGCCATCGGGATCTCGAAACCAGAATGATCTGGCCCCCCATGGATGTGTCATCGGCAGTTTTACAAATTCAACTCCTATCGCCTTGAGCCGTTCGTATTCAGCCTCTACATCTTTGACTTCAAACCCAATCGTAAAATTTCCGAAACCGGCTCCCTTCATGGATTGTGGCGCAAGACTCTCCATCCCATCCACTGAAAATATACTTAACTTTGCTCCTTCAGTACTCAATTCGACATGAGTATCGTCCCCGTCTGCATCGACACTCAATATCGTTGAGTAAAATTCCGCCAACGAGGGTACATTTTTGGTGATAAGACATATTCCTACAAATTCCATTTTGACCTCTCTAGCCAGGGTGCGCCCGGAATGGAAAACAGAGCTTATTCAGAATTACCCTATCCAATCCTCTCATCGCATTGCGGCTCAACAACGGACTTGGTGGAGGCGCTCAACCGAATGGCCTATAAGTATGATTTTACGAGTCTCCTTGCCCTGAGTCATCTGACATTTGTCATAAATCCGGGGACTTGCCGCTGCTAACCCAACCTCACCCCCTCATTGGCGTTCTTGGTCGCCCTCACATACCGTAATGGCAGTCCGAGGCTATTCCAGCTGTCATCGTTCGAACGCGTAGAGAAACAAACAGGGCAAGCTGTAAAGCCTGCCCTGCTATGAGTTTCGTCGCAATCTAGGACTTGCTGTCAAGCGTGATCTGTACTCTCGCCGCTCTTTCCTCATCCACCCAATCAGGCCTGTAATCCAACGACTGGTGCCGAAAGTAAGTGTTGTACAGGGTGGCATAATGTCCACTCTGCGCGAGCAGGCCCTTATGGTTTCCTTCCTCGATGATCCGCCCTTTTTCCATGACCACAATCCGGTCCGCCGCTTTGACAGTGGATAAACGATGCGCGATCAGGATGCTCGTAGAATGTTTCAGGATCAAATTCAAGGCCTGCTGGATTTGCCATTCGGTGAACGGGTCGATGCTGGCGGTGGCCTCGTCCAGGATAAAGATGGCTGGCTTCTGCATCAGGACGCGCATCAACGCCACGAGCTGCCGTTGTCCCATGGATAGGCGTCCGCCTCTTTCGCCAACTTCGGTCTGGATCCCATTCGGGAGCGTTTCCAACCATTCGCCGTTTCCGATCTCCCGCGCCATCCTCAGCATTTCCTCATCGCTGACATCCGGCGCGGCATAACGGATATTCTCTGCCACTGTCCCCGAGAACAAGAACGGGACCTGGGACACGATGCCGAGTTGTGTGCGATACTGCGCCAGGTCAAACGTGCGGATGTCGTGACCGTCCACCAGCAAACGTCCCTCCTGGAATTCGTAGAAGCGCGCGATCAACTTTGCGATGGAGGACTTGCCCGCACCCGTGTGACCGACCAGGGCCAGAGTCTCGCCGGGCTGGATGAGCAGGTTGAACTGAGTCAGGATCGGTTCCTTATCCGTATAACGGAAGTTCAGGTCCTGAAAGTGGATCTGCCCTTTGAGAGTCGGCACGTCGCGCCTATCCGTTTGCACGACGTTCGGATCGGCATCGATCAACGCGAAGACGCGTTCCGCCGCCGCGAGACCCGATTGGATCTGCGCCCAGAACGCGGACAGGTTGAGGATGGGGAAGTAGAACTGGTCCACGCTCATCAGGAAGAGATACCACGCGCCCACGGTGAAGACGCCATCTGCCGCCAGGAAGCCGCCCACGTATATCAGTATGGCGGCGAAGATGCCTTGCAGCGCGTTGAGCACCGGAAATACGAGTGAAAGCACGAAGCCGCGCTGGATATTGACCCGGTAGGATTGCTGGTTCGATTCGTCGAACGACTGGAAGATGCTTTCCTCCTGGCGGAAATTCTTGGCGACGGAAATTCCGCTGATGGTCTCCTTGATGGCCGCGTTGACATCGGCCATGGCTTTCATACCACGTTTCGTCACCCGCCGCGCCAGCACCCGGAACCCGGATGCCAGCCCGAAGACGATGGGCAGGAAGATGAACAGCATCAGGGACATCTGCAGGTTGGTACTGAGGAGGACTGCCGCCAGGATAAGCGCCTGCACCATCTGCGAAGCCACATCGGTGACGATGACCACCAGTTGGCCAAAGTCGTTGGTGTCAGAGGTGATGCGCGAGACGATGCGGCCAGAGGAGAACTGGTCATAGAATGAGAGGTCGTGCTCAGCCGCGGCGCGGAAGGCCCTGGTGCGCAGGTCGAGCACCACGTCACCGACCGCGCGCACGACCAGGCTGCGCCGCGCCCAGTTCACTCCCCATAGCCCGAACCCAATCAGCAGTACCACCAGGCAGACCAGGATGATCCCCTGCACGTTTGGGTCCGTTTTCAGCAGGTCCAGCATGCGCGCCACAATTACCGGCAACGCCGCACCGATGCCTGCCAATATGATCACAAGGATGGACACCGAGATAAGGCGTTTGGTCTGTGACTTGAAATAGCCAAAGATCCGCCGCACCAGTTCACGGTCGGTGTACTGTCGATCATATTTTTCGTCGTTTAATCCGGAAAAGAAACCCATGTTCGTCCGTTAGTTGGTTAGTCGAATAGTCTGTTGGTCAGCGACTGAAGGATAAGGGGCGGTATCCAAGTAGACAAGTACACAGGTAAACAGGTGTTGCGTGTTCCTTGTCTACTTGTTTCCTTGTTTACCCGTCTGCTTCCTCATTCCCTAAATATCTTCGAATACGCCTTGGAGGTCTTCATCAATTCCTCATGCGTGCCGATGGCGGCGATATGGCCTTTGCGGAGGACGATGATCAGATCAGCCCAGCGGATCTGTGACAGGCGATGTGTGATGATGAAGGTCGTGCGGCCGCGGGCGGCGTTGGCGATGGCGCGTTGGATCCTGTCTTCAGTGGCAGAATCGATGGCGGAGGTGGAGTCATCCAAAATCAAAATATGCGGATCCGTGAGGAAGGCGCGCGCCAGCGCAATGCGTTGACGCTGCCCGCCGGATAACGTCACCCCGCGTTCGCCCACGACAGTCTCGTAGCCCTTATCAAAGGACTGGATAAAGTCCTCTGCCTGCGCGGACCTGGCCGCTCCTTCGATCTCACCGGAGTCTGCTCCTGGTTTCCCGAAAGCGATGTTATCGCTGACAGAGCGCGAGAACAGGAAGATATCCTGTTCGATCATGGAAATTTGCGAGCGCAGCGCGGCGAGGTTCCAGTCGCGCACATCCAGGCCATCCACCAGGACCTGTCCGTGGGTCACATCGTAGGTGCGGTTGATCAGCTTCACGAGCGAAGTCTTCCCCGCGCCAGTCTGCCCAACGATGGCGACCGTTTGTCCGGGTTTGACTCTAAAGGAGATGTTTTGAAGCACCAGCTCTCCTTCACTCCTGCCTCCTCCTTGTCTCCCATCGGGAGAAGGGGAGGCCTGAAGGTTATAACCGAAACTTACGTTCCTGAACTCCACTTCACCTTGGATCGCTTCCGTGCGGCCTTGTACATTCTGGTCGAGGTTGGTCTCGCGATTCATCAGATCCAGGATGCGGCGCGCGCTGGACATGCCAAGTGAAATCTGCGAATAAGCCCACGTGGAGGTAAATGTGGGGAACTCCAGCAGACGGAGCAAGCCGAAATACGCCACCACCGATCCGAGATCGAGCAGGCCGCCGCGGAAAAGCATCAGCGCATGGAACAGCCCGAAGGCGTAGGCCGAGCCGAGCAGGAGCATCGCGACGTAGCGTCCCTCCAGGTCGCCCTGCCGAACAAACGCGTCACGTACGCGCTTCGCATTCACTACGAAGCGATCCACCTCCGCTTCCTCCTGTGCCGCGCCTTTCACCACTTCCACGCCATCCAGTGACTCAGACAGATGCGTGTTCATTTTCCCAAACGTGCCGCGGACTTCATCTGTAATGGGGGAGAGGTCTCGCAGATATTTGACAAGGAAGGCAAAATACAAAATGATGAAAACGACGGGCGTGATGATTAGCGCGGGGTGATAACGTCCTGCCACGAAGACGGGCATGAGCAAAAAGATGAACGATCCCACCACCAGATTCACACCTGGGCTGAACATATAATTGACCTCACGCACGTCATTGGTAGTACGCGCCATCGTATCGCCCACCGGTTGCAGGTTGTGGAAGGTCATGCTCTTGCCCAGCAGGGAGAGATACAACTCGTCGCGCACCTGCCGCTCCATTTTTTGCGCCAGCAGTTCCGCGCCGAAGTTGCGGCCCAATTGCAGCGCGCCGCGTATCAGCTGCGAGATGCCCATAGTCAAGGCCAATGGCAGCAGCACGCTCGTATCTGGCACGGGTTTGAGCATGGCGTTGAACGCGTCGCCGGTCAGCACCGGCACCACCGCCGCCAGCGCGGCATTCCCGATAGCGCCGGCGAACATCATGAAGATGATCCAGCCATGTCGCCGGGCATGCGACCATACCCAGCGCGCCGGGCCGGTCCGGTCTGAGGCGTGGGTACGGTGCAACGAAAATTCAGCAGGAGAGGTTGTAATCGATGTCATGGGGCAAAAAAATTCTCGCGGCCGCAATAGACTGCGAGAGCGAAGGTGTAACCAAATTCTACCACGCCCGGCGTAACCCTGGAAACAGGACTGTGTTACCAAGAATAGAACTGTCCGCGCGGACAGTACATCCAACTTACACAAGGAGATTTAGAAATGGTCGCTGTTGCTGCTTGGTGTACGGCTTTTTTCTTTCTTTTGTATGGCCTGGCCGCTTTTGTGCCTGCGCTCAACACTGATACGTTCAGGAAGCTCATCTCGGCCCTGGCGCTCATCGTGGGTGTTTTGCAGGTGCTTGCCCTGGTCATGTAACATCCCACCATCAAAATATAGCCTCCTCTGTCCGGGAGGCTGTATTGTTTTGGAGAATAAACTTGTCGTATGTCATCCTGAGCGACAGCGAAGGATCTCTTTCATCATAATGGAGACTCTTCGCTCCGCTCACACCGTCCCGGCGTCCCTGCGGGAGAGTGACATGCTCCAGAGGTCGCCAAATCTTCTTCATCACCTCCGCTGCGGTGTGGGTCGCAGTTTCATCATCCTCCAGCGTGGACAGCATCAGGCCCGGCTGCAAGCGCTCCAGCAGCAGAAAGCCCTTTTCTTCATCAGCCTCCAGCAATTGACAGGCACCCTCTCCACGGAAGAGACGTAACGTCGCAATCTCACTCCTCAATCCATCATGAGGTACTCCAATTTTTAGAACAACATCCTGATCTCCTCTGTTTGCAAATGCTACAAAGTTGTAAGAAAGATTTGAAACAGGCTGGACATTCGTAAGGTCCCATCGTTGCGATGCCTCCTCAATCAATGCGGGGAGATTGGCAATAAGTCGTTCACCGTCTTCGCCATAGGTGTTCGTGATGATAGAAATGAATTCGGGAGGCAGATTCATGTTAGGGTTTCTTCCGCTCAAACAAGCGCAAATAGTTTTCCCAGCTCGTGAAAAAACCCGCCTGTTCGAGACCTGAAATGATTTGTGGCTTCAAGAACGCGAGCAGAAACACCCGGTCAAATTTCTTGTGAGCGGCCAGTCTGCGGACGTCCAGCATCAAAGCAGAGATGTCGTTCGCGGGGCAGGCTAAGGCGCCGATGACCAAGGAGCGTTTGTCATCCTCTTCATCCTCCCAGGCGCTGAACAAACCTTGTTTATCCCTCCACCAGTAGAACGCGTGGACGAAGTTGGCTTCGTCGCTGGAGTAGATCTCAAAGATGTGTTTGTTTGCAACGCCGGCGCGCCAGCCAAAATCAACGAGTCCGTCCGTCAGTTGCAGGGATCCACTTTGGAGGGCGAATGCTGCAGCTTCATGCATGTCGGTGGCGGGGGAGAAGGCTTGAGTAGCTTCGTCGATCGATTTGGCTTTGTAGCCGCGCAGTTCATGGATTTTGGTGTAACCGGTTTTCTCACACAAATGCACCACGGCGGGGTTCTCGGTCATTAACCGGACAGTGCCATCGCCGTGCTCCACCCACCAATCGGTCAGGTAGTTGTGAATGCGCGAGCCAACCTTGAGTCCTTGATAGTTGGGGTCGACGCGGAAGCCTTCGAGCCACCATTGACCTTCGGCGAGCAGGGAGATTTTGGCACAGCCGATGGCGCGTCCGCTGTATTCGGCGGTGATAAGGAGCCCGTTCGGATCATTGAACCAGTGATGCCAGGCCTCAGGGACGTAGTCACCTCCCTCCCAAATCCCTTTGCAGAATTCGGCAACGTCCGCGTGGTCGAGAGGGAGCGCGGGGCGGCAGACTACCTGAGGGGATGAGAACGTTTGGGACATACAGCAGGTCAAGGGCAGGGCGTTATTCTTTATTCACTACTCGCAGCGAAACAATCGGCTGTCCCTGCTTGCGGAATCGGAGTATTTCGGGGTGGGACGTGGCATACTTCGTCATGCCTTCGTTATCCCAGGAAACGCGTCCCTGGGTATAGGAGGCACGGTACTGGCCACCTGAGACGGTCTCGCCGTATAACAACACATCGGTCCTGATCTCATTTTCCAGTGCGGCGATGTTCTCTTGTGCGGCCTCCAGCAGGGGCTTGTACTCCAGATCGAGCGCGTCCAGCTCCGCCTGGACTTGTTTCAGGATTTCCACTCGTTTTGATTCATAATCCATGCGAGTCACATCGAGTGCGCCATGCAGGTTCGTCAGGCGTTCCAGCTTTTCAGCCACTCGCTTCTGCGTCGGTCGCTCGTTCATGTGCCCTAATTCCGCGACGGCGATGTGCTTCAGGCTGATTTTCAATTCCTTTTGCCAGATCTTGCTCTGACATCTTTGGATGATCTCGTCGAACAACTGACGGACGTACTCGGGGCTGAAGCCCTGTCGCACCGCGATGGACGAGAGCTGCTCAGGCGGCTCGCCATCCAACCCGTAGCGGCGACTCAAAATTTGATAATACGTGTCCTTGCCTGCGTCGTTGGTGAGGCGTCGGTGAACGACCTCTAAAAACTGACTGACGACCGACTCGAGATGCTGATCCTTTAGTTGCTCTATCTGCGCTCGCTCGAATCCCAGCTCGCCCAGCAACGTGCTCAAACGCGTCTCTTCACCATAGACCACACACAACAACGCATTCAGGCCAGCCAATTGCGACTTAAAATCCATCTTCAACTCCTTACTGCTCACTGAATACTGTCTACTGAACACTGCTCTCTTCTACACCGGGAACAACTTATCAAACACCTCAGGACAATATTTGGAAACCATCTCGGACGTGAGCCCATTCTCCCTGCAAATCTCCGCATACAGATCTGCCGATGGACGTTTGGTGCGTTTTTGCGTCTCTACATCCAAACCCCAGAGACCGAAGCGCTGGGTCCAGCCGCGTTCCCATTCGAAGTTGTCCACCAGTGACCAGTGAAAATAACCTTTCACGGGCCAGTTGAAATTGACCGCCCGCCACATCTGGTGAGTATGCTGCGCGATGTAACGCGGGCGGATCTGATCCGTCGCGTCTTCCACGCCATTCTCGGTAATGAGGATGGGCAGGTTGGGATACGTCTGCACCGCCCATTTAATGGAATCAAACAAGCCTTCCGGAATGTTGGCAATGAATTTTGTCTCGCTAAAATCGGAGTCATCCGGATAATAACGCCGGCCGAACAACTCTTTGTAATTCGTGATGTCGAATTTAACCGTGTAGACGGAATAATAGTTGAGACCCAGGAAATCCTGCGTGCCTTTGGCTTCGGGGATGTTCACCTTGCCGAGAAAAGATCTCATGGTGCCTGTACTGATCGCACCTGGAAAAGCCATGTTGAGCAGATCATATTGGATGCCGCGTATGAGATTGTCGAGCGGCGACCTCTGATTGTGAGCCACCATCGGGCGGAAATGATGGGCATACCCCACGCGGGCTTCCCTTTGGATTTCGTGAATCGCGCGATAGGCAGCAGCGTGCCCGCGCAGCAGGTTTGCCATCACGCGCATGGCAACATTGAGGCCCTTGTTGCACGCAGGAAAATCACCCGTGACGTATCCACTGAGCGAGTAAACGTTCGGTTCGTTTATGGTAATCCAGTAGGAAACATATTCTTTCAACGCCTCCACCACCTTGCGGACATACTTTTCAAACAGTGGTACGGTCGTTTCAAGTTCCCAGCCGCAGCGGTCATACAACCATAAGGGATC
>DASTOH010000283.1:0-20287 GCA_035720235.1 Anaerolineales bacterium | reverse complement strand
TTGTTACCGGTTTATCGCTTCCCACTGCCAGTACGCCATAACCACCGGCCCATGCCAGTTCTCCGCCATCGATGACAGCGATGCTGACGCCGGGAATTTTGTCCGCTTGCATGCGGTCTAGCAGTTGCGTGTGATCCTCTTGGGAAAACAGTTCTTTTTTGAACATAGCGAATTGATAAAGCCCAACCTTACTTGCGAGATTGATTTTGCAAAGTCATTTCAGGGCTCTTCCTGGAGAGGTTTGGTGCTGTAGCGGTCTCTTTGCAAGTTATAGAGCGTGATCAGTTTCGTTTTTGAGTTATCACTTTCACCTGTGTAATTGCAGTCAATGATTGTGCCGCTCCCAGGATTTTTTCGATGTCAGCTTCTGTGGCGCTCATCGGGATCTTGATGCTCGAACCATCCTTCAATGTAACTTCCATAATCGCTTGATCCCTATTCGCTCTGGCAGAGACGATCTGGGCAATACAATTCAGCGCCGACGCTGCCAATGCCACAGACGAGCTGATGATCGCTATCACCACGCCCGTATCCAGCCCAAATTTGCCTAACGGAGGCTCCTCATACAAAACGTCGAAAGCGACCTGATTGCGCAGCGCACGGGGTAGTTGCGCCAGCCCATCAGAAAGCAGCGCTCGCGTTTGTTGAACAGAATATCCATCCCAGAAGACGAATACTTTGTGATCGTCCATTTTGATCCTCCAGATCCAACATCTCACCTATCGATTCGTTTCCATCGAAATCACCTGGTCGGGTTCAAAAACCCAACCGGTTGCCTCCTGCACTGCGACCCTGCAGTGGCAGGACTTCAACCCCGGTCCGGCAGAAGGGAACCCGCGGGTTCTGGAAGAAGATGCTTCGCACTCCCTGATCAGCGGGCATTCCCATGTCCCCCCGACGACGAATGCCCTGCTCGCCTGTATCGATAAGCTGGCCCATAGGCGAGCGTTGCCCTGTTCTACTGATTGGCTATCATGATGCATCCAGCCTTCTTCCTGCCGCCATATCGGTTGCCAGCCGCTGCTGTATAGGGCGAAGGAGGCTGGCGTGATGGCGACGAACGCATCCGGCTGCCGTCTGCGGACCTCAAAACCTCGGACAAAGTCATCTATGACCTGCCGATAGGGCATCGCTTCTGAAAAGGTCGTCCTGAAATCTTTTGCTTTTCTTAACGCGGCCGTGACTAAACTTTCATAATCTGGCCAATCCAGCCTCCTGGACAAATCTGAAGCGAGTCGCAGGTAGCTTGGCGGCTCGGAGTCGGGCACCTGGGCAACTTCTCCACTTGCGATCAGTTCCAGGGAAGCGATCATTCTTGTTGTCGGCGAGTATCTTTGAGGAGTGGCTGGCTTGCCGCTGGATCGATCCTCAACGGGCAGCATCAGAGCCAGGTCATGAAGAACCATGCGCGTATGAACGTTGATATCAAGTTCAGTCTCGACCTGTGGAAGCAATGTGTAGACTAAGCCGGTCGGATTGATCTTGTCCATCAGAATTGCGGTCTGCTCGATACCGAATTCCTGTATGAGCCATTGCCCAACGCATCCAACCGCAATTGGTTCGACGATGTGCCCCACGGTTAACGGCACATTTGCATGTGCTTTCGTCCGCTTTAACTTTCGGAGTATTTTCGGAGACAAAGTCTGATAGGTAGATTTGCCTTTGGAATATGCCAGGACGCCGTGATTGGTCATCACTTTAAGCTCGGTAGAGTACCACTCTACGATGAAATCGTTTATGATTTGCTGCAGGTACTGAGGGTAGACTGCATCGCTCCAGGCTTTCCGCAAAGGTATATACAGTACAGGGGTCTCACCATGAGCCTTCATCAGTTCCCCAATGGTCTGACATAACCTGATCAGTGCAAATTGTTGGAATATACGATTCAGAGTCAACAGCAGTCCATAGGTGGTCGAGCAGAACTGCATGAAATGCACCCACTCATGGATCATCGTGGTCCAGGCCGTGAGGCTCTCGTCAGAGTCAGGATTCACGGGTTCATCCGTGTAATTCTTGCTGAAGATCGATGTGATCTCAAGGTTGTACGGATCAAAGCTCCCCAGAACCGTTTCCCAATTTATTGGTTCAGATGGAGGCATCGAAGATCTCTCCTTCTTCGATTTCCGGAGCCAGCCGGACGCTTCAAGGAATTTCCGTATCATGTAAGGGTATTCGGGTCATAGACAGTCTACGTCCCATGCCATGCGATGGGAGGATTTAATGATACTATACAATTTTTGCAGTGCTGAGTCAACGATAATTACAGATACCGCAATGGCTTTCTCAAAGTCCATCTATTGTCACCCTCCCGAAGGACACCGGGACGGTGTGACTTTTGTTACAAGCTACCTTCAAATTTTTGTGCAGCCTCAGTTCACCATACTTGAAACCTGGGCGAGGCCGTCAATGAATACATCTCCGATGCCGTGCATGATTCCCACCATCCCAAGATTGCCCGAGCGCTTGAACAGAATGGCGAAAAACAGACCGATGCCAAACGTGGCCGCAAAGATCCACAGGTGGGATGGGTTTCCCTGTGCCAATGCGAAATGATAGGCATGCAGGGGCCCAAAGGTGAATATCAAATTACTCACCAATATCCCTGTGAGAGTCCCCCAGCGCCGAACGAGTTCAGTTTGAAGTAGTCCGCGATAAACGAACTCCTGATAAAACCCCCAGATCATCCTCGGCAGGAAGATGAATAACCCGATCTGCCCCAGATCGGAACGTGCCCAAAACCCCTCGAGCCTCTCTGAAAAAACTGAGGAGAACACCAGAATGGCAATCGGTATGACTTGGAGAAAATAGAGCTTCTCTGTTTTCGACCAGTTCCTCCAGGCGTAAAGCCCCAATTGGGAGAGACGCACGCCCGCGAACCCGGTCACGAGCCAGCCTCCCAGGATGGTCAGGATCGTCACCTGAGCCAGAGTCCACCAGGGGCGGTCTGCGAACGTCAGTCCGCGCGCCGCGGCAACCAGCAGGGGACGCACGAGGAACTCAAGCAGGGCAAAGATGGCCAGCAGTTTCGTACCTGCGAGTGGGGGATAGGCTGAGGCGGAGGGTCTATCGAACAGAAACAAATGCCCGCGCCAGAAAGGGCGGATTTGAGAGGTATCAGGGTCAATAAAAACGTTTCTCAGGAAATCCATGGAGTTCAGGCCACCACGCGGGTCGCTTATCGACATTTTACATACGCAAGGACGGCTTTGCAGATGCATGGTTCGCGGCGCGCATGTTCTACAAGCGTGAGACAGGCGGTAGGCGGCCCGTGAAACTCACGAATTCATTGCAACAGGTTTCCCCCAAAAAAGTGACAGTCACTTTCCCTGGCACCGCCCGCCACTATAGTCCCCGAAGCGAAGCGAAGCGGAGTGGGAGGGCAGGTGTGCGGAGTGTTCCGACTCAGCGGGACAAAGTGACTGTCACCTATGGTGCCCCGCAAACCGCCCTTCGGAGGAGTCGTTGGGCGTGTCCTTTGGGGCTGGAGGATGCCGTTGATTCAGCGCTATCAATGTACATCCGTAATACGTATACGGAAGAAGTGCTCCGCTGGATCCTTCGGACTTTTTCAACATCCTGAACTGATGTTAATCTCTCTGGAGAAAAGTACCGGGAAGTTTGGAGGAGGCCTGTTCAGGCTCTTCGAGAATCACGCAGGCCGCGCAGCTGGATCGCCAGGGTTGGGCGGGTATCCAGGTCCACGTGGTTGGTACGCAGCCAGCGCCACGATTCTTTCGAACAGGAAGATAGGCATCGGGAAGCGGTGGCGTTCCAAACTGCATGTGCCTGTAACATACTGTAATTGAATCGGGCCCCTGAATCTGGTAGACTGACTTCAAGAAATTCTCTGTAGAGGATACGGGGGTGGGCAACAGCATGGCGAATAACTTTTCACGCCCTGGGCGAGAATTGAATTGTTTGCGCGTTGTATTGTTGACGCGTCAGACGAAACGGAAAGCACGCCTATTGTCGAACTTGGATGGCTTGGCTTCCTTATTACAGAGTAGGCCCCGTTTTTGGAGGAGAAGATGAAAAGGATTCTCTTATCTGCCTTAAGCCTGGTGTTGGTTTTTTCCCTCATAACTTCTTCCGCCTCAGCTCAGGACCTGGACGGTCCTGACCCGGCCGTGACCCAACTGGCTGAACACGTTCCCGGAGAATTGTTGATCCGCTTCTCTCCCGGGATGAACGCTGCCCAGGCCGCGCAGGAGATGGCGGCTATGGGCCTCACGCACAAACGGGAGATACAAGGCTTGGGCGTCCAGGTGGTCAAGCTGCCGCCCGGGTTATCGGTTGAGGAGGCAATCATCCGCTTTAGCCACAGACCAGGGGTGGAATTTGCCGAGCCGAACTACATCCTGCAACTTGTTACAACGCCGCAGGCGGAGATCACCGACCAATGGGGGCTGACCAGGATCCATACTCAGGAAGCCTGGAATACCTTGAATGCGGGCCAGAGAAATGAAGTCCTGCTGGCAACGGTAGACACCGGCATCGATCCAGGTCGGAGCGACCTCAGCTCAAGGATTTGGACCGACCCGGATGAAACACCCAACGATGGGATCGATAATGACGGCAATGGTTATGTGGATGATACCTGGGGCTGGGATTTCGTCAACAACGACAACGACCCTGTTGACGACCACATGCACGGCACGGCTGTCTCGAGTGTGATGGTGGCCGCCCAGGATGGCGCCGGTATGGTTGGCATTTGCCCCTGGTGCAAGGTCATGGGGGTCAAGGTATTGGATTCCCTGGGCAGCGGCAGCCTGGACGTCGTCGCCAGTGGCATCGTCTATGCGGCTCAGAACGGCGCCCGCGTGATCAACCTCAGCCTTGGAGCTCCTACCGGTGCTCAAACCCTGGAAAACGCGGTGAATTTCGCCTGGAACCAGGGTGCCGTGGTGGTCGCCGCGGCAGGCAACGATGGCCAGAGGACCACCTTATATCCTGCCGCCTACGCCAACGCCGTTTCAGTGGCCTCCACGAACCCAGCCGATAAACGTTCCTGTTTCTCCAACTACAACCCTGGTCATATTTCCGTCGCAGCCCCGGGAGAAGCGATCTATGTCATTGACATCAGCGATACCACCACCGGCTATGGCTATTACAGCGGTACCTCCTTATCCACACCGCATGTCTCGGGCCTGGCTGGCCTGCTTTTCGGGAAGGATCCGGGTCTTACGAACGTCCAGATACGGTCGCTCATCGAAAACAGCGCCGTTGATCTCAGTCCGCAGGGCCTGGATGCCGCTTTTGGCCACGGGCGCATCGATGCTCTACGAGCAGTCACTGGGGACTTCACTCAGGATCCCCCACCCGATGGCCTTTCTTCCATCAGTGATACCGCATCCGGATATGCCCACGCCCGAAAATTGGTGCGCGACAGCACCGGCAAGCTGCATCTGATCTGGCACACGGACGATGGTTCGCTTTACCGAATCCGCTATGCGACTTCGATGGATAACGGCGACAACTGGGTCCTGCAGCCAGATGTATTCAGCAGCGCAAATGAGACCTACCATTCTGCCTTAGCGACGGACGGTACCTACCTGTATGTGGCCATCCCCAGCCGGAGTGGTCCCGGCTCACCCTATCAGATACTTTTTACGCGGAAACTCCTCACGGGAGGGGCGTGGTCCTCAGCCGCCTCTCTCATGGGTGGAACCTACAATGCTGTTCGCCCGGATCTTTATGTTGACCCTACCAACGGCAGACTGCACCTGATCGCCTCCAGCCTGGACGATACTCCTTACCTGTACTACCGCGCTTCGAGCAACCAGGGTACTACCTGGGGGACTATCAGGCAGTTCAACCCCTCCAATGCATCCTCCAATACCCGCTATGCCTCCATCCACGCCAACGGGGATAACATCTATATCGCTACGCGGACCGTTTCGAACTTGATTTTCTTCACCTACTATTATCTGTATACAGCGCGTTCCATTGATGGAGGTGCTACCTGGATCGACCAGACCCAGATCTCATCGTTCCAGGCCCTGACGGCGGGTGAATATGGTGTCTCTCTGGCTGGCGTCGGCGATCGCCTGTATATGGGCTACGAGGTATACAGCAACATTTACTTCCGCCGCTACGATGGCGCCGGCTGGAGTAATTACCTGCAACTGGAAACCGGAGATCCTGAGAATGTATATAAATGGCCCACGATCACGCAGGCGGATGATGGGCAGGCCTGGATGGTATTCGAGGTGAATCAACAACTGTATCTGCGCCATTATGACGGCGCCAATTGGCAGCCTAAAGAAAATGTGGGATCGGGCAGCTACGCCAACCTCAAGCGCGGCGTTGGAGGAGGCCGGGTGGAGTGGGTGTCCACGATTTGCAACGGATCGCCTTTTGATCTCACCTATGGTTCGCTCAACCTGGGTTCAGAGCCACCCACGCCGACTGCTACGGTTACACCTTCGCCAACATCGACCACACCCGCGTCGACAAATACATCCACAGCCACGCCTAGCTCTACGAGCTCATCCACGCCCACCTCAACCTCTACGAGTACACCGACGGCTACGGTTACACCTTCGCGAACATCTACCTCTACGAGCACACCCACACCGACCAATACTCCGCCTGCGGGTGGCGGCGAGGTGATCTACGTCAGTTCGACAACGAATGGTAACTCGGGTGGAGTGGCATACAACGATGAGGACATCCTTGCATATGACTCTTCAACCGGCGGATGGTCCATATATTTCGATGGCTCGAATGTCGGCATCGGCGGCGACGTCGATGCGTTTGCCCGGAGGTCCGATGGCAGTATTCTGCTGTCCCTCGATGCCGCGACAACTGTCGGCAGTTTGGGGACCGTGGATGATTCCGATATCATCCGCTTCATCCCAACTTCGCTCGGTGCGACCACTGCTGGAACTTTCGAGTGGTACTTCGACGGTTCGGATGTGGGCTTGAGCACGAACAATGAAGACGTCGATGCCATTGGCTTCGCACCCGATGGCAGATTGCTCATCAGCACTATTGGTGCTTTCAGTGTGACTGGCGCATCCGGGGAAGATGAAGATTTGATGGCATTCTCCGCCGTGACACTCGGTGCGGCCACTAGCGGCACCTGGTCGCTCTACTTCGACGGCTCGGATGTGGCGCTCAACACGACATCCTCCGAGGATATTAACGGCGTCTGGGTTGACCCTGCCAATAACCAGATCTACCTGACCACGCTCGGCGCGTTCTCGGTAGCAGGCGTCAGCGGTGACGGCGCGGATATTTTCCGCTGCACGCCCGGCTCGCTCGGCTCCACAACCTCATGCACCTTCAGCATGTACTGGGATGGCTCCACCTCCGGCTTTGCAGGTGAAGTGGCGGATGGCATCGTTATCGTTAAATGAGGACAAAAAGGGCCAGTTGATCAATAAGACTCGATAAAGAAGGTCCTGCTGAAAAGGAGCACGGAGACGGTCGCAACAGGCTGTCTCCGTGCTCCTTTTTTAACTGATAGAGCAAAAAGAACTGGCTGTTTTGAATAATGTACTGGCTCGTTTCCGTAGTGCCGCACGCTAGGCTTCCCTCCACGCAACACGGCCTTCGTCGGTCTGAAGGGTCCCAAAGAAAAATCGCCCATCCAGAGGGGATGGGCGATTTGCTTATTACCTCCCTGCTCTGGCCTGCGGCAGCAATTGTTCTTTGCGTGCCAGGGGCAAGTCCGAAATAGAGAAATCCATATAGGTATGAAATTCGTATATGTCGTTAAGGAAGAATACGCCGGTCCGACTTCCTTTGTTCGAATACTCAGCGGGGCTGACGGTTCGTGTCAAAAATACCATGTCACTCTCCCGGAGGGACGCCGGGACGGTGTGAGGGAGCGCTGGTTGCGACCGAAGAGTCTCATACTTCTGGTGGTAGAGACCCTTCGCTTTCGCTCAGGGTGACATATCGGTATCACCTAAGGAGAGCATATGAAGACTCAAAACAGTCTCACAAAAAGCGCGAGAGAGCAGCTTCTGGCATGGACAGTAATGCTTGTCCTGATCGTCAGCCTGTTCAATCCGGAGCCTGCGCTGGCGCAATCGGCAACTTTCGTAACGTTCAATTACCCCTTGCTCGGCAACACTCACATCGCCGTCGATCTCAACGGCGACGGCAGACTTGATTTGGTGGGATCGGGAGCAAACTCAGCGGCCGTCATGCTCAACAATGGCGACGGCACCTTTCAGGCAAAAGTCCAATATCCAGTTGCCGGTCAATCGCAGGATGTGGCGGCCGGCGATTTTAACGGCGACGGAAGAATCGATGTCGTCTCGACCATCAACACCCCGCAAATCAGCCTGTCACTGTTGCTGGGCAACGGCGACGGGACATTCAATACGCCCATCAATTTTCCGAACACTTCAGGCTTTGATTCGCCGGATGTCGCGGCTACGGATTTGAACAATGACGGCAAGCTCGATGTGGTCATTTTGCATAGCATTGCTTGCTTTACCGCGCCCTGCATCGCGGCCGAAACGATTACGGTGATGCTCGGCAACGGCGACGGCACGTTTCAGACGCGCGAACTCGCCGCGCCTCAACATATGCATGCGATGGCGGCCGGCGATTTTAACCGCGACGGCATCAAGGACCTGGCCATCGGCTCGGAAAATACGAAACTCCACATTCTGCTCGGGGTGGGCGACGGCACATTCGTGCGGCAGCCTGAAATGACGCTCATTCCCGGCGGCGATCTTTTCTCCGCCTGCAATGATGTGGACGTCGCCGATTTCAACGGCGACACCATTCAGGACTTAGTCGTTCCGCTCGGCAACGGACATGGGAACGTGGTTTTACTAGGCAATGGCGACGGCACTTTCCGCCAGAGCTTTCGGATCACTGAAAATGCGGTGAACTCGCCGCTGAATTTGGCGGTCGCCGACTTCAACCTCGACGGCTTTCAAGACATTGCCCGCGCCATGGGTGACGGCAGCTTTGGCTTGATGGAGATAGCCAATGGCAATGGCGATGGGACGTTTCAAGCGCCGGTACGTTATCTCGTGCCTCCTCCTACGTCGAGCCTGGGCGGCATCTTCATTACGGCGAGTGATTTCAACGGCGATAGCAAACCGGACGTTGCTTTGGTAGTCGGCGGAGCAAGCGCGGCTCTGTATGTGCCGATCAATACAACGGGCGGTGGAACCGCACCGCCGACGCCAACGCCGCCGGCTGCACCCGCCTTGCTGAGCCCGGCCAATGCTGCGAAATTGCCTCTCAACCAGAGCATTCCGTTCTCGTGGAGCGCGGTGGCCGGCGCGGCGACGTATGAGATCCAGTTTGACGATTCGAGCTCGTTCAACGCGCCGCTAATAGCTGTTCAGACCGGCCTAACCCAGACCCAGACCACACAGACCTTTACCAGCGAGCGCCGCTTCTGGTGGCGCGTGCGGGCCCGAACGGCCGGTGGGATAAACGGCGCCTGGTCGTCGGTCCGCTCCTTTGATATCAAGCAGGGCGCGACGCCGCTGCCTACACCCACACGAACCCCCACTGCCACAGGCCCGTCATTGACGCCTACTGTAGCCCCACCGACCTCCACCAGGACTCTCACACCAACTTCTGCACCACCCACCGCGACATCGACGTCAACGTCGACATCGACAACGACTACACCGCCGCCAACCGCGACATCCGTTCCTTCCAGCCCAACTGCGACGCGTACAGCTGCGCCTGACACAATATCCATTCAACTGGCAGAGTATTCAGCAGGGAATGACGAGTTACGGGTGGAAGCGACCAGCAGCAATTCCGGAGCCGTATTATCCGTGTACGTCACCTCGACCAACACCTTGATCGGAACATTACAAAACGAAGGTGGTGGTCGTTATCGTGGTGATTTCTCGTGGCCCACAAACCCGCAGAACATTACGGTGCGGAGCAGCCTGGGAGGTTCAGCGAGCAGGACGGTGACTTTGAAATAACAGATCCAGAAACAACGCTGCTCTCATCGAGTCAAAATCGCCCATCGTTTTTTATGATGGGCGATTTGCTTACGCAGTGAAATTCACTTTTCCAACAGGGCGCGCACTTGCATCTCAAGCGTTTCGCGTTCCCCATAAATCGTGCCACCTGCACCGGCGAGTGGCGAAGGAATATCTTCTCAGGTGGCATCCGGGCCATAGAGATAATAAGTATCCCACGACACACCCCTGTAACCTTCCACGTGTTCGGCAAACCATCCTCCCACCTGCGTTTCACCGTCCCAGAAATGAGTCACACGGTCGTCAGGCATGGTTGTTCCATTCCATTTTTCACGGGCATCATTCCACAACATCGGCAACCAAACCGCGTAGACGCGGAATTGATCGGATGGAAGTTGATCTAATAGTCCTGTCTGCACCCAACGGGCGCCTGCCAGACACGTGCCTCAGGTAGGGGATACAAGGAGTATGAGGCGCGTTTTCCCAATATCTTCATTGAATTGCGCCCGCAACGTGTCGATATTTTGAATGTCTGTAATTGGCGCCTGCCCTGGCGCTAACCGGGGCCGGGTTTCAAGGTAAATCCCCAGGATTACAACGGCCAGAAGGAACATGAAGACCATACTGGTGCGCTTTGACAGGAATTTATTCATATGAGCCTCGCAAACGATCCCTGCGCCATTTCAGCGGGGCGATGACTGTCAAATTTGTCTCCTGGCTTTTCGAGCCGCTTTATCAGACTGTGCACATTCCCTAAGCAGCAGGAGCCTTGTGGGTTTCGCAAATCACAGGCACATTGCCCGTCATTGATGCCAGTGTTGATATCGCCCGCGAGGGCAAGTCGGCCCTCCGGGGGAGCCGCACGCAGATCGCCTACTGTATGGCGAAAGCAGTAACAGATAAACACATCGTCGGCTTCCGGCTCTTTCTGATAGACCCGCTCGCGGACTTGCTCCAGGACAAAAGTCTGTTCACCATTCGCTGAAAAATATACCACCGGGCAGGCTTGTGTTCGGCAGAACAGATATTGCGTATCTTGGACTCTCCGCAAGCTCACAGCTAACATGGCTTTCACAGTTTGTCCTTGCACGATCTTGCCAATCTTGTTGCATTCAGGGCAAGCGTTGTCAGCACGGGCAGGACGCTGAACATTCGGGGCGGGCAATTCGCAAACGTCATTTCCGGCTTCGGGTGGGCAACCGCATGATTCAGTCATTGAGAAGCTGTCCTTTCTAGTAGAGTCCACACATAATCTTTCAAACGAGGTGGATCAAGAAGCAGGGTCGGTTCCTCATCTAATTGATACATCCAAAATTTCGGCGCAGGCGGAAGTGCCCGATTCCAGGGATGGTCAGGTGGGTAGATAAGATACACATCCCAGGCGATGCGGGCTTTCAGATTCAACGTCTGCGCAAGCAATTGCTCCAAAATCTGATGTTCATCCCAAAATTGTCGAAGACGCCTGTCTGAAAACCGGGTCTCACATTCGTTGGCCGCCTGGATGCTGTCAGTTACCAGCATCCGCGTCCAGATCATTGCCCCATACAATCTTTTCGATTCATTCTCTTCGAATATTTCCCGCACCAGCTGTGCGACCAACTGTGCACCTCGAAGACAAGGCTCTCAAGTGGGTGAGAGCACTGCCAAAAATAGGACCTGTTCTTTTGAAGCGTGATAAATCTTTTTTAGCGCTGAAAGTGTGCCTGTTTCCATGAATGGGTCTAGCTACGTGCACGAACTACGTGCATCCGCGTTCGAGTGTGCACTTACGAAGTGTGCACTGACAAGATGACAAATGCAATTCTTGCCGTCTACGTCATCGGTCGGAAATGTAAGCCCGAGCTGGTGAAGCTCTCTTAATTCCAGTTCCATTTGCTCGAGGAGCCGCATCCGTTCTTCAATGGATTTCGCCTTCTGCTCGATCAGGTCCAGCAATGTTCGGCAGGGCGCTTCTCTTCGATCCTGCATGGCCAGGATTTCCCTGATTTCATCCAACGATAGATCCAGCGAACGTGCACCTGCTACAAAGCGTGCCCTCGCCAGATGGCCATCGCTGTACTCGCGGTAGCCATTCGCGGCGCGCTGTGGCGTAGACAATATACCAATCGATTCATAGTAGCGAATCGTTTTGGTTGATAAGCCAGCCAGTTGAGCAAACTCTTGTATTTTCATGGTCGAAGATTCCTTCCAGTGAATATACACCTTCCCGTCACTGGAATGTCAAGGCTGATTTTTTGTCTACCAGTGGGTCAGATGCCTCGTCACGGAAGTAATTCTCATCAGTTACAAACTGTTCGGGTCAAAAATACAACCATTGGGCGAAGACGGATTTTCCTTCATGAAGATCCTGCATGCAATACTCTCACGCTCACGGGCTCACTTTTGCCCTTGAGTTCCAGTTCGCGCTTTTCCAATCCCTCGGTCTTTATCAATGCCGCACGGCAGGTCGCTTCGCTGGCCAACACTTCGCCTGCACGGGCTTGCGAAGCCAACCGCGCCGCGATGTTCACATGATCTCCCAGTGCGGTGAAATCAGCCGAAGGCCCACTTGCCCCGGCAATCGAACCCACCCAGGCCGTGCCGGTGTGAAATCCGTCGTTCCATCCGATACCGTCCCTGAGGCTTTGGCAAATCGGAAGCCGCTGTTATTTTTGAGATTGACGTGGCAGCCCTGGAAGCTGACCTTCACAGGGCTACTCTGATGACCAAGGGAGCTGGTGCCTGTCCAGGTCAGATCTACGGTGACATCGAAAGCGGTCTTTGAAACGAAATCCAACATCGGCACTGTGGCGCGGACCCTCACTGAACTCAAATCCCCGGCCATGCCGGCGCAATGCTGCTGGCGCTCAGCAATCCCTGGTTCAAACAGGAGTCGAATGGAAGAAGTCGATCAGCATCCGCGGAGGAACTCCCCGGACCGGTTGGGAGACCGAGACCCTCACTCACAAAGACCGATCCGCCTGTGATCATACAGCCTGAGGGGTCTGTGCTGGAGAAAAATGCGGAGGCGCTGTGACCCTTAAATGTTTTATCAAGAATGGACCTCATCACTGTCCGGCTTCGGCGCAGAATATTTTGGTCCTGTGAAAAAATTCCTTAAGTTAAATTCGAATGAAAATCACTATAATTTATAAAGCAATAGAGTTCATCGAAGATGAACGTCGTATCGGATGACATGATCAGTTTCACAGGAGGTATTCGTGATGAAGATTCATACGTCCTTCCGGTTGTTGTTCACACTGCTGGCTGTCGTTAGCCTGATCTTATTGAGTCCCTCAGGAGCATCCCTTGCCCATGCACCGAATCATCAGGCGGGTAAAGGGCCAGACGGGGCGAGTAGCAAGGCTATCGATCCCGATCCAGCTCTGGTCCGTGCCCATGGTTTGATCCTGCACGACCGCAACATGAAGCGCCTGCAGGCGCAGGGCAGCCCTCAGAGCCAGGCCGAAAGCATGGACATCGATGTCGATGGGGATGGCACACTTGATCTGGCGGTGCTCGTCGACAATGGCGCCATGATCATCCCGCCCCAGGCTGGCAATCTGCTCGATCTGCAGCCTGGGATGCGGATTCGGTACACCCCAACCGGGACAGATACCTTTCATGTTGAGCTCGCTCTGGGCCAGAGCCTTGACCCAGGATTGGGCTCGGCGCTCACGCTGACGGACGACAGCTTCGCCCAGGTCGCGATCACCGCCCCCTTCTCGTTCCTGGGCACAACCTACAATGAGATCTTCGTCGGCTCGGACGGGCATATCACCTTCGGTGAAGGAGATGGAACAAGCAATGCCCGGGATGCCGCCCGGCACATCGGCGGCCCACCGCGCCTCTCTGCCTTGCTCACCGACCTGAATCCGGAATGCGGCGGAGCGGTTTACGTCGATGTGCGCGCCGACCGGACTGTGGTCACCTGGAACCAGGTGATCCATTTCGTGCGGGGAGCCATTGATGGTTGTGGAGCAAACATCCCCACCAACACTCTCCAGGCTGTCTTATACGCGGATGGAAGCGTTGACTTTGTCTACGGAACTCTGGATCTGGCTCTGCTCGCAGACCCCGTTAATGGAGCGGAGTCAGTCACCGGCATCGCCGAAGGGAACGCCGAGGGACCCTTCAATGAAATCGACATGACCGCCGGCCTGCCTGCCGACTTTACCGCCGGGGCGATCTTCGAAGAATTCGGCCCCACCACCCTGGAGACGTTTGACATCGTGCAGGTTGCACTGGAATTCTACAGAAGCCATCCCGACCATTTCGATTACCTGACGATGTTCACCGATTTCGACATCTTTGGCTTTGGGGCACTGGCGTTCAGCGCGGGGGTGAAAAACGAAACGCTCGGCCTGGGACTGGATGCGTATGATTTTTCTGAAATTTTCGGCAGCGCCGGGGAGTTGGAGAACTTCCTCTGGATGAACAATATCTACCTGTGGTACGGTAACAGCGTCGATACCTATATCAACCCTCCCATCCATGAGCCAGTCCCTACCTTTCCCTACGAGCAGTTCGGCTTCCTCGATATTACCGGTTCCGGACGGAGCTCCTACACTCATCATGGTCGGGCGTTCCTCCACTTCAACCCGAATACCTGGGAAGGAGCCCCTTTCGGATTTTTAGCCTATGACCTGAACAGCCCGATCAGCGTCATGTTCCAGGAGGCCGATCATCGCTGGGCCGCTTTCACCCCGTTCGTGCACCCGACTAAGGGCTTGGCTTTCCCAGATATCTATGACCTGTTGGGAAGACAATTTGCCCACTGGAGCACTTTCTTTAACGCTACGGTTTTGGATAGCCCGTTCACACAGCTGGACGGCATGCCGCGCCTCTCAGGGATGGAAGGTAACGCGCTGATCGAGCTAGATATGAATGCCAGCGGTCAGATCGTTGACAAGAACAACCCCAGCCGGGTGTTCGCTGATCCGCGTGGCAAACTGCGTAACGCCTTCAATGCGTGCGCGAACCAGGGCAAGGGATTGTTCCTGACCGAGCCAGACCAGCTGACCGATGGGTCGACTGATCTCGACCAGTACCTGATGGGCGTCCGGCTGAGCCAGGACGTCCGCCCCTTCTGGTATGTGGACGAGCCCAGCTCGGCGCTGGACGGCAGCTCTCTGGACGATCCTTTCCCAACCGAATTTTTCCGCAGCACACTCTTCCAAAACGATGACCTCGGCTTTTGTGGGATCCGCGTGGACCTGACGATCGATAACATCACCGACGTAGGTGCGCTGACCGGCATCCCGATCTATGGCCCGCGTGTACCCGCCATCGGCGATGAGAATGATATCGGCCCGCGGGAGGCCTGTCTCTCGGAGAACCTGGGCGGCGCATACGGTCCTTGCGCCGACGTGAAGACGATGGCGTTTCTCCTGGTCGTGAAAACCGGCCCGCCGAATTCTCCGGCGCACATGGCAGCCATCCAGCGCTTGAACGAGTTCCGGCTGGCCTGGCAGTTCTATACCGATGGCCCGGGCCTGGCAGGCCGCAACGCCGACGGAGTCGTGCGACCGTCCAGCGATCCGGACTTTATACCGAAGTTCGACACTAGCCTCGAGCCGGACATCCATTGAGCCCATCGCGGTACGCTGCCTTCCCTCGAGTTTGATGCCAAAGAGGCCTGCAGGGCGTTAAGCAAGATGAAAAAGCAAAGCGGAGCTGCCACCGAGCAGCTCCGCTTTCTACTGTGATGAAACATGATCGCAGAAAATGAGCTTTAGGGCAAATTTACGGTGACCTTCTCTCGGCCGGATGCGGCGACTTTCGGTTGATCAGTTCCACGAATGCTTCCACGACCTGCGGGTCGAAGTGCGTGCCAGAGCTCTCACGGATGAGGGCCAGCGCCGCTTCGTGCGTCCAGGCCGCGTGGTAGGGGCGGCGGTTTGTCAGTGCATCCCAAACGTCCACCACGGCAAAGATGCGGGCGGTCAGTGGTATTTCCTCTCCGCGCAAACCGCGCGGATAGCCTGTACCATCCCACTTCTCGTGATGGCAATAGGGGATGTCCAGCGCCGGTGCAAGATAGGAAACCTTCGAAAGATAGTGACGCGCATATTCGGGGTGCTTGTGCATGATCTGCTGTTCTGCTTCCGTCAGCGGTCCGTTTTTCAGGAGGATGGCATCCGGGATGCCCATTTTGCCGATATCGTGCAGCAGAACGCCGCGCCGTACGTGGAAGAGCTCGGCGCTCCTGATCCCCAGCTCTTTTGCCAGTTGGATGGTCAGGTCCACCACGCGCTGTGAATGTCCCAGCGTCTCCGAATCCCGCGTCTCGAGGGCCGCGGCCCAGCCCTGGATGGTCTCATCATAGGAACGGACCAGGTCACGGATGATCCTGTTCAACATGCTCGCTACGGCAGAGGCCCCGATCGCCAGCATGCCCAGCCCGATGAGTGAAAAGGCGTCGAATCCGAATGCCCCCGGAAATTGAAAGTATGTGAGCGTATAGAATGCAATGGCCAGCGCCGTAAAGACGAAGGAAGCCCACGGCCGGATGGCGAAGCTCGAGACGGTTACCGGGATGGCCATGATGAGGAGCGTCTGGGTGAAATAGGGGGGCGAATAAGAGCTGGGTATCGCAAAGAATACGAGGATGCCAAAACTCCAGCCCACCAGCTCCACCTGGCCTTTTTCATTGAACCACCAGAAAATCACGAATAAGAACAGCACGATCCCGTCGCTGACCAGGTTATATACTCCCCATTCGATCGCCGGATCCTTCACCCAGTCACTGAGATTGATGGCGGTCAGCCCCAATACGATCAGGATGCAGCTGAGCAGCAGGCCTCGCAATAACTTCTGCCGATAATCCAACAGCAGGTATTGCGAATAATCTTCCATCGGTTTGTGCACCACCGCCGGTGAACTCTTCTCAAGGAACGAAGAGGAGAGTTCTACCAATGAACCTAAATAAGATCGGATGAGATTACCGTTCATGATTTTCCAGTCTTGCCGATAAGATCTTTATCCACCCAGCGATAGCAGAGTGTGTCTGACCCCGAAACAGCCTCCAATCGAGGATGCGTTGTTGCCGGCTTCTGTCATGACGCAAGCATACAGGAAGAGTTACCTCACCGCAAGGTAAATCTCATTACAATAAGCTTCCACCTATAACGAGGTAGCGTCATTATGGAAGCCTGTTTCCGTTGATTTCACCAGCCGAATCTGCCCCTCACCCCGCGACTAGGTAGGTGTTCAGTATTCCGGTCACCTGCTTACAGAGTGTAGCGCAAAACTGTCGGGAGCCTGCTCCCTCGGAAAACGCCGCCGTACCGCTGCGCACGTCGCCATAGCGACAGTCTTCGAGGGACGGCGGCTTGAGCCATCGAGAATTTGAGAGAGCCATGACAAAAGGTTACAAAGTGCTTGCCTTTTTGCAGAGCCGAAATATAATTGTTATGGATCGAAACGGCAAACGCGCCGTGAGCCGGGGATGCAAATTCATGGATCTGTCAGCTTGATGCGTACGGGCTGGCAGATCGCCAAAATTTTGTTGGTTTTCTCAATTAGAAAAGGAGGTGATGCGAGCGTTGGTTGAATTGGATGATCAGTGGAACAATAGAAGATTCTCGTATGGACCTATCTACCGCTTGTCTCATAATTAATTAAACTTTTGGGACAGATTGCAGGCTGGATCTCGCACGTCCGGTTTAGATAATTATGAGGCACTATGTTATGTCAAAGGAGAAAATAACCATGAAGAAAAAAGTAACGTCTGTCCTCATCGTTGTGGTGTTGGCGCTGCTGATCGTCTTTCCAGCTGCAGCGATTACGAATGGAGGGCCAGATAATGGCGCCCATCCCTACGTCGGTCTCGCAGTGTTTGATGATGCGAATGGAAATCCACTGTGGCGATGCAGCGGCACGCTCCTTTCCAGCAGAATTTTCCTGACGGCCGGTCACTGCACGGAAGCCCCTGCTGTCGCAGCGACGATCTGGTTTGCAGAAAATGTTGATGCTACGGCAAATTTTGGCACTCCAAAAGGGTATCCATTTGAGGGGGATGTCGATGGTACGCCCTACACACATCCCCAATACAACCCCAATGCATTCTATCTGTATGACCTTGGGGTCGTAGTGCTGGACAAACCCGTCAGGATGTCGCAATATGGCGCCCTGCCCGAGTTAGGCGTTCTGGATGGCATCAAAGGCAAAGATAAAGAAGGAGCTCTTCTGGCCGTCGGGTATGGTCTTCAAAAAAGTAATCCTGTATCTGTAGAAGGTCGGAGAGTTCGATTGCAGGCTGTGCTGGATATCCTGAATACCAAGGGCGTATTTGGTGTGCCCGACGGAACGTCCGTGGCCGTATCCGGTTCTGGTGTGGGTGGCGACAGCTCCGATTCTGGCGGCACCTGTTTTGGCGATTCCGGTGGCCCCCAATTCCTGAATGGCACCAACACCGTTGTAGCAGTTACATCCTTTGGGTTGAATGGCAACTGTGCCGGTACAGGTGGTGGATACCGGGTTGATCAGGCTGATGATCTGAACTGGCTTTACTCTGCCTTCGGCGATTACCTGCCATAATAAAGGCAAAACACAGGAACGAGATACTTCCCCCGCGAGATTTTCTCCGGGGGATCTTCTACCGCTTGGCTCATAATTTTGCTCAAGTTGCTACCGTTGCTTCTCATGAATTTTATGTCGTTCTACCGAAGGACACCGGTACGGTGTGAACGACCGAAGGGAATGAAGAATCCCCGAGCCGTTGAGCCTACCAGGCTCAACGGCTCAGGGTGACATCCCGCTTCTTGTATAGGTGGCAACTTGGGTTAATTTACTAATCTTTTCACCTACTTAGGATTCAAGCAACCGCTTCAGGTTATTCAGATGGTCCAGGGTGTGCTTCTCGATGGAACTGGCCGAGATGCCTTCCAACCAGCCAAAAGGGTTGCGAATTTCCGGCTGCCACCTGGATGTGATCTTCGTCCCATCTGCTACGGGCTCGAATAGAAAACTTCCATTGGGCACGACAGGCCTGCCCGGTTCGCATTGATAGGTGATCTTCTGGCATGGGATACATTCCGTGATCTCAAATTCAGAGATGGTGGGCGGACCCGGAAATGTCAATAAACAGTTATAGGTCGCGCCAACGCCCGCGCGGAGCGCGTGCGCGGACTTCACCTCTTGCACTTCTACAAAATCCTTCTCCCACTTCGGCAGGTTTTCAAAATTAGCCACAAAGGCAAAGACTTTCTCGATAGGGCAACGGATCACGGTGCTAACTTCCACTTTGATCATGTGCACCTCTTCTCTTTAACGGCTCTACCGTTTTTAACGGTAGAAGTTTTTTCAACCACACACCTGCCCTCCCTCTCCGCTTCGCTTCGGGGACTATAGTGGCGGGCGGTGCCAGGGAAGTACACCACGGTCACTAAGGAATAAAGCCCGTGAAGTTGTGATTTCTCTGGCTTAAGCCAGACCTTGGAGTACTCCCCGGCATGATTTGCTTAGCAAATCACGCCCGGGGCAAGTGTCGTGTCCTTCGTGTGGAGGGTCCCGCAGGACCCATCCAAAACGGGAGAACCTCTCTAACCTATACCGTCCCGAAGGTTGGAATAGCTCAACAAGGTCTCTTCAGGGAAACCCTTCGGGACGTTCTGCAAAAGTAAGCCTGTGAAAGTAGTATAGAGCTAATCCCCACCCGATTCAACACCGAACTTCCCTACCATGTATGCTACGGGTACAGGTAGGGTACCGGTATGCTCCCGCAAGGTCTAAGACCCTGCGGTCACCGCCTGCAAAACCCTTCGACTCTCCTTTCAGTCGCAGGCCAAGCTTTGCGAAGCCGCGCAGTGTCCTGTTCTTAATCTAATTGACGGCAAAATGGAGACTTAAGATTGCTTCTCGCGGACTTGCAAAGACCTATGCGCTTCGTCGATGTAGGGCCGCAGGGCCTCATCGTCCCATACCTGCGCTTCGATGTAGCGGTCGGGTCCCTGCTTGCCATCCGCGTTCCAGGCCTGCGGCAGGCCATACCGCTCGATCAACCCCGGCAGCTCGGCCAGCGTGTACACCTGTCCGCGATAGGCCTTGCCATCTCGAAGACGCATGGCCGGGAACGTGTCGCCGTAGGTAAAGCTGATACTGGCCGTGTGCTCCGCACGAAACACGGACAGCGGAATGCGCAATTCACGCCCGTTCTGGTACCAACCCTGCAGCCATGGGCAGGCCCCCACGATCAAATAGTGCGGACGCATACGCTTCGGGCTGCCGCCTTTCGCTGTGAACAGCACCCTGACCTGCTCCTCCAGGCCGCGCCGCACCGCCAGGTAATCGTCCGTGCGCTGGCTGGCAAAGCGGTCACCGGCCCGCCGGATGCGCTCAAGCACCATCTCCGCCTCTCCCGGAGGCAAGTCGGACAGGTTGCGGAA
>DASTOH010000282.1:0-16007 GCA_035720235.1 Anaerolineales bacterium | reverse complement strand
GCGGGCCGGGCGTCGTGCGAGGGTTCGGACAGCGCATGCCGCTGCAGACGCCTGGCACACACCTCGGCCCACGACAAGCGCGGGATTGCCTTCGTACGATTGCTCATTGGGGTGAACTCCGTACTGGAATGATACACGATTATCAGGACAAAACCACTCTTGAAAGAAATGGAGAGTACCTGATTTCGAGGTGATATAAGCCTATGTCACACTGAGCGAAGCGAAGTGTCTCCCGAGAATTTCAGCCGATTGGCTGAAATTCTCGGGGATTCTTCACTCCCTTCGGTCGTTCAGAATGACATAATACCCTCAGCCATCTATCCTGGAGTCGCGGCGACCTATTCACCCATGACTTTGAACCAGCTTTTCGTTGCAGCTATCTGCTATTTCTTTTTGGCTTTCGTACTTTTCTTGGACTTGCCGTCGAGCTTCAACGTGCCCGAAGCATCGCGGTGAGGTCCGGTCGTCTGCCGCACCTCAAAATTTGCTCCATTACGGATGACGTAAGCGATGGCGCGCGCGTGCCCTGTGCCCAATTCATAATCGTTCTTCAGCCAGGCGATGATGTCCTTGAATTCGGTGATGTTTTTCTCTTTCGCCTCGGCAATAAAGTCGTTGGGGGTCTTGCCGGTTTTTTCTTCGACATTGTCTAAATAAGCCTGGAATGACATGGTTTTTCTCCTTCTGCTTTGAGAATGGTAGATGGTTTTCAACGGCTGAAATTGATCGTTCTGTTAATACGTCGAACAAGGGATGGCAGAATCGACATTTTCGAATCGCAATTTCAAAAGGCGCCGGGCAAATTTCAAACGGCCTTTTTCAACAAATACGTCATCAAACTCCCCCGTTTCGGCGGCATCTCATAAACAAAGATCAACTCCCGCTCATCAAACGCGGATGGCTCCCATTCGGGGAAATCGGCAGAAATGGACACCAGCCGCGAGCCGGGCTTCATCTGCTTCTCCAGATGGGCGGCGAGCTTTCTGACTTCCTTGGACGTGGCGTAGACAAAGACAACATCCGCCGCATGCAGGTCGGCCCTGTAAAAATCTCCCGCTTCGATCCGGACCTTGTGCTGAATCCCGACCCTCAAAACCTTTACCCAGCTGACGGCGCGTTGGACCGGTCCGATCTCGATTCCCACGGCCCACGCGCCGAACTCCCGCGCCGCAATGATGAGGACGCGTCCATCACCGGAGCCGAGATCATACAGGACTTCATCTGGTTGAAGGTTTACCAGCTTCAACGCCTTGCGGATGCGGTTTAGTCCCGTTGGCACAGGCGGCAGCCCGTACCTGGCGGGGACCAGAATCCACAGCAAGCCTGTCAGCAAAAGAAGAATGGAAAGGATGAATAGGAAGAGGACCAGAAACTCATTCATGATGATTGGAAACATACCACACGGCGGCCAGCCCAAGCAGGTTGAAAATCACCGCGGCGCCCGTCAAAAAGGAAAAGCCTGGAACGTATAACACCGGTGCAAGAAACGCACCCATGGCGCGCCCGATTAAATTGCCCGCGCTCGTAAATGATAAGGTCGTGGCACGCGCAGACGGCATCACCTCCGTCATTAATGGGATGATGCTGACAATCGTGAATTCAAACGTAATGTAAAACAGGAACAAGCCAATCAACGCGCCAGCAGCCGTACGCCCAATGATGGGCAAAATGATGGCTGCAACACAGTTGGCAAGTATGCCGATTCCCACCGCGCGAACCTTGCCTACTCGATCCACGAACAACGCCACCAGCCCCTCCCCTCCCAACTCAGACAGGCCTATGATGGCCGAGGCACCCGCCAGGGCGGCGATCTGTAATTTGAACGAATCCTCCAGCCACACCCCAAACATCAAGTTGACCACTTCATTAGCCGCAGACACAAACATACCAATTGAAAAAGCAATTAACACGGAGGGTGAGGCAAAAATAGCCCGGAGGTTTCCGAAGATGCCCTCTGCATGGTGGACCGGCCTGGCAGAATCGGTCAACGTCAGGGCGAGGTAGCCAAAGCCAATCAATCCAAGCAAGCCCAGAGCCCAAAATGGGGATGACCACGTAAATTTCGCAATCAACCACGCCGCGGCCGGCACCCCCAGGATGAACGCCAGAGACCAGGAAAATTCTGTGATCGCAATGGCGGTGCCGCGTTTTTCGTAGGTGATATGGTCCGCGACATAGGAGGCCATGGAGGGGTCGAAGATCGTCTTGCCTATCATGCCCAAAACGAGTCCAATCCCTAATGTCCTCAGGCTGGGATACAAAGCCACTATTCCCATCGCGAGCATAAACAATCCCAGTCCCAGCAACATGCCGAACTTACGCCCACGTGTTTCAATAAATGGGAAGATAAACGGACTTGCGACACCAATAATTGCCCGGTTAGCGACCAGCCCAGAGATCACACCGATCTCCACGCCGAGTCCGCGGGCGAAGACTGCCAGGAACGGATAGATCATCCGATAGGGCATGTTCAGCACGATGCGAATCAGTGTGTACGTCGCAAGTTTGAAATAGCTCACGTTGGTTATGATTCCCCTTGTTCAAGCTTCAAGGTCAAAAAGACGCGCGTCAGGAAATAGGAAGCGACCAATGTCAAAACGATCAGTGCCAGGAAAAATCCGATGATGGCATAGTTCCCGGAATTGAAGATCGGGGAAGGCGGCGGGTGCATGACATTCTCCGCAGTGGCAAAGACGACGCGCAGAACCACGATGAAAATGATGTTCGCCAGCGAAGTGACCCAGTCCATGTTGATGAGCCACAGGCCAGCCTGTAACAGGATGCCGGTCACGGCGAAGATCACTGCCAGGCGGAAGCGCGGCTCGGCCAGGAACAGTCCGTTCCAGTTGGATTGCATCGCCCACAGTGAAAGCGGCAGATACGTCACCCAGAAGAAGATGCCGGTCCGCCCGAGCGCGGCGGACCAATGATGCAGGGAGGCTCGCTTCGTGAGGAACGCGATCAGACCTGCAATCGCCGCGACGACAAATGCGAGTTCCGCCGCGAGTACCCAGGCGCCATGCAGGTACACGATCCGCACATTGGCGCCGAGGGATTTCTCTTCGGGTCCGAACAAGGCCAAAAGAGCAATTACAATTATGGTGATGAAGAACAATACAAGTGGCGATTTAAGTTTTGGCATTGCACGATTTTACTCTACAAGAAGAATGCTCCGCCACACACTTGCCCCGGGCGTGATTCGCTTGGCAAATCATGCCGGGGGAGACACGGCACTCTGCGAGTATGCTTCGCTAAGAGCGCTGAGAAAACCTTTAAAGAATCTCTGTGGCTCCGTGTCTCCGTGGCTAATCTTTACGCTTCGACTGCGCTGCGCTCCGCGCGAGAATAATTTATGGAAAAACCTCCTGCCAGTATCGCTTTGGAAAAACTGAATATCCCGCATCAAGTCTTTCGGCATGAAAGGCCCGTGATGTCTTTCGAGCAGGCCGCCTCAGACCGCAATCAGCGACCGGAGCAGATCGTGCGCAGCATCCTGTTTCAGGTGCGGCCGGGAGAGTTTCTGATGGTGTTGATGGCCGGACGTGACCAGGTGGATTGGAGAAAGCTGCGCCAACTGGTGAAGCGGTCCCGCGTGCGGATGGCCACTGAGGAGGAAGTGTTCGAAGTGACGGGGTACCGCATCGGGACGGTGAGTCCGTTCGGGTTGAAGAATCCGGTTCGGGTCATGATCGATGCGAGCGTCTTGAAGGAAGAGGAAATCTCCATTGGCTCAGGTGTCCGCAATATGGCGATCATCATGAGGGGCGCTGATCTACGCCAAGCGCTGGGCGACGCAGAAATCGTTGCTGTGGGCGAGTCTGCTCCAGTCTAAGTCCTGCGGACGTATCGTACAGCGTGCCACAGGGTTTTATCCACAGATTATTTTAGAGGTGATCATGATACCATTGCGAGATTTGTTAAGAATGGCAAGCCGGACATTTGCAATTGGCATCGAACAATTGCCAGGTGTATTGTGCGATGCTGGGACAGTGGCTTACCTGCTGTTACGGGTCTCTGACTATCTGGAAGACAACGAAGATATGCCCGCGCAGAAAAAGGTCGGATTGCTGAACCTGTGGGCGGAGGTTTTGAATGGGAATGCAAAGGTGGAAGGCCTACTCAGCCAGATCGCTGGAGCCGATCGAACCAATCCAGATGCAGTAGTGGCACAACACGCGGAGGATATTCTGGCGCGGCTGGCATTGTTGCCAGATGAGGTGCGGGCGATTATCACGCAGCATGTCATCAACAGCACACTGGGCATGGCGCGCTGGGTGCAGCGCGGCCCGCAGGTGAACGATGAAGCGGATTTGGATGATTACATGTTCGAGGTGGCGGGACGCGTGGGATATTTGCTCACGCATTTATTTGCATGGTATTCCCTATCGATTCGCATCAGGATCAAGGAACTGCTCCCACTGGCGCGTGAATTTGGACTGGCCCTGCAAACCGTAAATGTGATTCGCGGCCTGCGCAAGGATTACGAACGTGGCTGGGTGTACGTGCCAAAGAAATTCCTTGCGGCGGTCAATTTAACGGCTCACGAATTATTCCAGCCTGAGAACCGCGTCGAGGCGATCAAAGTGCTGGATATGCTGACAGATAAAGCGGAGCGTCACTTGCATGCCGCGCTGGCCTGCGTCAAATCCCTGCCGCCGTGGCAACATCGCATTCGGCTGGCTTGCATCTTCCCGCTGATGTTTGCCATCCGTACCCTGGCGATCAGCCGCCGCAACGCGGATGTGTTCCGTGATGAAGCCAAGATTACGCGGGAGGAAGTGAAGCGCATTGTCAAGGATGCAACGCTATGGGGATGGTCCAATATATGGCTGGATCGTTATTATCAAGAATTGAATATTGTGAAAGAGGAGGGTGCAGAATTAAGTAAGCTTGAAATTTAATTTTTAGCCTGCAAATCTATTCGAAACGTTTACTGATCATAATGGGACAAGCGGCAGAAAACGGGTATCATATGTTCCATGTATCCAGATCGTCATCTTCGCAGATTAAGATCGCAACTGGTATTGACCTTTCTCTTAAGTTCTATGGGAATTGGTATTGCCATCGGCTTACCCGTCCTATTACTTATCAACCGTCAAGCCTCTTCACAAGCGCAGTTGCTGCTCGATCAGGCAACATTAATCACGCGGGCATTTCTGGCAAGCGAACGGGCTGATTTACAGAACCTTGCGCTGCTCACTTCCCAACGTCCCACGCTGATACGCTTGTTGCAGGAACAGGACGTCCGCTCTCTGGAAAGCTACCTGGAAACGCTGAGAACGGGTGCGGGCCTGGACCTGATCCTGGTTTGCGCGGACGGGCAGGCAGTGCAAGGGATTGGTGAAGGGATTTCGGTGAACGAGCTTTGCCAATCAAGCTCACAATCCGGATACACAAACCATGCCTCCGGTGATGATTTATATATCTACACGGCCGCAACTTTGGAGTCGTTGGAGTCACCGTATAAAGTGGTGGTGGGGAAAAGAATTTCCGTAATTTTGCGGGAACTCCAAAATGAAACAGGGTTGCTTTATTTTTTGATCCAAAAAAATCAGGTGCTGCGTTCAAGCGATCCAGCCATTGAACTACCTTCAGCACTGATAGCTGACCTGCAATCTCAGGCAGATCAATCTGAAAATTCATCGCTCGCGCAACGCGCCTTCCCATTGAAGGACCATCAGTATATTTCTGGAGTTCTGGTGGTTGATCCAGCGCTGGATATCCAGCTGGTCAACGCTTTGAATGTGGATGACCAACTTGCCATTCAACAAGGACTGAACAGAACGTTAATCATGGCGCTGTTTTTGATCATCCTGCTGGGCTTCGGATTGGGCGTGTGGCAGGCGCAACGAATTAGCCGCCCCATTGTCGAACTGGCAGAGGCCGCCAGTAAATTCCGTCATGGAAACCTGGAGTCGCCGGTATCGATCCAATCGTCGGTCCTGGAGATCAGCCAACTGGCCAACACCCTGGAGGATGCGCGTGTTGCGCTTCAGCACTCGCTGGAACAAATCCAGGCAGAAAAAGCATGGATGGAGCACTTATTAAACTCGATCGTGGAAGGAACACTGACCCTGGATGCTCAAAATCGTATCACCTTTGTGAGCGCCGGCGTCAGCAAGATCATCGAGCGTGAACCTGCTCAAATCATCGATCACAAAGTGGATGAGGTCTTTTTAGCGACGGAAGGCGAAGTGGCCTTCAGCCAGCAACTGCCGAGTCCGGGCCAGCAGAGGCGGGTCTCCATCAAACTGGCAAATGGCCAGGAGCGATTGCTATCCGTTTCGAAGGCGAATCTGATTCCGCCCGTGGCCAGCGATGCCAATCGTGCCCTGGTGATTCGGGATGTCACCAATGAAGAATATATCCATCGCCTGTTGGGCGACTTCATCGCGAATATCACACATGAGTTCCGTACGCCATTGGCTGCCCTGGAGGCCTCCTCTGAGTTGTTGCTCGATAATCTGCACAGCCTCTCTCAAACAGAAACAAAAGATCTGCTGGTGTCCCTTAATTTAGGCATCATCAACTTGCAGACTCTGATCGACAACTTGATCGAGGCCGCCAGTATCGAAGCTGGGCGGTTTAAAGTAGCGCTCCAACCTGTGGCCTTTGCCGGTATCTTGAGCGAAGCACAGGAAATCATGCAACCGTTGATCGAACGATATGAACTGCGGCTGGTTTCGACTTCGCCGGAAGAATCTATCTTCGTGATGGCTGATCGAAGACGGACGGTCCAGATTCTCGTGAACCTGCTCTCCAACGCCATCAAGCACAGCCCGGCGAAGGGCTTGATAAGGATCAGTCACACCATTGAAGCAGACCGGCTGCGGGTTGAAGTGATCGACGAAGGTGGTGGGGTCCCGTTGGAACAGCGCAGCAATCTTTTCCGTCGCTTTTCGCATTTGAACACCCGCGCGGAGCGCGCCAAGCAGGGACTCGGGCTTGGGCTCTCGGTTGTCAAGGCCATCGTGGAAGCCCAGCAAGGTGAAGTGGGAATCGCTGACCAACCCGGCGGTGGGAATTGCTTCTGGTTCACCCTGCCTCTTGGGAATGGAAGTTCGGCATGAAAGTGCTGGTCGTCGATGATGATCGGGTCATCGCAGATTTGGTCGTTTTTACCCTCCGGCGGGCGGGCCACGAAGCGCTGATCGCGAATGATTCCAGCAGCGCCGTCCGTCGCTGGATCGAGGATGAACCCGATCTGATCATTTTGGATATTAATTTGCCGGGCACGCCGGGATTGGAAGATGGCTTCGCGATCTGCAAACGCATCCGCTCTGAATCCAACATTCCGGTTATCTTGCTCACGGTTCGGGCGGAGGAAGAGGACATTATCCGCGGGTTGGAAGCAGGCGCCGATGATTATGTTTTGAAGCCGTTCAGCCCCCGGCAACTCATGGCACGCGTCCAGGCTGTCATGCGGCGCTTTCAAGCCACATATACGGCACAGCCCGCCGCATTGTCAGCCGATGGATTGGATTTCAACCCCAGACTCAGAGAGGTCACTTTTTCAAACGGAACGACGAAAAGCCTGACTCAGTTGGAAAGCCGTCTGCTGGAGTCGCTCATGATCAATGCTGGTCAGGTGCTCACCTCCGATGACCTGATCAGCGATATCTGGGGCGCAGGCGGAGGCAGTGCTGAAATGCTTCGGCAACTGGTGAAGCGGCTGCGGTCGAAGGTGGAGGTGGATTCTGCGAATCCACAATATATCCAGAACTTGCCAGGGTTGGGCTATGCATTCAAGCTGAAGCGCTGAGCGTTCGCGCTGTATCTGGGGGAATCGCCCTTGAAGAACCACTCGATAGCTGACACAATTTGGAACGCGAATACCGCAAATGGGCGAATTCCACGAAAAGTGTCTTAGTCAACAACACGTTGCACACTTTTTGAACCACGGAGTCACGGCACTCTTCGAGTATGCTTCGCGAAGACACCGAGAAAATCAAAGACGAAAACTCCGTGACTCTCCCGAAGGACACACCGTACTTGCGCTCGGTGCAAGTGTCGGGACGATGCATGCCTCAGTGGTGAGAGGGTCCTCACGAGGTGGATTTGACCAGCACAGAATTCCACGAATAGATCACGATTTATTCGCGCTATTTGTCCATTCGCCCAATTCGCGTTTATAACTTCCCTGACTCTGCAATAGCCACGACGGATGGGGATCTTCGACAGTCAAAAATATCACAGGATTGTCACACGTCTATCACTTGGCTGGTCACACCTCACGGTTATCTTGTAATAAAACGTCCCAAAGGTTGTTTTCAGACGCTTCAATTACCTGAAATAAACCCTTCGACACGCCCTACACCTGCACTTGCGCCAGGTGCAAGTGTCGGGCAGTCAGGACTTCGCCTTCGGGACGGTGATACTGGTGAGGTGAACGTGTCCATTGTGCTTGAAAACGTCAGCAAGCGGTACGACCAGCAAACCGTCGTCAACAATGTCTCTTTAGAGATCAAGAATGGCGAGTTTTTTGTATTACTTGGCTCCAGTGGGAGTGGGAAAACCACAATTCTGAACATCATCGCCGGGTTAGCCTCCGCTGAACAGGGGCGTGTCTTGTTGCACAGTCGAGACGTCACCGACCTGCCGACGCAAAAACGCAACGTGGGATATGTATTTCAGAACTATGCACTCTTCGAATATATGACGGTGGCCGAAAACATCGAATTCGGCCTGCAAGTTCGCAAAGTTCCCAGAAAAGAACGACAACTGAAACGCGATGAACTCCTGGAGCTGGTGGGTTTGGTTGGCCTGGGTGACAGAATGCCGCGCCAGCTTTCCGGCGGCCAGCAGCAACGTGTGGCACTGGCGCGCGCGTTGGTCTTAGAGCCCGATGTGTTATTGCTGGATGAACCACTCGGGGCCCTGGATGCCAAGATCCGCGTCGAGCTGCGGCGTTCCTTGAAGGCGATCCAAAAACAATTGGGCGTGGCAGCCATCCTGGTGACACATGACCAGGACGAAGCGTTCGACCTGGCAGATCGAATCGGCGTGATGAGCTATGGAAGATTGATCGAGGTGGGTACCCCACAAGATCTTTATCAACGACCCCAGACGGAATTTGTCGCTTCCTTCCTCGGAACTGCAAATATTCTGCTGGGCCAAACGGAAGGTGACCAAATCCAGATTGGTCCGCATAGATTCAAGCCTGCCAGGGAAGCCACGCGTTTTAGCACCGATGGCCGGGTACAGGTAGTCTTTCGCCCCGAGGATATCGCTCTGGTAAAAAACAAGGAAGAACTGGACTGCATGCCTCTTGGTGAAGGGACTGTTACTAACCTGGGATTTAACGGACCCACAGAACGCATACGGCTTGAGCTTCCATCCATCCCGGGTGTCAGGGCAATTGCTCCATCCGTTCCCTTTGGAAGCCAGAACATCATGATCGATGCCAGTCGTTCTCCCGACCAGGCTTCAACCTTTCCACTCTCTGTGACACAAAAGGCCTGGGTAGGAATACGGCGTATCCACGCCCTCTCACATCCGGGTTTGAACTTTTTAGTGTTGACAGACGGATCCTTGCGCAGTCAATCGGCGATCAGCGTGGGGAGTCATATGGCGCGTATGGCACACGCGCGCATGACACTTCTAGGCGTTGGGAAAGATGAAGCTCTGCTGGACACCTACCTTCAGGATGCCCGTAAACAAATCGGCAGCGGCATGGCTTCCATTGACGTGCGGACAGATCACGGATCTCCGGCGGTCGCGATTGCAAAATCAGTTGAGAAAACCCCTGTCGATCTGGTCATCGTTGGCTGGAGGCCTGTTGAAGGAGTGGATATCGCAGAACAAATCCTGCGGGAGGGAGATCATCATTTGCTGTTGGCCGCCCGCCCGGGAGCGCGTATGGAAAAGGCCCTGGTGTGCGTGGCAAGTGGAGAACCCGGAAAAGATGACGTGTTGTTCGCAGGCCGGTTACTCCGTCACCTCGGCGCTCACGCAAAACTGTTCACGGTTTTAGAACGCGCCGTGAATAACGAATATCAAAGCCGGCAGGTTGCACGATTCATGCAAGGGGGTGTCCATAGCCTGGAAATGTTTGGAGTACCCACCGAGAGCGAATTAAGAATCGGTGATTCTGAAACAGAAATTATTGAGGAAGTTAAGAAAGGAGAATTCGATCTGGTCGTCCTGGGCGCGCCACTCCCCCAAAAAGACCGGCGGATCGCAATCCACGGTGTCCTGGAAGACGTTATGAAAAATGCCGGTAATTGTTCGATCCTGATTGTCAGATCACACTATCACAAAAATCCTATCCACTACAGTTACACAGGATTTTACAGAGTGCCGCAGAATTAGGTAAAGTTGAAATCCGGATTTCAGCTACGCGGTTTTGCTCGAGGCGGTCTACCCTGAAGGGTACGATGTGCGACCGCCGGATTTTACAGGTACATCCACAGGGTCACATGATTAGCCCCTTTTGGGGAGACCCTGTGGGAGCAAGGGTGCGTAAGGTGAGCAAAACAATTCATCATCTCTATCGAAAGGACAAGAATGTTTTCCAATCTTCGCAAAATACTGAGTTTCTCTCTTCTGATTGCTTTACTAATGACCGGGTGTTCCACGGGCAATTCGGCAAACGCTACAGTAGCGCCTGACAGCGAAGTCAAATTGACTCTGGCCGCATATACCACGCCACGCGAGGCCTATGGAGAGATCATTCCACTATTCGTGGAATCCTGGAAAGAAAAGACCGGGCTAACCGTAACCTTTGAAGAATCGTATCAGGCCTCAGGTGCCCAGTCACGTGCCGTGGTGGAAGGGTTTGAAGCGGATATCGTCGCCTTATCCCTGGAAGCCGATGTCACCCGCATTGAAAAAGCAGGTTTGATCACGCATGACTGGCGCAGCGAACCATTTGGTGGCATGGTCAGTACCTCAGTCGTAGCCTTTGCCGTGCGTGCAGGCAACCCCAAGAATATCAAGGATTGGGCTGATCTTACCCAGCCGGAGCTGGAAATCCTGACTCCCAACCCCAAGACCAGCGGTGGCGCGATGTGGAACGTGCTGGCCTTATACGGGGCAGCCAAACGCGGACATGTGGAAGGCTTCACAGCCGATGAGGCGGGTGCACAGGATTTCCTTTTGGCAGTTTTACAAAACGTCTCTGTCATGGACAAGGGCGCGCGCGAATCGATCACAAACTTTGAAAAAGGCATCGGTGATGTGGCGATCACGTACGAGAACGAAGTGTTGGTTGGTCGGCAGGCTGGAGTGAATTACGAACTGGTCCTGCCTTCGTCAACAATTCGCATTGACAACCCGGTGGCAGTTGTAGACACCTATGTGGATAAACACGGCAATCGTGAGGTCGCTGAGGCCTTCATCGACTTCCTCTTTACCAAAGAGGCGCAGGAAATCTTCGCAAAGTACGGCTTGCGCTCTCCAGACCCTGAAGTTGCCGCGGCCACAGCGGATCAATATCCGCCCATCGCAGATCTCTTCACGATTGATGAATTCGGCGGTTGGGCAGAAGCCACCCCCACCTTCTTTGGCGATGATGGCGTCTTCTACAAGGCATTTGCCCAGGTACAGGACATTCAAATCAACGAATAGTGGTGATTCGTCCTGAGCGGAGCCGCTGCTTTTCGCGGCGAAGACGAAGGGCGAGTTTCAAATCAAGATTTATGTTTTTATGATATATGCGCTTCGTCTGCGTGGCGCCTGGTTTCGATACGAATGGAAAAGCGCCACTCTCCTCAACCAACGGGCGCCACTTCGCTCAGCGCGAATATAAACTATGAACTTACAAACAACGGTCACACATACAAATAATAAACGGAGCACGACCATTCCATGGGGGCAATGGGGCATACGCTCCATTGCGCTTGGTTACTTGACCTTAATGTTGATCATCCCACTTCTGGTCATTTTGCAGGATGGGTTGCAGCAAGGGTTGGCAGAGTTCTGGCGGCAGGTGACCCTGCCAGCTGCCTGGCATGCCTTGCAACTTACATTGTGGACTTCCACAGTGATGACCGTGATCAATATCATCATGGGCACGCTGACGGCCTTCGTCCTGGTGCGATACGACTTCCCCGGCAAGACAATCCTCAACGGGATCATTGACCTTCCCCTGGCAATTCCCACATTGGTGACAGGCGTGATGCTGGTGATCCTCTTTGGTCCACAGGAGGCACTGGGTTCATGGTTGAAAGACCGGTTTGATTTTTCGGTCATGTTTGCCCCGCCCGGCATCATCCTGGCTTTGTTATTTCTCACCTTTCCATTTGTGGTGCGCTCCGTTCAGCCAGTGCTCATGGAACTTGATCTTGCTCAGGAACATGCGGCGGCCACGCTCGGCGCAGGCGGTTGGACAATTTTCCAACGCATCATACTTCCGCCCATGACCTTGCCGGTCATCACGGGTGCGCTGCTGAGTTTTGCCCGCGCCATCGGTGAGTTTGGTTCGATTGTCATCGTCGCCGGGAACATTCCATTCCGTTCACAGACTGCGGCCGTTTATGTGTTTGGCGAAGTGGAATCGGAGAATCGACTGGGAGCCAGCGCGGTCTCCATTGTTATGGTCGCCATCGCTTTCAGTTTGTTGATGTTAGCAGACTTTTTGCGGAAGCGCTCGAAAAGCTCAAAAGTGGAAATTGTATGAGTATCACCGGCACATCACGTACATCTTCTCTTGCCAAAGTTCAGGGCTCATTCCTCCATTGGGTGGATAGAAACAAAGGGAAATGGACGGGTTGGGTATTAATCACGCTGGTTGTACTCTATGTTGCCTTTTTGATATTGACCCCCTTACTCGCATTGATAACGGGCGCCCTCGAAAAGGGGGTCGGCAAGGTCATAGACTCACTCAACCAACCTGACGTTTTTCTAGCTTTTTGGAACACAGTATGGATCAGCCTGGTCGTTGTTGCCGTCCACACGCTCTTTGGCACGCTGGTAGCCTGGGTGTTTGTCCGCCATCATTTCCCGGGCCGAAATCTGATCAACGGGTTGGTGGATATGCCATTTGCTGTTTCACCCGTGGTGGCGGGATATATGTTGCTGTTGCTCTTTGGGCGCAATGGCATCCTCGCACCGGTGGTAGAAGCGTTTGGAATACAGATCGCTTTTGCGATGCCAGGTATGGTGCTGGCGACGCTCTTTGTCACGCTGCCATTCATGATCCGCGAATTGATTCCAGTACTGGAGGCCTTCGATACCCGTCAGGAAAAAGCCGCCGCGACGCTCGGGGCCAGCGGCTGGCAGACCTTCTGGCGAGTGACATTTCCTGCCCTGCGCTGGGGCATGATTTACGGAATCACACTGACCTTTGCCCGCGCGCTGGGCGAATTCGGCGCTGTGCTGGTGATTGGTGGCGGTGTACAGGGCAGGACCGAAACAGCCACATTGTTCATTTATCGTGCTCTGGATGAACGGCAGTACATCGGCGCGTACAGCGCGGCGCTGGTACTTGGGTTATTTTCCCTCATCTTGGTTCTTGGTTCCGACTGGCTGAGGCGGAAGAGAAATTGACAACCTCCTATAGTGAAGTAAACAAAAGGAAGGGCGAGAGGAAACACTCCTGCCCTTCCTTTTGTTTCACCAAATGCCTGGCAGCAAACGGAAGCGGATCCTTTGCGCGTACTCGGCATAGCCTGGCAATTCTGTCTGTAGGGTACGATCTTCGAGGAAAGTCCGCAATATAAGCACACCCAATAAGAGCAGGGCGGGGATGAAGGCCCAATTGGAATCGAGCAACACGGGCGTCGCGAGATACGTCCACAGGGCGCCAGCGTAGCCAGGGTGGCGAATGAACCGATAGGGTCCGGTTGTCACAACATGATGGTCGCGATCCTTCTGGATGCGGACAACGCCGGAGAAGTAGCGGTTTTCGATCAGCGCCCAGGATCCCACTACATACCCTAGGAGGATCACAACCAAGGATATGATCTTGGCGTTGAGGGAATATGGGTCTGTCCAACCATAGATTCTGTCCACGCCGGCAACAACCAGGATGAGCAGCGAGCCAAATGCCAGCATGGGGGCAAGGATCTTGTCCCAGGATTTGGCACCCTGCAGCTCGATGGAACGGGCGCGCTCGGCCAGAATATCGGGGTGACGGCGCGCCGCCAGAACACGGCTGAGCACAAAGCCCAGTATGCTCAGGATGGCATACGTCCAGGCCTCCCACCACCCCCACTGACCGGAAATGAGCATCGGAATTAACGGGAAAACGAAAACGACCAGCACCATCAGTATGATGGAACGCAAGGTAAGGGATTTTTTACTCTCAGCCATGATTTCCTCCATAGCCATTATAATGATGGGAACACGGAGAATCTGCGATGATGAAATCCATCTGCCGTCTATTTGGTTTATTACTTCTTTGGCTGGGATCACTCTCGCTTATTTTGCAACCTGCCCGCGCACAAACGGATCAACCACTCGCCATTGTACTGACCGCAGAAGGCCCGATCATGCCGCCCATGCTGGAGTATATCCAGCGCGGCATCGAAACGGCCGAACGGCAGAACGCGGAGGTCCTGATCATTCAGCTCAACACCCCCGGCGGCAGCATCGATGCCATGCTTCACATCATCACCGCCATTCGGGCTAGTGAGGTTCCGGTGGTTGTTTATGTCTCACCCCGGAACGCGTTCGCCGGAAGTGCCGGCGCGCCGATCACGATTGCCGCGCACGCCGCAGCCATGGCGCCGGAGACTTCCATCGGCGCGGCCACGCCCATCGACCAGTCGGGCGAGAATTTGTATTCAGATGCCCGAGCCAAGGTTGCCAACGCGACCAAGGCCGCCATCCGCCCGTATCTGGAGCGGCGCGGCGAAGAGGCTTTGAAACTGGGTGAGGCGATGATTGATGAGGCCAAGGCGGCCACCGCCAAGCAAGCGCTGGAAGCCGGTCTCGTTGACTTCGTGGTGGACAACGTTGACGACCTGCTGGAAGCGCTGGACGGTTTTACCGTCCAGATGAATGACGGCCCGCGTACGCTCCACACGGCTAATACACACGCTGAACCGCTCGACATGAGTTTCATCGAGCAATTCCTGTTGCTGCTCACCAATCCCAACATCGTCTTTTCCCTGTTTTCCCTGGGAACTACCGCTCTGCTCATTGAAATCTCCAGCCCGGGCGGCTGGGTGGCAGGGTTTATCGGCGTGGTCTGCATCACACTTGCGATCTATGGCATGGGCGTGTTGTCGCTCAACTGGTTTGGGATCATCTTCCTTATCACCGCCTTTGTGCTCTTCATCCTGGATATCAAAGCGCCCACTCATGGTGCGCTGACCGCAGCCGGAGTAGCTTCATTTATCATCGGCGCGCTGGTGCTGTTCAACTCGCCGGGAGTGCCGCAGTTCCAACGAGTATCGGTGCCGCTGGTAGTGGGCATGGGGCTTTTCCTGGGCTTATCGTTCCTTGGCATCCTCGCCTTTGCCTTGCGCTCCATACACCGGCCGATGAGCATCGGAGCGGAGTCTTATATTGGGAGAACAGGGACAGCCAAAATGTGGGGCGAAGCGGGCGGACAGGTCCAACTGGCGTCTGAGTTATGGAGCGCAGAGGCGATCCACGAGTCTGATAAGATCGGAAAGGGCGACAAGGTGGAAGTCGTCGAAGTGCAAGGATTGCGATTGAAAGTCAGGAAGATAAAATGATGTCATTGCGAGCGAAGCGAAGCAATCCCGCAATAACTGTGAGATTGCTTCGTCGCACAGATCGCTCCTCGCAATGACAATGAGGATTTATGCCTGCTACCCCTACGAGAGACCGGATCAACCCCGAAACCAACGTGCGCCCGCTGCGCCGCCCTGAATGGATCAAGGTGCGCGCGCCCAGCGGCGAGACGTATGAATGGCTGCACGGGTTGATGCGGAAAAAAGAATTGCATACCGTTTGCGAAGAAGCCATGTGCCCGAATTTGGGCGAATGCTGGGGCTCAGGCACCGCGACCTTTTTGATGCTCGGCGATGTTTGCACACGCACTTGCGCGTTCTGTGATATCAAACACGGCAAGCCCACGCTGATGGACTGGGGTG
>DASTOH010000281.1:0-11092 GCA_035720235.1 Anaerolineales bacterium | reverse complement strand
TTTGACCTTCATTTTGTTCGCGCCACGACCAGAAGGTTTTGGTCGAGCCGGCCGCGGTCACATAATCAAGGCGCAAGGTCACATAACAACTGGAATGATATTCACATCCAACCATCGAAAAAAACCGGTCTCCGGGTTGAACCGTAAACGCCGGATACGTACCCTGGATATAGCCGTTGTATCTATTATTAGGCACCAGGAACAAGGAATGTGGCGGACCAGCGCTTCCATCCTCCAGGAGGGTGGAACTGGCCTTGATGACGAACCCTTTCGGATCATTATCGGTACTGCTGGGGCACGGCAGGATCCCTGCGCCACTTCGCCATTGCGCTGAACATGCATTTTCCCAGAAGTCGTAACCCAGTGTATTCAAGGTCCCGCCTGACACGTTGATCTCGACCCAGAACGGCGAGTTGGCGCTTTTGCCAATCCCAAACAACGCGCCGGCGGGGTTACGCAGAATCCAAAAGCCGCGGTATTTGCCCCCGGTAACTGGCGCGACCATATTCACGATGAGGTCAACCGTCTGCCCCGGGGCAACGGACCACGGAAAGCTGACTACGGTCGGCGCACCCATTTGATCGCCGCTGTAGAAAACAAGGTTATAGGCTTTGGTCCAGGTGCACGAACCGACATTCTTGATGCGCCAGGTCTTGGTAAAGGCGGCACCTGGTGAAAAGACAGTACCATCTGCCACGGTGACATCTGCCACAAAAGCGGCTTTGTCACAGACGGAGGGCGAAATGACGGGTGGTGTGCTGAAGGGTGTGGCGGTCGGCGTCAGAGGCGGGAGCGCGGTCACGGTCGGCGGTGGAGGCGGGGTCCCATTCCCGAGCCGCAGGATGCGCGGTGCACCCCACATCGCCTGGTCTCCGCTGGCTGAGCCTGACGCCAGTACCATCAAAATAAATTTGACGTTTTGGCCTGCCAGGAAATCCAGATCAATGCTGGCACGATACACCTTGCCCTCATATTTCTCCTTGAATTTCCAAAGTGTATTCACTACGCCGTTGGAGGTCATGTAGTCCACGCGGAACGTGACGTAACAACCGGTCGCGTTGTACGCACAGTTGACCAACAATCGCAGACGATCACCCTGCTGAACAAGAAATTCCGGATAGGTCGCCTGGATGTAACCATCGGTCTTGTTCTGCGGCACCGTCAGCAACGCCGGTTGCGGATCGACCGAGCTATCTTCCAGCCTTGGGGAGTCCACTTTCAGGGCATAGCCGCGAGTATCTCCACTGGTGCCCGGGAACGGCAAAGCCCCCGCACCGCTTTTCCACTGGGCATACGGCGCGTTAGCGACAAAATCGAACGCCACCATGTTGGTTTCCACCACATAGATGGTGACCCAGATAGGCATATTCGCATTGGGACCGACGCCAAAGCGTACGCTGGAGGCGTCGCGCATGATCCATGTCCCATCATGATATCCGCCGGTCTGCGGTGCGATCATGTTGAGCGAGATATCCACCATCTCTCCCGGCGCTACCTGCCTGGGCAGATTAACCGAAGAGACCGCGCCCATCTGTTCGCCGCTGTAATAACCCAGACTATACGAGGTAGTCCAGGTGCATGTACCAATATTCTGCAATCGCCAGGTCTTGGTAAACGGCGCGCCAGAGGGAAAGTAGGTGCCATCAGAAACCGTTACATCTGAGATGAACTTTGCCCAATTACACACACTCGCCGCAGATACCTGTGGAACGAACTGTGTGATCAGAAACCCCACTAAGATGGTCACAGTAAGGAACTTTTGCCAACGCATACTCCAACCTCCTTCGAACCCGTCCCTCACAAAAATCGCTTGCCCCCATCATCACTCTGTCATACAAGCCCTCGCTGTTATCTTACCGTGCAACAGACATCTGCACACTGACAAATTCGATTCAGTTTGAGGGCAGGATATGCTGCTACTCTTTAAACGCAAGGATATAGTGAGTTTGTTCCCATAATGATTTTTGGTACACCCCGAAGAATATGCTGGCCATCCCACCCAGTACACCCGCGCCACGCAAAGAGCGCGAAGATTACCGGGAATCTCCGCGCTCGCACAGTATTCTCTTGGCAGCTGAACAGTCCTAAGACTATAGCTTCGCCAGCAAATCCGCCTTTTTCTGTTGAAACTCTGCTTCGGTGATGATTCCCTGCTTGCGCAAGCCATCCAGTTTGGCGATGAGCGTGGGAATGTCTTCTTCTACCTCTACCTGCGGTCTGGCTGCCAGTTCGTCAAAACCAAGGTTTTCTTTGGCGTTCAACATCGAGGTCTTGAACTTCACCGGGCTGGCAATGCGCCGAAAGAGGTTGTTGCCAACTTCGCTGGCGGTGAGGATTTCGACATCGCCATAATCGAATATTCTCCCCAGGAAGGACTGGTGCAGCCGCACGTCGGTCACTTTTTCGAGTGAAGAGTCCACCACATCTTTGCTGAAAACACCGGAAATTTGAAGCACACGCCGGTTTGTAACAACATAGGCCCTATTGCGCCACACCAGGACGTCATGCAGAATCCCAGCGATTGGCGCCACCAGCAGGATAAGACCATAGCTGGCTTGAGGGTAGACGGTACCGGCTGCGAAGATCCCCACGAGCAATACTGCGATTAAAAACAATTCAACAAAGATCCGGCTGAAGAGAACAAACCAGTGCTGGTGGGTCTCCAAAATAATCTGCTCGTTCTCACCCAGCAAACTTTCCAGATAATTTTTCGCCATTGTTTTCTCCTTGGATCGCTGAGAATGTCATGACAGACTCATTGTAGCAGCCTCTCCTTAAGGCAGCCTTATCCCGGTGGTCAGACAAATGAAGGTTTTCGGCCTGGGCCTTGTCTAATCCTGTAGAATGACCGTCATGGACAGCCGCTGGCTTGAACAATGCCGGGAGGGAGATGCGCTGGCAATCGAACGCCTGGTACATACCTACCAGAGAGATGTGTACCGACTGGCACTCTCCATCCTCGATGACTCCGACGAAGCTGATGATGCAACACAGGAGGTTTTCCTCTCTGCCTTGCGCGCCCTCGAGTCGTTTCGCGGTCACGCCGCGTTCAAGACCTGGCTGTTCAGCATCACTGTCAATGTGTGCCGCAACCGGCTCGGGCGCAACAAGAGCCGTGGGCGACTGCAACAGATGCTGCAGCATCTGTTCCCGCAGGGGCACGAGCCAGGCCACCCTGAGAACAAGGCGATGCAAAATGAATCCGATGCCGCGCTGTGGCAAGCCATCCGGGCCCTCGATGACAAACACCGCATCCCGGTCATCCTGCGCTACTATCACGACCTGCCCGTGGCAGACATCGCCGAAATGCTTGGCATCCCCGGTGGAACGGTCCACTCCCGCTTGAACCACGCGCGCGAACAACTGCGCACTCTGTTGAAAGAAGAATGACATGAACGGGATCACGCATAAACAGGCCCAACGTTACCTGCGAATGGATTTGGATGGACTCCTCAGTGAGGCTCAACGACTGGATCTGGAAACGCATCTGCGCGCCTGTGAAGCCTGCCGCCTCGATTCTGAATCCTTTTCCAAGCTGACGAGGCGCTTGCAGGCGGAGTTCCATTCGCGCTGGGATGGACAAGACGGTCCTTCTCAAAATGTGCTGACGAATATCCGCGCAAAATCACGGAGGATCATGATGCAGAAGCGCATTGATTTTGCTTTTAATATCTTTGGAGGAATTGTTGCGTTACTGGTTTTGCTTTTTGTAATCAGCTCTGTTATCGCACAATTCCAAAAGAAAATCATTGCCGTAAACGGAAACCAAACGAATGTCCCCGCTTCAGGCTCACAATCGGGCGATCGGTTAATCGCCTTCACGTCTGAACAAGATGGTAATGCCGAAATCTATACCGTCCATGCAGATGGAAGTGTTTTAACCAACCTCACGAACAACCCGGCTCATGACTCCAATCCGGTCTGGTCGCCGGATGGAAAACGGATCCTTTTTGCAAGCGATCGGCCGGGCATTTCTCAAATCTATATGATGAATGCGGATGGATCGAACGTTTTTCAACTCACCCATGAGGATGCGGAACATTCCCTGCTGCCCACCGGCGACCCCCGACTCAACCTCTGGTCTCCCGATGGAAATAGATTCTTGTTCGTCCAAAAAGAACCCGACCAGAAAACGAGCCATCTTTACGCCCTGGACATCAATGATGGAAACAGAATCCTTCTTGCGAGCGACGCAAGAAATCTTGATACTTTCTCATGGTCTCCAAATGGAGAGTATGTTGGGTACGTTGTGTGGGATGAGGTCCAGCCAGGCGGGTTTGTCCCCAATCTTTATATTGTGGATGCCGCCGGAAACAATTCCCAGGAATTGAGCACATATCTTTCCCAGGACGAGCATATTTTCACACCTTACTTCTGGGCCTCCGATGGAAGATCTATAATCTTCCCGGTCAGCGTGTATGCAGAGAACCGTGAGACCATCTACCAACTTGACCCCCAGGAGCATGCGCTTCATGCACTTATGTCAACAAAACCAATGCTCTACGAGTGGTATGGCGGCATCGCTCTGGGTATCGATAGCAACAAGCCGAGTCAACCGCTGGTCTGGCAGCGCCCGGATGGCACAAGTGCCGAGTTGGATCTTATGAAAGGCGCCAATCCAGCCAGTTGTTACATTGGCAAAGCGCGTTCTTTACAGGGTAACCTTGTCATTGGCGGTTACTGTAAGAAAGATAACAACCTATCGCTTTATTGGACAAATAGGGATGGCAGCAAGATACAGAGATTACCCGATGTAAGAGTCCCGGTTGTGAATGGCGGACTCACTAATCTTACACTTTCGCCCGATGAAAAGTTCCTTACTTTTAACTTTAATGACGAGAATGAAACCAATCTTTACATTTGGGATGTAGAGGAGGCCCTCGAAAACCCGGCTTCGCAACCCACGCAAGTGTTCATTGGCGGTGACTTTTATTTCCATCCGGCCTGGCAACCAGTAGCACCGGTAGCAAATGAAGACATCACTGAGAAAAGCCCAACTCCTGAACCAGAAAAGACTTTATCTCATGATGGGCTGATCGTCTTCACATCCGAACAGAATGGCAACTATGAAATCTATACCGTTCGCTCCGATGGCAGTGATGTAAGAAACATCACGAACAACTCTGCACGCGATATGGACCCAGTCTGGTCACCGGACGGTAAGCACATAGCATTTCTCTCCGACGATCGAAGTGGAAGTGGAAGTCTGCAGATCTATTCCATGAACTCGGACGGTACAAACCTCATCCGATTGACGAACACTCCTGATACCGAGTGGTGGGCGGGTCTGGATTGGTCACCGGATGGACAATATCTGGTTGCCCAACACTTCCCCATTGAATCGGAACAGACAACTCCTGGCCCAGGACACACCAATATCTATTTGATCCACGCGAATGGTTCCGGCGCCACCCAATTGACTGAGAACGAGTCTGGGGGAGATCATTCGCCAAAGTGGTCGCCGAAAGGCGATTTGATAGCGTTCCTTCACGCGGAATCGAATTCGACCCAGATTTATACAATCCATCCAGATGGAACCGGGAGGTTCAAGCTCAGCAACAGCGAACGTAATGATACCGCTTTCAATTGGTCACCGGATGGTTCGCGGATCAATTATATATCCAGTCCAATGAACTGTTTTCCTCCTGATAAGTGTCCGATGAACGAAATTTGGTCCGTGCGCGCCGATGGTACAGAACGCGTAAAACTTCTAGCTTTGCCTGTTCCAGAGGGAACTCTGGATCAAATAGATTGGGTTCCAGATCGAATAGACTGGTCGCCAGATGGAACCCGCCTGATAGTAGTAAGCTGGGACTCCCCACCCGGCTCAGCTGGTAACTCTTATTTATCTATCCTGAGTCCATTCAACAATTCAGATATCATCCATAGAAAGCTCCCTGGGCATATAGCAGTAACCTCTTGGTCACCAGATAGTTTATTTTTCACCTACAGCTCAGACGTGTCAGGAAACTGGGATATTTATACCCTCCGTGTGAGAGACGTTTTACAAAACCTTGATGTCGAACCTTTCCAGATAACGAGCTCGCCAAGTGCCGATACATCCCCAGCCTGGCAGCCCATGCTCTCGGAAGACCACACCGAGACACAGCCAACGCCCGGACCGGAAAAATCATTAACTTATGATGGGCTGATTGTATTTACAAAGCAAGAGGGCAACAATACAGATATATACACCATACACACCAATGGCAATGACTTAAAAAGGCTTACCAACTCTCCATGGGCTGATAGCGAGCCTATGTGGTCCCCAGATGGGACGCGTATCGCCTTTGAAGGCCTAGATATCCATTCTGCGAGTAAAAATATCTACATTATGGACTCAGATGGGAACAATAAACATACATTGACCACAGAGCCCGGCTTCAATAGCTTCCCTGTTTGGTCACCAGATGGTCAAAAGATTGTGTATAAATCAAGCCCAACCGGAAATCCTAATATAGGCGATCTATACGTAATGAATGCAGATGGAAGCAATAAAGTAAAAATCTCTGAAGGACAAGGAGTTTTTGTTTTTCGGTCCTGGTCACCTGATAACAACAAAATCATCTATGTCAGGCAGAAACCGTCGAATAGCAGTGTAACCGAAACAGCGCTGTATACTGTCAATGTAGATGGCACCAATAGACATGAACTCTCCGCAGGAAGTTTTGTTGATTTTATTGTTTGGGAAGATAATGAGCATTTCCTTGTCTCTGGTTGGAATGGCAACGAAGAACAGGCAAAATGGCTGTTGCAGAGGTTTGACACCATCGGCAGCAGTCCCGTTGAACTCGCTTCTCACACTTCACCCATTGTCGCAATATTCGAGAACACCTATGTTGTCGAGGAGCCTGATGCATTGAGATGGTTTACACTCAAAGATAATTCAAGCTCCTCACCGTCTTGGAAATTAAGTTCAGTTTGCCAAACCCCCAGCGACTGGTTTATGCAGGAGACTATCCATAACATATCGCCAAACGGAAACTATGATCTCGTTAGTGTTGATTGCCTCGAAGGCACCAGATTTTTCTTCCTGATGAACTGGAATGGAACTCAAATTCAACAACTGAACATGCCCGCAGCCAATCCATCACAGGCGTTTAGCATGCAGTGGTCGCTCGATGGAAAATATGGGATTATGACAATGACAAGCGGTGCCGAAGCGGGTACAGATTTGTATCTTTTGGATATTCAAAAGATGTTGAACACCCCATCCATGCAGCCAGTTCAATTAACCACAGATGGAGAGATGAAATACAACGCGACATTCCAACCTACACGCTGATTATTGCCTCTCTCCCCAACCTGACTTGATTCCATTAAAATTGCTCTATGCCCACCTACGACTTTATCTGCAACAACTGTAACCAGCGTTTTGATGTGTTCCTCACCTTCGCCGAGTACGGCAAGAAAAAAGTCTCCTGCACACACTGCAGCAGCAAGAACGTCCGCCGCCGCATGACGAAGGTCCGCATTGCGAAATCAGAGGAGGGCCGCATGGAGTCCATGGCCGATGATTTCAGCGGATTCGAAGGCCTGGAGGATGATCCCCAGGCGATGGGAAGAATGATGCGGAAGATGGGCAAGGAAATGGGCGAGGAGATGCCTCCGGAATTCGACGAAGTGGTAGACCGGCTGGAAGCAGGTCAAAGCCCTGAAGAGGTGGAAAAGGCGATCCCCGATCTGGGGAATGCAGAGTCAGGTGATGATGAATAAGTTCTGCTCGTGTAGGAGCTTTGCGAAGCACCCGTGAGGGAAGCCCTTACACGAGCGTATTGACGAGTTACACCTTTTGAACCATCTGCACTTGTGAGACACCCTGCACGGTATCCTTGAGGTTGCGGGCGCGCCCGAGCATATCATGCCAGAACGAACTGCCCGCGCTGGCGGCGAGACCCGTGATGAGCATGCCTCCGATCTGGGCATTCTGTTGAGTCAGGATCAATTGAACCTGGGGCGGGAATAACACACCGAGGATATCAAACGTATCGATCCCCAGCATGATGGCCATTGCTATCCCTATAAAAGCTGCAATAAGGCGCAACACCGTGATACGCTGTTTCTCGTCCAGGGCATATTTTCGACGCAGGGCTGCGAACTTCAGGGCGAGCTCCTTTTGCGCCTGGGTGATTTTGCTGGCAGGTCCCAGAACTTGAACGGCCTCATCCGCCACCTGTTTAAGGTCCTGCACGCCTCTCAAGAGTTCATCTTCGGTCATTTTGGCGTCGGTGGTCAGGCTTTGGATGGCGGTAACCTTGGCTTCGGCATCCGAGCCTGTGGGCAGCCACTCTTTAATATCTTTCAAAATCTCATCGGGGTCGAGTTTCTTTCTGAGCCAGGGCAGCGAAGTGAATGGCTCGAGAATGGTCTCGACACTGACGGCCAAAACAAAGATCACGGCAAAGTACGCGCCTAGGATGCCGATGATGGTAGAGATCTTGCTGAGGTCAAATTCCATGGTTACATCCTCCTGGGGTTTGATTGGAATGGCCCTTGTCTTTCACACTACAACATTTTCTCGATCGTCGCGCGATGTTCGGCAAAGTGTTCGGTAGTATCGCCAAGCACCCACATCAGAACCGGGCGTTTCTCGGGGTCATCGGTATGACGCGGTCTCAACAGATCTTCAAAAGACATCCCCTGTAATTTCCCGATCAAAGCGGAATACACTCGACGTAATTCATCCAACACATCCTGTGTGGAACGGTTGCGGTTTCGCTCGTACAATACTGGGTTGATGACTTCCATATCCCAGCCCTCAGTGACCTCCTCTGAGACTCTCAACACTTCATGGCTGGGACGGCGATCCAGGTGGTACCCCATCAACACGTTCATCCATTCGCTCAGATGTGCAAGATTATCCCTCGGACTCCAGCCGCCGGAATCGGGTGACATCATTTTGGTTTCATCGAGTCTGGCAATGACATCCCACAACAACTTCCACTCATGCTCGATGGACGCCAGCAATTCGGGCATACTTCCGGGAACCCAATCCTCTTCCTCAGTCATGCTCGCCTCCTTAACTACGGGACAACGGTCCCGTCGACTTCCAGCTTTTCCTTTTCTGAATCCCTTCTCCAGATCCAGGCATCGCCGCGCATGAGGGTTGTCTTCTTCCCTTCCACCCGCACATACGCGCTATCACTCAACATGATGACAGGATTATCGTGAAACGAATGATACTCTGAAAGCCAGTCATCCTGCGCGGACTGTCCGTAATCATCCGCGGTGTAATGTGGAAAGAAATTGAAGGATGAGGCTTTCAGGCCCTCGAAGTGATTCGTCTCCACCGAGTTCATATCGTTAGCCGTGAGGATATTCTGCCCGCAGACGATCATCCCGGCGCTGAACCCAACCACCGGCAAACCCGCCTGTACTTTTTTACGGAGATACGCCATTAATCCGCTGATATGCAGGCGATGGTTCAACAGGAATGTATTCCCCCCGGAGATATAAACCACCTGCGCCCGCCGTATGACGGCTTCCATGGCGGGCAGGTCCATTTGTTCGGTATCGATCAATTCCACGCGTGCCAGCCCCTGAAAAGAACGGACTGTGTAATCCAGCCAGTGACGGACGTTCAGCCAGGCCTGTGGCAGAAAGGCAACGGTTGCGTCCTCTTTATCTGCAAGATAAGGATGGCACACCTCCAGCACCCAGCGGATATCGCGGTCGCCTGGATTGGAGAGAAGATGAAGATTGATCATATCGTCAGAATGATCGGCTCCTGCTTTGTCACAATGATCGTGTGCTCGAACTGCGCAGCGATCGCACGATCCGCGGTTCGCAGCGACCAGCCATCGCGTTCCTGAGTAGTGCGCCCCATGCCCGGGGTGAGAAAAGGCTCAATGGCAAGGACCAACCCATCGTTGAGGATGCGGCGGTCGGCGGGGTTGTAGTAGTTCAGGATCTCACTAGGCGCTTCGTGCAGTTTGCGTCCAATGCCGTGACCCGTCAAATCGTGGATGACGTTGTAGCCGCGTTTGCTGGCCTCCGTCTGTACCGCGCGGCTGATGCCGTTCAGGGGATTACCCGCTTTGGCCGCGCGTAATGCCTTCGTGAGGGCGGCCTTGGTGGCATCCAACAATTTCTCGAGGTGACGTTCGCTTTTGGAGACCACCATCGACGCGCCGGTGTCGGAATAATAGCCGTCCAACTCGGCAGAGACGTCGATGTGAATTAGCTCACCTTCGCGCAGGTTGTGCTCGTTGGGGATCCCATGAGCGATGACAGGCGAGACGCTGATGCAGGTGGCGCCGGGGAAGTTGTACATGGCCTGCGGTGCAGAGTGCGCACCCTCGGCTTCGAGATAAGCTCGCCCAATCTCATCGAGCTCGCGCGTCGTCATCCCGGCGCGGACGGCGTCCTGCATACGGCGCAACGTCTCGGCGCAAACTCGTCCAATGGCTTGAAGGGCCTGGATATCCTGTTGAGAGTCGGCGGTCATGAATTGATTGTAATGCAAAAAGCGATATGTCGTTGCGAGCCTTCGGGAAGCAATCTCCTAATGATGAGAAAAAGACCTATCGATGAGATTTACCTGTTTTAGAGGAGATTGCTTCGCTCCCTCCGGTCGCTCGCAATGACATTACGGCATGATCAAATGCAAATCCCCAAACTCATGCCAAAGGTAGCCAGTACGCAAAGCTTCGTCATAGGCGACCTTGATATGTGACAGACCCGCCAACGCCTCCAGAATGGCCAGATGAGAGGCTTCAGGTTCGTGCATGCCCGTCAGTAATGCAGAGACAGATCGTAGTTTGCGCTGAGGCATGACGACAAGACACGTCCAACCTTCGCCTGCGTGGGTCTTTCCATCTCCATTCGTGACAGTTTCCAGCGCGCGGATGGCTGTCGTCCCAACCGCGATAATGCGATGGCCCGAAGCTCGCGCGGTGTTTGCAATTTCCGCGGTTTCAGGAGGTACCCGATAAAACTCTTTATAGGGTGGTTCATGAGTCTCAAGGTTGGATATGCCCGTATGAAGGATCAAGGGTGCAATTTGAATCCCTCTGGCCCTTAATTGATTCAACAGTTCAGAGCTGAACGGGCGTCCTGCGGAGGGCATCTCCGCACTGCCAACTTCTGTAGC
>DASTOH010000280.1:0-11226 GCA_035720235.1 Anaerolineales bacterium | reverse complement strand
CAGCTGGAAAGACCGCGTCAAGGACGACCTGTCCCGCGGCGCGATGGTCAGGGTGGTTGATGCCGTAGGTGGCAAATAACGATTGAGGGTCGCAGGTGACGAGGATATCAGGCTTGTGCCTGCGGATCTCGCGCACCACTTCGCGCCGGAGATTCAAGTCAGGCACGAGGTAGCCATCAGGGTGATCCATGATGTGAACTGACTCGGCTCCAATCACTTTGGCTGCGGCGTACTGCTCTTCATGCCGGATGGCGCACAGCTTTTCGGGCGTCATGTCGGGCTGGGTGGATGGATTGAAGCCCTTGTCACCGCAGGTCAATAACACGTAGGTGATGCGATGCCCGGCGCGAGCCCATCGGGCGAGCGTGGCTCCGCAGAAAAATTCGGGGTCGTCGGGATGCGCCAGGATCACGAGGATGTTTTGAGGGGAGGACCAGTTGTCGGAGAGTGTCATGTTTCAGGTACCAGGGAGCAGGCTGCGGCTGGGAGGGAGGCGAGAGGCGATTTTCGATTTACGATTTTGGATTTACGATTTTCGATTGGTAACTGCCCATACGCAGTACGAATTACGGACTTCGCGATCTTGCGTGCTCTGTACTCTGTAACGCGTGATCAATTTTTCCTCTGGCGGGGGCTGGCTTTGCCGCAGGTGCATCCGCCCGTTTCGTGACGGTCGCAAGGCGCTTCGGATTTGCGGCGCAGGGCTTCGAGCTCGTCCCAGGGCTGCAACTCTTCGCGCTCGAAGGTGGTGGTGAAACGCTCCTCACTGTCCAGCAATACCATGACCTTGTTGCTCATCGGGAGGACGTCTATCACCTTGCCTTCACCCTTGGGCGTGATGACACGCTTGTTGCGTTTGGGCAATTGCTTGCGGGCCTCCACATATTGCTCATATTCATAGATGAGACAACAGCGCAGGCGCCCACACATGCCGGTGATCTCTTCGGGCGTGAGTGAGATGCCCTGCTCCTTGGCCATCTTGATGGAAATGGGAGAGAAGTCCGTCAGGAACTTGGAGCAGCAGCGGGTCTCGAGGCCACAGGCGCCCATGCCGCCGATGATCTTGGCCACGTCACGTGGACCGATCTGTCGAAGCTCGATATGCGTGTGAGGATAGAGTTCGTGCATATCGCGCTTAAGTGACTTGAGATCGACCTTCTCTTCGCTTTCAGTGCTGAAGAGGAACGCCAGCCTTGAGCCGTCGTAGTTGTACTCGGCCGAGACGATCTTGACGCCTTCGAGTCGCAGCTCGGCGGCGCGGGCCCGGCAGTTGATCATAGCCTCGGTCTGTTTGGACTGCCAGGACTGGAGCAGGAGCAGGTCGCGCGGGGTGGCGCGCCGTTCCACGGACCTCCAGCCGCCTTCTGGCTGCGGGGGCATCCCCTTCACGAGTTGGATGACTTCGCCCAGATGCTTGCCGCGGGAGGTTTCCACGATCACGTGCTCGCCGACCTTTACATCAGGGACGGCGGATGTGTCAAAGTGGTATATCTTGCCTACTTTGGTGAATCGAACACCAATAATGTTTTGGTTCATGGGGACAATTATACCGTATGGGGGAAAGACGAAAGTAGTGGTTATGATCTGGCGTGGGTGTATAATAAATTAGAATAAGTTAAGTCCTAAAAACATGTCCCGCGGGCCATCAGTCATTGCTTGACTCGCTATAAAAAACCTGCGGGACAAAGTATAAAACCGCATAGATTTAGTTGGGAAGGATGTCATGGCAAGCATCGACACCACATCAAAACGCCGATTCGTCTGAGCCCTTCAGTTGTATGCGGAAAGGATTAATGAACAAGTTGCTCACCCTCCTCCCTGGCCTGATTACATCAATGTAGTCCTGTGGAGCGAAGTTCGAGGGTAAACGCGTCAGTGGGTGATCCTGGCCGGAGTCATGTCGTTGCTCTTGCGCAGGTGGGCCTTTTCCCGTATGCTTGCAGCCGTGACAAGGAGTTGCACATGGACGAGCGGAGAAGAGAAACCCGCAGAAAATTGATGGCCTTTACGCCAGTTTATGATCTGCACCCGAGGACCTTATTGGGCTATCTCGGTGACCTGAGCCTGCGCGGCGCGCTCGTGATCGGTGAAAAGTTGATCACGATCAACAAGCAAACCATGTTGGAGATCAACTTTCCGAGTGATCTGCCTGACATTAACGTACTACCCGTCATCATTCCCGGCCGTTTTGCCTGGTGCCATCAGGATGAAAGCCCACACTATTTCAATATCGGGATCGAGTTCACCGAGGTGACGCCAGTGCAGGCGGAACTCTTCCAACAGATCCTGGAACGATACCATTTCCGCCATGCTCTCTCAGACACCGATTTTGATCGTGAATGAAATTGCGACATCGACCTCCTGAGGAGGCTACAGACGATTCAACGGGAGATTGTGGAGCCTCCTTGTGAGTGTTACTGCGTACTAATGCGGGAACAGCAGCTCGCCCACCAGCAGGAAGAGAACAAAAAGACCGGGTACGATCATCAGCCAAATGAGCCAGGAACGTTCATGCTGGCGAAGCACAGCAATCAGTCCCACGACCCCCGCGCCCAGTCCGCACAGCAGCATGAAAATGCCGTAAAACGGCAGAATGACGTGCCGCCAGGGCGCATCACTGGAGGAGGGTATGAACACGAAGGAGTTGATCAGGAACAACACCACGAATCCGACTCCCAAACGGACTGACCACCAACCCAGCTTGCTATGCGGCGTTTCCAGGAAGTGATTTGAAGCAGTTTTCATTATTGCGCCTCCGTGTCCAGGGTAACACGCCACGGAGGCAGTTTCAAGTGATGATTATCCTGTGATGAGATGAGTGGGCAGGTGGTCGGTACGGTTCAAGTAGGAGATGAGCACTTCTCCATGACGGATGTCAAACCGGCTGATCGAGCAATTGTTCAGCACAAACCACGATTTCAGTCCGTTCGAAGCCTGGCGCCAGGGCATGTTGAGCATGGCGCAGACCAGGTGCCCGAAGAATCCACCATGACTGACAAATACCACGCGCTGTTCAGGCTCGCCATCCCGGTCGCTGTGGCGTGCCAGCAACTCCGCCCAAACGCGCTGCGCGCGGAGCTGGCATTCCTCCTCCGTTTCAAACGAACGGTTATTCCACCAGCCGCAACCGTCCAGACTCGCGGGCAGGATCAGTTCAGGGAAATGCTCTTCGAAATAGGAGCGTGTCTTGCCTGGCAGACCCTGTAGCTTCGTATCACCTTCCCGGCCAAAGATGCCACCACTTTCGTGGATGTCCTCCCATGCCGCAAAGGGAAGAGCTGGTTGCCGTCGCGCGATGAAGGAGGCCGTGTGCGCGGCTCGTTCCATCAGGCTGGTGTAGAGGTGGGTGATCCCAAAGCCGTGACGATTGTGTATGTCCCAGCCCTGGTGCTCGGTGATGTGCTGCAGATTCTCCAGATACTCTCCGACAATGTATGCCTGCTGCTGGCCGAGCTCGGTCAGCACCGGGTCAGGGCTTTCTTTGTAATCTGGCTCGCTCCAGTGAGCGTTGTTTATGGATTGTCCATGACGGACGAAGTAGAGTTGCATAGAATTCCTTGATGGGTTGATTTTGTAATGTGATTATATTTGAGATTTGTTCCATAGACTCATTTATTCAACGTATTTATTATGAATACGAGTCACTGAGTATGGCCATCTGGGAATCAAAAAAGAAGTGAACATTATGATTCCAAGTAATTCCATCCAATTTGTGCTCTAATTTTTGTATGGACATGGTGGAGCCTCTTGTGAGATAATCACATTTGTCAGCACCCGCACACCTACTCCTGTACCTACTCGGACGGCACCGCCTGCCAGTACAAGTACACCGGTCCCGCCAACGAATACGCCGATACCAGTTCCCACGAATCCGCCCCAAAATACCAATACACCTCGTCCCACACCTACGCCCAAAGATACCAACACACCCAAACCGACCAACACGCCAAAGACGGTACCAACCAACACGCCTGTCCCGCCACCCACGAATACGCCCATCCCGCCACCGACAGACACGCCGATTCCTCCCACCAACCCGCCTCCGCCTACTGATCCCCCTCCGACGAATCCGCCTCCACCCACTGACCCACCGCCGACGAATCCACCTGCACCGACCGACACTCCGATATCGACCTAACTCTTATACATGCAGAAAGACCTGACGGCAAACATTCGTCAGGTCTCTGCTTGCTTCAGATGACATGTACACTCGGCCAGCAAGTGTTCATCCGTACTCGCTCTCAGACATTGGTTACCCATGGAGAACTCGAGATGAGACCCAGCCTTGGAGCAAAATCGATATTTTTATTCCTGCTTTCTCTCCTTTTTCTGTTTCTATTGACGTACTTTGAGTCTTCGCTTTTGCGCCTGTCACTGACTGCTGAAATAATTATCAGCGGATTGTTGCTCATCATGCCAGGATCCATTGGAATGATTTTGGGAGCGGCAAGCCTCAGACGCAAAGAATTGCCACGCTGGGTGGCAATTCTCGGCATTTTACTTAATGGACTATTTGCGGTATTTCACGGTTTCGTGTTGTCGTTTGCAGGTTAGCACAACCTGGCTTTCAGGTATTCATATATTGCTTCTGGCTCTTGCGTAATATTCACGGCAAAGACATTTCCAGTCAGCGTGATCTCATCCGCCAGCCGCCCGGTGCCGCGGATCACGAATGTGGGGCGCTTCTCCAGCAGGCTGTACTCAACATCCTGTCTCGAAATATTTCCACCGTTAATCAAAACCGTGATGGACTTATAATTGTCTGAAATCCTGGTGGCGATCTTCGAGATCCAGGAAGATTCATCGCCCCAGTCGTCGCCGGGGATTAAAAAGAAGTGCGTGTGATTGGGATCCAGAATGGAGGCCGGTTTTTCTTTCGTAATCAGTTTGTCAAATACGACTCCAATTAATGGAAAAGAATATCTATTGCGTTTTCGTTGTTTTCCGATCTCGGTCATGATGCCTGCTTGTGTGCCTCCATCGACCACGACAGATTGCGTTTCTTCTGCCAGCTGAGCAACGATGTTTACAGCTTTCCGCATGGGAAACATATCCAGCCAGCCGATTCCACTGGCGCCGCCGACCAGGACAATCACGCTGCTAGGGTGGGGGATCTTTAGCTTATCAAGAGCCTGCTCAATTTCGGATGTGTCAGAGATGTTTGCCGCCCTCACTGCGCCGCGTTCCAGAGGAATCTGTCTTGTGATCATGTCTCTCTCCTGTTTGTCGATTCACGTTTCAAGAAAATAAAGGGCTACACTCGGCGGAAAATTCCCACGACAAAGAGCAGAAGTACGGCGCCCAATATCGCGACGAGCATGCTCGGAAGGTTGAAACCGGTGATGCCTTGTGCACCAAAGGATTGCATGATGAATCCTCCGATGACAGCCCCCAAAATGCCCACAATAATGTTGGCACAGCCCCCCATTTGGGCATTGCGTCCGGTAATGATGCTGGCAACCCATCCGGCGATGGCACCAAAGATGATCCAAACGATAAAGTTCATTTTACCTCCAAGCGAATTAGAGAGCCTCAGCACAGAGAAGTACAGGATTAGCTGCTGGGTACCAAAAGCTTTTCCAAACAGACAAAATGCTGACAAACTTTCGGTTGCACATCTTCGAGGTCGTATGATTGCGTGAGGGAAAGACGTTTTCTGCACAAGAACCGTCTTTTCACTCACTAATTTGCTTCGGATCAGCGGAAAGTTATTTTGCCCCAATATTCATTATACGGTTTCGCCAAAGCATTTCAATGCGGAGACCAGAGTTCTAACCCAATTCTATTAATCATGCCCCATAATTAAGATCATTTTCATGTAGGAAATGTAACTTTAAGTATGAATTAATGGTGAATCAAACCACAGTAATGGTTGAAAACGGTCTCGCCAAAGCCTATATTTCGGCTATATTCAATCTGGATACATATCCACTCCTCTATCCGTCATCACGCTGCATCATCGGTATCGACTTCAGGATTCCTTGCAATGATCAGTTGTGATGTTCCAGCCGTTTTGCTCTGCGCGAACGGCGATGAAAGGTAAGCAGAGATGACCAAAATCAAATTTAACCGTTCTGGTGGATTCGTGGGCCAAGAAATCGAGCTTGACCTGGACCTGGATACGTTACCCGCCAACGAGGCCCTGAATCTGATACATTTGGTGCAGAAATCTGATTTCTTTAAGCTTCCGGAAGATATGGTTGGCACCGCAACGCCGGATGAATTCATCTATACCCTCACGGTGGAATCTGGTTCCTCACAGCATTGTATTCGTACCAGCGATACCAGTGCCCCCGACTCCCTGCGCCCGCTGTTAAATGTGTTATCCACGCTAGCCATGGTCAGGTAAGCAGCGCGGTTGACGAAAGTGGGCAATATTGGAGAACATCTGAAAAGCACGAAATAAAAGACCTGAGCAGTTCCACTGTCAGGTCTTTTCTCTTACTTCAGTTCTCTGGCTTATTCTACGATATTGATCGGAAGATCATTTTTTGATTCCAACGCCGCGACGCTGACCCTGGCAGCAATATTTTCGGCAATTTCTCGGAGCGCCACCGCCACTGGCGAGTCAGGATGTGTTACGACGATAGGTCTGCCGGTATCGCTGCCGATGCGCACGTTCTGATCAATGGGCACTTTGCCAAGGAATGGGGTGTCTGTAATCTGCGCCAGATGTTCGCCGCCGCCCGTGCCGAAAATGTCCATGCGTGTGCCATCGGGCAATTCGAGATAGGACATATTCTCGATGATGCCGAGGACAGGCACTTCGAGCGTCTTGAACATGTTCAGTCCCCGCCCGGCATCCTCGAGTGAGACCAGTTGCGGAAGTGTGACGATCACTGCGCCGCTCAAGGGTAATGCCTGCGCGAGCGAGAGCGCCGCGTCGCCGGTTCCGGGGGGCAGGTCAATGATCAGATAATCCAACTCGCCCCATTCCACATCACTCAGGAACTGACGAATCGCCGAATTGAGCATCGGTCCGCGCCAGATGAGTGGCTGCCCTGGTTTGACCAGCAAGCCCATCGAGATCATTTTGATGCCATAGGCCTCTGCAGGGATGAGGCGCGGTCCGTTCGGAGGCGGCAGTCTATCCACACCAAGCATGGTGGGGATGTTGGGACCATAAATATCCGCATCCATAAGGCCCACGCGTGCGCCCGCCATGGCCAATGACACTGCAATATTGACTGCCACGGTAGACTTACCGACACCGCCCTTGCCTGAGCCGACCGCGACCGCATTACGGATGGGCATTTTGACCAGTCCACGCATGCGGCCATCGTTGGGCACGTCAGAGTCCATTTTGATGTCCACCGATTGAACTCCTTCAACCGCCAGGACGGCCTGTTTTGCATCTCTTTCAAGCTTGGCCCGGAAGGGGCAGGCCGGGGTCGTCAGCATGATGGTGAACGAAACGCTACCGCCGCTGATCTCCAGATTGCGGACCATGTTAAGGGTGATCAAATCCTGCCCAAGATCGGGTTCCTGCACTTTGCTGAGAGCGTTGAGAATGGCTTCTTTAGTGATTGTTGTCATTACACTTCCTGTAGAAAGTAAACAGGTACACAGGTAAACACGTAGACAGGTATTCCTTGTTTACGTGTTTACTTGTTTCCTTCCGTACTAGGCCGCTGGTGTTGCGGGTGGCGTCGCGGCCTTGGCGGCCGCGGCCGCGGCTTTGGCGGCTTCCTTGGCCTTCTTGGCTTCCGCTTCCGCTTTACGCGCGGCTTCATTGCGCGCATAGTTCAATGGGCGGATGCTCTTATAGTACTCAGCCGGTTTGAGTAGTTTTTCCATATTGTAAACATTGCGCCCGTATGACGCTATCTCGAAATCATGATCCATGATGATCGCATCAAACGGACAATATTCGGCACAGAAGCCACAGTTCATACAAATGTCCGCGTCAATATAGAATTCAGTTGGTTCCGGAATCGGCCGACCCGTATTCGGGTCGTTTGAACGCACAATCCAGATACATTGCGGCGGACAAACCTTGGCGCAAATTCCGCAAGAGGTGCAACGTTGTTCTCTCTTTCCATCTGGACCCTCGTCGTACACCAAAAACGGGATGTAGCGTGCTTCCTCGGGCGGGACCAGCCGCTCTTCCGGATATTGAATCGTGAAGATGCCTTTTGTATCCTTGCTGGAGCGATGCTTGACGCCTTCTTCCGTGAAATAGCGTTTTTTGCCGCGCAGCAGCCAGGAAATATCTTCCAAATAGGTTTCCCAGAATCGATGCCAGGTAACGCTTAGGCCTTTAAGTATGCCTTTTCCGTACATAAAATCTCCTTTATGTCATTGCGAGTCTGCGAGAAGTGATCTCCTCACTCGCGAGGAGATTGCCACGCTCGCTGCCACTCGCTCGCAATGACATCTATCTATCCAACTCGCCCATCACCACGTCAAGGACACCGAAGAGCGCCACGAAGTCCGCGATCTTTTTGCCAACGCAAATCTGCTCCAGGGGAGTGATGTTGACAAAGGATGGAGCGCGGACGTGGTAACGCCAGGGATTCGGTTTGCCGTTAGAGACGACGTAGAAGCCAAGCTCACCTTTGGGGGATTCGATGCGACCGTACGCTTCACCTGCCGGAACCCGGACCTGATACACTGGTTTCTGAGAGTTGATCGGCCCCTGGGGAATCTGCTTGATGGCCTGCTTCAGGATCCGTAGGGACTGGTGAATCTCATCGATGCGGATCAGGTAGTTATCATACAAATCGCCGTGCGGGCGCATCGCCACATCAAATTCAAAGCGATCGTAGATGCTATACGGATCGGCGCGGCGGATATCGTAGGGCACCCCCGCGGCACGCAGGACCGGCCCGGTCACCGAATATCGAATGGCTGTCTCTCCATCGATGACATGCACGCCTTTCAGGCGCGAGACCAGCACCTCATTTTCCGTCAGGAAGCGATCCATTTCATCGGTCCTGGCGGGCAGACGTTCAACGACCAGATCCTTGATCTTTTGCATCACATCATCAGGCACATCGCGCACCACACCGCCAAAGCGGAAGTAATTGCACATCATGCGCGCGCCGGAGACGGCTTCGAAGATATCGAGAATGAGTTCGCGCTCTTCAAAGGCATACAGCGCGGGCGTGTACATGGCGCCCAGGTCGTTCAGCAGGTTGCCGATGAAGACCAGGTGGTTCTGCACGCGGGTGAGTTCGGCCATGATCACGCGGATATAGTCAGCCCGTTCGGCCACAGGAATATTCATCAGCTTTTCAACCGCGAGAGCATAACCGAAGTTATTTGCCATCGAGTTGAAGTAATCGAGCCGGTCGGTATAGGGCATGTTCTGGATGTAGGTATTGCGTTCACCGATCTTGTCGTGATTGCGATGCAGGTAACCGATGACGGGTTTAAGACCGACAACCGTTTCACCATCCACAGTAATGGCGGCACGGAAGACTCCGTGTGTGGAGGGATGCTGCGGACCCATGTTGATGACGATCCGATCGGTGCCGAGGCCATCTGGCTGTTTGAGGGTGTAGCGCGCCAGCGAACCATACAATAGCGCCTCTCCCTCGGGAATCCATTTTTCAGGATCGAAATCTTGCGGGAACGTCAGGTTATCCTTGAATGGATTTTTGTCCTCTGCCATGTAGAACTTGCCATCAGGCCAGCGGCTTTTGAAGGGCTTGGTATCTTCCTCGTAGAAGCCCTCTTTCCAATCCTTGCGCATCGGGTGGCCTTCGAAGCCTTCCCACATCAAGATGCGGCGCAAATCAGGGTGACCTGTGAAGCGGATTCCAAGTAGATCCCAGGCTTCGCGTTCCTGAAAGTCAACGCCGGGCCAAACGCCGATCAGGGAGGGCACTTCGATCGGGTCCACACGCGGAACCTGCACCTTGAACTCCAGGCCGGGTCCGCCGGTGGTTTTGTAGGCGTGATAGACCACTTCCATTCTGTTTTCGGGCAGATAATCCACGCCGGTCAAAGAAGAAAGCAAATCGTAGCCAAACTCATCGCGCAGCGCCATGGCAACTTCAACCAGATTCTCTTTGGGGACGATCCAGCCTTTGAAGTTGGGGCGGCTGTCAGCGGTGACCACGTTCGGGAAACGCGCGGCCAGGTCCAGGGTAGGGGGCTGTGAAGTCGCAGTTTGGGGAAGCGGGGTGGTCATGATGCACCTTCCTTTGCTGCGGCCGCGGCAGCGTCTTTGATCTCAGAATTGCGCCGGATGTCAATGAGATCGGGTCCCAAAATCGGTTCAGGGATGGCAACCGTATCCTGGCCCTTTCGGTACCAGCGAACTTTCTTGAGAGATTCCTTGTCGATCTTTTCCTGCAATTTCATCAGGCCCGCGATCAGCGCCTGTGGGGTGGGCGGGCAACCTGGAACATACACGTCCACCGGCAGGAATTTATCGATGCCGGCGACGACGTTGTAGCCTTCCTTGAAGGGGCCTCCGCTGGATGCACAGGCACCCATTGCAACCACATATTTCGGCTCAGGCATCTGATTGTAAAGGCGCACGATGGCCGGGGCCATTTTCTTGGTCACCGTGCCGGCCACCAGCATCAGATCGGCCTGCCGCGGCGAGGGACGCATCACCTCCATGCCGAAGCGAGCGAGATCGTAACGGGCGGTCTGGGCCACGATCATTTCGATGGCGCAGCATGCCAGACCAAACATGAGCGGCCATACCGACCAACGCCGGCCCCAGTTGTAGATGCGGTCCAGCGTGGTGACGGTCACGACATTCTGAATGTCCTCAGGAATGGCGTATTGGGGCGAACTTAATTTTTCATTATCCATTGATGTTCTCCTCGAACCAATCTTGATAGATCGCGTAAAGGATGTCGTCGTTCACAAGCGCGGGATCATCCTCAAATTCTGGTAGTGCAAGAGTCCAATCCAATATCTGTTGCAATGTTACTTCTTCGATGTTTGCATCTTTGTGTTGCCTGCGTAACTCTAAAGCGATGGCGTACGTCGATTCCCAGGTTAAAGTCATCAGAAATCAGTTTTCAATAACCAGTGATGGTCGAGTAGTGTCGAACGAAAGTGAGACATGTATCGAGACCACATTTTGATATTTCATCTCAATTCGTTATGCTTTGATCTCGATACGTCCCGCGACGATCACGCGGGACTACTCGACCAGCGGTGTCCAAAATTACTCCTCCCGGTTATCGATCTGCGCGCGCTGTAATTTGCCTGAATAATCCACGTAGATGGATTTCCATTCGGTGAACACTTCGAGCGCGG
>DASTOH010000279.1:0-18280 GCA_035720235.1 Anaerolineales bacterium | reverse complement strand
GATACCGATCTCCTGGCCCGTAAAAGTAAAATGCCAGTCCTTCTGACCGACCACCTGATTTAAATGGATCATCAGTTTGTGCGCTACCGATACGCCGCTGAACTGTTGGATCAATGAGTACAGCAGGCGGATCTGTTCAAGGAAATAGGCCTTGAGGACCTGGTTTTCTTCGTTCTGGTATGTGCCGGCCTGCGTGAGGTAATAATTGATCAACATCTTCTGTTCCTCACTCAGGGCTCGTTCCTCTTCGCCCTGCAAATTGAAATTTGTACGCAGGACCAGCGCAAGACAGACCAGCTTTTTTTGTCCCTCATACACTGCTACGGAGGTTAACCAGATCGTCCTCAAGTCGCCACGTGAAGCCCTGATCTCCATCGGTTGGGTACTGAGAGAACCCTGCTGAATCGTCTTCCGCACCAGATCGGCCATGAGGGCCTGGTCGATGTTAAGTGCCTGGCTAAAAGGCCTTTGAAGATAGTGCGCGGGGTTCTGCAGGGAGCGAACCAGATCCAAGAAGTTATCGCTGGCCGAAATGATCCTGCCATCCCGATCGATAAAGACCAGAATGTTGCTCTTCGTCAGCGCACGCAGGACCACATCGATTTTGACAGATTGGAGTGAATCGGAAACGATGCCGTATGTGTAGGCTGCCAGCCCCAGGGCTAAATACGAAACATAATACAGCGTGTCGATCAGCACGGTAATACTGTTCAGACGGCCGTCCGGGAAATATATTTCATTCCAACTGGCGTAGGAAAACATCAAATCCGCCGAGGACATGAATACAAGGCCCAGGCCTAATAAGCGCCAGGTAAGGGCGAATCGGCCTTGTTCCAAAGAGAATATGATTGCCAGGGTTAGGATCAACAAGACCAGATCAAAAAGCGGATAGGCAATATTCAGCAGGCTCTCCAGAACTTTTTGAGGATCGAAACTCTCGATAATTGGTATAAGTACCAAAAAACTGACGATCAGAGAAAACACGACCACAAGCCAGAATACTGCTAATTTCTGTCGCTGTGTGGGTGCAGTTTGAAATAAACGATATTGGTTGAGCAATGCCACGTAGAACATAACGTATCCAAACAACCAGAACGAATCTGCCAGGGAGGGATAAGGAACCTCCTGCCCCAGGATGACTTCGTAATAGGCCCAGGTTCCCTCGGCTACTGTCCACGCGACCATACCAACGACAATTTGCCCCCATATCTTTTTAGAGATATCCTTACTGCTTGTTGAAAGCCATACCCTGACAAAAAGGACAGTTGCGATCAACGCGCTGAGTACAGCCGCGGCATCGTTGATGATGGTGATCGTTTCTGATCTTTCCGCCAGAAGGATCCGGCTCACTGCCACAGCGATGGAAAGGGCCAGCATCAGGCTGGCAATGAGAAGAAAGCGCTGATTTCCCAAAAGACCCTGCTTTTTCATAGCGATGACCCGATCTCCTGTAATCGTCCGGATGTTCCTTACAAGTATATAGTTAAAGCCCACATTAATCCATATGGAATCATGCGATGTGACCGGGCAACTGGATATGGCTTCAGGCGCTCGCCAGACGATTTTCTTTGACCTACGAGGAACGAAATGTCTCTGAGCGGGGTATCTGTGTTATATGGAGTCACCATGAAACTCTTCTTTAATTTAGTGTTGGCTTTTACGCTCTTGTCGATCCCTGCCTGCGCCAATCTCAATTCGCAAATGAGCACCCCATCCCCTGTCCCGCCGCAGGGATCGGAAATCCTTGGCGTATTTCAGGGAAACACGCCTTGCAGTGCTCAGGCAAGACCGTTGCCTCAAATCCCGTCTGATACAGATTGTGAACAAATGATATGGAGCCTGGTCCTCTACCAGGATCCTCAGACGAAAGCTCCCACCACCTATCAATTGAACAGTGCCTATGGTTTACCCAAACCAAACACGAACGACCTGGTGGGCGGTGGAACATCCATTGTGATGGATGGGACCTGGACGACCACGACCGGGACAAAGACCGATCCGCAGGCGACCGTCTATCAAATCAACCCCGATGACCCGCAAAGGACGGCCTCCTTTCTGAAAGTCAATGAGGATCTGCTGCATGTCCTGAGCAGCGAAAAGACCCTGCTGGTCGGGAATGGTGCCTGGAGTTACACCCTCAACCGGATGGATAATCAAAGCCCTAATCAACTTGCAGACCCAAGTTCATTTCCCGAGCCTCCCACCCGTCCGCCGATGCCGCCTATGCCTGAGGGTTCGTCGGTCTTTGGCGTCTTTGACGGCAGGACTCCCTGCCATGAGTTGGTCGTTGAATTTACAAAGGTCACGTCCTTCCCCGGCTGCCTGAAAATAAAATGGAGGCTCACCCTGTACCAGGATAGCGCGACAAGCGCTCCCAGCACATACCTTTATATGGGGACCAGCACCTATCGAGAGGGCTCCTGGGAGATTATCCATGGTATGAATGGCGATTCCGGTGCCGTTATCTACCAGTTAAATCTGGACGATGGTCAACCACCGGTCTCCTTCCTGAGCGTGGACGAGAATCATCTCTACCTGATGGATAGAGACATGAACCTTCTGATTGGCAATGAACTGTTCAGTTATACGTTAAGCAGGGTCGATCCCAATACGCAATAGTCATGGGGCGATTGGTGCGCAATTCTCGTCCTTGCCAAAATCATGGACTGGATGCAGGTGCGATTGGTGAACCGGAGTGCGCTGGATGGTACCGTGAAGGGCATTGTATAAACCAGGCGGGCTCATTGCTGGCCATCCCGCAGGGCTTCAGCATTGAGCGAGAGAGGTGATATTCTTCACTGGTTCCGCTCTCAGAAAAACGCTACCATAGTGCTTATCTGTCAAGAATCTACCTAATGTGTGACTCCCTGTTTTGCCTTCGCGGGACGCAGACCGCGAAGCGCGCAGACACTTGCACTGCGCCAGGTTCAAGTGAAAACGCGGATTTTTTCTTTTTGAATCAGCGAAATCAGCGTTTTTCAGCGTCCAGAAGATGGGTTGAGGACAAGAGTTGCACATTCGGTAAGAATCTATATTGGGACCGGTCGGAGCCTCACATGAAAAAGAAAACGAATCGGTGGGTGATCCTGGCCCTGTCAGCGTTTGGAATCTGTCTGGTCGCCTGTCTGGGAATCGCTCTGGTTGTCCGTTTTTCACCCAATATCTACGGGTATGTGCTCGAAAACAGCTCCTTGGAAATTGGTGCTCCTGCGCCCGATTTCGAATTGGCCGCTCTCACAGGTGAAACCATTCGGCTTGCCCAGTTTCGAGGGCAGCCGGTTTTGCTCAGCTTTGGCACCTCATGGTGCCCTGATTGCCGTCTCGAGGCTCCATTGCTTGAGGCTGTTCATAAATCCTATCCGGAATTGATCGTGCTGTTGGTGGATATTGAGGAAGACCCTGATATTGTCCAAAACTTTGCAGGTGAATTTGGGATTACACATCCCATTTTGCTGGATAGTGATGGGAAGGTTTCAGAACAATATCAAGTGTTCGCGATTCCCACAGAGCTGTTCATCGATCAGGATGGATTCATCCGCGCGAAGATTATCGAAAAGATCACACCACAATTGCTGGCAGAATACCTTCCGCTGATCGGGATCAACCCCCAATAGATCCGACAGACAAAAAACGTCCATTCTGTTGGTATGCAGAGAGGAAAAAGCGCGCTCAGGAAAAAGCGCGCTCGTTGTTAGGATGCAGGCCTGGGAATAGGAACATCATCCGAAAGAGGGGTGAAGAAAGTCTCTTTTTTGCGCTTCACAATTCCTGTACGATGAAGGAAATATTTCATCTGGAAGGAGAGCAGTGATGGGACTCAAAAACTGGTTCATCAAACCGTCCACGCGGGCTTTTGTGAAGGAAGCCCGCAAGGCGCCCGGGTATTCATTCTTCGATCTGGTGCATGGCTACGTTTATGCCCGCTGGCCGTATCTATACATTGGGATCGGGACGGGGGAACACCCGCTGTCAAAATGGTTTGCGCCGCTATCAGGCCGGTTCAACAGCCTGGTCACAAAGCGAAAGCGGGATGAAACCGCCCACTCTCATATCCATTTTGCAGATACGTATCATGGTAAAGCCGTCTCGCTCGAGACAGCGAAGAGTCTCGTTTCCATCCATGAGGAGATCGAGATCCATGATTTGGAACAGGTCATCCCCTATAAACGCGCCCGTTCCATTATCATGCGCAACCCCGACCATATCGTCGTGCTGGATTGTCCCTGCCGGTCTGCGCGTCCCAACCCATGCCTGCCCCTGGATGTCTGCCTGATCATCGGCGAACCCTTCGCCAGCTTCGTGCATGAGCATCATCCCGAGCGTTCGCGGCGGATCACGCCTGACGAGGCGATTGCCATCCTCAAAGCGGAGGATGAGCGCGGTCACGTCCATCATGCCTTCTTTAAGGATGCCATGCTCGACCGCTTCTACGCCATCTGCAACTGCTGCAGGTGCTGCTGCGGAGCCATGCAGGCGCATCGCTCTGGAACTCCTATGCTGGCTTCCTCTGGATACGTTTCGCAGGTGGATGAGGACCTGTGCATCGGATGTGGCGACTGCGTCACCTACTGTCAGTTCAACGCGCTGGAAGTCGTGGATGGAATGAATCATGTTGTCTATAAGGAGTGCATGGGATGTGGAATCTGCACCAGCAAATGCGGACAGGGTGCCCTGTCGCTGGTGAGGGACGATGCTAAAGGTGTTCCGCTCGAGATCTGTTCCGTGATGAAAGAGACAATAATTGCGGAGTGACAAGTGTTCTGGAATCCTGGTTATGCGGCAGCTATAGCAATCTGAAGTGGAAACACTTAGGGGGAAATGCCAAGCCCATAGAACCCAAGGAAGGCAACTGCCAGGCAACAGGCGATCACGCCCATGAAAACCAAAATCAGCGGAGTAAGCCAAAGGCTCATGGCAGATTCGATCTCGGCTTTTTGCGGGTCAGCAGGATCATAGCGGACTGCGACGCTCTGACCAATGCTGTGACTGGCTGGGCGCGATCCAAACTCGGAGGTGAACCGGACCTTTTCCCCGGACGGAGCGGTGAACTCCACCACCGGGCAGATGATCGTGGAGCGGCCGCTCGCTGTAATGCGACTCGTTAACTCCACCACGGTGCCGGTTGCCGCGACTCGGCTCTGCATCGTCCGTTGCTGTTTGAAATAAGACCAGACCGCCCCACCGAGTAATCCAAGAGCCGCCAGCCCCGAACACAGGCCAAATACCAGGAACATAACCACCTCCGCTTCAAATCTTTCAATGATTGCACCTGCACTTGGACTATACCAGAATAATCGTGTAATTTTGATTCCTCAACCTAAACGCTGCGACTTAAGGGTCCCGCTTTGAGCCTGTGGTCATGGTCCACACCGCAAATTTTGCGGTAAGATTTGCTCCAAATGAGCAAACTCAATTCGCACACATTTGCCTATCTCGATGTGGAAACCACCGGGCTATCCCCCTGGTTCGGGGATCGGATTTGTGAAGTCGCTATCCTCCGCTGTGAAGGGGACCAAGTAATCGATTCGTTTAACAGTCTGCTCAATCCGGAACGCCTGCTCTCACCCGGCGCGGCGCGGGTCAATGGGTTGAAGGACGCGGAGTTGAAAACAGCTCCACGATTTATCGACGTGGTCGACCGCGTCCTGGCTCTCATCAGGGATGCCGTGATCGTATGCCATAACGTCCCTTTTGACCTGGGATTCCTCAGCAGCGAACTGGGACGACTCAACAAACCCCTGCCAACCGTCCTCACGTTAGATACGCTGGAGATCGCCCGCCAGCATTTCGATTTTGACTCCAATGGTCTGCAATCCATTGCTCACTGGCTGGATATTGAGGTGACTGCTGCGCACCGTGCCCTGGATGATACGTTTACCACACAGGCGATTTTGAAACACTTTGCCCACACATTGAGCAGCACGCAGATCGAGTGTGCGATCCTGCCGTATGATCCGCCGAGTACATCGCCGCAGGAGTTGAACCTGCCGCCAGTCATTGAAGAAGCCTTGCAGAGCAGAAGGCGATTATTCATTCGATATGTTGATCGAAAAGGGGATGTCAGTGAACGATGGATTACCCCGAAGCAAATCCTGGCCCTGAATGAGACCCTGTATATGGTTGCACATTGCCACATGCGCGATGAAGAACGAAATTTTCGACTGGATCGAATTGAACAGATGGAAATCGAAAAAGAAAATGCTGCTTGATGAATAAGGATTATTCGATCCTTTGGTTTGTGCTCCTCACCGTCGCGCTTTCCTTCGGCGCCTATTTCCTCCCTCTGCCTGCTGAAGGGAAAACTTTGCTTGTACCCGCCATCCTGGTTTTTATCCCAACGTTGGTCAGCGTTCCGCTGGTTTTTCTCACCGAAGGCCGGGACGGGATTCGGCAACTGTTCTCGACCGTCCGCGGCGCGTGGATGTGGATCCTGATCGGGGCTGGGATTGGTGTGTTCCTGCGCGTCGCGGTACTGGTGACTGGCCTCGTGCTCGGCACCTCCATTCAGGCGGATCTGTCCGCACCCGGCACCGCCTTTGTCATCCTGGCGACGATACCGCTGGCATGGTTCGAAGAACTCGGCTGGCGGCGCTTCGCGCTGGACCGTCTGCTTAAGTCCCGTTCCCCGATCGAAGCCTCCCTTTTGCTTGGGGTGCCCTGGGCGCTCATCCATCTCGTGGTCCTGCTGCCCGGCATGATGTCCGCGGGTGCACCGGCTGTTCCCCAGACGCTCGTATTACTTGCCTTAAGCGTTTTCATCACCTGGACCTATACCCGCAGTGGTGGAAGCCTGTTGGCGGTCACTTTGCTTCATGGCCTTCAAAATGGATTGGTTGTTCTAAATCGCGGCCTTGGCATTGCCGATGCCACCTGGCTCATGATGGGGGTTTATATCCTGCTGGCTGGTCTCCTGATATTCTTCGACCGGCGGACATTTTTTGCGAGACCCTCTGTACAGTAGTTTCGATTTCAATGCAGATCACCAAATCCTTTACCCCCAGGAATCAAAGAGACTGGCGCAGATGGCTGGAGAGAAACCACGACCGCGCGCAAGAAGTCTGGCTGGTGTATTTCAAGCCTGCCAGCGGCAAATCTAACCTTGATTATGAGACCTCCGTTGAGGAGGCCCTGTGCTTCGGCTGGATCGACAGCATCATCCAGAGGATCGACGACAACCAATATGCACGCAAATTCAACCCGCGCCGTATGGACAGTCAATGGTCCGAGACGAACAAACGGCGCGTGCTGAAAGTGATCCATGAGGGGCGCATGACCGAAGCAGGGATGCTGAAGGTCACATTTGATGTGGGAAAAGTGGACGTCAGACGGCTGAAGACGAAGCGTCCGGCCGTGGAAATGCCAGCAAAGGTTGAGGAGGCGCTTCGCTCCCAGCCCGGGGTTTGGGATGCGTTTCAAAAGGTCACGCCATCGCTGAAGCGCAATTACATCCTATGGTTATTGGACGCCAAAAAGCCTGAGACCTTTGAGCGGCGCTTGAAAAGGCTGATCGAAGAAGTCATGGCGGGGAAACCAACTTCCATGCATTAGGGGTGGATTGATATTCTGGATTTGAGCGCCAGGCGCACTGACAGCACAAATGAATCAACGAAAAAACTCACCCTGAATTATTTTTCAGGGTGAGTTTGTATACTTTCAGGTGGGTAAGAGTAGTTTCTTCTAGCGAACGATGACCGCGTCCAAAGAACCTCGATAGATGGTTGAACTGGTCACCTTGAAAACCAATTTAAGCGTGTGGTTTCCATAAGCGAACTGACCGGGGTAATCCCAGCGTTTTTGATAGGTGGCCGTTGAGAGCTTTTGATCGAGTGTGGCAACATACGTGCCATCCACATATACATCGAACTTGCTGAAGACCGCGCCACCCTTGTAGATAATGCTGAATGACTGGCCGGTAAACGGAAATGTTACTGTGGCGCCATTTTGCGCTGTTTGCTTGTAGGAACCATTATAGGCACTTGTCGTGGATATGTTGTACCATCCGGAGGAATAGACAAAGGCACTGTTCTTATCATCAAATGTGTTCGAGGATGTTGGGGTAGAAGTGACTACGCTTTGGGTGGATGTTGGAATGATCAATGTCGCGGTAGGGCTCGGGAGAACTATGTTTGTGGCTGTTGGCGAAGCTGGTATGGGCATTGCGGTTGGCGTAAAACTTGGCGCCACCGTCGTGCTGGTTAGCGCGGGCGGGTTTGTGACTGTGGGTGAGGCTGGTATGAGCGTTGCAGTTGGCGTAAAGGTTGGAGGCACCTGTGTACTAGTAGGTAAAGGCAGGTTCGTAGAAGTTGGTGTGGGCGCACCGCTGCCGATGATATTCCCGGTTAACGTAACGCCTGCGCTTTGGTTGACGTAGATATCGTTAAACAGGGTGTTGTAGGAAACCACCACATTCTGATTTGCCAGAGTTTGTAGTGAAACACCGCGCTTTTGTCCGCTGGGTACGTAATTGTTGGTTATGGTCACGTTTGTAAGTGTTCCCCCCACGTAGCTTTCATATGCGGCTACTCCAGTGCGACAGTCCGTGATCGAATTGCCTGATATGAGAACGTCATGCAATTGTGCGCCCCAACCGGAGTATACCTCTTCCCCCAGCGCAATCCCTGTAGCCCTGTTACCATCTTTTAAATGTGTGCCGGTGCAATATGACGTGTTGTTTTGCACAGCCACATAGGGGGAATTATCAATGTAGATATTCACGCCGAAGCTGTCGGAGACCGTATTGCCTTCGACCAGCGCTGTCACGCCGCGTGTGACTGCAATCCCTTCGCCGCAATTATCGTACACGGTATTGTTGCGAATGGTCGTATTCTGGCCGCCGACCTTGACCTTCACCGCACTACCCCAGGATGTGGATATTCCGCAGGTTCCAACCCCATTCCTGGTGACGTTATCATGGACCCTGTTTTTTTCGATTGTGACGTTCCTGCCGGTTACCAGTATCCCGAAGTCTGTTGCTCCTGTGACTTCAAATCCTGAAACCCGGATATAGCTGCCGCTGACAACGATCCCATTCGCATTCACACCCTGCATGTTCAGAATGGCCCCGTCTCCAATCACGGTAATGGGTGCGCCCTCCAGGCCGGACGTGGAAAGAGTCAATATGTCGCCATATGTTCCTGGCAGGACTTGCAGGGTGTCGCCCGGCTGCAGGCTTGAAACTGCTCTTGGAAATGTCTTGAATGGCGCGGTGCTCGATCCTGAATTGGAATCACTGCCTGTTGAGCTCACGTAATACGTGTTGGAAGCCGCTGCCACTTGTGGCACGGAATTCCCCCCCCATGCCAGGGTCAATGCCATGATGAAACTCAGTAATCGATAGATTCGTTTTTTCATTATTTTTTCCTTTGCAAAAAGCTGCACGAACTGATGTCACCGGCAGATTGCCGAATTTCCTCTATCTACCCGGCAAACGATGCAGCTGTGAGATAGTGCGACCATTAGAGTGGTGCTTTGGGATTTCATGGATGCTTTTTTTAGGTTCAACCCTTGACCCTGACCCCCTTCTACACATGGGACATGTGTAACCGGCGTTAAAATAACATCTGGCGTTTTGCAAAGAGAGCCAAAGTGCGTAAAACCACCGAACGTTTTTGTAAACCTGGGTATGACTTAAGTAAGCCACCCTCGAAAAATCCCCGTCTATTGGGTGGATTCAGCCATATTTGCCCCTGAAAATCACTCCTCCCAATCGTGTAGCAAAATTAACACTCATGAAAGGTCTGTAACTTTTTGAAAGATGTAAAAAAACATCCCACAGAGGACTGGCGGTCCGGTCTGTGGGATGCCTTGTTGAAGAGCTGGTCTGTGTTGGTTTTATCGATCGGTTCGGCGCAGAATCCACAAGCCCGAGTTCATGTCGCTGGCGTAGATGAGGCCAGTCACTGCATCATAAGCTATCCCCCAGACTTGCGGCGCGTTGGAGAGTACACCGCGCTGTGAAGGCTTTACCGGATTATTGACGGAAGGTGGCACAAAGTAAGCCACCTCCTGAATTGCAGTCGGGTTGCTCGCGTCCACCACCCGAATCCCATCCGAATACCAGGACATGTATACGTCGGTGCCAACTACCAGCGCGTTGTGAAGCGAATAATCACCCGCGGCCTGGCTGTTAGAGCCGCGTGAGTTCGGCGTACGATATTCGCCGATCTGCACTGGCGTAGCAAGATTGGAATAATCGTAGACCCGTAAATAACCAAGTCCCTTTTCGATACCGGGACCAGATGTCTTGCAGAAGTCTTCGTCAGCACTGAATAACAGCTGGCGGGCATCATCGTATGAAGCGGAGTGCGCATCCCCATCTGCATTGGGTGGGTATACAGTTCGGCCCTGGAAGACTGGTTGTGCAGGATCCGTCAAATCCAGGGCGATGAAGCCGCTATCCCAATAGGAAACGAAGACCAGCGTGCCATCATCTGATGGCTCTGCACCATGGCCATAGTTGGGATCGGCGTCGCAGCCCTGCCCCCCGTAAAAGGGTCCGCCGATATCCTGAATACCCCACTCCGAAACCTGGACCGGTTGAGCCGGATTTGTGATGTCAAACAGCCGGAAGTCGCCGTCTCCGTTCACATCCCGATATCCGCTTGGACTGGTTGAATCTGGATAGCGGCTCGTCGGCACAGAGGCATAAGCAAAAGTGCGCCCCAAATCGGCCCGGTGCTGAATCTCGAACTCGTGTACGCCGCGGGTGCAACAAGCCGTCTTGAGATACCCAACCTGGACTGGCGCTGCAGGATTGGTCACATCCCAAAGCATCAGGCCGCGCTCCGCGTTCGCATCATAGCGGGAGTCACCGCAGTATTGAATGCCACCCGCGGCAATGTCATGGCCCATTAGGGGGCCATACTGGGCCCTGTATACAACGACATCTTCGATGGAGGTGTTGGCGGGATTTTGGAGCCGCCCAACAATTTGCGGATTCGACGGGTTGCGCGCGTCCAGGATCAGGACGCTGGTATTCGAACCTTGCGGACAGAAGCGGTCCTTCGACCCCGCGGCCCAGTCCCCGAATCCCCATTGCCCAACGTAGGCAAAACCTTCATGCACCCAGACGTCGGCATTGAAGCCGCGACCGCCGAGATCATTGTGACCGACAACCTCCATGTTGAAAGCTTGTCCGGCATTCCAGCCGCCGCTATCTGCACCTACTGATGCGGGAACTGCCAGAGCAAGGACAGCCATCACACTCAACAGGAATCGAATGTTACGTATAAGGTTCATCATGCTTCCTTTCATAACCAATAATAAGGAGAGAATCGTTACCTGCAACAGAGGCAGATTGGGTCAAGAGAGGGATGATTAATACTCCTTTCCCGGCTTCTGATATCAAAGTCGCTGTATTGTTCAGCCGAATGAAAACTTTATCGTTTGGATCTTCAACACGCGTCCCCCTGAGATAAACACCGATGCAACCTGCAATCTACATTGTTTCCATGCCACACATTATAAACTTTCCACACAAGGATGCAAGCCCTCCCTTTCGACAAATCCCGCGTGGGATGCTTGAAAATCTGAGTCGCGGATGAAAGACCAATTTGCAAGACTTGGGGGATGTCCCGTATAGCCATCGTGGTGTGTTGTGCTACAATACGGAATGCCACACGTATGGATAAAGTTGGCATTTGCTTTCCAGTTTACAAAAGCATTCAAAAACTTCCCTACGCATGTTCCACATGCGTGAGACAAGCGGTAAAAACATGACGAAGGCCAAACTCCCGCAGCCCGTACACGAATCCTATCTCAGGCACCGCAAACAATTGACCTGGCAGATCGTCCTGCCCGTAGCGTTGGCAGTGGTCCTGTTCGTTGCAGTGATCGTGCTGGTCAACATGGCCACCTTCCGCGCGAACGGCGACGTGGCGCGCTGGGCGGCCATTTCCACTATCTGGATCGTGGTTCCCATCATGATCGGGATGCTGCTCTTGCTGGTGCTGCTGGGTGGCCTGATCTATCTGCTGGCGAAGCTGCTTAACATCACGCCACGATATACCGGGCTGGCGCAGGACTATGTCTACAACGCTGCGGTAAGGATCAAACGCATCCTGGATGCGATGGTAAAACAAATCATAGAACTTCAAGGTGTGCTGGCAAGCATCCGCGAGTTCTTCCAGAGGATCAGACTATAAACCCCGGAGAGACCCTAAGGGTTCCTTCCCGCTTTGCTTCACCGTAGGGATGTTTCGCAAAACCCTTAGGGTCTGATAGGGTCTGATGAAAATAAAAGAGGAGAATATGAACCAAAACAGAACCTTGTTATTCGGCGCACTCATTGGCGCATTCACCGGACTGGTCGCTGCGATGATGCTCAACCGCCGCGCGGAAAAAACGGGGACTGAAGTGTCTCTCACCACCGGCGATGGGATGAAAATCGGCATGCTGGTCTTCGGCCTCCTGCGCGCGATCGCGTCACTGGGGGATGAGAAGTAAAAGTTATTCAAGATTAAATCTAAAATTGGGCAACAAAAAATGGAGCATTGCTGCCTAGGGTTATTGAAGTGGGAACGAGTCTAGCGTCTGTTCAGGTCCGGCTAAATCGTGATAATGCCTCAGCTCGTTTTCGTGGCAAAGTCATTAAAGTACTGAAAAGTTATGTTCTGAGAGGTTCTTTTATTGAAACGTCTGAAGACCCAGACTGTGATCGCGCAATCTTTATCGGGCCGCTGAAGAAGCAGATTCCATGGCTGACTATTCTCGATACAAACGGCAATATGCGTGATTTGGCTGGGCACCTGTCCAAAGCGCTTAAGGGAACCGCTGTATTTATCAACTTGATTGATAGTGATGTAGTTCATTTACGTCGTTATGTTTCTGGTTCGATCATTGATGATTATTGCAACGCGCCAGAAATGTATGATAGTTACACATCTGATTCAAACTGGCTGTCTGATTGGGATGAACTTGATGATAATCAACTTCAGTTGCTGAAAAGCGGAGATGTCTCGAAATGGCAGGATTTGTTTGTTGAAGGGACAAATACTATAGATTTGCAAAATATTTGGAATAGCACACCAGTTTTTGCTGATGATATTTTGTGGGCGACTGTAAACTCGCTTGGAATGAATGATCAAGAAATTTTTTCTATGGGGCGAGATGAAACTTTTACAAGATTAACGTTTCGCTTGAAAGAACCACGTCTCTATGAAATAAAGGCTGAAGGTGTTCCAAAGCTCGATTTACATAGTTATGGAATACTTCGGGAAATTTTCCGTGGGGATGATATTGATATCCATATATCGATTCGAAACGATGGCGGGGTTGGCGCGGGACTTAATATCATTGCTTGGGGAAGTGCCCTAGACAAAAAAATTCTTAGTCTTGGACAAGCCAGGATGTACAAAGGTGCCAAAAAGGATACTGAAACTAAAATTGAGGGCACTTTTATTTTTCAAAACGGGAGCCTTGAAAATCGAGACTTGCCTATGTATGTAGTCTCCCTCCCTGATTTTGAAATTCCAGCAGGGATTGCGGGTGGAGTAAATTCACAAAGTCAGCCAGGGGTTGATTGGTATAAGGCATTTGAAGCATTAAATCATACTCTATTGCACGTTCGGTTGCTCGGGAAAGTTGAAGCGGAAGGAGAAGGCAATCTCTTTGTAGGCTTTGTACCACTTGACAACAAACGGGATGGATATGTTGTATATCAAGCCTCACTTTTGGCGAAGCCTTCACCTAGGAAACCTTTGCGCTATCGAAATGTTCATCGTCCAGTGCCTTCGACCCATTTGAATGATCTGGAGAACCCAAGTCACCTGTTTGTCCTTGTGTCACTGGGAGCTGAACTCCAACAAGGAGCAAATATCGCTGGGAATTTGATTGAAGCGTGGGTTGGAAAAAAGTCAGCAAAGCCCACAGATATTGTTGTTGCTCATCTGAGAACAAAAGTAAATCTCATGCCTGACGAGATTAAATTCCTGGCCAGGCAAATTCCGAGTGGAGCTAAATGGAGAAAAATCTGGAAGTCTCTGGGGGAGAGTGTAAGTCTTTCTGTTGCTCATGAGTCGGCAAGTGTGCATTATGATACAGATCCATTATTTTTTCAGAACAGTGTTGAAAAATTGACCCCTCACATTACTTTTTTCCTGCCCCTTGAAAATCGTTCAATCGAAGAACTTATAGGCTGGGAAGAATGGTTCACAAAAATTGTGAATGACTTAATGGAACGCAAATTGGTAGTACAGGCTCTCTTGGGACGGTGGAGATGGCGCGGCCAACAAATTGATCTCACGCCCTATGAGACGGCCACAGGAATAGGAGGACAATGTACGACTGCTCAGTTTTGGTGTAAAAGGTTTTTGCGTGGTGTCACAGAGCGTCTTTGGCTGGGACCCGATCTTGTCCAACGACTTGGAGCAATAGAGCAACTCGCGCCAATATCAGAGGTAATGAAGATTAGCAACGGAGTTAGCATACGACTAAACGAAGAATATTCTCTTTCTGACCTTGAGCACGTTCTTGCGCCACTTCTTCCAAGCGAGCAGGATTGGCGGGAAGCAGTGCAAAGGCTTTATCCGCGTAATAACACGCATTCGGAAGAATGAATTCGTCGCTATGGGTATTTCGAAATTCTGTTTTCTCATTTGCGGATTCTAAAGAGAAGGATGAATATGAAAATCTACAAATATTGGGTTATCGAAAAACAAAAAATCCTCATTGATGGCAATGAGCAGGAAATCAACTGTTACGGCGGGTCGAATATCTCTGCTGAGGATGCGCGGTTAAGAGCCAGGGAGAAGGCCGAAAAGATACAGCGCAAGATCGCGGGGGAGAAGCATCTCTTTGATCGATACGAAGCGGAGATTCGCGAGGAATTGCTGAGAATCATCGACGATCATTCGGCCATCACGCGGAATCGTTATGGTGCGCAGGTGCTCAACACTGAGAACATGATGATTTTGGATATCGACAAGCCCAAAGCTGCGGCTGGTAGCGGGTTGGCTGGTTTATTCAAGAAGAAGGATATGCGACCGCCCAAGGAACAGATCTTCGAGATGGTCAGGAATCTGGCGGCCGCGAAATACAAAGACCTGGCCTTCCGCCTCTACGAGACGTATCAAGGGGCCAGGGTGATTGTGCTGGGGAGGGATTTTGACCCGCGCGCTGGCGAGACGAAGAGCATGATGGATGAATTCAACTGCGATCCGCTGTATACGATGCTGTGCATCAAACAGGGCTGCTACCGGGCGCGATTGACGCCGAAGCCCTATCGCATGAAGCTACGCGGTTATAAGGTCAGGTATCCGCGCGAAGTGGATGAGACTGAATTCCAGCGCTGGCTCTCAGAATATGAGCACGTGAGCCGGGATTTCAGTGTATGCAAACTGGTCGAGCAAGTGGGGTCGAGTCGCGAGGTCAATGACGTGGTGCGGTTGCACGATGATATCACTGGGGTTGGGTATCCGCTCAGGTTGGCGTGAATTTCAGTAATAACTCAAAGATAAGTTTGGACACAATCCACTCCCCGCGTCTCGAGTTAATCGCCATGTCACCGGACTTCCTGGAGGCTTGCATCAAAGGCGAACTGGAATCTGCATCGCAGACAACCGGCCTGATCATTCCGCCTGAATGGCTGCAAATGAAATGGCTGATGGAACTGCGCTTGAAGCAAATGCATGAAAATCCTGCCCTCGTATCCTGGATTTTGCGCGCGGTTGGTCTGCGGGAAACAAAGACCATGATCGGTCACATCGGCTTCCATACTTTACCTGGCGCAGAATATCTGAACCCCTACGCACCTGGCAGTGTGGAATTCGGCTACAGTATCTTTCCGAATCAACGACGGAAGGGTTATGCCAGCGAGGCTGTGCAAGCTCTCATGGACTGGGCAACCCGTGAATATGATATTAAGCGTTTTGTTGTGAGCATCAGTCCCGCGAATGAACCATCATTGCGACTTGCTCAAAAGTTCGGATTCCGCAAGGTGGGCACTACCACCGATGATCAAGGTAGGGTTGAAGATGTTTTTCTGCGCGAGATATAAACATATCGCTCATTAGCCCTTTATCCGTCCTATTAAATCCTGCTCCTTGAACGAACCGTCCTCCAGGATCAGGGCCCGGGCATTGTCCACTTGTTTCCAGACATCCCACAACAACACCCCGCGTACCTGACCATCATCCATGTAATACACTACACCCTTTTTGAACGGCTGCTCCTGCCAGTCTGAGATCGTTTTCATTTTGCCGCTCATCTCCCCAACCGCCTCATACCCGAGATCAAACAGGTCGGAATAGAACATGGGCGTGTGCGTATATGTCTCGCTCGCGCCGGCCATATTGCGCCCGGCGACTTTCCCCATCTGGACGGCGTTATCCTCATGCTCCACGCGCGTGCGTTTCTCGAGCGCGGCATGGAAGAAGTTCGCGGCGTCGCCGGCCGCGTAGATATCGGGGAGTGACGTTTCCAGTCGTTCATTCACCACGATGCCATCCTCCACTTTCAAGCCGGCGGCCTGGGCCAGCTCAACGTTCGGGCGGATGCCGATGCCAGCCACGACACCGTCCGCTTCGATGGAGCGCCCGCTTCCGGTGCGGACGATGAGGCGGTCTCCCTCCCTTTGAACGCTGGCGACTGAATCACCTGCCAGCACTTCCACACCCTTTTCGCGATAATAAACATTCAGGTAGCGGGCCAGATCGATGGGAAAAATATTGTCGCCGATGGCCTCACCCGGGAAGATCATCGTCACTTTCCTGCCAACGATGGTCAGCGCCGCCGCGAGCTCCGAACCGATGAAACTGCCGCCGATCACCACAAAGCGCTCTTTGGTATCGGCCATCCCGCGCAGGTGCTGGTAATCTTCGAAGTTGCGGAAATAAATGATATCGTGGGCCTCCAGGGGAAGGTGCTTCGGCGAACCGCCCGTGGCGAACAGCAGTTTGTCGTAGGTGTACTCATCCCCCTTGTCGTCCTGAACCGTCTTTTTCTGCGGATCGACTTGAGTTACATTGCGGCCCAGATTCAGTTCAGCCCGTTCCTCTGTCTTGCGCCAGATCTTTTCGAGGGGTCGTCCCTTCCATAAGCCTTTCGAAAGGTTGGGTCGCATGTACGGAGGGGCTGCTTCCATGCCAATCAGGCCAATCGACCCCTCCTGGTCTATTTCACGGATGCCACGTGTCGCGCCATCCCCTGCCAGCCCACCACCGATGATCAAATACTTATAATGTTTCATGGCTGCCTCCATTGTTGGTTGTCATTGCGAGCAAAGCAATCTCAAGTAACCTGTAGGAAACTTCTTTCCTGCGATGATGAGATTGCTTCAACGGCTTCACCCTCTCACAATGCCGCGTCATTTAATAGACGCAACCAATAATAATGCCTTACTTCGTCATTTCGTTGAATAAGATGATCTTTCTTACTCAAAATAGCGCTCCCCCGAAGGGGAGCGCTGACGGCATACTCGTAAGGATCCTGTGAATCTGATTTGGTACAGTATCCTTTTGTTGCTAACGCATGGGGGCCTCGCCCAGTGATTTCAGATATTCAACCAGATCAGCTTTCTCGGTATCAGTCAATCCCAGTGAGAAGTGCGTATTGTAGTGATTGACCACGTCCAGCAGTGTGGCGAACCGTCCATCGTGGTAGAAGCCGCCTTTTGTATGTGTCCACAAACCTTTGAGTGGTGCAGTGCGGTAACGGAGGTCGGGCGAACGATCCGCCTGGAACGAGTCAATGCCAATCTCGGCAGGGGTATGCAGGTTCCAGCCGGGCTCGGTAAAGAGCGGAGGTATGTGGCAAGTTGCACATTCAGCTTTGCCATTGAAAAGCGCTTGCCCACTCATAGCGGCATCCGCATCAAAGCTGCCAGTAGGAGGCATGGGAGCTAACAGCGAAATCTGGTAGGCATGCAAAGCAGGCAGCTTGGAGGTGACCAAATCTGTGGGATTGCGGATATTCCCAAACCCATTCACAGCCGCAATTGGGAATTGGGCCGCGTCGTTCAAGCGCGGGTCGTAGAAGTTCCCTTTGCCGTGCATCTCGATAATGGCCACAAAAGCATTCCAATAAGGGACAGAACCCCAGCCCGTCCAGGTATGTAAGTTCACGCCAGCCAGACCGAATGCTGGTGGAATCAATGTGGCGCCAGGCACGTTCGTGCCCGTCACAATACCATCGGTGACTTGTTGTGGATTGAATGCTTTGCCATCCAAAACCAGCTCGGCATCGAACTTACCTGGCCCCCAGCTATTCAGCACTATACGAACCGTATCTTGAGATACACCGAGAAGATCTGCAAATGGGCTGAGATCTGGCGAGAGGGCAACAA
>DASTOH010000278.1:0-7866 GCA_035720235.1 Anaerolineales bacterium | reverse complement strand
ACCCAGGATACTACTCCTGACCTGACCGTAACTGCCAAACGTCTCGACGGGGATGCGCCTTCTTTCCATGTGTCTGAGGCGACTAACGGCTACCACGAGAGCTTCAACTGGGCGATGTTGATTGGGGTGGGACTGCCATCCCCAGGATGCTGGGAGTTCACAGGACAATACAGAGGTCATCAACTGTCATTCGTTCTCTGGGTGCCTCCAGAATAGATCTTCTGGCAGTCAGATGTGCGTTATCATTATTGCTTACAATTTATCGCCGGAGTTCTTTCACTTATCATCTAGGATTGTCACATGAAGCGTCAAACGATTTTCCTTATAACTGTAGTTGTGGTCACTGCAATAATTTTTGTAATCCCGCCAACACTTCGTACGTTGCGTGTTGTCCCGCTGACCTTGTCTTCGCAGCCTGATTTTGTAGCCACGTCAGAACAAGCCACTGCGCCGAATTCCTATACAAGCGACTCCATTACGTTGCTGGCTGTCACAGAAAACGGTGTTGGCCTTCAAGCGCGCCCCGTGGATCCAGCAACACTCGCCGATTTGCCTGGCTATGCTCCGATCGACTTTGGACATAATTACACTTATGCGGTCAGCCCGGACCGCAAGATGCTTGCTGTGATTACTTGGCTTAGCGATAGCAACGCGGGAGGTGCATTGCGCCTGATAGACCTGAACACCTGGACTGACATGCCGGTCGAGCTACGCATTGACGATTATGCGGGCGAGTTGACTTTTGACGCGGATGGGAAAACACTCTATTGGGCGATTCCGGCCGTGCGCCATCCTGCACATGGAATGCCGCGCGATTATCAACTCTACCGCTATGATCTTGATAGCCGCCAGTTGTCTATCAGCACGCAACTGCCGTCATCTTTTATCCCCAGGTCTCAGCGTTTGTCTCTGGGCAATGTAGCCATCTTCGGTATTCCCACGGATGCCAACAACCTCGCCGAAGATGGGCCCCACCTGCTGATCATCAATACAGCCGAAAATCGCATTCTGTCAGATGTTCGGCTCGAGGGTGTGAAAGCCGGGCAATTCCACGAGCCGGCGCTGAATGCAACCCCCTCGGTGCCGGTGGGGTCGTGGCAATATGTTAGTTATAGTCCTGGCCCGGCATGGGACCTTCGCCGAAACCTATTGTACGTTGTTCACGCGGATAACGACAAAGTGACTGTGATTGATTTGGCAGATGGCACCCTCCTCAAACAAACTCAAATCCGTCCGCAGCAACCGTTCCTGGAATGGATATCAGACTCATTGGCGCCCGCCGCCGAAGCAAAAGGTGGCCCCTGGCTGGAAGCCCGCGTTATAGTGAGCCGCGATGGGGAGCAATTATATGTATTAAGCCAGAAAAATGAGATGGACCTGCTCAAAGCGTCAGACCTGCGCGTGATCGCAACCAATGGAATGCGCGAGATTGGTCACATTGACGAACTGTTGACCGACTTCGCACTCACCCCCGACGGCAAATCACTGCTGGTTGCCAAAGGTGAAATCGACAAATCCTATGGCTTCGACATGATGGTGAATCGTGATATTTATATTCTTGATGCCGAAACTTTACAGGAGCGCATCCATGTGCGAATAGATCAGGTAGATCAACTCTGGTTCGATGGATTCTCCCCAGATGGTCGTTATGCTTACTTGAGGGGTTCTTCGGCCCAGTGGGTGGAAGGAAGCGGCTGGAGGAATTGGCGGACAACGTGGCAGTTGTTGGATCTAAATTCCTATCACCTCATCTCGGCAGGTGCATCAAGCAGCATGTATGGTGCCTTATTGCATATCGCTCCGTAATTGCAGGGACGGTCGCCTTTTTTGCCATCTCCCGCGCTATCGTCGCGACCTGAGACGGGGCTTGGGTCGCTAGCCTGGAACTCCCTGTGGGTTTGTGCATGAGCTTAACCCTTGTTATTTAATAGCGGGTGGTTGCCTTAAGAGTTTTACTTATGCACAATGAAAGAGTGACAGCCGGACATCTTATAAGCGTGGGAAAGAAAGCCGACAGCACATTTTCTTTTGGAGAGAGAATATTTGGTTGTGTGTGATCGGTAATGCAATTGTGAAGTATACGTAAAACCCCGAGAGTAATTAGAAACAATAACACCCGACTTGCGTCAGGCGTTTTATGAAGAAAAATAAACTAGAAAGGGTCGTTCAAAAAAAAGAATTGCCCGTATTATAGCGATTACCTATGGCCTGTCAAGGAGAAAGATAATTTATGGCGCTTTACAGTCGCGTAAGGTCTTGCGCCGGCATAAGCTATATCGGCGATCAAAGCCGATGATGCTGTCCAATCCATAAACTCGCATTGGCACATCATTCTTGATGTGAAGCTGCGCTGGTCCAGCCGTATGGATCCACGCCGCGCCGACAGACGCACCGGCTCTCTACTGCCCCACGCCTTACACTTGCGCCGCCCAGATTCTTTGGTTCGCTGCCGACCTCGCAAGTCCCCCTTTCCCCCTGAGGTATACCATTCCTCTTCCTGCTTTTATTGATATTGACCTTGCCAAACACCCATCTGTATACCGGCAAAGAAATAAATAAACACATACTTAGATCAATAAGTCAGTAGCAAATTAGAAAACAAGAATTCATCGCATTCTTCGGTAAATTGGTTGCTTGAAGGAGTATCAGGAAAATATCCAGAAGTTCAAAAAGGTTCCTGTTGCATAGGAACATCTGGGAAAGCAGTAGTTCACAGGCTATGAATGGTGGCGTGTTCCTCTAGCGAATTTACAGTGTAAACCAGAGACGGATACTAAAACCAAGGGAACCGCCTGCGAAAGGGCATAGGTGTGCACGCGTGGGAGTTTTCTTTCCAGGTCGCCTCGAACGAACGGTAAACAGGTGATATCACCAGTGCTATCATGATAGCACTGGTGATATCACGTAATTCCCTGCGGAATCGACTAAGAAAAAACACAAAGGTGGCAGGAAGGAAATTGCACATTACTTACTAGCACGCATCCTCCCACGCCTAAAACAAAAGTCTCAATCCATCAAATTTCCTCCCACGCATTTCCCACGCTTATGAGTCAACTTCCTCCCACGTCTCATGTAACTTGCTAGTTGGATCCTTATTTTTACCTGATCTTCTGCCACGCGCTCCCACGCTGGCGAGAGAAAAGCTCGGAAACGGGAACATATTTTCTGTGGGGGCCAGTTCAGACAGCAGGCCCCTAGCGCCAAACCCTCAACATGCTGTGTTGAGGCACGTTACTTTAGGGATTTTCCCTGTTTCGAATATTTTTTCAATCTATACATGTTAGTAGATGAATGGAATCAAGAATTTCACTTCGCGCTGATAATTGGTATATAGTTCTCTGAATTCAACCATTAGGAATTGTTCCTCCATACGAGCCTTCTGCCAAAGAGAGATGATCGCCAAAACGACTCCCAGAACACTTCCGACCGTTGAGGCGACGAGCGTTGTTCCTAACAAAGCAAGCAGCATACCCGCATAGATGGGATGCCGCACAATGGCGTACGGACCACTATGGATAAGTCGCTGACCTTCCGTGATCGCCACCTCGCCGCTCCAATTGTTCCTGAGTAATTGCCGGGACCAAATCGCGAATGCAACGCCCATGATTGCGAACGCTGTTCCCATGACATCGATTACGATGTTTTGCGGCACAATGAGCAGACCAAGCCAACCCGGAACACTGCGACCTAGCCAAACCAAAAGAAAGCTCAGATAGAGCAAGCCGGTGTTGAGGACCGTGAAAGTACGAGCGACCTTGCGCTTGGACTGGCGCCTTCGCGGAGCGCTGAGAGACCAATAAACCCAGAATATCATCCAGCATACGCTGGTGATCGCCCAATACGGAGCAGGCATGTGGCTTTCATGCCTCCTTTTTGTTAGCCACCCAACGACTCATGATAGCCGCTTGGCGTAGGAAGCGGTAGCACCACTTTTCCGAAGCCCACTTCAAGCTAGGGAAACTGCATGAAAACGCGGTGCATAATTGCCGGTCAAATGCACCTGAAGATGATAGGGTCATCATGTTTCACGAAGGAACTGGAGCCAATACTCAGAATGCTGTGTTGGGCTGCTTTTGCCTTTCACACAATTTGCCTAATAGGGATAGTGGATCGATAATAGCAGATGCCAACCTACGACGCACTTCGAAGCGCGTTGAGAGTCCGCTCGATCTGCTTGAGGTGCGCACGTTCATGGCGAGCCAGTCCATCTGCATGGGATAGAAGTGTTTGTTGGAGAGGCTTTCCTGCCCCGATGAGCGTATTCGTACGTGCCCAATCCTTTGGTGATAACAGTTCCAATACTGACAAGAGTTTCCTACGCTGCTTTGTAAAGGCACGCAGCGAGGACTGAAAATCCTGATGGAGATAGTCAGTATCCTTGATCCATGTGCGCGGGTTCCTAGCCTTAATCGTCGGCTTATCTTGCGCGAGGATTGTCATAATATAGTAATTGCCCCAGACATCATCACACGCACGCAAGTGGGCAAGCACTTCGTTGATAGACCACTCGCCTGCGCTGGGAGCGGTACGTAATTGAACTGGCATAAGCCCAGATGTAAGCTTCGTCAAGCGTGGTGGGGTTTCTTTCAGAATAGCCAGTATTTGATCAATGGGGAGGTATTTGTTTGTCAAATGACCTGTCCTTAGGGTGGTAAAGTCTTGATTGCAGTTTACTTGACCCATGTATAGGTTAAGTCGAGATCCTTCTCCCACGATACACCGTCTTTTGATAGCTCTCCCTTACTGACTATCGTATTGCCGTCGTCTGTGATCGTGGCTTCGTATCTTTGGAAAAATCCTGGTGCATTTCTCCACCACTTCCAGATATTGTCATGCAGAGAAACCACATGCTTTCTTGAAACTCCGCGCTCATCGAAGGCGAGCATGTAGTATTCCCCTTTAGAATCGTCACTACCAAAAATTGTAATGGTGCTGGGAAAGCGAGGATCCTCGATCTCCGCGCGCATCAGCAGAAACGCTCCGCCCTCTAACCATTCGAACGAGGCATGACCATGCAAAATGGTATCTGGGAGCTGACCGTGTGTTCCTGTGGTGTTCCACTTTCCAATCAATATGCTAAAGGGTTCGAGTGCGGGATTTGGAATGGATGCTTTCTGCGCAAAAATTTGGGTCATCTCTTCTCCATTTGTATTTCGTTCCACGGATAAAGTATAAAATATCGTCGCAAATCCAGCTGTATTGAACTGGCGTTACCTGCCTGTGGGCGGGACAGCATTACTCTATCAGCTTGCACTTAATTTTTCTACGATCTTAGTGATTCGGCGCTCGCGAGTTTCTTGGGCTTTGGCTTCTTTTACTTGGCGAACATATTCCTTTTTCATCGAAGGCGCCGATTTCTCGAAAGCATCGAGTGCATTTGCCTTAATTAAAGCGTCTTTTAAATCAGTCGGAATTTCGACGGTGCGTGGTTCTAAATCCAGCTCCAATGTAACATTGGCTTCATCCCCACCTTGAACACCGGCGGCTTTACGATGCTCAGGATTAAAACTGATCATGTATTTACCGCCCATGACAGCCACTGCACTACGATACGTGTATTTATTAATTGTGACGCGAACAAGAGGTTGTTTGCCTGCACCCAGCTTTTCTATTACTTCGTCAGGAACTTGAATTCCTGCCGTATTCTTCCCCGTTTGTAGAATGGTGGTATGAAATGTTATGGGCTTAGACTTCTTACTAGCATCTTTAGAAATTGGTGTGTTCATTTTCTCTCCTCATGAATACGGCGTGTGCAAAAAAAGCGTGGTGCTATGCAGGGTTCGTCTCATGAGCTAAATCTCAACCCCAGGCATGCCATCCGTGCCCAACAGCAACGATAGTTCCCCCGCATGGGGCAGGTCGTGGTCGAGAAGCCCCCAAATCGTCTGCCTGATAGATATATCTTCCTCTGAGACAGGCTCGGTAGGCGATCCGCGCATGAGACAGGCAGTGATGAACTGCCAAGTCAGGTCCAGCCCCTGCACAATCTCCGCGGCAGTATGCGGTGGGTCCTCAGCGTCCTCCCAGCGGAGAAACGGCTTCAATTCTGCAACTTCCTCGCCCAGTGTGCGGTGCAGATGCAGAGCACGTCCCAATACGATATGTTCAGCGATTTCTCCAGATGTGCGCAGACCAGGGATAAGCCGTCGCTGCAGTTGTTCCACGGTGAGCGGCGCAATGGCACGCTTGAGGGCCTGTTGGTAGTCTTGCCAACTTTCGAAGGCACGCGCCTCCGCTATTGCGGCTCTTAGCATTTACTCTACTCCCTTTGCATTTAATATGTTCTGCCTTTGATGAATAATCAAACCTGGTTCCACCTCATCAGGGCGTGAACAGTTTCCAACGGCCTTCAGAAACAACTTCAACGGTAGCATTGGTCACCTTGATGGCGGTCTCGTCATCAATCGCGTAGGTCGGCACGGGTACCTCGGCGGACATTCTTTCCGCATTGGCCATGGAACTTTCCGGGTGATCCTTGTGATCCACGTGCGGAAGCAACGCAAAATCAACCAGTCCCAACCCCTTAGCGATGACAAAGGGCTTATTTGGGTCGTCGTACGTCTCTCCGAGAATGGGAGCCGTCACCATACTGCCAGCACTTATCCCCACATAGACTTTCTCGCGCAGCGACGGCAGGAGGTCTGCCAGTCCGGACTCATGCATCCAGCGGCACAGATACCAGACATCGCCGCCCTGCACCAGCAAGGCGTCAGCCTCCTGGACCGCAGGGATCCAATACTCTTTTTTAATGCTGGGTAGGGCCGTGAGTTCCAGCACGCCTAACGACTTCCAACCCAATTCGCACATGGGGTTGGCGGTTGATCCGCTGATAAACCGGTAGGCCATTGAAGGCCCGCCGGGGAAGGGGTAGATCGCAGTGGGAATGCAGAGAGCGCTGCACTCGGCAATCGGTTTGCCCAGGAGGTCGACCAACGCGTTGTGGATACTCGTGTTCTTGATGCCCGCCGAGGTGAGAAGAAATTTCATGATGATTTCCTTTCCAATCTATTGTCGATTGTTCGCTGGGCCGCGTTGTTATATCTATCTATTCTCGACGTTCAAGTTCTTCAAGCGTCGGGCTCTGGAAGAACTCGATCCAAGGCTTCATACTCTCTTCAGAAATGTGGAAGCTCACTTGTGAAGGTTGCGAATTCCTGATCACGAGCCGCCTCAGTAGCTCCTCTTTTGGCACATCCAGAAAATGGACTTCACTGCTGGCTCCAAGGTCTTTCGCCCGCAACCTGTAATCTTCGCGTTCTTCGCGTGCCCAAAAGCCGAAATCGAGGATCACATTCGTTCCCAATTCCAGCGCTCTGCTTGCGATATTCCAAAGCATAGTCTCGATCAAACTATGTCGGGCATCATGTTCTGGCTCTTCCGCATCCTGACCAAAAAGAGCAACCTGCCACTCATCAGGCGTCAATCGAAGTGCTGACCGTTCCTGTTCAAGCTGCTTTGCAAGCGTTGTTTTGCCGGAACAAGGAAGTCCAACCATCAGATGAAGAGTTGCCAAACTTTTTACTCCTGAGGATCGTTTACAAGCCGCCCACCGGCGTGCGTTAGCGGCATTGTTAGGTGGCTCTTACCTGCCTTGTTCTATAACGAAGGTAAACCTCACCGTTGCCAAAGCGGCGTTCATCCAAAAGCTCAAGCTCCAATCGAACGTTGTCAGGGAGCGCTGCTTTGCCACCTCCCACGATGATCGGTTTGATGAATAGGTGACACTCATCGATCAACCCTGCTCGAAACGCCTGGGCAGCCAGCTCAGCACCACCGATGTGGATATCCTGTTCGACGCTCTCTTTCAGTCGTCGAATGGCTTCTGGATTGAAGTTTCGCTCGATTTTCGTCTTGCGCGTGGATACA
>DASTOH010000277.1:0-46872 GCA_035720235.1 Anaerolineales bacterium | reverse complement strand
TCTGGCGCCCGTTGGACCTTAGCCGGTGTGATTGCCACGGCCAAAGCCAGAGCCGCTTGGCTCTCTAAAGCCTGGGATAACTTGAAGCCTCTTTACTTCAATCTTTCCATCGCTCTCTAACAAACTTTGAGTGCTCCCTTCGCGCTGAGCGGAAGACCGAGCAAAGCGAGGTCTGTAGTCGACACTTGCACCTCCCTGACACCGGCCCGTCAGGGACAGGTGTGGTGCAAGTACAGGTGAGCGCGCATAACCTAGACACTTTATATTTCTTTGAACTCCCGCTTCGACTGCGGGTTCGATGCTTCGCATCTCACCCTCCGCTCAGCGCGGCTGCTTTTCGCCTTGTGAAATATTTCTCAGCTTCCTTGCGAAAACTTTCCTTGAAGAAAAATTGATCGTGAGGATAATAGAAGCGTAACGAGTTGATGAACATGTCATGCTGAGCGGAGTGAAGCATCTCTGACAAGACGAGCAAGAGACTCTTCGGTCGCCTAACGGCTCTCTCAGAGTGACATGAAAATAAAGTGTGGAGGTGCAGGATGTCGAACGAATTGAAAGTCAAATTCTGGGGTGTGCGTGGGAGTTATCCTACGCCGGGCGCGGGGACGGTGAAATATGGTGGGAATACGGCCAGTGTTGAGGTGTGCGCCGGGAAGCGCACGATCATTCTGGATGCTGGCACGGGCATCATTCCCTTAGGTCGCGAGTTGGCCCGAACGAAACGCGCGGGCGAAATTTTGTTGTTGTTCAGCCATTTGCATCACGACCATACGCAGGGATTTCCGTTCTTCGTCCCAGCGTATATGCCGAACGCCAGACTGCACATCTTTGGTCCCGATGGCACCCACGAGTCCATGAAGAATGTGCTGGAGCGCAACCAGTCATCGGAGACATTCCCGATTGGTCTGCGGGAGATGGCTTCGTCGAAGGATATACAGTCAGTGCGCGAATCGCAGTTCATCGTTTGGGATGAGGACGGAGTCCACGTGGCTGAGTCAGCTAGCGGCTTAAGTGAGGAGGCAGTCGTCATTCGCATCCACAAATCGTACGCACATCCGGGCGGTGTGTATGTCTATCGCATCACGTGGCGCGGCAAGTCTGTTGTCTACGCAACAGATACGGAAGGCTATATCGGCACCGACAAACGCCTGGTCGCGTTTGCACGCGATACGGATGTACTGATCCACGACGCGCAATATCTGGATGAACATTATCGCGGGCAACTGGAGGGATTTCCAGCCACGCAGGGATTCGGGCATTCGACCGTTTCGATGGCTTGTGAGGTCGCCGCTGCGGCGCGGGTGGGACAACTGATCCTGTTCCACCACGACCCCTCCTACTCTGACGATATGATCGCGGGCATGGAGCAGACTGCAAAGAGTTTGTTCGCTGCGTCGGCTTCGGCTTATGAAGACCTGGAAATTGACCTCACCCCGCGCTTCGTCTCCGCTAATGCTCCGCTCAGCGCGAAAGAAAATATGGCAGGGCGATTGCAAACGCCCGCAACACATGGGAGGGATGTACAATATGCTCAGAATGGCTAACGTAAGGACCGACGACACCCGTAACCTGCTCTCGTACATTCAACTGTTCGAGGGCCTGACGCCTGCGCAATTCGATTGGGTAGCGCAGCGCGCCCATCGCCGCAACTTTGAAGCGGGACGCAATGTGATGACCATCGAACAGCCTGGCGAGGCGGTGTATATCATCCTGCATGGGTCGGTGAAGATCCATGTCGAGCAGGGCGAACGGGATGTGATCCTGGCGATTTTGGGCGCGGGCGATTTGCTCGGTGAGATGAGCCTGATCGACAGCGTGGGACGTTCCGCCAGCGCGGTGACGCTCGAAACGTCGCTGATGCTGTGGATGGACAAGACCACGTTCACGTACATGCTCGATAACTTCCCACCGGTGGCGCGCAATCTGGTAAGAATCCTGTCCGCCCGTGTGCGGCTCTCCGACCAGTTGATCCAGGCGCTGGCAACGTTGGATGTAAATGGGCGCGTGGCGCGTCAACTGTTGGCCTTCGCCGAGAAGTATGGGCGCGAAAGGGATGGCGTGACGCAAATCCGCATTACCCTTACGCAGGGCGATATCGCCGACCTGGTCGGCGCGTCGCGCAAACGGGTCAATCAGGCGATGGTGCTGTTCAAAGAACGAGGATTGATCGATGATGCAGACGGGAGAATCACGATAAAAGATGGGGAGGGGTTGGCGAAGTATTGCAGGTAGTCGCGCAGTTGGATAGTCTTCCAGTTTGATAGTCGGGTAGTCTGCTAGTTTAGACTATCCGACTTTTTGACTATCAAGCTATTGGACTATAATTTCGGCATGAGTGATTTTCATTTCTACCATTCCATCGAAGTCCGTTACGGGGATTTTGGATCACGAAAACGCAAAGATCAGGCTGTGGTGACCTATGCTCGAATCTGAACGTATCCAAAACAACAAGAATAAACTTCAAGAGTTATATCCGCCCCTCCGCATGCGGATTGATACAGTCCTGAAGGAAATGGAAAAGGCTGGATATCGTCCGCGCCTGCAAACGGCGTGGCGATCGGTGGCGGATCAATTGGAGGCTTACAAACGTGGCACCACGAGAGTGCAGTTTGGCTTCCATAACATTACCGCGGCAACGGGTGTGAAGGAAGCGCTTGCAGCGGATATTTGGGATGATGATCGTTTGGAACAGGTCAAAGTGGATTTCATGTTACATCTCGCCGCGGCGGCAGAGGCACAGGGATTAAGGACTGGCATCCGCTGGGATCTGGCAGAGGAGGACCAAAGGCTGATCGATCTGGCGGTGAAACACCAGGTCTGGGACGCAAAACTTCGCGTAGGCTGGGATCCCTTACATACGGAACCGGTGGGCATCACGATTCAGGAAGCGAAGGATGGCAAACGACCAGATTTTTCAGGGCCTCCGCCCCCCGTCGACGCCAATCCATCGCAGATAAAAAGAAATTATCGAGTCCAAAACGTTGATACGAACGAGAGCACTGTATACAACAATTGGAGCACAGCGTTTAAACCGGTGACACTGTTGCCGGTTCCATATTTGTCACAAATCGGGGATGGTGCGGAAAAGCACAGGAACGATTGCGGCGCGGCCTGCGCGGTCATGCTCCTGCGGGCATACACGAACACAACCATGACTTCGGATCAGTTTTACGTGCTCTTCAATATCTCAGGCGATCCATACTTGAGCGTTCCGACACTGCGTGCTGCGATGGGCAAAATGGGCCTGTTGACCGGTTTCAAAGCCGGGCTGAGCATGGCGGATCTGTTCAATACACTCGCAACCGGCAAGCCTGTGATGGTGTTGATCCGTTACAAGACTCTGGAGGATGCCGGGCTGACGGAAAGACATTACGAAGGTCCACATTTCGCGGTGGGTGTGGGCATGGATTCGAAATATATTTATTTGCATGACCCGCTCTATACCAGGCCCTCGGATGGAGAGGCCCATGCGTATCCACTGGATATATTCTGGAAGGCGTGGAAGGATGTGGCGCTTGACCCGCAATATCCCAACCCGGAACGCTCCGCGATCATCCCAGCCGTGGGGCTGGGCTACCGCATGGAACGACCGGTGGTGGTCAACATCCTGTCCTTGAATGTGCGCTCCGGGCCAAGCCTGGCGAGCAAAGTGGCCGGTTCCCTAAAAAAGGGACAGGTTGTATACGTGACGCGTGAAGTCAATGGCTGGGGTGAGATTGGAACAGATCAGTGGATTTATTTGCCGTATACACGGCCTGCCCCACTATGATATCGAGCCTGTTGGTTGAGATATTATCCCCTTGTGGGACCGCTTCGCTTAGTCTCGACACCTGAAACGGTATAATCGCTTCATGAGCGATTTCCATTTCTTTCATCCCATCGAAGTCCGCTACGGGGATTTGGACCCGCAGGGACATGTCAACAACGCCAAACATCTCACCTATTTTGAGCAGGCGCGCATTGCCTACTGGATTCAACTGGGATTGTTCACGAAGGACCAATCCTTTATGGAAATCGGCGTGATTCTGGCGGACGTTCACCTCACGTATCTTGAGCCGATTTATTACGGGCAGAACATCAAGGTTGGGGTTCACATTTCGAAACTGGGCAATAAGTCCATGACGTGGAAGCAGAATGTCGTGGATGCAGATACAGGTAAAGAGTTAGCCAATGGGGAAGTCATCATGGTGGCGTATGATTATCGCGCCGAGAAGACGATCAACATTCCGCACGAGTGGCGAGAGAAGATCAAAGCTTTTGATGGGCTATGAAACACAATCACATATTTGTGTTTGGAGGATATGGGCATGAACATAAGATTTGAGGGTTCCTTGACAAAAGCAGAGTTCAAAGATGCCATAAAACTCGCAAATCGACCCATCTTAAAAAAACGGGTTTTCATCTCGACCTATGGATCATCCTTTTTATTGCAGGTGTTGTAATATTTGCTATTGGATTGCGGATGCTCTTTGCTGAAGGGAACCTGAGTTCAGGGGTTATGGTATTAGTATTGGGAGCAATTGTTTTTTCATTTGGCATGAAAACTCGTAATGCAATTGACCGAGCATGGGATGAATTCCAAAAAACAGATACAAAACGTGAAGGCATGATTTCGGATGATTATCTGGAAACACGAAGTTCAGTTGGTAATTCTCAAACTTTATGGACAGGAATTAGTGGATATGGAGAATATCAAAATGTGATTGTTCTATTTCAAAATGGAGTCGCATATCCCTTCTCGTCTCGATTTTTTCGAAACGAAACAGATTGGCAGGAATTCAGGAAGTTTATTGGAAATAAACTTCCAGTTACTCATAAAGTCCAAACCGGTTTCGTCAATTCATCCAATTGGCTTGTTTGGATACTGCTTATGTTGTCAATGGCTTTGACGATTTTTGCATTGTTCTCAAGGAGATAAGACAATGTCGCTTCCAACTATCGACACAGACTATTTCACCAAATTTCTCGTTGACCTGCTCAACATTGCGTCTCCCACCGGTTTTGCAGAACCTGCGGTTGCCTTTGTGGAAAAGGAACTTTCGCAATTTAACCAATTGCAACTGACGCGCACGCGCAAAGGTGCATTAGTTGCAAAATGGGAAGTGGAAAGTGATTTAACGCCTGTTGCCCTGACTGCACATGTGGATACGCTGGGGGCGGTGGTGAAAGAAATCAAATCGAACGGACGGCTCAGGCTGAGTCGCATTGGCGGGATTCAGTGGAACAGCGTCGAGACTGAAGGTGTGTGGGTGTTTACATCGAAAGGCGAGAAGATCCGCGGCTCGGTATTGATCGATACGGCTTCGGGGCACGTCCATGGCGCGGCCGGCAGTGAGACCAAACGCAACGACGAGCATATGGAGGTGCGACTCGACGCGCGTACCATCTCCGATAAGGAAACGCGCTCCCTGGGAATCAACATCGGCGATTGCGTAGCCTTCGACCCACGGGTGGAAGTGACGAATGGTTTCATCCGCTCGCGGTTTCTCGATGACAAGGCCTGTGTGGCGAATGTCGTAGCCGCGATCAAGTCGATGGCGGAGGCAGGCCAGAGTCCCACGCGAACCGTGTACTTCCTGATATCCAATTATGAGGAGGTCGGTCACGGCGCGGCGACGGGCATCCCACCCGAGGTGGCGGAATTGGTTACAGTGGATATGGCGGTGGTCGGCACGGGGCAGGAATCGGACGAGTTCCACGCGACATTATGCATCAAGGATGGCGGCGGACCGTATCATTTTGGGTTGAACAATAAAATGCGTGCGCTCGCTGAGAAACATAATATTCCATTCAAGACCGATGTGTATGTGTTTTATGCTTCAGACGGAGAAGCGTTTTGGAGCGCGGGCGGCGATGTGGCGCTGGCGTTGATTGGTCCGGGTATTGATGCTTCGCACAATTACGAACGCGCTCACCTGGATGGGCTCAACGCTACGACGAATTGGATCATGGCGTATTTGCTTGATTAATGTCGTTGCGAGTGGCGAAACCCGAAGCAATCTCCGGTTATCGGGAGTGCTCTTGCTAGAGGAGATTGCTTCGTCGTCGCGGAGTTTACACGGAGCGAAGCGAATGTGCTCCTCCTCGCAATGACATGAGGTTATTATGAAATTCGACGCTGCACTTCCTCCTGTTGGATTGAAAGACGTCCCCGCGATCGCCAAAGCCGCGGAGGAGATTGGATTCGACGCGCTGTGGACTCAGGAGACTCAACATGATCCCTTCCTGCCTTGCGCGTTGATCGCCGAACATACGGCGCGTCTCAACTTCGGGACGGCTGTCGCGGTTTCCTTCGCGCGTTCGCCTGCAAATCTGGCCTATACCGCCTGGGACTTAGCTGCCCAATCCGGTGGACGCTTCATCCTGGGGCTGGGCACACAGGTCAAAGCGCACATCGAGCGCAGATTCGGCCAGCCGTGGCCCGAATCCGTGACCGGAAAACTACGCGAGCAGATTGAGGTCATCCGCGCGTTCTGGGATTGCTGGCAGAACGGAACAAAATTGAACTATCGCGGCGACTACTACAAGGTCACGTTGATGTCGCCATTTTTCAACGCAGGGGCCATCGAACATCCACATATCCCGATTTACATTGCAGGCGTTAACACCGGTTTGGCAAAACTGGCAGGCGAATTATGTGAGGGATTCCATGCGCATCCATTTCATAGTGTAAGATATTTGCGAGAGGTAATTATCCCAGCCATTGAGGAGGGAGCGGCAAAGGAACGACGAAAGAGGAAAGATGTCGCGATTTCTGTAACCGCCTTCATCGCCACGTCTTCTGAAGAAATGAACTTTGCCCGCGCCCAAATCTCGTTCTACGCCTCCACGCCCTCCTATCGTCCCGTCATGGATCTGCACAGTTGGAGCGGCGTCGCGGAGAAATTGTCCGCGCACGCATCGAAGGGCGAATGGATGGAGATGCCAATGCTCATCACAGATGAAATGTTGAATGAATTTGCCGTGGTAACAGAAGATGGCAAATTGGCAGATGAATTGAAGCATCGTTATGATGGGATTGCCGACCGGCTGACGTTGTACACTCCCTTTATGCCTGGGAAACGGGATGAATGGTGGGCAAATCTGGCACGAGAGTTCAGCCAATGACAGATTGCATTTTTTGCAAAATCGTGGATGGCACTGCACCTTCCAGCACAGTCTATGAAGACGAAATCAGTCTGGCTTTCATGGATATTCAACCTGTCAATCCTGGGCATATTCTGATCGTGCCGAAAATACACTTCGCCGATCTGTCAGAGCTGCCGGCCGACATTGGCGCCCATCTATTTCAGGTTGCACAGCAGATTGCTTTGGGCCTGCCAAAGACTCGGGTGAAGAGCGAAGGCGTTGACCTGTTTCTGGCGAATGGTGAGGCGGCCGGACAGGAGGTGTTTCACGTTCATCTGCATGTATTTCCAAGGTTCGCAGGTGATGGATTCGGATTCAGGTTTGGTCCAAACTATGCGAATGTGCCTGAAAGGCATGAACTGGATGAAATTGCGGCACAAATCAAACAGCAATTGGAACAGTAAAAACGATCACGAAATTAACGATTATCAAACCGAATCAAGCTGAACCAAGGCAGGACGGTCGAACTCAAGAAGACCTTCTCCAAGGGGCTGGCAGAGCACCTGCACAACGAACTGGATATTAATATGGAAGATGTGTTTATCCGTCTTGTCGAAGTGAAGAAAGAAAACTGGTCTTTCGGGAATGGTACTGCTCAATACGCTGAGTGACCCATTTGGGCTAAATAATGGAAATGTTTGGCGAAAAAGTTACAAATCTCTTGACACTCTTACAAAAAGTTCTATAATTAGTACAACTGTTCTAACAACCAAATATTCTCAGTAGGAGGCACCCATGCTTACCGAACTCTTGATCCGTGATGAAACAACTGCCAGCCTGGGTAAAACAGAACACACTTTCACCGTCCATGTTTCGGGGGAAAAGATCAGCGTACGTGAATTGATCCGCCAGCGCGTCACTCAGGAAGTGGAAGAATTTAACAGCCGCCAACCGGCGGTCTTTCGCATGTTGGTGCAACCCAACGACACGGAACGGACCCTGAACGGGTTCAAGTTCCATAGGCCGCGGTTGGTTGACCCCGTCATGCAATATGAGAAGGCTATTGAAGCCTTCGAAGGAAACGGCTTCATCGTCCTGGTGGATGATAGACAGGTCGAGAGCCTGGATGATGAGATCGCTCTCCACCCGGAAACGTCAGTAACATTCCTCAAACTGGTGCCTCTCGTCGGTGGGTAAAGGTAAATGATGGGAGGATTTCCATGTTCAACTTTCTCAAATCAAAGCTGACGGGTGCGCCTGCCAATCTGGATGCAAATGCCCTGGTAGAGGAATTTGCCCGCCAGGAGTCGCGGCATTATTCCCATAAACTGGAAAACTTCACGGCTGGTATCAAATATCAGAATGCAGAGCCGCAAATGCAGCGTGATGTCGTCTTTGCAATGTTGTCATGGTTCGAAGGAAATCCGCTCCGGCCACTTGATCCCAACGGCGACCGGCAGGATTGGAATCGGCACTGGCAGAAACGCTGGAAGATGAGCGAGTTATTCCTTGCCATGTTGAAACGTAAATTGCCGTTTTCAGAGCAGGATGTGATCGCCGTCCTGGAATGGTCGATCAGTAGTTGGGGAAATCAATATTATTATTATCGCGGCATTCCCCAAATGATCAAAGTGGTGGGAGATTATGTCAAGGAGCATGAGCTCAGTGCTGACCTGCAGAAAGCCATGGGCAGGCTGATCCAGGTCATTGAATCTGAAAATACGAGTGTGGAAGCGCGCCGGTGGGTCTTGCGGCTGAAGGAGTTGATGGGTGATACGGAAATCGGCCTGCCCCTGGCGCGAGGCGATGTCTGGGCAGATCAGGCCATCTCTGAGATCAAGACTCTCGCCTCGTCAGTTCAAACTGCATGGGCGGAACTGTTGCTGCACTGTCTTCGCGCCTCCGGTTCCGCACCCAGCGACAGGTGGATGAAGAGTGCGGACAAGTATTTGAGCGTCATTGATACATCTGATTTCTTCAATAAACTTTTGCACTGGTTCCCTCTGGTGGATAGACCCCGCACGGTGGCGTCCAGCCGCTATGATAATGTTCAGACTCTATTGCCTATCAATGCCGACATCCTCAAAGGGCTGGTCTGGTTGTGTGGCAAGTCGGATGATCCTGAAGTCGCACGAGCGCTCACTGCATTGGCCGTCTCTGCTTACAAAAAGATTCCCGGATCGGGACCCAGAGCTGGCAAAGTAGGGAATGCCTGTTTCTGGGCGTTAGGGAACATGCCCGGCAGCGAAGGTGTGGCCCAACTCAGCATCTTGAAACTCAAGATCAAAACCAATACGGCGCAGAAAGTGATTGGCAACGCGCTCGAAATAGCAGCCCAACGGACGGGTATGACTGCCGAGGAAATCGAAGAGATGTCCGTGCCGACCTATGGATTGGAACAGGTCGGCTTGCGCCGCGACGAGTTCGGTGAAGTCGTTTCGGAGTTGAGAGTCGATGGCAGTGAGGTGGAGCAGGTCTGGACAAGGATAGATGCGAAACGCCTATCTGCGGCGCCCAAGGCCCTTAAGGAGCAATTTCCGGAAGTGTTGAAGGAGATCGCACAGGCTGTAAAAGATATTCGCAAGATGCTGCCGGCCCAGCGTGACCGCATCGACAATCTTTTTCTTCTGCAAAAGAAGTGGACCTATGGTTCCTGGCAGTCGCGTTATCTCAATCATCCGCTCGTCGGCACGATCGCGCGGCGTCTCATCTGGAAATTCAGCAAGGACGATAAAGCCGCATCTGGCATCTGGTTTGATGGACAATTGATTGGAAGGGACAATCAACCGCTCGACTGGCTCGACGACGCAACAATGGTGGAGTTATGGCATCCCATCCACGTGGAATCAGACATCGTTTTGGAGTGGCGGCAATGGCTGATGGATCATGAAATACGCCAGCCGTTCAAGCAGGCCTACCGCGAGATCTATATCCTGACAGACGCGGAACGTAACACACATGTGTACTCCAATCGTTATGCCGCACACATTCTGCGCCAGCACCAGTTCAATTCCCTGTGTGCCGCGAAGGGCTGGAAGAATGCGCTGCGATTGATGGTGGATGATGTGTTTCCACCCGCCACAAAAGTGTTGCCGCAATGGGGCCTGCGGGCCGAGTATTGGGTCGAAGGGATCGGAGATCAATATGGCACGGACACAAACGAGACAGGTACATATCTGTACCTGACCACCGATCAGGTCCGTTTTTATCGGATCAATGCCATCGAAAACCGCGCCCACGCAGGTGGAGGCGGATATGCGGCTCGTCGTTGGCTTGGGAGGGGAAATGCCGAGCCATTGCCCTTAGAAGAAATCCCGCCCCTGGTCTTCTCCGAGATCATGCGCGATGTGGATATGTTTGTGGGCGTGGCGAGCGTAGGGAATGATCCGAATTGGTTGGATGGCGGCAGGGAAGTACGCTACCAGGATTACTGGCACAGCTACTCGTTTGGAGATTTGACCGAGTCTTCCAAGACCAGAAAGCAGGTGTTAGAAGCCCTCATCCCGCGCATGAAGATCGCGGGACGCTGCAGACTGACCGACAAATTCCTCGTTGTACGGGGCGATATCCGGACATACAAGATTCACCTGGGTTCCGGGAATATCCTCATGGAGCCCAATGACCAGTACTTGTGCATCGTGCCCTCCCGCAAGAGTGGAGAAATGGGCAAGGATAAGTTGTTTGTCCCCTTTGAAGGTGATCAGACGCTGGCGATCATTTTGTCGAAAGCCTTCCTTCTTGCTGATGATAAGAAAATTAGCGATCCGAGCATTACACGTCAAATTAGGAGATAAAATGGGGCGTTGGAGAACCTATGGACTTCAACGACTACCAAACCAAATCTCGCAAGACCGCAGGGTACCCGGCAATTGGGCACCCTGTCATTTATCCCACACTGGGACTTGTCAACGAAGCGGGCGAAGTGGCGGGCAAGATCAAGAAAGTATTCCGAGATAAGGACGGTCAAATCAGCGCAGAGACGCGTGATGCGCTCAAAGCCGAACTTGGTGACGTTTTATGGTATATCGCCCAGATTGCGACAGAGCTGGATTTGTCGCTGGATGAAATCGCCGAACACAATATCGCGAAACTCTATGACAGATTGGAGCGGGGAAAGATCCGCGGGGATGGGGATAATAGATAGTTTTTTGTCGTTGCGAGGAGCCACGAAGTGGCGACGAAGCAATCTCAACTAACCTGAAAGAAGGAGATTGCTTCGAGCTTCGCCCTCGCAATGACACTTAAAAAGACAAATGAACAAACGCCTACTTAACGTCGGACTGATCGTTCTCATTGACATGCTCGGCTTCGCGCTGATCGTGCCATTGCTGGCATTCTTCGCCGATTCCTTCGGCGCAACGGCATTTCAGGCCGGTTTGCTCGTCGCTTCCTATGCTGCCATGCAGATGATCAGCGCGCCGATCCTGGGCCGCATCTCTGACCGCTTCGGGCGCAGACCGGTTTTCCTCATCAGCATTTTGGGGACCTTCATCGGATTCCTGATCCTGGGTTTTGCCAACTCCCTGTGGATGCTGTTCGCCAGCCGTATCCTTTCGGGTCTAACGGCTGGGAATATCTCTGTGGCACAAGCCTACATTGCTGATGTGACCGATACAAAGAATCGTGCCCGTGGCATGGGTATGATTGGCGCAGCATTCGGTATCGGCTTCATTCTGGGTCCCGCGCTTGGCGGCACATTGAGCGTGTATGGTTTTGATGTCCCTGCTTTCGTTGCAGCAGGTCTATGCTTTATCAACCTGCTGACAGTATTTTTCTGGCTGCCCGAATCACTTACACTCGAAAGACGCGCCGCGCTCACGGTGCAAAAGAAAGCAAACGTATCATTTGGCGCACTACTGGCCGCGTTACAGCATCCGTCAGCGGGTCCGTTGCTCTGGGTGCGCGTTGGTTTTGCAGTTGCCTTCAACTCCTTTCAAAGTGTCTTTGCGCTCTATACGCTGAACAAATTTGGTCTGACGGCTCAACAGACAGGTTATATTCTTGCCTACGTGGGCATCGTGCTGGTCATCATGCAGGGCGGACTGATCGGTCCGCTTTCGGCGCGTTTCAAGGAGTCAAGCCTCCTGGTTACGTTTATCATCTTTGCGACACTTGGATTGTTCGGCTGGGCGATTGCTCCAACTGTGCCAGTGATGTTGATCGCTATGTTCCCATTGGCGATCGGCGCGGGTTCATTTAATGCAGTGATCAACTCTGCCATCAGCAAGGCCGTCAGCCATGACGAGGTAGGCGGCATGTTGGGCTTCAGCGCAGGCCTTGAAAGCGCCACGCGCGTCGTCATGCCCGCTCTGGCAGCTTATTTACTTGGCAGATATGGACCGTCCAGCCCTGGTTATATGGCTACAATTGTAATGATCATTATGGTGATATATTCATACGTGAATCTCATTGCGAGAGGACAGACCGCCAGTTAATTGGTCGTCGATTTTCTCCCTCCCTGGACGCATGCTCGTTGCTACCGCCTTATACCCCAAGTCCCGGAATAGGCGGTGATTGCCTTCGTATGAACGGGAACCTTCTATGTGTTGGAACGTCCTGATGTTGGAAGGAGGGTACTTCCATGGCAGATAAACTTAGGCAGTTTTTTAGCAGGCATCGTTCCATGACATGGGGTGGAATTCTTTTGCTCGTCGGTATTGGCGGGATCGTTCTTTATCAGAGGTTCCAAGGCGGAACTTTAACGCCAGGGGATACCAACACGATTCCCATTAACGTCGACGGGCCGCAATCTCTTATTGGCAATGGTGAAGGTCAAACTGACCCGTATGGCCTGGGAGTCGGGCTAAGTCCGGGACAAGCGCAACTTCAACAAATACAGACTTCTCCGCTGGCGACCGGGGAACCGCTCTCGCCAGAAGAAATTGAGCTGATCTTCTCGCGTCTGCGAGACCTGCCAATTGATCCCGATGACCAGACCACGTTCCAGCTGCCGCTGGAGGTTCTGCCACCACCGCGCCCCGGCAATACGATCAAAGAGCCATTTCCGCCTCTCGAAACTGGACCAACTCCGGGGGCGGTGGAAGCGGGTCCTCTCCAGGTCTTGCGCTTTGCCCCGGAAGGTGAAATCCCGGCCGCACCCTTTGTCAGCGTGACATTCAATCAGCCGATGGTGCCGGTTGGTACGCTGAGCGACCTGGCGGCGATTGACGTGCCAGTACAAATCGAACCATCCTTGCCTGGCACATGGCGCTGGCTGGGGACCAAGACCCTGACCTTTGAATACGATTCTGAATTGATCGACCGCCTGCCCAAGGCGACCGAATACCGCGTCACCGTGCCGGCAGGGACGAAATCGATGAACGGAGGGGCGCTGACTGAAACCGTCACATGGACATTTAAAACCCCTCCACCCAAAGTATTAACGACGTATCCTGACAATTCGCCGCAACCGCTGGAACCAATCTTTTTTGTTGCCTTCGACCAGCGAATTAATCCTGAGGCTGTTTTGAAGACCATTGCCGTGAGGGCAGATGGTCGGGGAATTGAGCTCCGATTAGCAAGCCAGATTGAAATCGATAAGGATGAACGTGTAAGTCAATTGGTAAAGGACACACCCGAGGGACGCTGGCTGGCATTTCGCGCGACCGAACCTTTTCCGGCCGAAACAAACATCTCAATAGACATTGGACCAGAAACGCCCTCTGCGGAAGGGCCACTCACTACAACAGAAACCCAGGTTTTTGGCTTTTCAACCTACGCGCCATTAAGGATCGAAGAGCATCGCTGTTCCTGGTATGAGGATCGCTGCCCGCCATTGACACCTTTCTATATCCGTTTCAACAACCCGCTGGATATGAATGTTTACAGTGAAGATATGCTGCGCGTGGAACCGGAGATACCGGGCGTCTCTGCCAATGTGTATGGCAATTCGATCGAGATCAACGGTGCGACCCAAGGTCAGACCACGTACACCGTCACAGTTTCGGGGAAGTTGCAGGATATCTTCGGTCAACAATTGGGCAATGATGCGCGGCTCACGTTCAGGGTCGGCAAAGCGGATCCAGTTCTGGTTAACTCCCACCAAAATTTTCTGACTCTTGATCCGACCGTCTCAAAGAAAGTCTTTTCAGTCTATGCCATCAATTATGACAAACTGCACCTGAAAGTCTATGCGGTTCAGCCCGGCGATTGGACCGAGTTCAGGCAATATCTGCGTGATTGGCAGCAGACCGATGTGCCATCCAGAATGCCCGGCCGGCTGCTTGAAGATCGAGACTATGCCCTGGACCTTCCCGCGGATGCCCTGTCGCAGGTGGATATTAACCTAAGTCAATACATGAATGGAAACTTCGGACATTTTGTCGTGATCGTCGAACCACCCGCGAAGGTCTTTGAAAGTGAAGATGATAAGTGGCGGCGCTTCTCGCAAACGATCATCACCTGGGTGCAGATCACGCAGATCGGCCTGGATGCCTACAATGATCACAGCGAAATGGTGGCGTGGGCAACAGATCTCCAGGATGGCTCGCCATTGGACGGGGTGCGTATTCAACCGAATAATGCCAGCGCGACAGTTTTGAGTGGGAATGATGGTGTTGTGCGTTTCGATATTCCTACTGGCGCAACATACCTGGTTGCCAGCCAGGGCGCGGACCAGGCAATCCTGCCACAGTCAACGTATTATTGGTCGGATGGTGGCTGGTCGGCCAGTAGACCGAGTGACACATTACGCTGGTATGTATTTGATGATCGCCAGATGTATCGCCCCGGTGAGGAAGTGCATATCAAAGGTTGGCTGCGGCGCCTCGGCGGAAAACAAAATGGCGATGTCGGGCTGGTGGGAAACAAGATCAACTCGATTAGTTATCAGATCACCGATCCGCAGGGGAATGAGCTCAGGAACGGCCGGGCCGATGTGAACGCTCTGGGCGGCTTTGACTTTGCCTTTACTGTGCCGCAAGCCACCAATTTGGGAACAGCCCAACTCTATCTCAGCGCAGAAGGCGACTTAAGCGGGCTGGATGGAATTCAGTTCTACCATCCATTCCAGATCCAGGAGTTTCGAAGGCCCGAATTTGAAGTCAATGCGCGCAATGAAACGACCGGTCCATACTTTGTAGACGATCATGCCACCGTCGCTGTGGAAGCAAAATACTACGCGGGTGGTGGCTTGCCCAACGCGGAGGTGACCTGGCAGGTGACAACTTCTCCGGGCAGTTACTCACCACCCAACTGGCCCGATTTTACGTTTGGCAACTGGCAACCCTGGTGGTTTTATGATTTCGCGTATCCTGGCCCGACTGGCGAAAGCCAAACCGAAACATTCACCGGCAAGACCGATGCCTCGGGTACCCATTATCTGGATCTGGATTTCAACCAGAAGGGTGATCCGGCCAAGGACCCTCAACCCAAAAGTGTGGTCGCGCAGGCCACTGTGATGGATGTGAACCGTCAGGCCTGGAGTAGTACCACCACGCTCCTGGTTCATCCGGCTGACCTGTACATTGGCCTGCGCAGTGATCGTTACTTCGTCGGACGCGGTACACCGCTCAAGGTCGATTTCATCGTTACCGACCTGGATGGCAACGCGGTGGCGAACCGTCCCGTTGAGATCACAGCCGGAAGATTGGAATGGAAGTTAAAGAATGGAAGTTGGGCTGAGGAAGTAGTGGACGTGCAAACCTGCACGCTTCTTTCCCAGCTGGAGCCTGATACCTGTTCCTTTGAAACGCCTCTTGGCGGAAGTTACCAGATCACGGCCATCGTGACCGATGAGCTCGGCCGCAAGAATCAAAGCCGCTTCACGCGCTGGGTCAGCGGCGGCGAGCGACCACCCTCCCGCAAAGTGGAACAGGAAAAAGTCACGCTTATTCCCGATAAGGAGTCCTATCAGCCCGGCGATACGGCGCAGGTCCTGGTGCAATCCCCGTTCACGCCCGCCGAAGGATTGTTGACTGTCAGCCGCAGCGGAATTCTTTATACGACGCGGTTCACTATTGAGGATGGGTCTGCCACGCTGGATATCCCCATTGAAGAGGAACACATCCCCAATTTAAATATCCAGGTGGACTTGGCCGGTTCTGCGCCGCGCACCGATGACCAGGGCGAGCCTCTTGCCAATGTGCCGCCGCGCCCCGCGTATGCGACGGCTCAACTGAACTTGAGCATCCCACCTTTAGAACGTACATTGTCATTGCAGGCAATTCCCGATCAAGACAAACTGGAACCTGGCGGCGAAACGACGCTGACCGTTACCGTAAAAGATGCAAAGGGATTTCCAGTATCGGATGCGGAACTGGCAGTCGTTGTCGTGGACGAAGCCATCCTCGCATTAACCAATTATCAATTGAGCGACCCGTTGAGCGTGTTCTACGCGGACCGGCCTTCGTATCTCGCAAGTGTTTATGGTCGCGCAAGTATCGTCCTCGCTGACCCAAGGCTGGTTCAGGCAGAAGCAGCTCGTCAAACCGAAATGTTTGATGCAGTGGGTGCGGCAATGCCCCAATCGACGATGACAGCCGCAGCCACTGAAGCTCCCGCTGCGGCTGAAGAATCAGTGCTCAACAGATCACAAAATCAGCAGACTCCCATCAACGTCCGCATAGACTTTAATCCTTTAGCGACTTTTGCGCCCAGGGTGCGCACCGGTTCGAATGGCGAGGCGCGGGTGTCGATCAAGCTGCCAGATAACCTCACCCGCTACCGGGTCATGGTGGTGGCGGTGGATGAAAAAGGAAACCAGTTCGGCACTGGCGAGTCGAATATCACCGCGCGTTTGCCGCTGATGGTGCGTCCCTCCGCGCCGCGTTTCCTCAATTTTGGCGATAAGTTCGAATTGCCGGTCGTTCTCCAGAACCAGACGGATCTCGCAATGATAGTGGATGTGGTTGCCCGCGCGACCAACCTTGAACTTGAGGATGCTGGCTTGCGTGTGACCGTCCCAGCGAATGACCGCGTGGAAATACGCTTCCCAGCCGCGACGATCATGGCGGGAACTGTGCGCGTTCAGGTCGCGGCGATATCAGGAAGTTATGCTGATGCCGCAACCGTGGAATTGCCAGTCTATACCCCGGCGACCACGGAAGCGTTTGCAACCTATGGTGTGATCGATGAGGGTGCCACTGCCCAGTCTGTTCTTTATCCTTCGGATGTCTTCCCACAATTCGGCGGTTTGGAAGTCAACACATCCTCCACTGCATTGCAGGCGCTGACCGATGCTGTGCTATATCTCGTGTCGTATCCATTCGAATGTTCTGAACAACTGGCTTCCCGGATTCTGGCGGTGGCATCCTTGCGCGATGTATTGACAGCCTTCAAAGCGGATGGGCTGCCGGCGCCCGAAGAAATGGAATCGGCCGTAGAGCGCGATATTGAACGCCTGCAGGGTCTGCAAAACTACGATGGCGGCTTCCCCTACTGGCGGCGCGGATTCGAATCGATTCCCTTCAATACCATCCACGTCACACATGCCTTGTTCCGCGCTCAGCAAAAGGGGTTTGAGGTCCCGGCCGATATGCAGCAGAATGCGTTGAGCTATCTGCGCGATATCGAGAGCCATTACCCCTCCTGGTACAGCGAACAAACTCGTTGGACGCTCAGTGCGTATGCACTCTACGTCCGCAATTTGACTGGTGACCGCGATGCTGCGAAAGCTGAAAGACTCTTGAACGACGCTGGGCTCGACGCTGGGCGTCTTTCCATGGAAGCCATTGGCTGGCTATGGCCCGTGATCGATGACAGCAGTCAACTGGATGCCATCCGGCTGTACGTGAATAATCATGTGGTGGAAACCGCCGGCGCGGCAAACTTCACCACCCGCTATGACGACCAAACCTATCTGTTACTCAGCTCGGACCGCCGCACCGATGCGATTCTGTTGGATGCTTTGATGGAAGATAACCCGCAAAGTGACCTGATCGCCAAAGTGGTCAATGGCTTGCTGGCTCACCGCACCAAAGGACGCTGGGGCAATACCCAGGAGAATGTCTTTGTCCTGTTAGCCTTGGACCGTTATTTCAATACCTACGAGGCCCAAACGCCAGATTTTGTGGCGCGCCTTTGGCTTGGCGATACGTATGCGGGCAGTAATGAGTTCCGTGGGCGGACGACGGACCTGTACGAAACGCTCATCCCGATGAATTACGTCCTCTCTGAGACATCTGCCGGTGGCGGAACACAGGATTTGATCCTGAGCAAAGATGGTCCTGGTCGCCTCTACTATCGGCTGGGTCTGCAATATGCTCCCACAGACTTGAACCTGGATCCGCTGGACATGGGCTTCGTCATCCAACGCCGCTATGAAGGTGTGGATGATCCCGAAGATGTATTCCAGGATAAAGACGGTGTCTGGCATATCAAAGCCGGGGCCCGCGTGCGGGTGACGATTACCATGGTCGCAGATAATCGCAGGTATCACGTCGCTTTGGTCGATCCATTACCTGCTGGTTTGGAGATCATCAATCCGTCCCTCGCGGTTTCAGAGGCCATTCCACAAGACCCAACCAGTCCCGATTATCGATATGGTTGGTGGTGGTGGGGCACCTGGTATGAACATCAAAACATGCGCGATGACCGCGCCGAAGCCTTTACCTCATTGTTATGGGACGGAGTCTACGAATACACTTATATTGCGCGTGCCACCACGCCCGGTACATTCATCGTCCCGCCTGCCAAAGCGGAAGAGATGTATTCTCCCGAAGTTTTTGGGCGGAGCGGAAGTGATTGGGTGATTGTGAAATAAGAAGAGGCAATCGGACAAAGAGACTCCTCGACCGGGGGTCTCTTTTGATTTCGCTGACCGTGGCCGGCGTTGAAACATTCAGCATGCCCTGAACGCTGGATGCACTTTACATTATCTTTCTGGTAAACTATTTCGTAGATTTGGAGGCCCTTTCCATGCCATTTTGCCCTCCAAAGAGGTCATGATGAACAGGTTTTCCCATATGCTCGTTTTTATCATTACCATCCTTGTTTTCGTCGGCAGGCCAGCTTCCAACGTGAATGCGGCTCCACAACGGCAGGATTGGGCGGTCAACCCCGCGGCCGAGGATTACGTCCGGGCTGAGATCCTGGCTGATGGCGACGCCGACCTTTCCAAGGCATTTGCGGGTTCCAAGGCGCGTACGGTTGGTGCAGATTTCATTGTCGGGTTATGGCAGGACCCTGCCTTTCAGACGATCCCCTTCTTCAAATTGCGCAATGCAACCATTCTGGGCGATATAAGAGCCGAGGGCATCTCCATACCCTTTAATGTGGAGTGCTGGAAGTGTCGCTTCCTGGGGCGCATCGAGATGTCGCGTGCCAAGGTCCAGGCCTTCAACATGTACGACTCGGTCGTGACCGGTGCGGTCAGGATGGGGCGTATGGAGGTCACTGGCGACCTGGCGCTCTACACCACCGTCTATGAAAGCCCGGTGGTGCTTTTCGACGCCACCATTGGAGGCAGCCTGCTGGCCAAGGGGTCGCAATTCAACGGCGTGGAGAAGGATAGAGGCACAACCGCGCCGTTCGAACTCTGGAAAGTTCAGGTGGGGCAGACGGCCGAGTTCGTCGATGCGGTCATCAAAGGCGATGCCCTGTTGGAGGAGGCCGAGTTTCTGGTGGATGTGAAGTTCAGTAATACGACCTTTGAAAAACCTGCCAACTTCAAAAATGTGCGGGTTGGCAACCTGGCTGATTTTCAAGGCACCATCTTTAAAGACGACGTCAATTTTGAAAGCGGCATCGTGAGCCGGGATGCCGATTTCACCGGCGCAGTCTTTGATGGCAACGCCAAATTTGATTATTTCGCCACCGAGCGCTTCATCGATTTTGATGACGCAACCTTTAACCAGGATTTCTCGTTCGTGTACACCACGGTTGGCTGGCCCTATTTTGAAGGCGCAGTCTTCAACGGGCCAGTGGATTTTGAAGGGATGCAGGCCACCCACGACTTTGATCTGACGCACGCTTCATATAACACCCTGGACGACCCATTTACTGTAAGCCTGGCTGCTGTAGACGGTCATACCCTGTTGGAGGATTTTGTTGCCCCGGCTGGTATAAGCCTGGAGCACAATGAATTTGGCGACCTCAGCCTCTCCGGTCGGGATAATCAGGAATTTGCGTTCATCAAACTTTCCTCCACTACCGTGGCCGGCGATATCAGCCTGACCGATGTGACCACCAACGAGTTCATTGCCCAGGGGTTGACCGTGCAGGACTCCACCACCTTTATTCAAGTGGATGTGAAGTACACTCTCGACATGAGCAATGCCAGCCTGGGCTTCTTTACCATGGATGATCAACTTGTATGGCCGAAGGATCCCAAGTCCTTCAACCTGCGTGGCATGACCTATTCCGACATTGGGTTGGTGACCTATTCAGCAGTCAGCCAGGAGTGGGAGGATCAGGAGCTCGATGAGAGCACCTGGCGCGTGTTATTAAGGATGGTGGAAGAATCCGCCTACAGTCCGCAGGCCTATCGCACGCTTTCACAATTTCTGACAGAAAAAGGTCAGCCCGATTGGGCTGCGGAGGTGGAGCTGACTCAAAAACGTCGGGAGCGGGATCAAGTTCTCGAACCTCGCTCGGGACCGTGGTTCTGGTCCTGGTTCCTCGACATTTTCTCTGGCTACGGCCAGCGCCCCGATTTTGCCTTCATCTGGAGCGCGCTGGTCATTGCCGTTGGTGCCATTGTATTTCGGCGCGAAGAGGATATGGTCATCCTCGACGATAGTGAAGCCAGGCCACCGTACAATCCCGTCCTGTACAGCTTTGCCCTGTTCCTGCCTTACATTGACCTGGATATCGCCCGGAAATGGGATCCGAAACCGCATCGTAAATTTGCCGGGATCTACAAACATATCCACAGGCTGATGGGTTGGGTTCTCATGCCGATCGCCTTGCTCACCTTCGGCGGCATTATCAGTTAATTCCCGCCCTGAGCGGAACGACGAGAGTTTTTCGAGGAGTGTAGTCGAAGGGCTTCTCGACTATCAAAGTTATTATTTGTCAACCATGACACTAAACTCATTCCTGAAACCGACTCCGTCCTACCGCGATTACGTCTGGGGCGGGGAACGTCTGCGCCCCGGCCATTATCCGACCGCCGAAGCCTGGGTGGTTTGGGAGGAGGATGTGATCGAAGCGGGTCCGCTGGCCGGCCAGACGCTGGGTGAGGCCGCGGCGCAGCGTGGCAAGGAGTTGTTGGGCGCGAAAGCCATGTCCCGCACCGGGACGCGCTTTCCGCTGCTCATCAAACTGCTGGATTGTGCGCAGTGGTTATCCTTGCAGGTGCATCCGAATGATGAACAAGCTGTGGAGTTGGAAGGCCCGGGTCAATTTGGGAAAACGGAGGCGTGGCACATTCTCGATTCAGCACCTGATGGAAAGCTGATCGGGGGAGTAAAGCCCAATACCCCTCCCGAAGTACTCGCCGAGTCCATTCGTCATGGGACTGTCATTGATCATCTGCAATATGTCAATGTCAAACAGGGTGACACGATCTTCATGCCCGCCGGGACATTGCACGCGCTCGGACCAGGCTTGCTCGTGTATGAAGTGCAGCAGACCTCCGATTGGACCTATCGCGTCTACGATTGGGGCCGTCCGGCTACTGAGAAACGTCCATTGCATATCGAGAAATCTATTCGGGTGACGCGGGCGGATTTCAGGGCTCCTGTCACACCCATGCCTCCCATTGAAGATGGTACGCGGCACATACTCGTGCAATGTGATTATTTCACGTTAGAACTGCTCTCCGCCCAATCTAGCGCGATTGATTTGGATACCAATGACGAATCCTTCCATGCCATCACCGTCATCGAGGGCAAAGCGATTTTGAAGGCAGATAATGAACAAGTAGAGTTGGAAAAGTTCCAAACGGCAGTGATCCCTGCCCGGGTGGGAAAATATCAGTTCCGGCCGTTGATGTCTTGCCGCGCATTGAAATCCAGCGTGTAAAGTTAGCTCGCGCTCCCGAAGAGCATCGGGACTACCCTCGCACCGTGCGGCTTAAGCCGTACCAGGGCAGGTGTAGTGAGCGGAGAGAAACGAAGACGAAGCGCAAGTATCAAACGCAACTTATATACAAAAGCAGAACAAGTGTGGGTTAAATCCTCCACTGCTTCAAAGGAGAAGCACCGATGCCAACCGAACGCAACGATTTTTTCAAGCTTGCAGACAAATTCGCGACCATTATCGGTGATGATGTAAAAGTGGGGGACCAGGCTCCTGAATTCACTTCGGTGATTCCCGGCTGGGCCACCGTCAATCCCTTGCAAGAATCGAAAGGCAAAGTCATTATTCTGTCTGCGGTCCCTTCGCTGGATACCAATGTCTGCGACCGCGAGACCCGCCGTTTCAATGAAGAAGCCACAAAACTCAGCGATGATATCGTCATCTACACCGTCAGTACCGATTTTCCCATGGCACAGAAACGCTGGTGCGCGGCCGCGGGCGTGGAGAAAGTCAAGGTGGTGTCGGATGTGGTCGAAGCGGATTTCGGAATCAAATACGGCACGCTGATCAAGGATCGCCGTTATCTGCGCCGTTCGGTCTTTATCGTGGGCCGTGATGGAAAGCTGACCTACGTCAATTATCTGCCCACGCTCGGCCAGGAACCTGATTACGATGAAGTGATCGCCGAAGCGAAAAAAGCGCTTGGATGAAACACGCAGCCCTCGCAGATGCGAGGGCCTTTATTGCCTGGTTACTTCGGTGGTTGAGTAGCCGCGGAGCGGCGTATCGAAACCACCACTAAGCAAAGGAATTCCGGTTACTGCCTGGTTTCGATACGGACGAGAACAACGCTCGTCCTACTCAACCATCGGATTGTACCATTATATGTGTATAATGCAGAAATTTTACTCGCAGGACACATTATGAATCTCAACGAGCAATTCGAACTCATCCGCCAATCGCCCACGGTTTCACAATCTGACCGGATCAACGCGCTCAAAGCCAGCGGGCGAGATATTGTCGGTTTGCAGGTGGGCGACCCGGATTTCAATACCCATCCCTCGGTAATTGAGGTGGCTCTCAAAGCCATGCAGGCCGGGTTAACCCATTATGGTCCTGCCATCGGAACACCGGAGTTGCGCAAAGCCATTGCCGCGAAACTCCTGCGAGACGAAGGCGTGACGTATGACCCTGCCTCTGCAATCATGGTCACGCACGGTGGGATTCATGCCTACTATCTGGCGATGCAATCCATTTTGAATCCGGGCGATGACGTGCTGATTCCTGACCCTTCTTGGGCGACGCATGCCAACATGGCGATCATGCTGCGTGGAAATGCGGTCCGCGTCCCGGCCCCGGCCGAGAATGGATTTATCCCTTACTTTAATTCGTGGCGGGCGACATTGACCCCCAAAACCCGCGTCATTGTGCTGAACTATCCCTCGAACCCGACCGGCGCGTATCCCACGCGTGAGTATTTGCAGGGATTACAGGACTTTGCCGAAGTCCACGATCTATGGATCGTTAGCGATGAAGTGTATGGAAGTTTATATTACGGCGACCGACCGACTTCTGCCGCGGCGTTTGACGAGGCGAAAAAAAGAACGTTGCTGGTCAACAGTCTTTCCAAATCCTATGCGATGACAGGCTGGAGGGTTGGCTTCCTGGCCGCGCCAGCCCGTGTGATCGAGAATGCCTTGAAGGCCGGGCAAAACTCCATTACGTGTGTGGCGCCCTTCATTCAAAAGGCTGCGGCGTTTGCGCTCACTGACCCTGAGATTCAACAGATGACTGCGAACATGCGCGCGGCGTATGCACGTCGACGCAGGCTGGTGTTGCGGCTGGCTCATGAATTGGAATGTGACAAGGTGTTAGTCACGCCGCCGCAGGGCGCGTTCTATTTCTTCCTCGATTTTCGTCCCTTGAAGATGAGCTCGGTTGAAATCTGCGAACGGATTTTGGAGCAAGCCGGTGTGGGGCTGGTGCCTGGGTCGGCCTTCGGGAGTCAGGGTGAAGGCTTCCTCCGGATGTCGATCGCAGCCTCCGACGAAGAGGTTGAGGCGGGTTTCCGCAAGATTGTGGCGTGGGCGGAGAGGCAGTGAGTCAGTTATCAGTGGCCAGTCATCAGTCGGTGGTCGAGTAGACCTGAGCGTTTGTTGCGAAGGGCGTATCGAGACTACCAGTAAGCATTGATATTTTGTTATGAGTTTGTGGTTGATAACTTGTGGTCTCGATATGGATCTCGCTAACGCTCGACCCTGCTCGATCACCAGCATATTTCTAAACTTGAGGAATTATCATGAAAGTCGCATTTCAAGGGGAACCCGGCGCATACAGTGAACAAGCGGTATTCAATTACTTCGGGGAGGTCGAAACGCTCCCATGCGAATCCTTTGACGCGGTTTTCGATGCCGTGAATGCCAAACGGTGCGATGCAGGTTTGATTCCCATCGAGAATTCGCTGGCTGGGAGCATTCATCAAAATTATGACTTGTTGTTGCGCAACGAGCTGCAAATTGTCGGCGAATATTTATTGCGGGTGATGCATTGCCTGATTGCGTTGCCCGATGTGAAAAAAGAAGACATTCAAAGGGCCATCAGTCACCCACAGGCATTGGGACAGTGTGCCGGTTATTTGCGCTCGCATGGCATCAGAGCAGAACAGGTCTACGATACGGCCGGCAGTGTGAAGATGCTCAAAGAGTCAGGCGCGCGAGATACCGCCGCAATCGCGTCGCGCCGCGCGGCGGAGTTATACGGTATGCAAATTCTTGAAGAGGGCATCGAGGACAACCCGGAAAATTACACGCGCTTTCTCGCCATTCAGCACGCAGCCATCCTACCTGAGGGAGAAGCGAAAACCTCCATCGTCTTCACGTTGAAGAATCAACCTGGCGCGTTGTTCAAGGCGTTGAGCGTGTTTGCGTTACGTGATATCGACCTCACGAAGATCGAATCGCGTCCGCTGCAGGGCAAGCCGTGGGAATATCTTTTCTATATTGACTTCATCGGCGCAACGAATGAAGAAACAGCCGGACGCGCGCTCGAGCATTTGGGTGAATACGCCCTGATGTTGCGGGTGTTGGGTTCGTATCCGCGCTACAAGGGATAAATGGAGTATGAATATTTCTCATGCATTCGTAAAAAGCGAAATCTACGAACTGATCAGGACGATTGAATTTGACATTGAGGTCGGTGATGACGACTTCCTGCTCCGAGTTGAACTGTTTCGCGCGAAATCGGACTCAAATTACTTTCGTGCTCATGTCTGGCGAAGAGAGTTTTTCACTATTCAATCTACATTTCCTCAGGACGCCGGGACTCACGAACCTGTTGACCCACCTTCCGACGAAATGATCTTCGTTGATGATTCGCATCAACTCTCCGGAGACTATTCTCATTTTCAGGCGGAAAGCGACACGGCGGCATTGCAGATGATTTTGGATGATATCCAAAGCCGGTTCAAACATATTGCAGGAGAATAGCTATGCAGGAACTTTTTGCCATCAGCCAGGAGCGCTGATATGTCAATGCCCTATGTAGCTTCTATGGTGACGGTCGGGGTGAATTCGAGATGATTGAGTCGCTTTAAAGATAAATAGGATCATGCCTTGTGAACGATCCAATAGCTATGCGTTCCTTCCACTCCGATTTCCAGGGGGTCTCTTTCAGGTGTGCGAAAGGACTCCCAACGGCTAAATCCTGCCAGCCGCAACAGTAATTGAAATTCATCCTTGAATATCCATCTGCTGGTCATGGGGAAATCCTCCCGTTGGTCCTCATACTCAATAAAACAGCGATCCAGGATCAATTGGTTATTGAAATCAGCCAAACCATCGACGCGCTGCCGGATCGGTTGACCTGTTTCGGGGTGTGTCCAGGTATACCAGTTCCCTTGTATTCCTATACTGTGCTCAACCAACTCACGCACTCCGATAAGCCTGAGATCCAGGAGAAATTTTCCATCGCGAGCCAGGTGATCATAAATATTTTTGAGCGTTTTGATCTGATCGTCCTGCGTGGTCAGCATGACAAAAGTATTGGAAGGGATTATGATGGCATCGAAGACCTTCTCATAGCGAAAGGACTCAAGAGTCTGTACTGAAACACGGTCATCAATGTCTGCAAACCCCTGTGCTTCTGCCTTGACCTTGAGTGTATTAAGCATCGGCTTTGAAATATCAAAGCCATATAGATCGAGACCAGTTGCTAAAAGGGGTAGGAATATCAGTCCCGAACCACAGGCACATTCCAGTACCGGGCCGGTAATACCTTGTAAATTTGAACGATAAAAACGCAGATAATCGTCCAGAAGGTCCTGCAGGTCCTGTGTCATCATCTGGTCATAGATATACCCCCACCATTTGCTCTCATAGTTACTCTCTGCCATCCTGATCTCCTATGATTTTGTCTTCTGTTTACAGGTGGATTTTACCTAAAATTATTACCCATTCAGGTGGTTGCGACCCTTTATGCTCCTGTTCAGGCTTTGCTCTTTCTTGCATTGGTTTTCAATCTTGCAGTTCAACTCAGATATAGAGGGTGGTATTCTAATAGCTCAACCCGTGCCCAAACAGGAAGAGGGGATTTTCAGAATCATAAGGCAGATCTTCCTTTTGTTTGCGCGTTGCATCCATGGAGGAGGGGAGCTCGAACGGCAGTTTTCCCTGCGGCGCGAACTTTCCAAAGATGACGTCGAGCACTGCCTCATCGTTGGCGCCAAAGTTTGCGAGCAGTGCCGCGCTCTTTTCGGCGATTTCCGGGATGACTGCGGGGCGTTCGAGATAAATATCAACGACTGTGGGCACTTGATTCAGAATATTGAGGATGCGTGATTTTTCGGGTTCCTTGAAATCCAGTTCACCCGCGTGGAAAAACCCTTCCAGCATGCCTTTGCGTTTTTCATACGGGGCGCTCAATCGCAGGATGGCGATGTCTGCTTTGGTTGCATCGTCCACGACCTTGCCATAGGGTTGGATGGCTTCCGGTTTGAGGTTCTCGACGTAGATCTTGAGTGGACTTTGTCGACTTTTGAGGGGCAGAGTCTGCTTTTCATTCTTCAGCAGCACAATAGATTTTCGTTGTGCGAATTCACCCACCTTGCGGAATTCGGGATTTCCAACGATTCGTTCCGCCGCGTCCACATCGAGATAAGGCTGATCGAACAGACCCAGCCGGAACTTATCGCGCAACAATCGTCGCACCGATCGATCGATGCGCGCCTCGTTGACCTGGCCTTCGCGCACCAACTGGACGATGACTTCGGGACAGGCCTCGCCTCCAAATTGGTCCACGCCCGCTTCGAACACCTTTTGAACCCGCTCTGCTAGAGAGAGATGTTCCACGCCCCAGGCCCTAGCCGGCATTCCTTCGAGGCCGAAAAATTTCATCGAATTCAGCAGACTCCAATCAGTGCAGACCACACCATCGAAACCATATTTCCCCCGCAACAAACCGGCAATGACATCCTTGTTGAAGCCGAACCCAACCTCTTCTAGGGGGGTGCCGACTGGCATTCCGTAATATGGCATAATCTGCGCCGTCCTTGCCTCAAACGCGGCTTCAAAAGGCTTCAAGTGATAGTCAAAGTTACTCCCCGGGTAGACCTGTTCTCTCCCATACGCGAAGTGCGCGTCCTCGCCATCTTTTTGTGGACCGCCGCCGGGAAAGTGTTTGGTCATGCACGCGACGCTGTCCTTGCCCAGAGTCTCTCCTTGAAAGCCGCGGATGTAGGCGGCGGTCATCTCGGCGGAGAGGTCGGCATCCTCACCGAAGGTCCCGTTACAGCGTGCCCAACGCGGCTCGGTGGCCAGATCAGCCATCGGGTGGAGTGCGAGGCGGATTCCCACGGCCAGATACTCCTGCCGGGCGATGTCGCCGAATCGTTGGACGAGATCCGGGTCACGAGTGGCAGCGAGTCCGGTTGGTTCGGGGAATTGGGAGAAGCTGCCAGCCATCATGTTCGCGAGCGGATTCTGCGAAAAGGCGTGGCGCGGGTCCGATGAGATCGTGACCGGAATCCCCAACCGCGTCCGCTCGGCCAGTTTCTGGATGCGGTTGTGCCACTCGGCCATATGACGCGGGTCGGAACCTTGCAGGATATTGAAGTGATTCATCAGCCGCCGCGCGATCATGTCGGATGTCTGCGGCAAGGGGAACATGCCAGTCTTTTCCAGGATGGTGCCGTCCTGGTTCATGCCAATCATGGTCTGGAACAACAGGCCAGCTTTTTCTTCGAGCGTCATCTGATTGAGCAGGTCCTCGACGCGCTCTTCGATGGGGCAGCGCGGGTCCTCGTACGGATCGAGTACTCCATTCTTGTTCAGGTCACGGAACGTGATTCCTTTTTGGGTGAGCGTGGGCGCATCTTTCCCCAGCAGGGATAGGTTGCGGCGTGTGTTGAGGTCCGGGCGGATATTGCTCCAGAAGTACAGAACCCCCGCGGTGAGAACAACCACGACGAGCAAGAGATAGAGAATCCACATGCTAAACCTCCGGTGGATTCCCTTTTATCACAGGTTCAGGATAGCGCTCAGAGTGTAAAGTCATCTTCTGGCTGTGGAAGTCGTTATCTTCCCAGTGAGTCGCGAAAGATGTGGGCAGAACCTTCTTAGCCACGGCTCCCAACGGGGATAATACAGAACACTGAGGTCTTAGAGAGAAAAGCTCTTAAATCTCTGCGATCTCCGTGGCCTATTTCCCAAACTCATCATGAACAGTGCCCGCGAACGATTCAGGCACTGGCAGGCCATTTCTTTTGGCCTGTCGGATCGCCCGCTCATGATTCAATTCGGCCGGGAAATATTGGATCGGCTTGCCCTGTTTCCTACCCTCGATCAGCTCTTCGCGGCTGATATCATTCCCGCCGATGGCAACCAAGATGTCGCTGCAATCCACCATGGCCCTGGAAGTGGGGGAAAGCTCATTAGAGTTGGGAAGTCTCCCGCCATGTTGAGCGTCCTTGATAAAGCAGACATGATCCACGAAAACACTGATATCCTCAGGATCCTCCGCTTCTTCCATCGTGACAATCCCTGCGGTTTCAAATCCCATCGTCTTTGCCAGCGGATAGACCGCGCCGATTCCAACCGCGGTCGCTCCACTGACAACCAAAGTCTTTTCAGGCCGATATTGGGACAATACCTCCCGTGCCATCTTGAGCATCCCCTCTTCCTCTTCATACCCCATGCCCGAATACCCATAGAACGTGAGCACCATTTTCGCGCGGCTCCTGATAAACGAAACAGCTTGCTCGGGCCCCATGCTCCACCCGACAATGTGATTTTTCCCCCGCCATTGGAGCTTGATCCTGCCGATAAATTGACGAAGTGTGCTCATAAGATTCACCTGTCTGCACTTCATTCATAATCTTTGCGATACATAAGTATATCCTGTATCACGTGAAAGCCGCTCGATTCATATAGCTTGAACGCCGCGTTACGATAATGATCTGTCTGGACGTAGATTTGACCGGCGCCTTTGGATTGTAACCGCCTCAAGCCTTCCGAAAGGATGGCCTGGCCTAATCCCAGCCGTCGGTACGCTGCATGGACTCCCAATGGCTCGATCTGACCACTGAACTCTCCATTCGGACTCTTCGCCAACCAACAAATACAGAACGCCGCAAGTTGACCATTCGGAGCCACCGCCACCAGATCCAAATCGGGGATATATTCCGCTCGCTGCAACGTACGTTTGCGCCATTCAACGGTCATGTTTTTGCTCTCGAAAACTGACCGGTGTAGCTCAACGTAAGCGTTCACTTCGCTGGCTCCATGCAGCGGGCGGATATGAAACCCATCTGCCAGTTTCGCTTCATTAGGACTTTGCATGGAGTGCTTCATCAATATCTGCGCCCACGAATTTTCACCAACGTTTTCCTGTGACGTAAATCCAGCTTCCTCCAGATCGCATTTGCGATCCGTTTGACTTGGCAGAACTGCTACAAACCAGGCGGGGTGTCCGCTGGGTGTGCCGACAATTTTTCCTGCCTGCTCATCAGCCCACTTCAGAATCTGCGGATGCAAAGTGTTTTGAAACTCAGGGTTATAAGCATAGTCAATCTTCCAGAATGGGACTTGCAAAACGGCCCATGCCAGCAGCTGGCCATCCTCCCTGGTCCATAATCTGATGTTTTCGGGATAATCAAAGGACCACGAACAGAGGCGATAAGGCAGATCCACCACATGAATATTCTCGTCCGGAAATTGGCGGACAAGGTCTGCCATGGCGTGTAAATCCGAATTCCCGGAGAAGGTGTATTCTGTGATTTTCATACTGTTCTTCGGTCAATTCCCATCCAGTTTCAAAACAAGCTCTTCCACCACTACGCCGGCTGGATTGGTATACGAATCCTCTCCGATGACCTTGAATCCACACTTCTCAAGCACCCGCTGTGAGCCAACATTATGTTTTGCCACATGCGCATACAAGGGACGTGTCTTCACGATCTCCACATATTCGGCCAGCGCCCGCGTGGCAATGCCCTTGCCCCAAAATTCCCTTCCCAGCCAGTAACCGACTTCCCGTTCACCCTCCAGGATCCAACTCACCATGCTTCCCGCCACTTGACCGTCGAAAACGATGGCTTTGAAAATAACCGACTCGTCTGCCATGATCTTTGCCGAATGTGCCATGAAGGACTCTCTATCCCGTGATGGGAATGCCGCCATCGCGGTCGCTTCAGGGTCGAGTTGCTGCTCGTAGAGAATGGGCAGGTCAGATTCGGTCACGTTGCGGAGGAGGATAGGCATAATATGAGTATAACATCACGCTGTTTATAGGAAACTCAACTTCTTCATCGATATTCGAGCCTCATCCGCATATTTGATTGCATGATCGAAGATAGGCAGCCATTTCAGGTAGAGTTCTTCTTCAGCATGATTAAACTGTTGTAAAGCGAATTGACTATGTTCGGGATCGCACCACCAGGCTGTCAGGCTGGGTAGCGCACATCCGATATATACTGTGAACATGGAGGTAAAGCCAAGGCGCACCAACTCTGCAACTCCAGACCAGCCGCTCTCGTTTAATCCACGCATATAACTTGGAAATGTGATTTCATCCAGTCGTGCTATTTCCAAAGGTGACCATTCCAAGAGCGCGACACTAAGACCGATCAACCATGTCAATTCTGCCCCGATGGCACCAACGCCACACTGCCCCCAATCCAACAGGATAAGTTCTTTTTGACCGGTCTTGCCGGAACGAATAAATAGATTGCGGCGCTGGGAATCGAAATGAGAAAATACCTGCGGCAAATTTTCCAACGCTTTGAAAAAAGTTTCACGCTCTGCCGATAGCTCTTTGTAACGGGTGAGTATTTCTTTGGGAAGATACTTTTGGTGCAATGGGGATTGAATGTCCTTATCAAAGTCCATACCGCTTAGCCAGGAGCGATAAGGTTGCCGGGTGAACCAGCTTTCAGATGGCAGGGATGTTCCAGTTAAATAGGAGCCGTTCCAAAGTCCGAGTTGATGCGCTGCAAAGGCATATTCATCCAGTGTCCAGGGATCAGGTCCAATTCCTTGTACATACTCCATCCAGATCCAACATCCAGCAGGCGTTTCCTCTGTATGATAGATGCGCGGCGCTTTGATTGGACCCGGGAGATGTTTCGACAGGCTCGACTGCGCAAAGGAAAATTCACGCTTCCAGTGCCACACATTGTCTACCGTCGGTTCTTCCGACGGTCTGGTCAATATTTTGAGAACGATGGACCACGGACGAGTTTCATGCCCTCCGATGCCACTGAACAGCCAGAGTCCATCCGGGTTGACGATACCCTTGTCGCTCAAGCGTTTTACATTCCAACTGGAGATTTCAAAAGACAGATCGTTTTGATCCTGACGAACAATGTCGGTCAAAACGGCGAAGTCAATTGCTTTCAGTCTTTCCAACAAATCTTCAGCCATGTGGCACCTCCATTTTCACCCATTCTCAGACTGTGGAAGCGGTCTATTTGTTAAAACAGTACAGCATTGCTGTCAAGTGCTTTGAGGGTCGGATGGCGTCCCGATCAGCCCGGTATGGTTTTGCCGTGTTCCACGAAATTCCAGATCCGTGATGGAGTGACAGCGAATATTTTTTGAAATTGTTGCCCCCCAGCCAGTCCTTTGATCCTGGTTTTTCCCATCAGCAATGCAAGTATTGGTGACTGCATATTGTGGACTGAGGTTTTCAGATACGTGGCAATATCGGTAGTGATTTCAGCATCTGCCTGTGCTGTTGAACCTGCTTCGACCTGACATTTTCCGGCGCGCATGGTGAATGTCCATGTGCCTCCGCCCTCTCCGGTCAACCGCAGGATTGTCACCAGATTTACTCCAGCCAAGTCTTCGGGTCGGAGAGCGCCCGCGGCCGCCATCATACTGAAGTTGAGTGCGCGCTTGACAAGACTGGCAGGCAAATCTGGCAGGCTTTGATCGTAGCGCAGATGCGATTCGGTGAAATGCAGCCAGGTGTGGTCGAGCAGATATTCCAATGCAAATGTCAGAGTGCGCCAGCCTCCAACGATGATGAGTGGCAGGAAAACAGGCGTTTCAAGCGGTTGCTGTGTTGCCAATTGTCTGAGCGCCGCCTGTGTTTCATGGAGATATGCAAGAACATTGGAACCTGCCTGACTTGCCGGACGATCCGCAAAGTGTGCATCGTTCCAGACATTTAATTCCCGTAAAGTCAGTTTAGACTGTTGCCCCTCATCATTCTTGATATTATTGATTACCATTTGATTAAAGTATGCCAGATGATAGGGCATGTCGGCAAAGGTCCAGTCCCTGCCGTGTTTGCGTGCCCAGTCTTGAGGCGAAAAGCGCTTATAAAAGGAGTCCAGCGCGGTCCAAATCGTTTCAAGGTCCGCCAGGATTTGGGATGGATCGTTCAACATGTTGAAAACCTCCTCTGGATTGCCTGCTACGTGTTATTTCAAATGTTAGGCCGCGATTGATAAAACAAGTTGTTGCTTGAAGAAAGTAAAGGTCCTGGCTCACCGTTTTCCTGTTTGATTCTCCGGACGATACGGCGCCTTGCCATCGATATCTCCTACAAACTGCGGCAGGCGTTTATGACCCAGTTGCTGACGAATGGCGAGGTTCTCGCCGATGTGATACCAGTAATGATAGATGACCCGCTGAAGCAGGTTTCCATAAAAGTAGGCGATTGGTTTGCCATTGCTGATCGCATTTTGTTGTAGTTTGGCGGGAGTCAGCGTATCGAGCCAGGGATCAGCGGCAGACGTGATCGCACGCCATGCGGACAGCACCTCTTTGAGCGGCGGCGTGCTGGCCGGAGCACCATATGCAAAGCTTTTGTCGATTTCGCGCAGGAGCATCTGGCCCTGTCCATAGTAAAGGAAATATCTCTGCTCCTGCCATGCCAGATGCCCGATATTCCAACTGAGACAATTCATAGGAAGGAGACGTTTGCGGGCATCTTCATCGCCGACGCCCTTGACCGCGCGCATGAATTCACTGCGCGTAAAGCGTAACTGACTGACAAGCGGGTGAGGCATGGGTAATCCTTTCATCGAGGGTGACAGTCATCTCAGTCACTTGGAGATCGATTTGCTACTTGAACAAGATTGGCAGTCCGGATTCGGTCACTTCACAGAGCAGGATTTTGGTCTTGACGTGAGTATAACCGCAAGTTGGACCCAGATTCCAACCGATGTTCATCTGATGTCATCTGTGGTTAAATTACCTCATCAGCTAATCCCTTCGACTTCGCTCAGGACAAGACTCTAATTCTGCAATCCCCACCTACTCATGCTCAACCACTCCTCCTCCCAACTCCTCACCATCGCCTTGATAATTTCAAAGTCCCCGCCAAATGACGGAGACTTCTGCTATTCCTTTACCAACTGCCCCTTCAAGACAGTCTCACGAAACGTATTCAAATCTACCAGCATCCTTTGAATCCGCTCAGTGTGGGCGGTGATTTCCTTTTCCATTTCAGCGGGAGTTGCGGGAGTGATTTGTCCCTCAATGTATTCCAGCCATTCCGAAGCGTCGCGCTGGTTGCGCCAGATTCCCTTCGGTGATTTGACCAAAACCATCACATGTCGGTCTGATACAGCCACATCTTCCACCCGTCCATACCAGTGTTGAACTTTTACTAATGCACCGTGCTTGAGCCATTCCGGTTTATTCATCTTCTGCCCATCCATTGGTGAGCAACCTTTCTGCGATTCTGATCGCTTCACGACGCGACATTGGAAAATAACCAAGTTTGTTCAAAATAAAATTGAGCATGTAATGTTCACCAGAAGCAGATGCGCCTTCATCTGGGTCAGGCGTTCGTTGAAACTGGTCATTCAAGCGATCCCATTGTTCACGGGTTAACTTGCGTTCTTCGTCAGCCATTGGGTTCTATTATACATCCCGCAGGAGGGAATATCTGTGGTTAAATTATCCTATCAAGTCCCTACTCTCTAGTCATCCAGCTCTATTCTCTGGTTTCCCATGCTCATCCACTCCTCCTCCCAACTCCTCACCCTCGCCGGCGGACCGCAACGCGGGCACACACTCGGCTCACTGGGTATCATCGAAAACGGCGCGGTCGTCATGCGCGATGAAAAAATTGTCGCGGTCGGCACGACGGACGAACTCAAAGCCTCTTATCCCAACGAACCGACCCTCGATGCGAACCGTTGCGTCGTCATGCCGGGGTTTGTGGACCCGCATACGCACGTCATCTGGGGAGGGGACCGGGCGAACGAGTTTGAGATGAAGATGGCAGGTACAGCGTATCTCGATATCCTGGCGGCGGGAGGCGGCATCATCTCCACGGTCCGCGCGACGCGTACGGCCTCCATCGAAACGCTCATCGCGCAGACTCGTCCGCGCCTGCTGCGGATGTTCGCGCATGGTACCACCACGGTTGAAGCCAAAACGGGCTATGGACTGCAAACCGCTACCGAATTCCGTCTGCTCAAGGCACTGCTCACGCTCGATGACGAAACACCTATTGACCTGGCCTTCACCTTCCTTGGTGCGCACGCCATCGCGCCCGAATACAAGGACGACCCGCAGGGCTACACCGACCTCGTGTGCGAGACGATGCTCCCGATGCTTTGCCAGTGGTGGGAGACTCACGCGCCGCGCCGGCCTCTGCCATTTGTGGATGTCTTCTGCGAAGACAAGGCCTTTGACTTGAAACAATCGGAGCAAATCCTCAAAAAGGCAAAAGAATTTGGATTTCCGCTTAAGATCCACGCGGACGAATTTGACAACCTGGGCGGCGCATCCCTGGCCGTGGAGCTAGGCGCGGCGTCGGCTGATCATCTCGTGAAGACCTCTGATGCCGATATTGCTGCGTTGGGGAAATCCGATACGGTTGCCGTCTCTTTACCCTGCACTCCCTTCGGGCTGGCCGAAAAGGACTACACCCCCGCGCGTAAGCTCATTGAGGCCGATGCGATCCTCGCTTTAGCGACCGACTGCAACCCTGGTACTACGTGGAACGAGTCCATGCAATTTGTGATCGCGCTAGCCTGCCGCGCCATGAAACTGACTCCCGCCCAGGCCATTGCTGCCACGACGATCAATTCCGCGCACGCCATCCGCAAGTCCGATACGATTGGCTCAATCGAAGTGGGCAAACAGGCCGATCTATTGATCTTGTCCATACCTGACTATCGCCAGCTCGGCTATCGCTACGGGACTAATCTGGTGAAGCAGGTGATAAAGAGGGGACAGGTCTACTCGGTGGATGTTGGGTATTACCGAACTGCGTAAGAGTTTTCTACCGCGAAGGGCGCAAAGAGTTTTAAGGAGAAAGGAATGACGGATATTGAGGCGATTGCCAAAGATGTGGTTGATTGCGCGATAAAGGTACATAAGACCTTAGGACCTGGCCTGCTTGAGTCAACTTATCAGTATTGCCATGCGTATGAATTGAACAAGCGCGGTTGGAATGCGGAGACCGAGGTAAAACTTCCCGTGCTTTATGAGGATCAAAAGATCGATGTGGGTTATCGTATTGACACCCTCATTAACAAGTTGGTCATTGTTGAGAATAAATCGGTTAGTTCTATTCTGCCAATTCACGAAGCACAATTACTGACCTACTTGAAACTGAGCGGCTGCAAGATTGGCTTCCTCCTCAACTGCAATGTTCTCTTAATGAAGCATGGCATTAAGCGGGTGGTGCTTAATCTTCCTGGTGAAACTCCCTACCCCAGGAAACCTTCGTCCCTTAAATAGCATCTTCGAGACCTTCGCGTCTTCGCGGTAAAAAGCTGGATGGCTCCTTTCAGGAGCGTAGGGCCTGTAACCTTGCATGCATGTGGATTCACCTGGCTGCATAGTACAATACACCGAACGGAGAACTGCCGGCTTTGCCTTGAAAGGAGACCAATCTTCCTTTGGTCACGCAGTGGACTATCTTTGTTATCGTGCTGGTTTCGAATGCAGTTCTGGCGGCAGCCATTGCCATCCTGTTGAATCGCAGAAATCCTGCACCTGGACGCGATGCGCTGATTTGGATGCTGTTTGGTCTGGCGGTCTGGGCGTTTGGTTATGCCATGATCACCGTTTTCCCAACTCTGGAAGAAAAACTCTTCTGGCTTCGAATTGAAAACATTGGTATTCTGACCGTGCCGGTCTTCTGGTTCCTGTTCACCGTGCAATATGCGCAGGTGGATAAATGGCTAAACCGCTACACGGGGGCCTTATTCTTTGTGATTCCTTTGATTTCGTTGATCTTCATCGTCTCCGAAGATTGGTTTTCACTGTACTATTCGTCCGTCCGTCCGGTGTCGGCCAGTGGGGGGCCGCTCGTCATTGAGCGCGGACCCTGGTATCTGGTCGGAGCGATCCAATCCTACGCGCTTAACCTGGCTGGCATGGTCGTGCTGATCTGGCGTTTTGTCTATTACCGGAACATCTACCGCAGGCAGTTGACCGTCCTGGTGGGGGCAGTGTTGATTCCGGTGGTGGCAAATCTTTTTTATCAATTTGCGCCGCGCATCCTGCCACAGCTCTCCCTCCCCATTGATCTCACACCGGTTTCCTTTACGATTACGGCTTTGCTGATCAGCGTGGGTGTGTTTGGTCTGCGCCTCTTCGATTTAATTCCGATTGCACGGCATACCATCCTGGAACATATCCCGGAGATGGTTTTTGTGGTGGATGCCCATGACCGCGTCCTGGATGCCAATTCCGCCGCCCAGCATGCATTGGGCAAATCGCTGGAAGAGATCATCGGCAGAGATCCTCTGGAGGTCTTTGAAAAGTGGCCGCAGCTCCTTAACCGTTTTCTGACGTCTGATGAGGCGCATGAAGAAATTCAGGTACCAGGTGACCCGCCGCGTACCTGGGAGATTGATATATCACCCCTCTATAACCAGTTTGGCCGGCTGGAGGGACGCGTGATCGTTGCCCATGATGTGACCGAACATAAGTGGCTTGAACAAGACTTGATCTTCGCCAACGACACGTTGAAAAGCCAATTGGAGGAGATCAACAAGCTCCGCGATGAGCTGCAGGAACAGGCCATCCGCGATCCGTTGACAAATGCCTACAACCGGCGCTACCTCAGCGAATTTCTGGATAAGGAGATTTTACGCGCCGAACGGCAGCAAAGCCCTGTTAGCATCGTGATCATGGATGTGGATGGCTTCAAACAATTCAACGATTCCTATGGCCACAAATGCGGCGACGACGTTCTAAAGGACATTACCCAATTCCTGAACGAGCATTCGAGGCGCGGCGACGTGGTCTGCCGCTATGGCGGGGAGGAGTTTGTGGTACTTATGCCAAATGTTTCTCTGGAGACGGCTTATGAACGCGCGGAAATGTGGCGGCAAGATTTTTCAGAGACACCCATCGAATATGAAGGCATGGAGCTGTTTGCCACTTTTTCGGCAGGTGTGGCCACCTACCCGCAGCATGGTTCAACCGGGGAAGCCATTCTGCAGGCTGCCGACAAGGCCCTGCTTCATTCCAAGGATACAGGCAAAAACAAAGTCACCTGTTATGAGTGATCTGATCTGCTCATTCGGGGGCTTCTCCCTTCGGGAGTGCTTCGCGAAGCCCCCGAATGAGCAATTACAACATTCAGGAGGAATTCATGCAAATCGATATTGTCGGTGTTCCCATCGATCTGGGTGCGGACCGCCGCGGGGTGGATATGGGTCCCAGCGCGATCCGGTATGCGCACCTCCATCATAACCTGGAACGTCTCGGATATATCCTCGAAGATAGAGGGAATATCGAAGTGCCTATTCAGGAGATGTGCCAGATTACCGATCCGCGTCTGAAGTACATCGACTGCATCATCCCCATGGGACGGCGCATCGCGGGAGCGGTGGCCACTTCTCTGCAGGCTGGGCATTTCCCCTTGGTATTGGGCGGGGATCATAGCTTGTCGGTGGGTTCGATTCGCGGCGCAGCCAAACATCGCAAGCTTGGCGTCATCTGGGTGGATGCGCATGCCGATTTTAACACGGCTGAAACTACGCCTTCTGGAAATATTCACGGAATGCCTCTCGCCGCGCTGTGCGGACTGGGTGACCCGCGCCTGGTCTCGCTGTGGGATGAGACGCCTCCGGTCATCGACCCGAAGCGGGTTGCCATCATCGGCGCCCGTGACCTTGACCCGGGCGAAAAACGCAATCTGCGGGAGGCCAGTGTGATGGTGCAAAGCATGGAACAAATTGACCGTATCGGCATGCTGGCTGCGCTAGAGAGATGTATTGAGCGCATCAGCCGCGAGGTGGATGGCATCTATCTCTCGTTCGATATGGATGCGCTCGACCCGCGTCACGCGCCGGGTGTGGGGACTCCCGTCAACGGGGGATTGACCTTCCGGGAGGCGCATCTGGCCTGCGAAGTACTGGCGGAAAGCGGCAAACTGATCGGCATGGATATGGTGGAGGTCAATCCAATCCTGGATGTACAGAACCAGACCGCCATCCACGCCGTGGAATTCATCTGCTCAGCGCTGGGTTCGCGCGTGTGGAGCGAGTAATATGTCGTAGCGCGGGATAGCATCCCGCACCACGAAGAATTGTCAGTGAGGAAAAGACTGATCGAAACAGAACAGGCCTGCCCTGAGTGAGAACGAAGGGTTGCAGTTAAGCAAAGGCCGGGCTTGTTCAGCATCCTGAATGAGGCTACAATATCAAACATGCCTGAGATAAATGGTCCCATCCTGATCGTTGAAGATGTCCCCAATGTCCTTGAATTGCTGGAGGTGACCCTGCGCTTCAAGGGCTATGCTGTGATCACGGCGACGAATGGTGAAGAGGCGCTTGAAGTGGTGGCGCGCCAGCGTCCGGTTTTGATCATCACCGATATCCTGATGCCAAAGATGGACGGCTATGCGTTCGTGCAGAAACTGCGGTTGAACGTGGAGACGCGCGCCATCCCCGTCGTGTTCCTCTCGGCCACCTACGTGACTCCCGAAGATAAGGATTTTGCGTTGAGCCTGGGGGCGGCGCGCTTTATAGAAAAGCCGATCGATGCCGAGGATTTTCTGCTGACGATTGCCGAGCTGGTGACGCAACAGCCCCTCACGCAGCCTCACCCGCTCGACATGGAAAAGTTCTATAACGGCTATCGCACGCGGCTGGAGAATAAGCTGCGTCATAAGAATACGCAGATCGCGCGGGCAGAACGATTATTGCCCACCCTGCCGCCGGATCAGAAACCGGCCTTTGAATCCTTGCTTCAGCAATCTATTCATGAGCGGGATGAAATCCAGGAAGAACTCTATAATATCTACAGAACGATCGAAGAATTGAAAAAGTAAACATTCCCCCCACGGTTACCAGATGTGGGGAGAGTTTTTAGGGAAAATAAATGCTACCGACATTATCATATCTTAAAAACCTGGCCGACCAGGCAGGCGCGATTTTGCGTGCAGGTTACAACCAGGATCATCAGGTGGGATACAAAGGCGTAATAGATCTGGTGACCGAAGTGGATCATCAGAGCGAGGCCCACTTGCTCGGCGAGGTTCGCCGGGATTTTCCTGACCATCACATTTTTTCGGAGGAGAGCGGGATTTTTCAGGGGAATGAGGAACATATCTGGTACATTGATCCGCTGGATGGTACGGTGAACTATGCGCATCATGTTCCTGTCTTCTGTGTTTCAATCGCGTATGCGTATCGGGGAAATCTCACTTTCGGTGTGGTTTATGATCCCTTACGCTCTGAAATGTTCACAGCTGAACGCGGGCAGGGCGCGTATTTGAATGGAAAACGTCTGAGCGCCTCTGCTGCAACGGAACTGCAAAGAAGCCTGCTGGTTACGGGCTTTCCGTATGACACCTGGGACACTCCCCAGGATAACTTTACCAATTTTGAGAAGTTTGCAAAACTAACCCAGGGAGTGCGCCGGCTTGGTTCAGCTGCCCTTGATCTGTGTTACGTGGCCTCAGGCCGCTTCGACGGTTTTTGGGAACTTTCACTCAAGCCCTGGGATGTGGCGGCGGGTGGCCTGATCTGTGAGGAGGCGGGTGCAACAGTCACCGATATCTCTGGCGGCGCCGATTACCTTTCCGCACCGCAGTCCATTCTCGCGGCAGCGCCCGGCATTTATGCCAGAATGTTAGAGGAATTAACAAAGCCGACACGATAGCCGTTGCGGGTCGAGTGTTCAAAGAGGTCGTTCATTTGCCAGAATTGTGATGAAATTTAGATGGAATTCCTGGGTGGAAAGTATGTAAAATAGGAGGAGTTGCCTCTTTAATCCATGCCTACCACTTCCATCCCTATTAGCAAGACCAAGATCGTAGTTCCACACCGCCGCCCAGAAATCCTCTCCCGCCCACGTCTGCTGGAGAGCCTGAAAGGTTTGCTGGCCAGCAAACTGGTGTTACTCTCAGCCCCAGCCGGCTATGGCAAGACATCCCTGTTGATCGATCTGGCCCAGAATGTGGAGATGAAAGTCTGCTGGCTGTCGCTGGATGCGCTTGACCGTAACCCGCAACGCTTCATGGCCTATCTAATGGCATCCCTGGTCGAGCGTTTACCAGGGGTGGGGGAGGTATCGAAGACCCTCCTGAGCCAGCTAAAGTCCATCGAAAAGGATTCCGAACCACTGCTGGTAGCGTTGACGAATGAACTCTACGAACGGGTGGAGGATGATTATCTGCTGATCCTCGATGATTATCACCTGCTCGATGATTTGCCTGTCATTGCGTCCCTGATTAACCGTTTTCTTCAGTTGGTGGACGAAAACTGCCACCTGCTCATCTCCTCGCGCACCCTGCCCGATCTGGAGGATGTCACCCTAATGGTCGCCCGTGAGCAGGTCGCGGGTTTGAGCCATACCGAGCTGGCATTCGTGCCGCGTGAGGTCCAGGCGCTCTATGCCCAGAACAATCACGAGCACCTCTCCGATGAAATGGCAGATGAAATCGTCCACCAAACTGGCGGCTGGATCACCGGCATGGTCCTTTCCCATCTTAACGGTGTCCGGGTCTCAGGGGTGGATACTTTTTCCTATTTGGGAAACCAGGTGCTCGACCAGCAGCCGGATCATATCCGGGAGTTCCTGTTGCGGACTTCCCTGCCGGAGGAATTCAGCGCCGAGTTCTGTCAGCAGGTCCTGGACCCGCTTCACTCCGGATCGCAAAACTGGCTCGCCCTCATGGGATGGATCCTCGAGAAAAACCTGTTCGTCCTGCCGCTCGGCGCGGACGGGCGCTGGCTTCGTTATCATCCGCTCTTCCGTGAGTTTCTTCAAACCCGTCTGAAGCAGGAACATCCGGCAGAGGTTGTTCCATTGCTTGAATGCATGGTCAAGTACTATGAAAATGTGGGGGAGTGGGAAAAAGCCTATGAGACCTGCAAACAATTGAAGGATTCCGAAGCGCTTGCGGATGTGGTGGAACATGCTGGCACTGCCATGCTGCAAACCGCACTTGTTACGCTGGAAGGCTGGGTTAATAGCCTGCCGCCTGCCATTGTGTTGAGACGCCCGGGACTGATCTCGCTGTTGGGGCCTCTGAACGCCATGAAAGGGAATCTGCAGGAGTCCCACAAATTGTTAGATAAAGCAATTGCGGCGTATCGCCGTGCACACAATACGGCGGGTCTCACCTTGGCGTTGGTCCGCCGAGCCAATACCCTGCGTCTTTTGGGCAATTACAACCAGTCCATGCAGGATGTGGATGAAGTGCTGCACCTGGCGGAATCCAACTCGGCCCATCAACCTGATTATGCTGAGGCGCTGCGCCTCAAAGGCTTGAATCTGTATCGTCTGGGGGAATCACGCCAGGCGGTTGATATCCTGGAACACTCGTTATCGATTTATACCGCATTGAATGATACCGGTAGAATCCCAGAAATTCTGATGGAAACAGGTATGGCACATCGCGCGATTGGCGATATGGAATCGGCCAAGCGTTCCTATCAGGAGGTTCTGAAGATCCAGAAATCAGAAAACAACTTATACCGGCAGGCAGAGACTCTGAATAACCTAGCAGTGCTATACCATTTGGTGGGTGAATATGAGTTGGCCTCCGAAACGTTCGAGAATGGTCTTGCCTGTGCCCGCAAAAGCCGTAACCAGCGTATCGAATGTATTCTTCTGGCTGGTATGGGTGATTTGTATGCCGAAGTGGAAGAGTATGAGGCTGCCGTAAAAGCCTACCAACAATCCGAATTACTGGCAATGCAAGTGCCTGTGCTTTTTATCGCCAATTACCTGGTTGTTGCGCGTGGAAGACTGGAACTATCTCGAGGTAATCTGGATGCCGTTAATCAGATGCTCAAATTATCTCAGAAGAGGATAAAAGAGAGTCAGTCTTCATATGAACACGGTCTGTGGAACCTCCTTAAGAGCCGTTTATATCTCAGTCAAAATGAGCTGGGAAAAGCGATCTCCTATTTGCGGGACTGCAAGGTATCCTTTGTTAAAGCTGGAAGCGATCTTGAATCTATGTGGAGCACCATCTGGCTGACTGTAGCTTACGAGCAGGCTGGTCAACGTGTAAAGGCCAGGGATGAAATTCGTGACGTGTTGAAAATTGGCACCTTGCCCGATCACGCCCTTCTCATAACCTTGCTTCAGGCTTCGCCATTTTTGTTAGAGATGAAAAATGATCCCGAGATTGGTCTTCCCCTAAGAACGCTTCTCGAAAAAGCACAGATCCTGAAGGAAAGACTGCCTGCCATCCGCCGGGTCTTGCGTCGTCATGCGCAGTCGATTGAAATGCCTGCCGCCCGGTTAATTGTACGGGCATTTGGGCTTCCAGATGTGGTATTCAAAGGGCGAGCTGTGAACATGTCAGAGTGGCGCACGCAATCCGTTCGGGATTTGTTCTTCTATTTCCTGTATATGCGCGAGGCGATCACAAAAGAACAGATCGGCGACACACTCTGGCCTGAAATATCCGACCCACAGATTCTCAAGAAACGTTTCAAGAATGAGATCTATCGCCTGCGTCGCGCAGTGGGTCGGGATGTCATTGTTTTTGATGAGGAGTTCTATCTATTCAATCGCGCCCTGGATTATGAATATGATGTGGAGGCGTTTGATACTTATCTTCGTCGTGCAAGGAAATCAAGGGACGTGGACGATCAAATTCAGTGGTACCAGAAGGCCGTGGATCTGGTGCGCGGACCTTATCTTTCTGATGTGCATGCTGATTGGGCAACGGTTGAACGGGCCCGGTTGTCAGATGCTTACATGACAGCTTTGGAAGAACTTGCTCAACGCTATTTGAATATCAATAGACTGGAAAAATGTATTTCGATTTGCCAGTTGGGGCTTGGCCTCGACCGTTGCAACGAAATTCTGTATCAGTTGTGCATGCGTGCCTATGCTGTCCTCGGTGACCGTTCCGCTATCGCACGCTTATATCAGGCCTGTAAGTCTGCCCTGGCTTTAGATCTAAGTCTTTCGCCATCTTTGGAAACTGAAACGCTGTTTCGGGAGTTGACTTCATAGAGCGATAAAATCTTCAAGTTGTCTGTACAGATTTTGCAGTCTGTTTTGCAGCCTGGGTGGTAGTAACATGGGACAAATCCAATTTCATCCAAACGAGGAATCCCATGAAAAACAAACTTTTCCAACTCTATGTGCAATTCAATACTATCGATCGCCGCTACATTCAATGGGCGTATTTTGCCTTCATGTTGGCCATGCTGGTCATACAGGGATCGCCTGAGGATGGCGGCAGCGGGACGCGCTAGCCAACCTTAATGGAGTGAGTTATGGCGATTTTTACTTTCGATACATATCCGACTCTCAAGCTGCGTAAACCTGTCAGCGCGCGCACCGGCCTACACCGTCTTTTTGCTGCGGCGGTCGTGAGCAATCAATTCCGCGAAACACTGCTCCACAAACCGGAAGAAGCCCTGGCGAATGGTTATCTAGGGCAGACCTTTGCATTGAGCGACCGCGAGAAGATGATCATCAAATCTGTCCGCGCAGATACGTTGACTGACCTTGCTCAACAAGTCAATCGCGCATTGAAAAGTATTTAAACGTAGAGCACGGCCAAGCGGTTATAACACTGAACCATCACCATGAGTCATAAGGGACGACGCTGCAGAATTGGGTGTGGTGTTTGAGCCAGTCGTCATACCCCGCGCCTGTTTTTAATTCAACATTATGGAAAGAACATTCGTGGATCCATCAGCGCCCAGCCAGACAAATACAGAGGTCCTTCAAGCATTTTCAGATCTAAATCTGATCATCGATGAGAAGGGCACGGTATTGGATCACAAACCAGGTCATTTCCTCGCGCCGCGCTTTTCCCAACCCATCCAGGGTGCAAAGATTCAGGATGTTCTTGCCCCGGCCAGTATTGATACTTTCAAACAGGCGCTGCAGTCTGTCCAACAGACAAGTGCTGCCAGCGGTTTTGAATGCAAACTCTCCCTGGCCGATCGCGAACATTGGTTTGATGTCCGCCTGGTGCCGATTTCCGAAGCCCGATTTCTGTTTGTGGCACGCGATGTCACGAAATGCCGGGAGACCGAAAACCGGATGACCCGGCAGATGCATCAGCTTTCCGTATTGCGATCCATTGACCTGGCAATCGCCTCAGGCCTGGACCTGAACTTGCTTCTTGCTACGTTGGTGGATCAACTGGTTGAGGTGCTGCAGATCGACGCGGTAGCCGTTCTTTTGAAAAATTCCCGGTCGAACCTGCTGGAGTTCAACGCCGGGAAAGGCTTTCGCTCTTCAAGTTTGCAATATACCCATTTGAGGCTGGGCGAAGGCTGTGCAGGGCGCGTAGCGGTGGACCGGAAGATGCTGAATATCGCCAACCTCAAAGAGAATCAGATGGAGTTTGGACGTTCACCATTCTTCCGGACAGAGGATTTTATTGCCTATTACGGCGTTCCATTGATTGCTAAGGGACGTGTGCTGGGCGTGCTCGAAATATTCCATCGCTCTATACTCCAGCCGGATTCCGATTGGTTGAATTTTCTTAACATGATAGCGGGGCAGGCCGCAATTGCCATCGACAACGCCATGCTGTTCCGTGAGCTACAAAGGTCCAATGCTGAATTAAGCCTGGCGTATGATGCCACTATCGAAGGCTTAACCCGGGCCCTGGACCTGCGCGATAAGGAAACCGAGGAACATACCCGCCGTGTTTCCGATATGACGATTGACCTGGCTGTCCGCCTGGGGACTGAGGATACAGAGCTGGTTCATGTCCGGCGCGGCGCGATCCTGCATGATATCGGCAAAGTGGCGATCCCCGACCGCATCCTTTTCAAGCCTGGTCCACTGACCGAAGAGGAATGGAAGATCATGCGCCAGCATCCGGGCATCGCGGTGGATTTGCTGTCGTCTGTCGCATATCTGATGCCTGCCCTGGTGATTCCGCACTGGCACCACGAAAAATGGGATGGAAGCGGCTACCCCGACCAGTTGCGGGGCAGGGAAATTCCGTTTTCGGCCAGGTTGTTTGCCCTGGTGGACGTCTATGATGCATTGACCTCCAACCGTTCGTATCGCAGCGCTTGGTCAAAGGATGAAACTCTACAATATATCGAAAGCCAGTCCGGCAGGCACTTTGACCCATCGCTGGTGCCTGAGTTTGTCAGTTATATGCGCAGGCATTGATCGTTGTCCGATTTCCGGTTAGGACTCTTGACCATCACATCCAACCGCGATAGAATACCGCCTTGCTTGCCCTCGTAGCTCAGTGGATTAGAGCGCTTGCTTGCGGAGCAATAGGTCGCGTGTTCGAGTCGCGCCGAGGGCGCCAAGAAAAAATTGGAGCGGTCACTCGCTCCTTTTTGTTTTATCTGAAGGGTGGAAGACTATCTCGCCCACCGGAAAATGCCGCCCTGAACGTAGCGTTGAGATGCCACTTAAATGGACAGGACACAGAGAAACAGTCTCTGTGTCCCGGATGTCTTGCGCTGGACAATTAACCGAAGTGCGGTGTAAACCTTGCGATCAGCTTCTCCCTGGGCATAAAGCCTGTCACGCGTTCCTTCACCTCACCAGCTTTGATGAATAACAGGGTCGGTATACCCATTACGCCATACTGCATGACGAGGTTCGGATTCTCATCCGCGTCGATCTTTACGACCTTGACCTTTCCATCCCATTCACCTGCCAGTTGCTTGACCAGCGGGTCAAGCATTTTACATGGCTGGCACCAGACCGCGCTGAAATCCACCAACACCGGTTCATTGGAATTCAACACTTCGCTTTGAAAATTACTTTCATCTACATGTAACAGATCAGCCATTTTTGCCTCCGGTGAGTTGGACGCAACAATATATGAGAGTCTTACATTAGAAAAGAATCTACCATACGGCAGTCATGCGAGATTAATTATGGCTGTAGCAAAGTCGCTTGACAAGAAGTAAAAAGTGGATCCTTCTCGGTACAATTGCGAGTGATCAAACCAGCAAAACCGAGGAGGATCCCAATGGAGTATAGCACGCTTAGCCAGGGACAAGAAATCAGTGCGGAA
>DASTOH010000276.1:0-5809 GCA_035720235.1 Anaerolineales bacterium | reverse complement strand
CTGCCTGAATGCCAGTGAGAACGTCGGTGGCGATTGGCCGCTGCAATTGAGATAAGGAGATTTATTGATGAAGCGGGGAATCTTCTTCGAACCGGGCTCCGATGTTGCAGTGCGAACGGAAGTTTGAAGGTCGGCGGATGTGTTGCCCACTCAAGGACCTTCGGGTATGATACCGCCAACCAAAGTGCAGGCAGATTTAATCGAAATATCTCTCTGCGAGGAGCACATTCGCCATGGACATATCCATCCGTGAATATCGCCAGGCCGATGTCATTACCATCCGCGGCCGCGTGGACAGTCTCTCCGCCGACCAGCTCAGCCAGGCCATCGAAGAGGCCCACCAGCGCGGCAAGTACAACCTGGTGCTTGACCTGAGCCAGGTGGAGTTCCTCTCGAGCGCGGGTCTGCGAGCCCTGATCGAGGCCCAGCGCCGCAGCGCGGGATTGGGCTGGGGTGAGATCACGCTGGCTCAGATCCCGCCGCGCATGGTGGAGCTGCTCGAGCTGACCGGTTTTACGAGAGATTTCCGCAGCTTTGAGACGGTGGCCGCCGCGCTGGCGTACGCCTCAAAAGGACTCTGAACCGGACATGGATTTCCAGGCCACCTTCGGGAACGCGGGGCCAGTTCTGGAACGTCACCTGGCTGGAAGACACTTTATCCCCGCCGAAGCCAACTATTCTGAACAAGGAGGCGCATCGATGGACCATAGGATCTTCTTCGAACCGGGCCAAAGAATACTCCGCGGGGATAGTGTATAGGAATTCGTCCAGGACGGAGAGAGAGATGCCCAGTGGTGATGGAACCGCATTTCGTGTCCTCCTGACCGACAAAGGAACAAGAGATGAACATTGGTGAAATCATTCAGAACATTGCGACAGGTGGCGCCGTGCTGTTGGGAATCACCTACGTGGTTGGCGGGCTGATCGTCAATTTGAACCTCACGCGCCGCGGGGTGGTGGAATATCAAATCCTGAAGGTCAAATTCCTGGTGGTGGGGATCATCTTCCTTTTGCATTTTTCCGGTGTGATGATCTTTGCGTTCGTGCCGGTGGTGATGCTTGCCGCGCTGGCAATTGATCCGGCGGTGAACGTGCTGTTCATACGGACACTCAGCCTGCCCTCCATCCTCGGCGCGCTGGGCTTGCTATACATTTGGTCCAGGTATCCGCCCGACACGCGGGCCTCTGTGGGACGATGGCCATTCTGGTTCCTGTTGTCGTCGCTGGCAACAGTCTTTCCGTTGTACGTGCTGTTCCATCAAGGCTTTGTTCCGTCGCGCAGCCTGGATTGGGTTACAAATACCGTGCTGGCGGCAATTTCTGGACTTTTGACGCTCATGGCGGCCATCTATCACTATTCCGCCTTTTATTACGGCCGGCCGGCGGGTTTCGGCGCGCGCGACCCGATCGGCATGGGGATACCGACCCGCGTGGATATCGTCTGTGACCCTAGCGTTTCGGCGGACCTGGTCCAATTGGGCCTGCCGCTTCAAAAGAATATATTGCGTGACCTGTATCTCATCGACGAAACGAACGATCAATATATCCTCAGCCAGGAACGGGTCCCTGGAGGAGATGGAAACAACCACACCTACAAGATCAACAAAAGTCTGGTAAAAGCGATTTTGCACAAACCAGATCACATGCGAAAACTCACCGAAACTAAGCCGAAAAAGAAGTGATCGCAAAGGAGACGTATCGATGAAGCAGGGAATCTTCTTCGAACCAGGCCAGGGCGTTGCGTTCAGCGCCCGCGGCAGCTCGATGGTCTTCAAGGCGGTCGCTTGCCACACTCCCCGTAACTTGTGGTCTCTTCGAGACGGTGCCAGAGAGGACATGTGGGCAAAGCAGGCGCTCTTATTACTGCCCTCTGCCGCGATAGAGTCGGAGCGCCTCGGTCAGCAGCCGGCGCGCGTCGATGCTGTAGGGCTCGCACTGAAACATGATGTGTTGCACGCCCAGTTCCGCATAGCCGCGCATTGCCGCTGCGATCTCTTCCACCGTCCCTGTCAAGGGGTCCTCAAAGAAACTCGGTTTGTTTGCTTGGAGATCGGGGAACCAGAGGCCGATGAGAGCCGTGATGCCCACAGTGGCCGGATCGCGCCCGACCGCGCGGCACGCCTCTCGGATTTTGGTGAGTGGCTCGACCATTGTTTCAGGTTTGCCCATATAGCCCGTGTTCCAGAGGTCGGCATACTGTGCGGTCAGCTTGAGCATTCGTGGACTCCCACGCTCGCAACCCACCATCAAAAGCGGTCCTTCTGACCGCGGACCCCGCGGTACAATGTCACAGTTTCGTGCTTGATAATACTGTCCCGCAAAATCGACGTGCCCTTCGTGCAGCAATGGCTTGAGGATCTGCAAGGCCTCTTCAAACCGTCCCACGCGATGGTCGAAGGGCAATCCGAACGCCTGATACTCCGGCTCGTTCCAGCCCGCGCCGACACCCAGGATCAAGCGCCCATGGCTCACCTCGTCGACGGTCGTCGCCATTTTCGCCAGGACGGCTGGATTGCGGAAGGAATTGCACGTGACCAGCGTGCCTAGCTCCACGCGGTGTGTCGCTTCCGCCAGCGCTGCCAGCATGGTCCAGCATTCCCAAATTCCACGGGTCGGCTGACCAGGATAGCGATACAAGAAGTGGTCAGGGAGCCAGATGCTATCGAAGCCATCTGTCTCCGCCTGTTGCGCGATGGCGCGGATCGTCTCATAAGGACGCTTGCTGTTGTTCTCGCGGTCGTTCGCCAGGAATACCATGAGCCCAATCTTCATGGCTTGCCCTCAACTTTCTTCGGAACACGATATCTCCTACCAGAAGTGTCCTGCTCCAGGAACCGCAAACCTTGCTCTCTTCTGTTCGTAGGATCTGGAAGGCAGTTCTCTCGCTAGAGCCTGTTCCTCTCCTTCATGATACTCTGAAAAGGTGACAGGATCGTTCCTAATTGATTGTGTTTTCGCGTTTTAGCGGCGCCAATTGGCAAAACGTCATAAGAGAGTGTTTCTTAATTCACCACAAAGGACACAAAGAGCACAAAGGTTTGGACCCTGGAAGGGAAAATTCGTGCGAATCCGTGAAATCCGTGGCTGAAACTTGTGGGAAAGGTGAATCAAAAGGGGCTAAATCTTGGATCACAAAGAATCCAAGACACCCTACGCATATTCAGCGCCCGCCGCGCGATCAAAAATGAGATCAAAGATTATGAAGAAAACGCCCGCAAGCAAATCCCGTAAGGCGGCAGAAATGCCTGCCGAGTACAAATTTGACTACAAAAAGGCCAAGCCTAACCGCTTTGCCAGCCGGATGAAGGATGGTCCGCTGGTGGTGGTGCTTGACCCGGATGTGGCAAAAGTATTTACCACAACAGAAGAAGTGAACAAGGCGTTGCGCGCGCTCATCTCCGCCATACCTGAACAACACACTGGTTCCCACTGATCGAACGGTGTGTCCATGAGAGCTGGGGAGGCGACTCCACACAACTTTGAGTTCTGGTGGGTATACCCGTCCTTTTGCCGGAAACTTGCGGATGAGGCGAACGTGTCCATGCGGGCACTTGAGACCGGGCGCTCTGGCAATATTCAAAGGAAAACCAGTAAGGAGGCTTACCGATGGAGCAGGGAATCTTCTTCGAACCAGGCCAGGGCGTTGCGTTCAGCGCCCGCGGCAGCTCGATGCTCTTCAAGGCGGTCGCTCGCTATGAAAAGATTGCGTGAGATATAATTTATTTATGAGCCACGAAGCCGTGATCACAGGTGATCAACTCATCAACGCCCTACGTGCCCTGGATGTCAACTTTATTTTGGGTGGCAAAAGTAAAGACGCATACCTACACAAACAACCTGCGCGCTTGATTGCCGCCCTGGCCCAGAGCGACGAATCACGCCTACGCCTGTCGCTCATTCCGCTCTTTCTCGAACATCCCGAATTCGCCGGGAGGCGTGCGCGCGTTCGAAGGATTGCCAAAAGACTTGATCCAACAGCACGGCTCACCCTGCAATACTATTACAGCGCGGCGGTTTGGCTCGCCAGGAAATACCAGCCACACAAACCCCTGCCCGATTATTTCTCCAAAGGACTAGACCTGCATCCGACCGCTGATCCTGATGAGAACTTGCGCGCATTGGCCAACCGTCATAAAGAATTGAGTGGCAGGCGGGTAAACTGGCTTGGCACCTACCAGCACGCCGAGCAGGTCTGGCAAAAAGGCTTGGAATATAAAAGAGGATAGATCTTGGATAACAGCGAAAGGGTGAAATCATAGTTCCAGACGATGGGCGTCAAAATCAAGGTGTAAAATACCTGCATGGCAACTTTCTCACGAGAGGAAATTCAGGACGGTTTGAAGCGCCTCGGTGAATTGGCGCAAGCGCAGGGCTTACATATTCGCCTCACGTTGGTTGGCGGTGCGGCTATGGTTTTGGGCTACCAGGCACGCCAATCCACGCGGGATGTGGACGCCGTTATTTTGGCTCCGAAGGAAGCGCGCCTTGTCCGCACGCTGGCAAAGCGGGTTGCCGAAGAACATGATTGGCCTGAAGATTGGTTGAACGATGGTGCGAAAGGCTATCTCGTTGGCATCAGTGATGGTCCTGTGCTATTCAGCGCTCCCGGTATTGAAGCCCGCGCACCTTCCTTGGAACAATTGCTTGCCATGAAACTCTCTGCCTGGCGTGATGATCTCGACATCTCCGACGCCCGTCGCCTCTTACAGGAAATCAGGAGCGGGCGCGACAAAGATGACATCTGGCAAAGCCTTGAACCGTATCTTGTGCCGGGCGATGAACTTACCGCACAATACGCCTTTCTGGATTTATGGGAGTCGCTCTATGGATCCGATTGAACAACTAGCCGAAGCCGCCTTGCAAAGAGACAGTCTGCGCCTCCGTGGTCTCGTCCAGGATATGACGCGCTCCAAAACGAACTGGAGTAACCTGCCGCGCCCGACTACGAAGGACGCTCGCCTCCTTGCAATCGCCGCCTCGCTCACAGAACTATTGGCAGCCCGCCAAAACCAAACACCTCCTGCCTGGACAAAAGAAATTGGCGCGCTGAAAGAACCCTTTTTCTTGCTTCGTTCTGCGGAAACGATGAAACGACTGCGTACCCTGTGCGAAACCCAGGCCCCGGAACCCATGCGCAAGCGCCGTCTGTACGCGCCGCCAAACTTCCTCGAATTTGCTTAAGGGGCATCGTATGTGATTCCAATCTAGGCAAGGAGTCTTATTGATGGAACAGGGAATCTTCTTCGAACCCGGTGAAGGGATTGCGTTCAGCGCCCGCGGCAGCTCGATGCGCTTCAAGGCAGTCGCGGCTACCACTGGCGGCGCGTTCAGCCTGATGGAACGCAAGCTGCCGGTAAGCAACCGGCGTCCGCAGCCTCATACCCATGCGGGGCCGGAGGGCTTTTATGTTCTTGAAGGCTCAATCGAATTTGTGGTGGGAGGCCAGAGCCGGGTTGGTGGGCCAGGGTTCTGGGCGCTTGTTCCGAGCGGCGTGGCTCATACCTTCGGGAACGTCGGCGAAACGCCTGCCCGTCTGCTCATCGTCCATGCCCCGGCGGCGGATGCCTATTTTGCTGAGCTTCAGGCGCTGTGGAGTGGAGCCAATCCGCCTACGCCGGAGGAGGAGCGTGCGCTGATGCGCCGTCACGGGCTGGAACCGGTCGAACAAGACTCTAACGCAAACCCTTAGGGTCTTTCATTGAAATGGGATGATGAGCTTCGTCGAAGCTATCACCGAACAAGCCGCCATAGATCGATTTGCAGAGACCCTAAGGGTTTCTATTCATTCAATCACAATCAGTGCGTCAAT
>DASTOH010000275.1:0-6182 GCA_035720235.1 Anaerolineales bacterium | reverse complement strand
CGGTTCCAACAATACGTTCGTTCATCTGACATTCTCCTGCTGAAAAAAATTTATGCCCGTCGCCTTTGCGCTTTCAAGGCGAACCGGGCACGACGCTCGCAAATTTATCATGTCTGAAATTGCGTGTCAAGCCCAAACTTAAATCGCAGCCTTGAAAAGGTATTCGGCGGTGTCGCTTTCGGGAAGCTCAACTTCACCAGTGACCGGACGATTCCCGGTCTACGAATCCGGTACAGGTAGATTCGCGCACAGGGGCTTATATTCCTCGTTCTTAAAGAGCAGAGTCCATTGGCTATAGGAGAGGTTTTCGAACAGATGCCGGCAGGCAGTATCAACAATGGCGTCCTTTTGGATCGGTTGGATTTTCGACGGATCCCAAGTCTGCAGGACTCGCAGCGATGAGGTGATGAAGGTTGTTCCATCCGGCGAAAACGATATGCTATTGATGGTGCCTGCTATGGGAATACGGGCATGCTCTTCCAAAGTGGATAGGTCAAGAAGCAGGAGACTATCGACCCCACCGATGACAAGCAGGTCCGTCGCGGGAGAGAAGGCCAACGAGGCCCCGTTGCCTTTGGTAAGGGATTTGGGCGAGCCAAATATTCCGTTTTCCCTTTGCCAGATCTGAACCTGACCATTGGAATTGGTGGCCGCTAGCAGGTTGCCATCTGGGTTGATGGCCAGCAGATCGACGACAGAGACGGCCCTGGGCTGATCGAGTTCCTGAAAGGTGTTAAAATCCAGGACGTGAACTTCATCAACCGCACCAAGGATAAGTTGATCCTGCGTTGCGACCATGGCTGTAATGGATTGCTCATACTTGACCGGTGTATCTATTAGTTTGCTGGTCGTCATGTCCCAGACTTGCAGGTTGCCTTTGGTGTCACTGGTGAACAGATTTTTTTCGTCTGGCGAAAAAGCCAGGCCGGTCACCGGGTTCGCAGGGGAAATGGTCCTGCCGCTGCGGTTCTGTGTATTGTAGATGACAACCTCATTTCCCGCAGTCAGGATGGCCAACCACCTGTCTTTTGTGCTGAAAATCATGCGCTGGATATTGTTCCGTAGGCTAAGGATGGGACTGCCCAAGGGTCGCACACTCGAGGAGGTAATGGTTTTGGGGTTCAGCAACCAGACCTGTTTGTCGTCTGAGACGGCGATCCACTTGCCAGAGGGGCTGTAGAGGGCGCTATTCGTCACGCCGCTAAATTGCAGAATACTATCCGGAGCGGGGATCAGGCCGATATCCCAGATGTTGATATATCCATTCTGGTCGCCCGAGACCAGGAACCTGCCATCCTTGCTCAAGGCTAGCGCCGTTCCCTTGCCTTTGATAGGGATTTGAATGAACTCGGTCCCGGTGAGGGCATTCCAGACACGGACGGTTCTGTCATCACCTGTGCTGACGATCCAGCGATTGTTTTCGGTCAGCTTGACAGTTTGAACGGCGTCGCTCTGCGACATGGTGAGGAGTTGTTTGCCGCTGTCTGCATCCCAGACCCGGATATAGCGATCTTTTGAGGCAGTCACGAACCGTTTTGAATCTTTGCTGAACGCGATATCGCGCACCTGATCGCTGTGAAGGGAACGATAGACTTCAGCGCCGGTCTTGGCATCCAGAACCACGGCCACGCCATCGGCGCCGCCGCTGACTAGATACCTGCCATCCGGGCTGAATTCCAACGTGAGGGTTTCACCGTTGTGTTTATCGGTGTTGAAAACAGGGTTGCTCTGGGTCAAATTCCAGAGGGAAACAATGCCACTCTCCGTACCGGTCGCAATTTGCAAGCCGTTCGGGCTGAAGATAGCAAACTTGATGATACCTGATCCGATCAGAGCGGAGCCCACTTTTTGACGGGCTTTCCAGTCGATGATGGCGATCCGGTTGTCTCTGGTGGTCACTGCCATAAAGCGAGGGTTCCGGCCCCCCTGAATATCGAGGTCAGTGATCGGTGCACCGGGTGGGATGGGCGTGCTGGTGGTGCCATCGTTGATATCGATAAAGGATAGATTGCCCAGATCGTCGCCTGCAATCACGGTCTGGTTATCAGGGGTAATGACCGCATCGGTCACCGCGCCGGCGCTGTTCTTGCAGAACAGCTTTTTCCCGTCCGTAATCTGCCAGGCGCAGATCATTCCATCTTCACCGGCCGTGACAGCAATATTCCCCTCCGCGTTCACCGTGATCGCGTTGATACGGCCAGCATGGCTGGCCTGCATGACCGGGATGGGGAGCAGGCTGATGTTCTTGCGTAGGATTTCCTCTGCAGGCTCAGAGGGATCCGTTTGCCAGGAATCGATGGCCAGCAGGGTACTGGTAAATAATTCCCCGGGCCTGGTCTGGTAGATTTGCGCCAGCGCGGCGCTCCGCTGTGCGGCGGCAAGTTTCCGGCTTTCCTCTGCTCGCTCTCGCGCCTTTTCAGCGGCGATGCTCTGTCTCCTGGCTTTCTGTGCGTTTCTCTCGGCCTCTATCGCATTGGCATCCGCTTCCGCTCGTTGTGTCACTGCGATGATCCGGTTCGCCTCGGATGTGGCAGCGTATTTTTGGGCCTCGTTCCTTTGGAGGTTGGCTTCGTTCCGTTGAATGTTGGCGAAAATGAACAGGAATGTCATGATTAAAAGCGCCAGCAACGCCGCGGAGTAAAGGATGAAGAGGCGTCTTTCGTTACGACTGCTGTGCAGCACATAGGTCCTTTGCAGCTCGGTGGGATTGGGGTCCTTGCCATCTGCAACCAATATTTTCGGTCGGACGCTCCACAGGTCACGGCCGCGCAGGAGCAGGCTGGTTTCCTTCCGGCGCTCCCAGTCCAGCGCGCGGTTTTGGAGGCGGCTGTGTATTTCCACCCATTCGAAATCAAGCTCGATGGCTTTCTTGATCCGTTCCAGGCCGCCGGCGAAATCATCCTCCTCTTCCCGTATAAAGATCCAGTTCAGTTTCCGTATCACGTCAATGGTGTCGGCTGGCTGAACCAGCCTCAGCACGACCGGAATAATACGCTTACTGTTTTTCGCGGCATGAAGGATCTCCACCTTGCAGACTTCAGAGCTGGCAGAATCGGGGCTGACCATGAAAATAAAGGCATCCACGCTTTCGATTCCGCGCAGGATTTGTTCCATCCAATCCGCGGCGGGCGGGATATCCTCCCAATCCACCCAGATATCCTGACCCATATCCGCCAGGGCTTGAATGATCTTTCGAGCGGCGATGGAATCTTTTCTCGAATAGGATACGAATAACTTTGCCACATTTCACCTTCCGGAGCTCATCCGGATGCTTTTTGAACTATAAAGCTTCCCGCTCACACACCGGCAGCTGGGCATTCGGGCATATTCTACTTGATAACTCCTCACTTGTCGTTTCATTTTTGTGGTAAAACACCTGCATGACTACTCCCTCTGACCACAACGAGATTTCCCGCCGGGCCTGGGACGCGAACGCTGAGCACTGGGATGCTCGGATGGGCGACGAAGGCAATGACTTCTTCAACCTGCTCTGCTGGCCCGTGCTCGCCTCTTTTCTCGACGTTCAACCTGGTTCGCAGGTCCTGGACATTGCCTGTGGCAATGGGCTGACCTCCCGCCGCCTCGCCGCGCTCGGCGCGCATGTGACGGGCTTCGACTTTTCCGAGAACTTGATCGAGAGGGCGAAGACGCGTCCAAATCCCAATTCCAGGATCTCCTATCTCGTTATGGATGCAACCAGCGAAACGCAACTGCTCTCGCTGGGTGAACGCAAATTTGACTCTGCCCTGTGCAACATGGCCCTGTTCGACATGCCGGAGATCGAGCCTTTATTCAAGGCCCTGCGCAAACTTCTCAAGCCCAACGGAGTCTTTGTCTTTTCCCTGATGCACCCCGCCTTCAATAACTCGTCCATCACTCTCTTCGCAGAGGAATGGGATGATGGCCAAATTCAAACACGCTATGGTGTGAGGGTAACGCGTTATATCAACCAATTTCTGTCCGAAGGGCTGGCGCTCCGTAACCAGCCAAAACCGCAACTGTACTTTCATCGTCCGATCAAAAACTACATGAACGTCGCCTTCGTCAATGGCTTCGTGCTCGATGGCTTCGATGAACGCGCTTTTCCGCCCAACCATCCGCAGACGGTTCCGTTGGGGTGGGGTGGGAAATTCAGCGAAATTCCGCCGGCGTTGATCGCACGTATGAGATTACAACAGCCGTAATAACAAAATCTCCGAGTTCTTGCATGTTCGGAGATTTTTTTCGTTCGTGATCGGTGATTACCGCCGGTGCACTACATGGAGTTCATACCGCGCTGCTTTGAAATACTCCGCCGCGAATTTTGCTGCAGCTTCGGCATTGTATGGTGCACAGCTAAACACATCCAGGTAGATAGCCTGGCTGGCATCCGCAAAGTGTGCGGAGATGAGAGAGGTTTCGATGAGTTGTGTCATGCTAAACCCTTGCACGCGCGGTTCATCGCCGAAAAACACAACCTGGGTCTCTCCGTAGCGGCGCATCTTGATGCGCTCACACAGGAGTTTGACAAACTTGCGAATCGCGTCTGCATCCTGCATCAGTTTCAAATCACATTCGTACAGGTCGATGCAGGATGACACACCCCAATACTCGGTTTCATTTTCCTTTTCTATATTTGTTCCTTGCGGAAATGTCCTCATTCGTATAGTTCCTTTCTGAAAAACTCCGGCAACGCAAAAGCTGCCTTGTGGATATCAGGGTTGAGGTACTTGTTTTCGCCGGGCGGATAGGGCGTTGCCAATCCGTTGGTCCAGGGCGTATTAGATACATACATAAATCCGATGCCACCACCGGGATAGGTGGGAATATTGGCATAGTAGTAGGCAGGATTTTTGGTCAATGCTTTGGCGGATCGATGAATTTGCTTGATCAATTGCGTGTCAAAGAAAGGTTGTTCACACTGCGTCGATGCAGCCCCGCCAGGAGTTAGGGCTCGCACCATCAACTTGTAAAACTCGTCTGAAAACAACCGCTCTGCCATGCCAATCGGATCAGTCGTATCCGAGATGATCACATCGAATTGATCGGGGTTTTCTTCGAGATAACCGAAGGCATCGCGCACCAGCAATTTGGCGCGCGGGTCAGTCCACGGATCGCCAAAGGTGGAGGCAAAATATTGGCGCGACAAATCCACCACGCGCTGATCTAACTCACAGACTACCGCGTCTTCCACGGATGGATATCGCAAGACTTGCTGCAATGAGCCACCATCGCCGCCACCCACGATGAGCACGCGCTTCGGTTGTCCCACAGCCAGCATTGGCACATGGACGATCATTTCGTGATAACCCATGTTGTCCCGCTCCGTAAGCTGGATGATGCCATCCAGGATCATCGCGTTGCCGAAGAATTCGGTTTCGATGAATTGCAGATGCTGATATTGGGTTTGTTCGTCCGCCAATACACGTTTCACCCTAATTCCTTTGCGGTAATAGGGATGAAGTTCTTCCGTAAACCAAATGCTCATATAACTCTAAAAGGCGACCGGCATTTTGATTTTGGTTTCGACAGACGCTTCGCGATCGAGCTTGCGAAGTGCAAAGTCATCCGCGCCAAAAGCCTGCTTAAGGCGCATCAATAATGGCATCATGTCTTTGCCAAGTGCACACGTAAACAGATCGATCGCGCAGTATCCATATTCGGGCCAGGCATGCAGACTCGCATGCGACTCTGAGAGCAGCAAAAAACAAGTAAAGCCATGTGGGCTGAACTTGTAAAAGCCCTCATCCACAACCGTCAAGCCGCTTTCACGTATGGCTTGCGCAAACAGCGAGTAGGATTTCTCGCTATCCATGAGAATCTCATGGTTGCAGTCGGAGAGATCGAAGATAAAATGCTCTCCAAGTTTCAAAGTCGCGTTCACTCACACCTCCAGGGGTTAAAAATATAAAGAACCCATCCGAAGACACGAACGTTGAAATTTCAACACGATCTGCAAGATGTGTGCCTTGCATAACGCGCGAAACCGCCTTCGAATAGACTCTGTTAGAGTTATTTATACTACGATATGTCTGAATGTCAATCTTTTGAGAAGTTATGTATATGGCTGTAGCAAAGTCGCTTGACAAGAAGTAAAAAGTGGATCCTTCTCGGTACAATTGCGAGTGATCAAACCAGCAAAACCGAGGAGGATCCCAATGGAGTATAGCACGCTTAGCCAGGGACAAGAAATCAGTGCGGAA
>DASTOH010000274.1:0-16471 GCA_035720235.1 Anaerolineales bacterium | reverse complement strand
CGAGATAAATTCATCAACCAGATGATATGGATACTCGATTCTGGATGATTCCTCATCCTTTTCGAACAATAGATCGGAAATGAAATCGATTGTTTTGTCTATTGCATCGTCCGATAGACCAAGTGGTTTGAGAATTGTTCTTAGGAAGGAAAGTTTTCCATTTGACATGATTACCCCATTATAAACTGTAGGGTCGGAGCATTGCTCCGACCCTACTTATAAAAGATTTTACGCGTTCACATCGTAATTCTCAGGCAACGAGCACCTTCGGTAACACCATCTCCCTCGCCGCCTTCTCATCCGCTATAGTGCCGAATTGCGTGGTGCTGGGGCGTTGTGAAGCAGGTTGAGTCTTGGCCTTCCTTGCTATCTTGACGGAATGGAAGTAGTTCAGGCGCGTTAGCGTCTCCGGTCAATCATTCAATGCTGGCAACACCTCACTGACGAGTAGTTCAAGTGTAGTCAAGTTGGGAAAGCCTCCGCAGTCGAGCATAAAGTAATCGACACCCAGATCGATGAAGGGGCGCATCTGTTCGATCACTTGTTGCGGTGTACCAACGAAGCCAAAATCATCATCCGCGTTATTCGCGCTGTAGCGATCGCCGGCAATGGATTCAGCGGCTTGTTGCGTGGGCGCGCAAGCGCACCCGCCACACCACGAGCGTCTCACCTGAAGGGGATCGCGGCCCACATCTGTGCAGGCGCGCTCAAATTCCCGGACGATACGTCGGTAACCTTCTATGCCGGTGGATGAGACATTCCACCAATCGGCGTACTGCGCCGTCAGGCGCAGCATCTTTGGCTTGAAGGCACCCACCATCACTGGTGGGAGAGGATCAGGCTTTGGCTCGCACAAGGCCTCGCGGACCCGATAATATCGGCCTTCAAATGTCGCCTGCTCCTCAGTCCACAGCGCCTTGATAATCTGGAGCGCCTCTTCGAGTTGTTCTACTCGCACATGGGCAGGTGGAAAGTCATACCCATAAGCGCGATATTCCTCCGCATTCCACCCTGCCCCTATGCCGAGGATGAATCGCCCGCCACTGAGAAATTGCAGTGTGGCGCCCATCTTGGCGACGAGCGCCGGATTGCGAAATGACTGGCACAGCACGGTATGTCCAAATTTTAACTGCGGATGGAGAGCAGACATATAGGTAAGTGCTGTAAAACCTTCGAGCACATCCGGAAGGTGATCGATCATCCAGGCCGAGTCGAAATGCCCACGGATCATCATCAGTGCTTGATTTAGGTTTTCAACGAACATCATTCGTTGCGTCTTGTCTGACTGTTCGGCAGACATGGTAAAACCAAATTGGATCCGCGTCATAATGCCTCTGATGATGTATGCAGAGATTGTAGATCGATGATGATTATAAGAGAATAAGAGCCTCGGAGAATTCGAATTCTCCGAGGCTTTGCGGTTTCATTGAAAACTAATCTCTGCTTACTCTGCTACTAAATCCTTATCATACCCCTCAGGCAACCAGCAACACAACACCAACTCCCTTGCCGCTTTCGCCTCGTCCACTACAGTGCCGAAGGGTGCAGTGTTTGCCGTGTTGCTTCTTTTCGTGATTAGTATCTCCGAAGGGTTGTCATAGCAGGTGTTGCACGAAACATGTTCAGTCCGATTGGTATGAGGATAATTGTTCCGCAAAGCAGATATGCGATGGCAAGCCAGATGCCGCTCCACCACCATCCGATGAGAACGAAGTAAATTGCGCGAATCCAGAAATTCAGTTGAGGTTGTTCAGACTCGCTTATCATCGTTCTGCCCTGGGAAACTACTGCCCGTGTTTGCACTTTCGGTTCCTGGAGGGCGAGAATTTTTGGTATGTTGTTGAGGATTGACATACCCAGAGGTAAACCGATTACGGTAATATTGAGAAACCACGCAATGGTAATGAGAATTGCACCAAGCCACCAGCCGACAAACAGAAACCATAGGGCCTGAACCAGGCACCCCGGACCTGTTTTGCTTTGAACAATAACAACTGGAGGTTGTTGAGACGGCGCAGATTGATTGGCCATACGATTTATTCCTCTCTACTCTGTCTCGTGATTCGGCAACACCAACTTCCTCGCTGCATTCACGTCGCCGCCAACTCCGGGGTTGGCTCATTTCTATCGTAGAACGTGACGCCCACGCGTTGAATATGCTCGATCACGTCGAGATCGCCAATATCGTTGAAAATGGACAGGTCAATGGTGTATGGCAGGAGCAGATCGTCGAGTTCGTCCATGATTTTATAAAGCACATTCAATGTCAAATCCGCGCCACCGCGCAGGGTCAGGTCAATATCCGAGCCGTTTTTGTAGTTGCCTTTGGCGCGCGAGCCGTACAGGATTGCTTTTTCCACCTGCGGGTAGTGGCTGAGAACGGTGCAGATCTTCTGGATGGTGGTTTCTTTCAGGCCAAAGCGGAGGGTCATATATGCAATTATACAGCAATCAAAAGCCTCGGAACATTTACGCTCCGAGGCTTTTCTGAGTTACGGAAAATTGTTTACTGGTTACTGATTCAAATCATATCCCTCGGGCAACCAGCAACAGAGGACTAACTCTCTCGCCGCCTTGACCTCATCCATTCTGCCGAATTGCGTGGTGTTGGGGGCAGACTTTACGATTTCTGGATTGCTCTTGGCTTCCTCGGCGATCTTGATGAGCGCATCGACGAAGGCATCGAGGGTATCTTTGTTCTCGGTTTCAGTGGGCTCGATCATCAGCGCTTCGTGCACGATGAGCGGGAAGTAGTTGGTGGGTGGGTGGAAGTTGTAGTCCATCAGCCGCTTGGAGATGTCGAGCGCTCGGACGGGGGAACCTTCGAATTGTCCCTCCGCGACGAACTCGTGCATGCAGATGCGGTCGAAGGGAACGTGATAAGTATTGCGCAGGCGTGCCAGGAGATAGTTGGCGTTGAGCACGGCGTATTGCGAAATGTCCTTGAGTCCGTCCGGTCCATGCATGGCGATGTAGGTATAGGCGCGCACAAAGCCGCCGCCAAAGTTGCCGTGGAAGGCTTTCATACGGCCAATGGATTTCTCAGGTTTGATAAAGCCATAAAGTGGAGGGGTCTCATCGTCACCTTCCTCAATCATGCCCACCAGCGGTTCGGGGAGGAAGTCTGCCAGATGCGCAGCTACACCCACGGGACCGACACCTGGTCCGCCACCACCGTGCGGGACGGAGAATGTCTTATGCAGGTTGAAGTGCATCACGTCGAAGCCCAGGTCGCCGGGGCGGACGATACCGAGCAAAGCATTCAGGTTCGCGCCGTCGCCGTACATCAAGCCGCCGCAGCCATGCACCAGCTCAACCACCTTCTCGATGTTCTCATCGAAGAGACCGAGTGTGTTCGGGTTGGTGAGCATCATGCCGACGACCGTATCGTCGCAGGCGGCTTCGAGTGCTTTGAGGTCAACGTTGCCACGTTCATCGGATGGGATGGTGACCACGCTCATGCCAATCATACCCACTGAGGCAGGGTTCGTGCCGTGCGCGGCATCGGGAATGAGCATCTTAGTGCGTTGGTTGTCCCCGCGTGACGTGTGATAGGCACGCATCATGAGCACACCGGTGAATTCTCCGTGTGCGCCTGCGGCGGGCTGCAAGGTCACTGCGGCAAAGCCAGCGATCTCTTTAAGCCATTCCTGCAATTGATACATCAGCGCCAGATTGCCTTGCACGGTTTCAATGGGCTGCAATGGATGCGTGAACAGGAAGCCGGGCAACCGGCAGGTATCTTCGTTGATCTTCGGGTTGTACTTCATCGTGCACGAACCCAGCGGATAGTAGCCGCCGTCCACGCTGTAGTTGAATTTGGAGAGATGCATGTAGTGGCGCACCACGTCCACCTCGGCGAGTTCGGGCAATGGAAGGTCAGAGCGAAGCAGCTCTTTGGGAGGCAGGGCAGTTTCAGGGACGTCTGAAGCGGGCATCGTCACGCCGGTGCGTCCCGGGGAAGATAGGTCGAAGATGGTCGGTTCGACAATCTTCGCAGCTTTTACCTTTTCAGGTGCTTCAATCATGGCTCACCTCCGACAACACTTCCACAAGCAGATCAATATCTTCCTTCGAGTTCATCTCGGTCACTGCAATCAACATGTGATCTTTGAGGGCGGGATAATCCTGACCGAGATCGTATCCACCAAGGATGCCGTGCTCGAGCAAGCGCGCGTTAACATCTGCAACGGGGCGATTCACGCAGAAGGCAAACTCATGGAAGAACGGCTCGGTGAAACACAGTCCCATGCCGTCGATCTGGCTGAGCTGCGCGGCGGCATAATGTGCCTTCTGATAACAAAGTTCAGCGACCTGCCGCAGACCTTTCTTGCCAAGCACCGATAAATACACAGCCGTGCCGAGCGCGATCAGGCCCTGATTGGTGCAGATGTTGGAGGTGGCGCGCTCACGTTTGATGTGCTGCTCGCGCGCGGTGAGGGTGAGGACGTAGGCGCGTTGACCGTGTGAATCCACCGTTTCACCGACGAGCCGTCCTGCCATCTTGTGGACGTATTGCTTGCGCGTCGTGAAAAAGCCGACGCTGGGTCCGCCATACCACATCGGGATTCCCAACGGCTGCCCCTCGCCCACAACGATGTCGGCTCCCATCGAGCCGGGAGTCTTGAACAACGCCAGGGCTGTGGGATTCGCAACGACACACACCAGCGCGCCCTTCGCGTGCGCAGCCTCGATCAGTTTGGTGTAATCGTAGACGCGCCCGAAGAAATCGGGATACTGCACAATGAGAAGACAAGTGTTGTCATCAACAAGATTCGTCAGCTCATTGGGATCAGAATCAAGATCAGCGTTCGAGTCGTTGCCCGCGAGTTCCAAATCCATACCCTGTGTGTACGTACCGATGACTGCGCGATACTGGGGATGGACTGTCGGCGAGACGACAACTTTCCTGCGTTTGCCGCGGAATTGTGCGAATGCCAGGCTCACGGCTTCGGCAGTGGCGGTCGCACCATCGTAATGGGAGGCGTTGGACACCTCCATGCCGGTCAGCGCAGACATCAAGGATTGATATTCGAAGATGCCTTGCAGTGTGCCTTGAGAGATTTCCGGTTGATAGGGCGTGTATGCCGTATAGAATTCGCCGCGCCGCAGCATGTGGTCCACGACGGATGGAATATAGTGATGGTACATGCCCGCGCCGAGGAAGGAGATCAAATCGCCGCGCACGTTCTCGTTGGCATCAGCAACCTCCGAAAGTTGTTGCAGCGCTTCCATTTCGGTGAGGGCGGGGGGCAGGTCCAGGTTGGGGAAGCGATATTTGGCCGGAATATCTTCAAACAAGTCATCCAGCGCCTTGACGCCGATTGTCTCCAGCATCGCATCCCGTTCTTTAGGGCTAATAGGAATGTAGGTCATAATATTTTCCTCATGTCGTTGCGAGCGAAGCGAAGCAATCTCCTCTTTACAAAATGCTTCTAGCTAACAGGAGATTGCTTCGTCGCCACTTCTTGGCTCCTCGCAACGACATCAATAATTAGTGGGCTCTCTCTTCACAGTACTTCTCATACGCGGCGGAGTCCATCAGGTCACCGGTAGAGCCGCCTTCAAGCTGGATCATCCATGCTTCGCCGTAGGGATCGCTGTTGATGGATTCGGGTTTGTTGGCAAGATCCTTGTTGACGGCGGAAACCTTGCCCGCGGCGGGCGCATAGATCTCAGCCGAGGCTTTCACCGACTCAACCGAAGCGATGGCTTTCCCGGCCTCGATGGTGTCGCCTGCATCCACGAGGATCTCCACGAAGACGATATCAGAGAGCTGACCCTGGGCGTAGTCGGTAATCCCAGCCTTGCCCGTGTCCGGGTCGAACCATTCATCGGACTTTGTGTACTGCAAATTGGCGGGAGCGTTCATTGGTTGTTTGTCTCCTTTGTAATGTTTGGAATCAGGGAGCGTTGCCGTGGCTACACTTTCTCCCGAAAACAACGCCAGCAAGTGTCGCCATAGCGCCACAGCGCTGCTGGCTGACTCCAGAGGGGGTGGCGAATCAAAAAGGCGCACGAAGTGAGCCGCGCGCCTCTGTAATGTGACCTGAGAGATTCGATTAGTCTTGTAGTCTGTTGGTCGCGGAGTCTCGTGGTCGTGTTGTGAACACCAACTATTCGACTATTTGATTAACCAACTATCTGACTACCAGACTAACTTTACACCGTCGGTATCGTCCCGCCGGGGCGGGACAAACTTTCCAGAGTTTAGTCGGGGCAGGGTCCTTTTGCCTGAGAGTTTCATCTGGTTTCGCCTGTCCCAGACTTGCACCTTCGGCGTCCCGCGTATTCGCGGGATCTCTTCCCTGTTATCCGTTAATTTGTATCTTGATTCTAAGGTTTAGAGGAATGAGAGTCAAGAGGAAGAATATCCCTGATTCATAAAGACTTCCGAAATGTGCCAGATTTCGGAAGCCTTCGTTTCTTGCCAGGGTGGTGGAAAAGATTACTGTGCGGGGCGTTCTTCGCCTTCGCCTGGGGTTGGTTCTTCGGATATGGGCTTCTCCTCAGCTTCGGCCAACGGAACAACTTCCGGTTGGGGAGTGGAGATGGATGCGGAGGGCGGCACGGCCACCGGCCCATTCGACAAGGTCCCGTTCAGGCTGGCAAAGTAATTCTTCACGATCGTGTCATTATAGAAAATCAGCGAAAGAATGCCAACCGCCATCGAGAAAAAATTGGCTGCCAGCACACAGACGATCTCGAGCACTGCAATGTTCGTAGATGGTTGAATGACCTGTGGCGGGTCGCTGAAAAGCTTTGCCGCGTAGATTATTTCGAAGATGCCCAGGACCGTTGGGAGGATGGTGATAGGGATGCAGAAAAAGCCGATTACGGTCGCGAGCGCGGTGCCTGAAAGTCCGAGGCCCCAAAACAGATTGACGATGCCGCTGGCAAGCGTCGTCCAGGCGATGACATGGACAAGAGTAGGTTTTTGCTGAAGGTTCATAACGTTCTCCTAAAAGGATTTCACTTCCATATACGGCTTTTTAGGAGATCGGTTGCAACAAAGTTCACAAGCTGCCGGCAGCTCAAACAATTGATCTAGTCCGGCGTTCCTGCCGCTTTCACATCTTTCAGGTTCAGTTGCAACGTCGTGCGCCCATTCCATTCGTTCGCTTCGAGCGTGTACATGACATCGACACGTGGCGGCAGGGAGGAATGCAGATGCCCAAGGCGGAAGCCAATCGCATCGAAATAGGTGCCGCGTTCATCCTCGAGTGTCAATTTGAGATGCTTGCCCTCCGACCCGACCGCGCGGAACGCTCTCACCTTGACATCGCGCGAGACGAAGACCGCGTCGGGATTGCCATAACCGGTTGGTTCCAGATACACGAGATATTTCAACACGTCGAAATTGATCTCCGGCAGGGCCACTTCCATGTCTGCGGAGAGGGTCTGGCGCAGGTCTTTACCTGAGAGCTGTTCCTTCGCAACGGACTTCAGCCGCGCCACCAGCTCAGACAGGTTCTTGTTCCTGACGGTGAAGCCCGCCGCGGCGGCATGACCTCCATGACGGACCAGCAAATCCTTGCATTGATCGAGCGCGTCCGTGATGTGGAATTCAGGGATGGATCGGCACGAGCCGCGCGTTTCATCAGGTCCCTGTGCCGCGACGACGGCGGGACGGTAATACACCTCGGTCAAGCGTGAAGCTGCCAGCCCCACCACGCCGGGGTTGAATCCCTCATGAGCCGCGAAGAGCAGGTACGCTTCGGGATCCTGGCTTAGCGCGATCTCTTCCGCCTGCTGCTGCATGGAACGGGTAATGGATTGTCGCTGGCGGTTCTGCACATCGAGTTGTTGGGCGAGTTGACCGGCGCGCATGAAATCTGCCGTAGTGAGCAGTTCCAGCGAAGCCAGCGCCGATTCGAGCCGGCCCGAGGCATTCAGGCGTGGCCCGAGCATAAAGCCAATATTGCCCGCGGTGACCTTGCCGATTTTCAAGTCGGCGACATTTGCCAGTGAGAAGAGTCCCTGCCGTTTGGTTTCGCGGATCTGCCTCAGGCCCAGGCGGACCAACATGCGGTTTTCGCCGACCAGCGGGGCGAGGTCCGCGACGGTGCCGAGCGCCACGAGGTCAAGCAGGTGTTCTAGCTGAAAGCCGTTGGTGGATGGCTGCAGGCTGAATAACGCTTCCACGATTTTGTAGGCGATACCTACACCAGCCAGATCTTTATCGGGATACAGGTCGCCGGGCTGCTTGGGGTTGATCACAGCCAGGGCAGGAGGCAGAGAATCGCCGTCAGGGTGGTGGTGGTCGCTGATAATCAGATCCAGCCCAATGGTCCGCGCGTGAAGCGCTTCATCTGGCGAGCGGATGCCGCAATCTACCGTAATGACCAGTTTGACGCCGTCCGCTTTCAACGAGTCGAGAGCATCCTTGTTGAGGCCGTAGCCTTCGTCAAAACGATTTGGGATGTAGCCGCGCACGTCTGCGCCCAACTTTTGCAGGGCTTCCACCAGGAGCGCAGTAGCTGTGACTCCATCCACGTCATAATCGCCGTAGATGGCAATCGGTTCCTGCTGTGAAAGCGCATACTGGATGCGGTCCACGGCGGGTTGCATGCCGGTGAGTTGAAAAGGGTTATTGTCGGAGCTCGGTTGCGCGCGTAGGAACGTGCGCGCATCCGCATCGGTACACATGCCGCGATTGAAGAGAACCTGTTGAAGGATCGGCGGGAAGGCCACCAGTGCCTCGCAGGCCTGCGGCGTAATGGGAGACTGGATGACCCAGCGTTTGTTATGCATTATTTCCTGTAGACTCTAACTAGTGTTTCGTTAATCTGCTCTACCTGAAAATATTGGGTGAGTTCCGGTAAAGGTACTGCAAAGTAAACGGGCCGCTTGTCAATATGATCGTTGATATAGGCCAGCGTGGACTCCGAAAGGCGGATATCGTCACCGAGGAGCGCCAGATGAAAGGCAATGCCAGTTTTCCCTTGCTCGATATGCGCGGTATAGACGTAGCTATATAGTTTATCCCAATCTGTAAATACAATCGCGTCCTCTTCCACATTATCGACGATCTTCAGCGCGTCGCGGATGGCTTTGTCTGGGGCAAATATCGGGTACAGGTGATCACGCCTTACAAAGGTAGTATATCCGAATTGAATGCCGCTGATGAGGTCTGCGCGAGATTGCCAAAGCGGAAGGGCGATCAATATCGCGCTCATCATGAGCTGTGCGCCTTTGACCGCGATGGCTCTTTGTGAAAGGACCTGGCTGACGGCCTCGAATATCTTGCTGGCCCCAATACCATACCAGACAAACACAAAAACTGCCACTGGGGTATAGAACTCCTGATAAATCGAGAAGGATACCGTGACGGCAAAAATCCAGATGATCAGAAATGCAATCATCGGATAAAGAGCATCACGCCAGTTGTATTTGAACCAGGCGAAGGCGCCGATCAGACCCATTACGAGGGCCCAGATGGGATGCAAGGAGACATATTCTGCCAGCCTTCTTTCGGTTTCAGCGGCGCCAGCCGAAAAATAATACGACCAAAAGTGACCCGCCGGAAAGATCGCAAAGAAACGCTTCAGCGGCGTGTCAAAGTCGCTGGTGTACGCTCCTGCTGCGCTATAGATTGGAAAAAAAACCGTGTTGTAGATGCTGGAGGGTGGATTGCGGTAGTCCAGGAAGAGAAAGAACAAAAAGGTGATCAGGAGGCCCAGCAAGGCTCCGGCGGCTGCGCCAGACCACTCCGGCCGCCTGCGTGACGTGAGCAGCATCACCGCCAGCACGGAAACGGCGGTCATCACGACCGTGCTGTGGATGCCCATACTGAGTCCGCCTGCCAGCCCGGCGAGAAAAAGGTATTGCCATTTTCCCGTATTTCGCCAATAGAGAAAGAGCAGCCAGACCGTTGTGATCATCCCGGCCGCGGGCGCGTAGGATTCGGCGAGCAGCGCGTTCCGCCAGAAAAGAGGGATGAGTCCCAGCATCATAGAGGCACTGACACCGGCCATGGGAATCCCACCCGACAGACGCACAATGAGGTATACCTGCGCCACGGCCAGGGCCCCGAAGAAGGCAGACATCAGATTGACACGATAGGCAATGTTGCCGGCCGGGAAGTATGTAAACAGCTTCCCGAACATGATGTGGGTCATGTAGCCGCTGGGGTGGGTCATCCCCAAGGTGTAGGAAAGGGTCTGAAATTCGGCTGAATCTCCCCATAGAAGCGAAGGCGCCAGGGTGCGGATATACAAGGACAGGGCTCCAACGCCAACCAACCCGGCCAGCAGCAGGTCAGTCCATGTCAGAGACGAGATGAGCGGAAAGGTCGTAAGCGTTCTACGTGCCTGGGAAGGAAAGGAAACCTGGATAACCTCAGAGTTGGACATGATTTCAGAACAAGGGAGTGGATGATTTCGCGGGCCTGCCACGGAGCCCACAGAGAAATCAGAGATTATTCTCTGTGGCCAAGATCGGATTAGCCCATCCTCTCAGCCACTCTCAAGAACAAAAATGCCATGGTCTTTCAGTAGTTCATGATTATAATGGATGCCAGCCTGCTTTCCAGTAAAGGATGAGACCATGTATACGCTTGCTGCCGACGAAAAAGCCACAACCATTATGATCTATACTGAGAATGCCCTCCTGCGGGGAGAGCTTGTGACCAAACAGACTGCACGCGTCAGTATCTGGCTGCGGATGCAGGTGCAGGTGAATTATCTGCACATTCACAGGCCGCAGATCCTGGCTTTTGGGGGACCCATGACAAAATCCATGATCAATGACGAGATGTATTGCCCTATCGAGAAGATCTATGGATTCCATCTGGCCCCGCCAGCGAATGAACCACTGGATTACGATGGCAGCGAACCCAACCGCGCCATGAAGGATGTGAATCTATTGCTGGGAAATTTCACTGTGAAGGGAAAGTTGCGCATCTCGACTCATACCGACCTTGCCACTGCCATTGAAGTGGCCCATGCCGGCTGGCTCTCCGTGTACGACGCAGAGGTTGCACCGTTATTTGTGCCGTCGTTCCCGGTGATGACCGCGCCCCTGATGCTGGTGAATCCCAAAGTTATCAGTTTTGGGCTGTAGGTCTTTTCAACCGTAAAGGATGAGACTGCCTGGGGAATTTTTTATATGGAAATCACACTCACAACTCCCGCCTTGTTATTTCCAGCCGTCTCGCTGTTGTTGCTGGCATATACCAATCGTTTTCTCACGTTGGCCACCATCATCCGCAGCCTGTATGCCCGGTATCATGATGACGGCGATGATACCCTTTTGCCTCAAATTCAAAACCTGCGGTATCGCGTGTATTTGATCCGGAACATGCAGATCGCAGGTGTGTTGAGTCTGCTTTTGTGTGTGGTTAGCATGTTTGCGCTCTTTGCGGGTTGGGTGATGGCGGGCCAGTGGAGTTTTGGCGCGGCCTTGGTCATGATGATCATTTCATTGGGAATATCCCTGCGCGAGCTACAGATCTCAGTCGGTGCGTTGGATCTGCTGCTCACAGACTTGGAGGAAAAGGAGCGAGCAGGTTAATAAAGAAACCGCAGGTCCTTCAGGACCTGCGGTTGTCCGCTAAGTTTATAGATCATCCATCTCGTTCGGGTGGAGCGGGTAATTTGGCGCCTGCCGGCGGAATTCGTAGTTATCCATGATCGCCTGGATAATACTCTGTTGTTTTTGTGTCGTGGCGTTGAATTCGATCCCCACATTATAATAATCTGGGCTGATATCCTGGCGGCAATAGGCCACACGCACAGAGATGATAAGGTTTGTGTCGTGTACTGCGGGTAACTCAGGGAGTTCAATGGAAATCGATAGAACCTTGTTCTCCTTGAGAGGATGGTCGCTAATGACCATGGCGCCCAATAAGTTGATATCCCCGAGGTAGCCAATCAATCTGCCATCGCTTAGGTCGTAGACCTGCGAATACGACATCAAATCTTTACGCGGTTGCCTGCGTCTGTCCTGCATTTCTGCCTCCGCCTCAAGTGTACTGTACTTGACATTGAAATTCATTGCACAGACATCTTAAAATCTGCCTCCATTCGTAATGACCTATGGTTAAATGATGCCATGCGATGGATTTATCTTTCCCCTCATCTGGACGACGCCGCGCTCTCAGCCGGTGGCTTGATCTATGAACAGACCCAATCGGGTATCCCTGTGGAGATCTGGACTTTTATGTGCGGCGACCCGGGCCTGACGGAGGTCTCGCCATTTGCCCAACTTTTGCATGCGCAATGGGGCTTTGCGAACGCAGAGGAAGCCCTGCGCGAACGCCGAAAGGAGGATTTGCACGCGGCGCACATCCTCGGCGCGAAAGCAGTCCACTTCGATTTTTTGGATTGTATCTACCGGCGCGGCAAAGGTGGGGAATGGCTCTACAATGAGATCTTCGTTCCACCACACGAAGAGGACGCTGGGCTACCCTCCCAAATTGCTTCTACGATCATACCTCGGCTCCAACCGGACGATGTGCTGGTCTGCCAGCTCTCGGTCGGCTCGCACGTGGACCATGTGCTGGTTCGGCAGGCCGCGGAACTGCTCGGGCTTGGGGGGCGTTTAATCTATGATATCGATATGCCCTATTTTCTCTACAAATCCGATGAATTGGAGGCGAAAGCGGCCGGGATGAAGGAATCCATCAGCAGGATAACCGAGGCAGGCCTCGAGCGTTGGGTTGAGGCGGTGGCGGCGTACAAGTCCCAACTGCCGGTGTTGCATGAGGCGGTCAGCACGCCTGAAAAAGCTCGTGAATCGATCCGGGCCTACTGGGAAAAGTGGGGAGGTGTCCGCTTGCTGCAAATTGACCAGGTAGAGCCCATAGCCTAGCAGAGTCGCTTGGCCAACTCCTTTTGGCAGGCGGACAGCGCAGATTTTCTGTGAAAAGACGGGAAAATTCCATCCAGGCACAGAAAGCACGTCCCAAATCGGCCGATCCTAACCTGGACTTTGCAAACTCCCCAGGTAGGGTTACACCTCTCTTGTACTGCTGGCTAAACCATGATATAGTATGCCCGTTTTCGGGAAAAGGCTCGACAACTCTTTGCATGGCGTAAGGCGCCATGCAAAATTCTTATAGCAGGATAAGCAAAATGCCAAACAATTTTTTGACTAAAGAAGGTTATCAGAAGCTCCAGGAGGAGCTGGACTACCTGCGCACTGCCAAGCGTCAGGAAGTCGCAAATCGTCTGCATGAAGCCATGGAAGGCGGAGAATTGATCGAAAATGCAGAGTACGAGGCCGCCAAGAACGAGCAGGCTTTTGTAGAAGGCCGCATCCAGGAACTGGAAATACTCCTGGCTACCGCCAAGATCATCGAAGACAACGGCAAAAAGAAGAGTGATTCCGTGCAGCTAGGCTCGAAGGTGACCATTAAGGAAGGAAGCTTCGATGCCGAGACCTTTATCATTGTCGGTGCGGCGGAGGCCAACCCGCGTGATGGCAAAATTTCGAACGAGTCACCGATCGGCAAGGCGATCTTGAACCGCAAGGTAGGCGATTCTGTCAAAGTCGAAACCCCCGGCGGCACATATAATGTTAAAATCCTGAAAGTCGCATAAATCACGGGAGTAATAAAAACCATGGACCCCGCGCCTGCGACGCCAGCAGGAGGCGGGGTTCTTGATTTTGTGCCGAATCCCGCCGGTGATGCAGGCTACGTCGAACCTTTCCACCTAAGGGCGTATATCCCTGAGGGAGATTTGAAACATGACAGAATACAACTCGCTCGAGAAAATCCGTTTGCAGAAACTCGAAGAGCTTCGTGCGGAAGGCATAGAGGCCTATCCCACGCGCGCCAAACGAACCCACACCAGCGCGGAGGCCATTGCTGCATTTGAAACGCAGGAGAAGGCCGCGCCAGACTCGGCGGAAGTCCGAGCCACCCTGGCTGGCCGCCTGCGCGCTATGCGGGCGATGGGCAAGATCTCCTTTGCGCATATCGAAGATGGCGCAGGCAAGGTCCAATTGTTCCTGCGCATGAATGAGCTTGGCAAGGAGCGGGTCGAGTTTTTCAACAGGATGTTCGATCTGGGCGATTTCATCCAGGCGGAGGGCGTCATGTTCCGCACCAGGAGCGGCGAGGTGACGCTTCACGTGCACAACTTCAGCCTGCTTGCCAAATCCATCAGCCCGCTGCCCGCTGCAAAAGATGAAACGCTGGAGGATGGTACCGTGGTTCGTCACGCCGCGCTCGAAGACCCCGAATTGCGCGCCCGCCAGCGCTACGCCGACCTGGCCGTGAATCTGGAGGTCCGCGAGCTATTCCGCAAACGCGCTGCCATCTTGAAAGCCTTGCGCAATTTTCTCGACGATCAAGGCTTCCTGGAGGTGGAGACGCCCATCCTGCAGCCGCTCTATGGCGGCGCGGCGGCGCGTCCATTCGTGACATATCACAACGAGCTTGAACAGGATATGTACTTGCGTATCTCGTTTGAGTTGTATCTGAAACGACTACTGGTGGGCAACCTGGAAAAGGTGTACGAGATCGGGCGGGATTTTCGCAATGAGGGCGTCTCGTTCAAGCATAACCCCGAGTTCACACAACTTGAATTCTATTGGGCCTACGCCGATTATCTGCAGGTCATGGAGTTGACCGAGCAGATGGTCTCCTACACCGCGCAGCAGGTGCTTGGCACGATGAAGATCAAATACAAAAACCATGATATCGACCTGACCCCGCCGTGGCGGCGGCTCGAAATGCGTCAGGGCATTCTCGAGACCTCCGGCATTGATATTGCCGAATATAAGACGGCCAAAGATCTGTTCGATGCCATCCAGGCGAATCACCCGAACAAGACACCCGATCCATACGCCACGCGCGGCAAATTGATCGACTACCTGCTCAGTGAACTTCTCGAGCCAACGCTCATCCAGCCGACCTTCCTGTACGATTACCCGCGTGACATATCCCCGCTGGCAAAATCTATCCCCGGAGATGCCTTGACCGTGGAACGCTTCGAGGGCTACGCGGCCGGCTTTGAGTTGTGCAACGCGTTCACCGAACTGAACGATCCGCTGGACCAGGAGCAGCGCTTTATCGAAATGGCCCGTGATTATGCGGCTGATGATGAAGAGAAACATCCACTCGATGAGGATTATCTGCGTGCCATGCGCTATGGGATGCCTCCCAACGGCGGCTTCGGCATGGGCGTGGACCGTCTCGCCATGCTGCTGCTCGATAAACATTCCATCCGCGAGGTGCTATTGTTCCCCGGGTTGCGGACGGAATAGAGAATAGGGCAGGCTGGCTCAGGCGCAGTCGAGGCCTTGCCTCTTTGCTTTCAAAAAGGAGTTCATCCATGCGTGGTCTCACTCCCGACCAGGTGCAAAAGTTGCACGAAATGATCCATGCGAAAGAATTGATCCATGCCGTCCAGTTCTACCAGGCAGCCACGGGTGTCAGCCTTGCCGAAGCCAGGGAGGCAATTGAGGAAATGGCCGGCGATGAGTTCACGAAACCGCCTTCTCCGCAAAGGGACCGCGACAATCCGGTTTTGGAAAGCAAGATCAAATCGCTGTTGAGTAAGAACAAAAAGATGGATGCCATAAAGATTTACCAGCAGGAATATGGAGTCGGGTTGAATGAGGCCCGGGCTGCAGTGGAACGGATCGAGGCCTCCATTCTGATGGGTGGTTCATCCATGAATGTGCCATACGAATCGGCCATCGGCGCTGATCCCTTTGCAGAACACAATGGCATAAACAAAAGTACGGTGGTGCTTGTTGCTGTCGCGTTGGTGATAGCCCTGTGCGGCGCCGGAGTATTCTTCTTTTTATTAGGTTTTTAGTCGATGGCCAGGCCAAAGCTGATCCTGTATATCGGCGATGCCATCGCGATGGCGTTGCTGACCCTCATCGGCTTTGCATCGCATAACGAATTAGGCGCAGCCTTCTTTCTGCGGATGCTCGCTATGTTCGTCCCTTTGACCCTGGCCTGGTTCCTGCTCACGCCCTGGTTTGGACTCTTTCAACCGGAAATAACCTCTAACCCGAAACAACTCTGGCGTCCGGTTTTTGTGATGGTCTTCGCCGCGCCGCTGGCCGTTGTGATCCGCGGGCTGATCTTGAACGCGGCAGTCCTGCCTATCTTCGCCATTGTTTTAGCTGCAACTTCCGCGTTAGGGATCGTGATCTGGCGCGGGCTATATCTTCTCTTGAAGCGTAATTCCTAGATTTCGCCCCTAGGTGGGAACGCATCTTCTCCGGAAACCGTCAAACCTTCGTGCACTTTGTGTCCTTCCCTGGCACCATACAGCTTAAGCCGTACCAGGGCAGGTGTGTGGTGAAAAAAATCCCCAGAGTGATAAAATAATTCCCGATGAACGAACAAGCCCTCATTACCGACGCACAAAATGGCAGTCTCGATGCCTTCAATACGCTTGTCCTGCACTACCAGGACAGTGTTTTCAATGTCGCCCTTCGCATCCTTGGCGATCATGACCTGGCCGCGGATGCCACCCAGGATGCTTTTATCTCTGCCTTCAAG
>DASTOH010000273.1:0-12420 GCA_035720235.1 Anaerolineales bacterium | reverse complement strand
TCGATGGTGTATATCTTATTGGTCCGATTGCTTTTTCTCCCGACCGCGATTTGGTTGCCGTGCAAGAGGCTATCGGAAAAATTAGAATATTTAGTTTACACACAGGTAAAACAGTAGCAGTATTAGCTGGTCATTTGCGTTACATCACCAGCTTGAATTTCACCTTGGATGGGACATTGCTCATATCAAGCTCTGCGGACGGAACAATCCGATTTTGGGGCATTAATCCCTAAAATTTATGTTGATGCGAGTATCGAAAGGGAAAACACTTCATTTGATACAATGCCTCCTATACCCAACAAAAAGGATACTTATTATGTTCCATCAATCTCTCTCTGGTCAATGGACCTTTCGACAACAGGGCACGAATGAATGGCTGTCTGCCACTGTACCCGGCGGGGTGCACACCGATCTGCTTGCACTCGGCAAAATCCCTGACCCATTTGTTGCGGATTACGAGAAGCAGGTGCAATGGGTCGCTGAAACGGATTGGGAATATTGCACCACGTTCCAGGCAGCGCCCGCACTGCTGAAGGAAGCCCGGCAGTATCTGGTCTGTGATGGGCTCGATACGCTGGCAGAAGTGTCGCTCAACGGAATACTGCTGGGCAAAACAGACAACATGTACCGCCAGTGGAAGTGGGATGTGACCGGGGCGCTCCGGGCAGGGGCGAACGAAATCAGCATCCTTTTTAGCGCGCCGGTGACCTTCATTACGGCCAAACAGAAGGAAAAAGCTTTGCGGGGCGGCGGTGATATCCCTGGAGGTCCGCACCTGCGCAAAGCGCCCTGCCAGTGGGGCTGGGATTGGGGTCCGAAATTGCCGCCGATCGGGATTTGGAAGGATATCCGGCTCGAAGGATATTCGTCCGCGAAGTTTGAGGACGTCCATGTGCGGCAGAAGCACGAGGGTGGCAAGGTAAGGGTCAGCGCGGCGGTGCAAGTGGAATCCTGGAAGGACGAATCGCTTTGGATGAAGATGACCCTCCTTGCGCCCGATGGGAGTAGTCAAACGACGCGGGTAGGAGTGGCTGATAAAGCTGAAGCCGTCATCGATGTGGATGATCCGCAGTTGTGGTGGCCGAACGGCTGCGGGAAACAGAATCTCTACCAGTTGCAGATCACGCTTGAAACGGAGACATCCACATTAGACTGGCGCAACTATCAAATCGGCTTACGGACCATCGAACTCAAACAGGAGCCAGACGAATGGGGCGAGTCCTTCACGTTCTTCGTCAACGGCCTGTCGCTGTTCGCGAAAGGTGCAGATTGGATTCCCGCCGACTCGTTCCCAACCCGCATCAGCGATGAGCATCTGGAGTATCTTATCAAAAGCGCGAGAGACGCCCACATGAACATGCTGCGCGTGTGGGGCGGTGGGTTATATGAAGGCGAAAGTTTTTATGATCTTTGTGACCGGTACGGCATTTTGATCTGGCAGGACTTCACGTTTGCGTGTGGTGTGTATCCTGAAGATGACGCGTTTGCGGAGAATGTACGCATCGAAGCGATCGAGAATGTGCGCCGCTTGCGGCATCGCGCCTCACTCGCTCTGTGGTGTGGCAACAACGAAATGGAACAGGGCTGGAGTAGTTGGGATTGGAACAAGCCTGAAGACCCGGCGAACCAACGCCTCAAGATGGGCTATGACCGGATGTACCATCACCTGTTGCCTGCGGTCGTGGCAGGAGAAGACCCGGATCGCGTCTACTGGCCTTCCTCGGCGTCATCGGGGATTCCGTTCGCCGATCCGAACGGTATGCAGCGCGGCGACATGCATTACTGGGAGGTGTGGCACGGCCGCAAGCCATTCACCGCCTATCGCACCCAGTTCCCGCGCTTCATGAGCGAGTTTGGTTTTCAAGCGCTGCCGCCCTACAAAACGATTCAAACCTACGCCGCGCCCGAAGACCAGAACATGACATCCTACATCATGGAACATCATCAGCGTAACGCGGCGGGCAATGGCTTGATCATCGGGCAGATGACCGACACCTTCCGCATGCCGAAGGATTTTCCGTCGCTCGTCTATCTCAGCATGTTGCTGCAAGCCGAAGGCATTCGCTACGGCGTGGAGCATTGGCGTCGCAACCGGCACCGCGTCGGTGGCACGCTCATCTGGCAACTCAACGATTGCTGGCCGGTCGCGTCGTGGTCCTCGCTCGATTACTTTGGAAGATGGAAGGCCCTGCATTACGCGGCCAAACGTTTCTACGCGCCCATATTGTTATCAGTTGAAGATGATAGCACGCGCATGTCGATCCATGTGACCAGTGATTTGACTCAGGATTGGGATGGACTCGTCCGCTGGCGATTGGAAGAGTTAAGCGGGGCAGCGATCCTCTCCGGAGAGAACCGCGTCGACGCGCGGCCGTTAGCTGATACCCTGATCCAATCCTTTGACTTCGCTGACAAAGTCTCTGACGCCAACAAACGCAATGTCCTTTTTGTTGCTGAGTTATGGCAGGGCGATGAAAAGATTGCCACTAGTGTCTCCTCTTTCGCGCCGCTCAAACATCTCGCCTTGACCGACCCTGGCCTGAACGTGGATGTCTCCCTGGATGGCGATACGCTGACTTTCGATGTCTCCGCTCAATCATTAGCTCGCTTCGTCGAACTCGCTCTCGATGGCGTGGACGTGGTTTTCAGTGACAATTACTTCGACCTCCCCGCGGGAACCTCCACGAAAATTACCGCGCCCCTGCCCACCGGCTGGACCCTTGACCAGGCCAAGACCGCGTTGCAGGTGAGATCGTTGATTGATTCATATCGTTGATGATATAAAGGAGGTAGGATTGGCAAAACCGATGCTTCCTGGCACCGAAGAATCAAGTATTGACAGAATGCTATAGGACGATATGGAAGACCTCACTGGCAGGCAACTCGGCCCTTACCAGATCGTCGCCTCATTGGGTGAAGGCGGCATGGCCGCCGTCTACAAGGCCTATCACCCCGCGATGGAGCGCCACGTCGCCCTAAAAATTCTGCCACGCCACTTTGCCAGTGACCCACAGTTCATCACCCGCTTCAAGCAAGAGGCTAGAGTAGTAGCCCAACTCCAGCATTCCCATATTTTGCCGGTCTTTGACTTTGGGGAAGCCGATGGCTACACCTATCTGGTGATGCCATTCATCAAAAGTGGTACCTTGGCTGATTTGCTCAAAGGCCAGCCGCTACCGCTGGCGCAGATCAGGCAGATCGTCACGCAAGTAGGTGGAGCCTTGAATTATGCCCATGAGCGGGGCCTGGTCCATCGCGACGTGAAACCGAGCAACGTGCTCTTCGACGAGAGCGGTCACTTCCTGCTGACCGACTTTGGCTTAGCCAAAATTCTCGCCAATAACGAAACTCTGACAGAGTCCGGTGCCGTTCTGGGAACTCCCGCCTACATGTCACCAGAACAAGGCCTGGGTCTGGCGAGTGATCGGCGCAGCGATATTTATTCGTTAGGCGTGATCCTGTATGAACTGGTGACAGGACGACCGCCCTATAAGGCCGAGACCCCGATGGCTGTGATGATCAAGCAAATCAGCGATCCTTTGCCTCCACCCACGAAGTTCAATCCTGATTTGCCGGAAGCGCTGGAAGCCGTCATCCTGAAAGCCCTGGCTAAGAACCCTGAAGATCGATATCCCACCGCTGGCGCGATGGTGAACGCGTTCGATGACGCGGTGGCTGAAATAGAAAAATCTGGCCTGGGCAAGTTCATTCCTGCTAAGCCTAAGCCGGAAGGGACTAGGTCTGTTGAAGTTGTACTGCCTGCTCAGTCACAGGAGAGAACTGAGCAGGCCGCACTTCCGCCGCGCCGACTCGGGCGAGAGATTCCGGCTCGAGCAGTAATAGGAGTTGCCAGTCTCATCGCTGTAATTAGTATCGCCTATTATTTTTTCCGGACAACCTCGATACTTGGTCAACCGTCATCTCCTGCTACGGGTACGAACAGCACGATGGTTGGAACCGCCGCAGTGATCCAGAGTCCCTTGTCCAGCACGGTTATTACCGCGGGATCTGAACAAGCTCGAGCTTTCGCCGAGCCGATTTTGCAGGCCCTTGTCAATCGGCCTCCTGACTTTAGTGATGATTTTTCCATCCCGAACCAGGGCTGGCAGGATACCAGTCTCGGTCAGCAGACGGGCAAACTAGAAATGCGTGACGGTGTGATGCGTTTCAGCGATGTTGTCGGGCAATGGGGAGCCGAACTCCATGGTTCTCTGATCCACTCGAATAAAGATTTCGTTTTACAGTTCGATACCCGCCTGGTCAGTGGCGACAGATCAACGCAGCAAAAAATCTCCTTCCACAACTTCATGATTGGGAACCAGGGATATGGGTACGATGTCAGCCTTTTCCCCAATGACCGAATATGGGTCTTCAATGAATTTCAGCCTCAAGCGGGTCTGGCAGGGATTGCAACTGGCGCTGGCGTTGTTAGCCCGGTGGGCCAGTTCACTCAAGTGCTGGTGATTGTCCGCGGCGATCAGGCCGCGATCTATCTTAATGGTCAGCCAGTGGCGTATTATCAAAACAGCCTCCTGGATAATTCAGGGACAATGACCTTCATTTGTTGGGCAAATGCTGAGGCGACGTGTGAGTTTGATAACATCAAGTTGTGGGATTTGAAGAATGTCTTACCCTCCGCTTCACCTGCGGCGGCCGTGCCAACGTCCACAGCTATCGCCAGCGAATCGTCCAGCGATGAGCAGGCCCGCACTTTCGCAGAGCCGATTCTGAAAGCCCTCGCCGACCGTCCACCCAACTTTGTCGATGACTTCTCAACTGCCGATAAGGGTTGGGAGGCGATTCCTATCCTGGAATACCGGGCAGGTGAAATGGAAATTCGTGACGGCGTGTTGCGTCTCTCCGGTGTGCTTGGCGGTTTACGCGCCCAAGCTGGAGCCTGGGCATCCTCAAGTAAGGATTTTGTAATTCAGTTCGATGTCCAACTGGTAAGCGGTGACGAATATTCGCGCCCGGATTTCATCTTCCGCAACTTTGAAGAATCCCCCGGTATCCAATATAGTTATGATGTAGTCCTTTACCCGAACGGTTATCCGGGCTGGAGCCTGGTCGAATCAAAGGGACCGCAGTCCGACGAGCTGGCGACGCGCTTTGATGATATCAGTCAAAGGGGAGAGGCAACGCAGGTGTTGGTCATTGCTCGGGGAGATCAGATCGCTCTCTATCTCAATCGGAAACCCGTCGCGTATCATCGGGACAGTGATTTGGATCGGGCGGGAACCATGCTGTTCTCCTGTTGGTCAGAACCAAACACCACACCAGCCACCTGCGAATTTGATAATGTGAAATTCTGGGATTTGAAGGATGTGCCCGGTCTACCCTAAATTCGGTTCTGCCGGTCGTATGCTGCGACGCTGAAACTGTTTTCCTTCAGCGCCACTCAACTTAGACTGCATCCAATCCAAGAACGACTACGATCCGGAAGTAACATTGAGGAACCTCAACTTACTCCATCGCCAGCACATGCCGTGCGATGCGCCCCTTCGTAGCTCACCCCCTTTTATGACAAATAACGCATGACTCTGTGCGGGATAAACTATATACTTAAGCTGGTCTGTAAAAGGGCCTCACTCGAGAGGAGCATGTGCATGGTCAAAAGAGCTTGTGTTCTATTATGCTTTTGCATCATTTTCACCAGTGCATGCGGCAAACATCCATATGAAGGAAAGCTCGTTTTCTATTGTGGCCGCGACGGGGCTGCCAGCCTCTGCACGATGAACGTAGACGGATCGAATCAGACCAGACTGACGAGAGAAAACCATGAAGTTATAGGACCGCCGGCGTGGTCGCCGGATGGTTCGTCCATTGCTTATGCCATCATGGAAGATAGTGGTCACCTCGATATTGAGGTTGCCAGCGCCGATGGTTCCCAAACCAGGCAATTGACGAAAGATGATTACGAGCAGGATACGCCCGTCTGGTCTCCAACCGGCGAATACATTGCTTTCACATCGATAGAAGGTGATAACTTCGAAATAAACCTTATTCGGCGCGACGGCAGCGACAGAATGAATCTCAGCCAATCGTCCGGAGCCGACCTCCTGGCCGCCTGGTCACCTGATGGCAGTCGTGTCGCTTTCTATTCCACGCGCGATGGCAACGGTGAGATCTACGTCATTAACATTGACGGATCAGGTCTCACCAACCTGACGAATAACGAAACGGACGACGGCGCCCCTGTTTGGTCGCCGGATGGTTCCCGCATTGCCTTCTGCTCATTCGTTGATGGATTTCCCGATGTATATGCAATGAACGCCGATGGCTCTCGCAAGACAAGACTGACTTTTGGGGCCATCGCAGAATCCATCGCCTGGTCGCCTGATGGAGCCCATATCGCATTTGTGTCGAGTCAAGACGGAAACAGCGAGATCTATGTTATGGATGCGGATGGTTCCCACCAGGCCAATCTCACGAACAATCCCGCGGTGGATCTTTATCCCTCCTGGTCGCCCGATAGTCGCATGATCGCGTTCACGTCCACGGGCGATGGTAATGCCGAGGTCTATCGAATCAATCTCGATGGCTCCGGTCTAACCCGGCTGACCAATGAAGGTAGTATGCCCATTTGGCAGCCCTGGCCGTGATAGAGATGTACTTACTCCATCGCCAGCACGTGCCGCGCGATGACCAATCTTTGAATTTCACTCGTCCCTTCACCGATGGTCATCAATCGGGCGTCGCGGTAAATCCGTTCGACGGGATATTCGCTCGAGTACCCATACCCGCCGTGGATCTGGATCGCGTTGCGGCAGACCCGCTCGGCCATTTCGGTGGCGAACATCTTGGCCATGGCGGCTTCCTTGTTGTAGTTTCGTCCCTGTTCCTTGGTCCAGGCGGCTTTGTAAAGAAGTGTTCGCGCGGCTTCAATCTCCGTCGCGGCGTCAGCCAGCATCCATTGGATGGCTTGTTGGTGTGAGATTGGTTTTCCGAAGGCTTTTCGCTCGCGGGCGTAATTGACCGCATACTCGAACGCAGCCTGGGCCAGTCCCACCGAGATGGCGCCGATCCCGATCCGACCACCGTCCAATGTAGCGAGAGTCTGCTGCAATCCCTTGCCTTCTTCGCCGACCAGATTGCCCAACGGCACGCGGACATCCTCATACGTCACCGCATGAGTGGGGGAGCCGTGCAGTCCCATCTTCTTTTCAGCCGGACCGATTTTGAGTCCCGGTGTGGTCGTTGGTACCAGAATTTGACTCAGTGAGCGCGACCCGCCTTTGGGGTCGGTGCGAACGAGCGTGATGATGTATTCCGCGATGGAGGCATTCGTGCACCACATCTTCGTGCCGTTGATCACCCACTCATTCCCGTCTTTGACCGCCCTTGTAGTGACGCCTCCCTGCAAGTCGGAACCTGCTCCCGGCTCTGTGAGCGCCAGCGCGCCGAGTTTGTTCTGCCCGCTTGCGACGAGCGGAAGCCATTTCTGCTTCAGTTCTTCACTCCCAAACAAGACGATGGGCGTGGTGCCCAGTCCATTGTGAGCAGAGATAGCCAGCGCGGTCGAGCCGCAGCCCCAGCCGATCTCCTCGATTGCAATCGCCGCGCTGACCGCGTCCACGCCTGCGCCGCCGTATTCCTCCGGGATGTTCAACCCCAGCAATCCGAGCGGACCCATCTTGCGCGTTGCAGTCCAATTGAATTCGGATGTCACGTCCACTTCGTGGGCCTTGGGCTGCACTTCCTTTGCGACAAAATCATGTACGGTCTTCTGCCAGAGTCGTTGTTCTTCGGTGAGATCAAAATTCATTCGGATTTCCTCATGTTGGCTCAAGCTGCCATCTCGCCGCGAAGCGTGCCGCGCAGCGGTACCGGCGGCGTTCTCATCGCCGTCCTCCGCGATGGGAGCAAAGATGTCTATTCGGAATCGGACGGTTCGCCGTCCGGTTGGTTGGGAGCGGCTGCTTCGACGCCAGACATATATTCCTCGAGCAGTTGACCCGCCTGCTCCAGTTGTTCCTTTGGCACAAATACTTGAACGTTTCCGAGAATATCGAGCGTGGTGGGATAGATATGTTGCCCCAACGACTCCTGAAAGAGTTCCACGTCTTCAATGCCGTTCGCCACGAGAAATGTTTTGAGCACTTCCGCTTCTGCTCGTCCCTGCACTTCAGTGAGCAGATCCCATTTGAGTTCGTCCATGTTTGCCTCCAAACCCTAAGGGGCTCTGCGAACTACCCTTAGGGTTTCCAAACTGCGATAAACAAAATCGTCCAAAGCGTGCTGACGATCAGCTGGCGGATACCGATCCGGGTGGGCTTCCATCCCACTGCGGGATGATCGATGCCCCAGATCGTCTCCATCCATTGTAGCAGATATGGGATGAACAGAAAACGCGGCAGAATGCCGAGCAGGCCCAGGCTGAGAGATGCCACGAGATTGAAGGAGGTATACGCATAGGCTCGCCAGCCCGCGCGGAATCTCTTCCAACGATTGGGTATGGATTTCCATTCCCGTTGCTCGAGCCTGAGATACGCGTAGACGATGCTCGCGGCGGTCTGCATCCAGACCAGAATCCACAGCCACCAGCCGGTTGGGTCATAGCGACCGATGCCAACCCAATAGGCCGCGGGCGCTGCCAGCGACAGTACGCCGGTTGCGGCGATCCCAACGCCCGCCTGCCGCCGTTCCTCGCGGCGGCTCACCAGCCACAGGTGCCAGCCAAACACAGGTATGCCTGGGACAGCAAGGTAGAGTACAAACGAAAAGCCTTGAGCGATCAAAGCGATGAGAGCCAAGAAAACAATGAGACCATACGCTATGATCCAAAACCATGCCGCGGGCAGGTCCTCCTTCGGGCGGCGACCGGAATAAGCTTTGACTGCCATCGTAACGGGCTGTCGCATCAAGAATGCTGCCATGGCTGCGATGACCATACTGAGAGCGGCAAAGTTGAAACTGTTTCCTGCAAAGAGACCAATCAACAAGGGACTGATGATGAAAACCCATGAACCGTGATCCTGCGGCAGAAATATCTGTTTGCGGAAGTAGGTTCGCATGGTCGAATTATATTTGTTTTCATGATGGTGAGCTGAAGTAAACATTCCATTGCTGTGGAGATTGTCTTTCCTGGGAATGCCTAACATCAAAAACACTATGTCATTCTGAGCGACCGAAGGGAGTGAAGAATCCCGCTGCAGAGCGGCGGAGACCCTTCGCTACGCTCAGGGTGACATATGCTTTGATCCTTTGTGTTCAGGCACTTCTCTTTCGTAGGCTCGCAATGACAGCTCGCAATGACCGATTAATTTGTATGCTAAAATCAAATCCCAGAAGAGGGAAGACTCTTCCCATTTGTTTATGTTGAGAGACAAAATCGCCGCGCTGCTTCAGATCCATCCCGAAGAGACTCGCATGGTCGCGTGGATGGCGACATTGTTTTTTCTTGTTCAGGCGGGACAGGGGTTCGGAGACACCGCCGCGTTTGCCCTGTTCGTTTCCCATAATGTGGACCGCCTGCCGTATATGTACGTTCCCCTGGGGGTGATCGTCTTTCTGGTTTCGCTGGTGTACAGCGCCAGCCTGGGACGTTTTCAAAATGCAACGGTAGTGGTGTGGTTCCTGGCAGGGTTTGTGGTGCTGCTGTTGGTTGAATGGGCGGCGATTGTTCTGTTCCAAATTTCCATCACACAATTTTTCTGGCTGACCGTCAACGGGATGGGTGTGGTGCTGGGTACACTGCTCTGGACCGTGGCGGGTGAGGTCTGCGATGCACGACAGGCAAAACGTTTGTTTCCATTTTTCACGAGTATCGCAATCCTGGGCAGTGTCATCGGGAATTCGCTTACGGGTTTGCTGGCAAGAGTGATCGGTACGAATAACCTGATTGTCCTCTTCGCCATCGTGTTGGGGGGCGCACTGTGGCTGCTGCGAAATATCACGCGGGCATACTTCAAACTGGAACCGCCCAGCCGAGTTGCATTTAATCTGATCGGTGATCTGCGGGCTGGATTCGATTTTGTGCGCCAGTCGGGTTTATTCCGGCTGGTGGCGTTCTCCGCGGTTTTATATTCTGTCTTGTTCTTTACGGTGGATTTTCCGTTCAGCCAGTTCGTTTCCAAAAACTTCATGGGTGATGAAGTGGCGGTGGCGAACTTCAAAGGTCTGTTCACGAGCGGCATGACGCTGGTAACGTTTTTTGTCTCGTTGCTGCTCGCCAACCGTTTGTATGCGAAACTGGGAATTGTGAACAGTATCCTGCTCATGCCGATCACGTATTTGCTTGGCTTTGCAGCTTTCTTTGTTTTCTTCCGCTTTGAAGCCGCCGCCTCCGTTCGCTTTGTGCAGCAGGTCATGTTGGGGGGGGTTATGGGCACGGCCTGGAGCGCCCTGTTCAACGTGGTGCCCTCCGAGCGGCGGGGTCAGGTGCTGGCATTTATCAATGGCGTTCCGGCGCAGATTGGCGTGATACTTTCAGGCCTGTTGTTGATCGTAGGCTCGCGGGTCTTCTCCTCCACGCAGCAGATCCTGGTGATGGGTGCGCTGGTGGCGCTGCTCTGTCTGTATTTCACCTGGAAGATGCGTGATGAGTATGGTAACGCGCTGATCTCGGCGTTGCGGGCCGGGCGCGTGGAAGTCTTCAGCGATGCGGAGGAAGCCTTTGCGGGTTATCAAAATGACCCAACTGCGCTGCAAGCTACCTTCAAAGCCCTGCATGATCTTAGACCAAACGTCCGGCGGTTGGCTGCGGAAATGCTCTCGAAAATGGGCAGTCCGATGGCGATCCCCGATTTGGTGGAACGGCTATCCGATGAAGATGCGTCTGTTCGCGCCGCGGCGGTCAAGGCCCTGGCGGATCTGGATGCAAAAGGAATCTCGAATCAGATCGTCGCTGGGCTGGACGATGTGGATGACTCAGTGCGGGACCAGGCCCTCGCTTCTTTGGTCAAGCTGGAGGCTGGGCCCTCACCCGAACTGATTCATACCCTTGAGCGGTTGTTGGACGCTCCCAATTCGCGGATCAGCGCGCGGGCGGCAGTGGTGTTGATGTATTTGGGCGAATCGGAAAAAGCGGATTCACTTCTGAGACCGATGCTGAACGATGTAGATGAGACGAAAAGACTCGCTGCTCTGGAAGCCTATCGCGCCATTGCACTGGAATCCAAAACAGTCATTCCCTTCAACACCGCCTTGATTTTGAATGCCCTGAATGACCCTGTCTCTGCAGTTCGGCGACAGGCATTACTGGTAGCTGGCTTTTTCAAAGAGGAGAGGCTGATCGAGTCGGTGGCGCAGCATCTGGAAGACGCGGATGCCGGGGTCAGGCGCGCCGCGTCAGAATCGCTGAAGCAGGCCTGGCCGGAGTCCCGAGGCGTACTCTTGCGAATCCTGCACGAATCGGAAAGTATTGCGGCTTCGTATGCTCTGGACGCCATCCCGGTGGGCGATGTCGAAGTACTGGATCCAATGAGCAGTTATATCCAGCGTGAGGTTTCCGGTATCCGCTATTTGCGAATGCTGATCGATTCCCTGCCTTCAAAAGGGCGTATGGTCAAATTGCTGGTCGATACGTTGAAACATCGCATCTCGCTGATCGAAGAGCGTCTGGTCAAGGCGGTGGGTCTGTTTGGCAACCTGCGCGCCATGGAGCTGGTGCGCCGGGGCTTGACGGCTGGCAATGCCTCTGCACGGGCGGCCGCGCTCGAAGCACTGGAAACGCTCGGCGATAAACGGATTACGACCCAGGTGTTGCCCATCCTTGACCGCGGCGGAGTCTTTCAGGCAGAAGCAGCAGGTCAGCGGATGACAGTGAATGAGATCGCCGGGCTCCTGCTCACACATAAAGATCGTTGGCTGCGTGCAATGGGTACGTATGTCGTGATCGAGATGGATGTTGAGGAGTCTGTGCCTGAGGTACGCAAAATGTACAATGATAAAGATCCGCTGGTGCAGGATGCCGCGCGTGCGGCATGGAGCCACCGGGGAGGTTCAGTACAAATGAAGACCCTCAAGACCCTATCTACATTGGACCGTGTTCTGTTGCTGCGAGAGGTGCCCATGTTTATCGGGCTATCGCCGGAGGATTTGGAACAGATTGCCGAGATCGCGGAAGAGCAACTATTTCTGGATCAGGCAATACTATGCCGTGAGGGTGAATACGGTCATGCCTTGTTCATCATTGCCAGCGGTGTGGTGGATGTCCTCAAGAAATCCGGTACTTCGGAAAAGATGTTAGCCTCCCGCTCCACCGGTGACTTTGTAGGCGAGATGGCGATCCTTGAATCGGCGCCGCGCTCGGCCACATTACGGGCGCGCGGCGGGGTGCGGACGCTGGTCATTGATGGGGACGCCTTCCAAACCATCCTTTTGGACCGTCCGCAGGTGGCTGTTTCGGTATTACGGCGCATGTCCACGCGCGTGCGTGAGTTGAATGAGAAGATTGGCGCGGGTGGATAGCAGCAACAC
>DASTOH010000272.1:0-22227 GCA_035720235.1 Anaerolineales bacterium | reverse complement strand
CCAATTCCCGCGTTGGGTCGGTTTCGAGAATGGGATCGTCAATACGGCTGAAATGCTGGATGCAGAACTCCCGGACTACTGACCAATCTGAAGGTCGAATAAAGATGCGGAAATCCTGTTCAGAGCGTGAGCGTTCGCTATCAAAGTGAAAATCGCCAATCAGGTCGCGAAGTTTCATTAGATCAAGAATACGGACCGCACCGCCGAAGGGCTGAGACTTTACTTCGACGATGCGCCCGTTTTCGGTCTCGCGCAGAGTCGCTTTGCGCTCCAGAGCCAGCATCGATTCGCCAGCTCTGGGATGTTCGAAAAGGACTCGTACCAGCGTGGCGACACTCACGCGCAAACTTAAGTCCTTCGTCGCACCCACCCCGATTTCATCATGATTTGGCTTCATTCAGATAAATCGGCCAGGAGTGCGCTGGCTTCTTTTAGGTCGGCCGTTGTGAAGCCTTCGGTTATTTTTGAATAGGCCTCATTTAGTACTTTTCGGGCTTGTTCCTTGTTGCCCTGCTTGTGCCATAAGCGGCTCAATCTCATAGCAGCTCGCAGCTCAAGCATTGGGGCATGCACTTCCTGGGCATTAAGTACAGCTTGTTCATACAGAGCCTCTGCTTCAGCCGTGTTGTCAGGTGAGAGCATCAGGAGAAGAGCGCCCTTCAGGATGAGGAACTCTGACGCTAATGTTCTTGCTGGACTTGAAGAGCCGATTTCCAGCGCTTCGTCCATCATATGTAGTCCAACTTCCGGTTTCGACGCTGCATGGTATGCGCCTGCACAAAGATGAAGCAGCATGGGCCAAAAGACCGGAGGGGTCTTGATGCCACGGTAAGCATTCAGCCCCTGTTCGATCAGGGCGAGACCTTTCTCTGCTGAGCCCAGGCCCACCAGTGCTGCGCCGAGCAGGCATGAGCCAACTGCGCTCCAGATCTGAAACCCGTGCGCCTCGGCGAGCTCCAGTAGTTCCTGCGCACTCTCCCGGGCAATTTCATAATTCTTCAGCCATACGTTGAGCAACCCATTGTGAAAGAGGGCATAGGTGATACTATACGGGTGTTTCATCTGGCGCGCAAGCAGGATCGAATCTGCGGCGCGTTTGTGGGCCCGATCGGGATATCCTAGCATCCAGAGGAATAAGGCGGACACTGTAAGACCAATCACTCCCGGATAAGTGCCGAGCCCGAGACGCCCCACGCGCTTGCGTTGCACATCGTATGAAGCGACCGCCTTCTCGATATGCTCCAAGCCGGCCCGAGGATCATCCAGAAAGGCCTCGTTATAACCCGAAAGCATCACCCCTTCCATCTTCATGTCCACATCATCGAGTTGCTCCGCAAGCCGCAAGATACGCTCGCCCATCTGACCGGCTTTTTCGTGTTCGGAGCGCAGTATATAATAAGAAGCCAGGCCGCGCAGGACGGGGAACAACTGAGGGATATCGCCTGCGCCCTCACAAAGCTCGAGGGCGCGCGCGTATGACTGCTCGGCTTCTTCGGTGTAGCCTTTGGTCGCCAACAGCGCCCGGGCCAGGCTGGTGTGTAGCGTAATCTCCTGCTGAAGGCGTTCCGGTGTGGAGGGAGTGGAAGCCAGGACGTTGAGCAAATCGTTGCTGAGGCTCACCGTATCATGATACCAACCACGGGCATCGTACAGCAGCCACAGGCTGTTGACGAACTTGGTGAGCATTTCCAAATCCCTTGCCTCTACCCAGAAGCGCCAGGCGGTTCGCACATTCTCGATTTCAGATTCCATCTCCCTTAACGCTATCTCTCTCTCTTTGCCAGTCAGGCGTTTCCACTGACGTTGTGTGAAGTCCGCGAAGTAGGTAGCATATGCCCGGCGAGCGGCGGCGCTGAACTCGGCATCCTGTTCCAGGCGTTCTGCAGCGTACTCCCTAATCGTTTCCAGCATGATGAGTCGTGGCTCTCCAGTACCCTGATTCACCTGCCGAATCAGGCTCTTATCCACGAGGGACGCCAGCCCATCGAGAATGTCCATTCGCATTCCATCCAGATGATCGATTCCCGCAGCCACCGCTTCGGCCTCTTCGAAGGTACAACTGGCGAAGATGGAGAGCAACCCAAACAAACGCCGTTCATCAGCGTCAAGTAATTCATAGCTCCAGTCAATCGTGTCGCGCAGCGTTTGTTGGCGAAGCGGCAAGTCACGCGCCCCTCCGCGCAGCAGGTTCAAGCGGCCGCCTACTCGTTCAAGCAGAGCTTGGGGTGAGAAGAGCCTGATCCGCGCCGCCGCGAGTTCTATTGCGAGAGGCAAGCCGTCCAAACGGAAACAGATCTCAGCGACCGCTGGCGCGTTCTCATTGGTCACTTCAAAGTCTGGCTTCACGGCCAGGACCCGCTCGATGAACAACCGGACCGCCTCATACTGAGTCAATTGTTCCATCGTCTGCTGTTTGAGATCAGCGCCGGGGAGCCCAAGCGGCGGTACAGGATGGATATGCTCACCGCGCAAGTGAAGTGCTTCGCGGCTGGTGACCAATAGTTTCAAGTGAGGGCAGTCCTGGATCAGTTCTCCCAACATCGGTGCCGCAGAAGTGACTTGTTCAAAGTTATCGAGGAGCAATAACATCGTCCGAGCCTGCAACTGAGTATTAATCTCATCGAGCAACGGCCGGTCGCTTGTTTCCCTTAAGCCGACTGTTCGGGCAATGGCGGCGAGCACAGCCTCGGGCTCGCGGATGGGTGCCAGGTCAACAAAGTAAACTCCATCCGCGAAGCGATCGATCAGTTCTGAGGCAGCTTGAAGCGCCAGACGAGTCTTTCCTGTGCCGCCGGGACCGGTCAACGTCACCAGGCGCACACCCTGTGCCTGTGGGTCTCGCATCAGAAGGTCTTTCACAGCCTTCACCTCCGCCTGGCGCCCAATGAATGGAGTTGGTTGTGCAGGAAGGTTGTGCTTTGGCTTCTTTGTCTTCGACGGTGTGCCGGGTGAGTCTACGCCAGATTGATTTTCGTCGTAGAGTAGCTCAACTTCCTTGGGCAGTGGCAGGTTGAAAGTCCCAATGTAGCGTTTGAGATTCGCAGCGGCATAGATCAGTCCAGCTAACCGTTGTTCATCGGACATTCCGGGTTTGTGGCAATAACTCAACCCGGCGGCGACTCCTGCGAGCCAATATTGCCCCCAGAGGTCATCGTGCAAACTCGGATGATTCTCTTGGACCCACTCGGCAAATGCGCTTCGGGCGGACCCGATTACGGCACTGACACCCGACATCTCGATCGGCACTTTATGTGGGTCCGGAACATCCGCCACTGCCAGCAACGTGAGAAAGTTTATGAATTTCATAAACGAGATGTGTGACATCGCGTGCATCAAATAGGACATTTCGAGATAGCGCTGGTCGTATAACAGCGGCATACCCTCCTTGAAGAGCGCGAAGTCGATCAGATAATAGCCTTCAAGATTCTCATTGTTTTCAGAGAATTTAACTAATATATTGTTAGCATTCAAATCGCCGTGGATGAACCCAGTGGCAACATCCATAGCACGAGCCTTGCCCCACGGTTCAGGCTTGCGCGCATGAAGGAGCGGATTCGGGAACACATGCCCACTGATGAGAAAGCCGGCAACATCCGGATTGACGCGGCAGGTATCCTGCAGGAAGCGTTCCGTGTTGCCCCCGGCATCCAGCCGAAAGCCAAGCCATTTTTTCAACACAGCCTGGGGATGAAGGGCTTGTTCGAATACCATATTTCCATTCCACTTGGTGAGTAGAATGGTATTTGTTTCTGTAAAGATGGTTTTGAGCTGGCTTTGCCGTTCATAGTTCGACAAGGGACGATACTTAAGCAGGGACTGACCGGCAATTCGATAAAAGATGGCAATGGCGCCCTCATGCTCGACGCGGTCGAGGACCAATTCGGCGATGTGGTCACGGGCAAACTCAGGCGTGGACTTGGTCATCACGGTATTGTGACGAGCGACCTCATCCGATTTCGCTGATTTGCCTTTGCGATCCAGTTTGAGGATACAATGCTCAACACGTTTGGTTTCATTTGCCGAAACGCTAACCAGATAGACGACCGCGCCTGACCAGCCCCCAACCAATAGCTGCAGCGGAGCGACAGTGATCTTGTAAGTATCCTGCGCCAGACGAATGACCTGCTGGTATTCTTCCGGCAGGGATTGAAAATCAGTCCTCAGTTCGGGCATTGCGTTGGTCTTTTCATTTGCAAAATGGAAATAAATTGTGTTTGGTAATTGGATAGTATACCTATACTTTGATGCAAAGCATAGGCGGCGACGTCAAATCTGGGTGGAAGATGTGAATCAGAATGGAGAACCGGTGAAGAGCTATGAGGCAAGGATTGTGATCCCTGGCGAATGAGGTCCTTTCACGCCACAGGAATGTCTGGTTATGAGCCTGATAATAAGTTGTGTAAGAATACAAAGTGCGGTTTTTGATCCACCGCTTGCATGTTGAACCAGGGTGTTTCGAAATCGGTTCCAAAAATCCACATTGCAATCCCCCACTTCTTTCTTGCTTTTGGTTGGGCCAGCGACTCAGACCATCGCTCTCCCATTTCTGTGATCTGTCCTCGTATCTCATCAACCCTGGCTGCGTTTCCGCTTTGGCTTGCTTCCTCCAGTTCGGCACATAACGTTCGAAACGCTGCTGCTTCCAGCGAGTTTCTCAGTTGCATCGTTTCGGCAACTATTTTGGTGCCCTCTTTGGCTTTGGACTTGATATAGTTATATACCAAGGGAAGCTCGAACGGTTTGCGGAGCGATTGGAACACCTTGTTGACCGAATCAGCATGTCGTCTTCTTACTTTTTCGAAATAATCGAGAATGTCACGTTGAAAATCGAGAAAAGGCTTTAGTTCCAGGAACTGTCGGTCCCTGAACAGATTTACCCGCGTAGGATTGGGTGCATAATTCAAACCCAGCGCTGCTGCGAGCCTTACACAATACCAGGCGTAATAAGTGTGCCGCTCCGCGAAGGTGAGTGGTCTTTCATACTTCCCCATCCAGCCAGGCGGGCTAAGATGACCACGACCGACTGTCTCAATATAGTATGCATCCTCTGTTTCAAAATTGCGGAAAGGGTTCTTTCTAGCAAGTAATGGTCTGAATTCCTCGACCACATCCTTTTCAATTACGTGGTGATGGATATCCGGGGTTTGGGGCATCGACATGCCAACTATGACTCCGCTAAATTGCTGTGCAATGTGCTGACATGCAGGATTCCTCGACAAAACATCGTCAGGCACGATGATTTGGTCATGAATGATGACGGATTCGATTAAGTGCGCAATGCATTCCTCAAACAGTTTCGATCGCGTACCCTCCTTCAGGGAACAATACGCTCCCTGTAATGTAAAGTTATCCAGCAAAACGGGTTTAGCCCTGCGTGCCGACATGTACACTCACCTCCGTCCAGGGATAAAGAGTTGTAACAACTACAATTCCAAGTATAGCAGAGCCATCACGTCTAGTAACAAACAAAGATTACGGCCCCACCTCAAACAGGCTCCCTGCCCCTCTGCCTCCCACATCGGGAAAATGAAACTCACTCGCCGTTGGCGGCGATGACTTTGAACGTCCGGGCCGTAGTGAATAGCTCCTTTCTATCTAATGATGAACTGCTCCAACAACCAATTCAATAGTGAGCTGATTGCCAGGGCTGGCAACAGACCAAAGACCACGAAAACGCTCAGTGACCGAACTATGCTTTCTGAACGTTGAATCATCTTCACAGGCGAGCTTTCGTCCTGACTTTGCGCCGCATAGTATAACTTCATACCGGGGGAGGCGATCAGCCATAGACTGACCATCATTCCCGCGACAACCACCAGAATCACTTTGACCAACCAGCCTTCCATGAAGAAGATCACAGCCACGATAGGTGTCCCTGAAATTAAGACGACTGGAAGTATGGCGCGGCGCGGCAATTGCCAGTGAACGATCCATCCAATTCTATACCCGTTTTCTTCGCGGATGCTATGTTCAACAACGCCTCGATTAAATATAGTTGGCCACAATGAGGCGAAAGCTGTATATGTTAGCCCTAGAACCGCGAGAACGAACGCCCGGTACGTGATTGGAAGCTTCTCTATTCTGATGTAAAAACTCTTACGGCTTCACTACAAACACGCTCCCCGCCCCTCTCCCACCCACATCGGGGAAGTAGAACTCGCCTGCCGTGGGCGGGATGACTTTGAACGTCCCGGCAGTGCTGGCGCGTGCAAGATAAGTGTAGACGTAGGTGCCGGCGGGCAGGTAATCAGCTGAGAGCACCACTTTCTCGTCGCGCAGTTCGATGTGTGGGAAATACCACCAGCCCCAGCCGCGCTCGTTGTAATCGTTGATGGTGTACGAGGTGGGTACGGCGGTATCGGTCAGGATGGTCGTATCGATGGCTTCCAGGCCCGCGGGCAGCGGGTCATCCACCACGATGTAGTGCACCGCGGCGGGGATGACCACTGTCAATCGGACTCGGACCAGGTCGCCGCGTTGGATCTCGGTGATGGGTGTCTTGGAATCGTCCAGCGTGAAATATTGCCGCGAAAGACTCACGCCCTGGTCCAGCGGTTCGATGGATTCGACGGGCAACTCCGCGCTCAGGTAGGCGGTGTAATACAGGTTGCCGGTCCCATCGCCGCGCGTGAAGACAAGATAATTGGCGGTCTCTTTCAACAGGTCTTTCAACTCGACTTGCAGATCGACAGTCTTAGTGAGGTTCTCTTTCGTGGCATTGCCTTGATCGAGCATCGCGCCATTTAGACCAACGGCATACGTGTAGTTCGTATCATACTCATCTGACGCGCTCATCCAATTCGTCAGCGCGATCAAGGACCAGGCGGTTTCCTGGGTCGTGTTCCAGTGCCCGCCTTCTCGGTGAGCCATCAGCCAGCGGACGGCTGGGGCCGTGACGGGACTTTCCGGCTGCAACTGCACGAAGGCGTTCAACACAATGGCGGTCGTGCGCGTGTCCGTGTTCCAGTTCCAGTAATCGTGAGCGGATTCCTCCCAGTGGGCGCCCGCGGCGGATAACACAGTGGCAGCTTCCAGGTCAGAAAGAAGCGATTTGACTCTTTCGTCTGTTTTGTCAAGCATAAACATCGCCTGCGCCAGATAGGCCTTCCCGTACAGACCCAGCGACGTCTTGTGTTCATAAATGAAGTTGACCTGTGAGGCGCGTAATTCATCGCCACGCGCCAACACGTACAACATGAACGCCGTACGATTGTATTTCCATGTAGGATCATTACGCTTCAGGTCTGGCACATTCTCCGCCAGATATTGGATGCCGCGCGAAAGCACGCTGTCCGATATCAAATAGCCTGAGTCCCTGGCTTCGATCAGCCCATACACCACATAGGCGCTCGTCTGCGGGTCGCTTTTCGCACCGTCCCACCAGTTCCAGCCGCCGTCGTAGCGCTGCTTGGCATAGATACGTTGCAGCGCGGTCTTCACCTGCTGGTCAAGTTTCCTCTGCACGTACAGCGATTCAATCCCGGCAGTTTTCAATGCCCGCGATGTGATGACGTTCGGCAGAAAGCGCGAGACCGTTTGCTCCATGCACAGGTATGGATAATCATCGAGATACGTCAGTCCGCTTTGCATAGAAGCGGCAAGCGACGGTGACACTTCGATGGATAGCTTCGCATTCGTGAAGTCCAACGTCTTCGGCAATTGAATTGCTTCGGTGGACGAGTTGGCATTCTGCAGCATGCCCGATGTGCCAACGGTCTCGGTCGCGACGAAGTTGTAGACCGGGATGCCCTGTTCGGATAACGTGCCGAGCGCGGGCTTACTGGCATCCGCGTATTCGCCGCTGACCGCGCTGGCGGTGAAGTCCACCCGCTTCACTCCCCCCTGGACGGCAACACTCCACTCGACATGCCTTTGCTGCCCTGCCGCCACATCCACTGCCTGCTGCGCAGGCGAGAGCAGATCCACACCTTCTGCATCCAATGAGACGTTCACACTCATGGATTTCTCCGTGTTGTTGTGGATCGTCGCGCCGACGATTGCCTGATCGCCATTGATGAAGAAGCGCGGCGTCAGCAGCTCGATGAAGAGCGGCTTCGTGCTCATGAGCTCGCTCGTGGTCTGGCCCACTTTGCTGTCCGCTGTCACTGCGCGCACATCCGCTTTCCAGGTAGTGAGATTCTCCGGCAGCGTCAGTGTGACTTCCGCTTTGCCATCCTTATCGGTAATGACTTGCGCGGCGAAATAGGCCGTGTCCTTGAAGTTCTGCCGCGCGTTGATCACACCCAAACTGTTTTCACCGCCGCCACCACCTCCCCTGCCGCCATCGGGAATGCTCTCGCGATATTGCGCGTTGAAATCCTCTGCGTTCAGCACGATGCCCAACGCGGTGCGGACGCTCAACGCCTGATCGGGGTAGAACGCATCCAGCATCGGCATGGAATTCATTGGAGCCAACGCCAGCGCGGCTTTGTCTACCACGGCCAGCGACACATCCGCCGAGACTGGCTTGCCGCTGTAATCCTTGGTCTCGATCGTATACGTGACCTCATCTCCCGGCCCCGCAGACTCCTTATCAGAAGTCACCGTCACATCCAGCGTTTGGTGACTCGTATCCACTTTGATACCTGCCATGCCGATCTTGAAATTGGGCTTGCCGCCTTGTTCCGCGCCGCTGATGACCACCACCGAAACGTACGAAATGGGAGCCATGTCCTCGGTAATTGGTAACTGGTAAGTGGTACTGTTGCCTTTGAGTAGGACCACATCCTGTTTGTATACGTGCCCCCGCTCGTAAGTGACCAGCGCGTACACATCGTGCTCGAAGGGTTGGGCGATCAGGATTTTAGCTGTGTCCCCCGGCGAGTACGTGTCTTGATCCACGATCAGGTTGAAGGAACGGTCGTTGGTCTGCCGCCAGGCCACATAGTCATCACTCGAAACCCACATATACGCGGAAGACGAATGAGTATGGCCTTTCGTGTCTCGAACCGTGACAATAGCTTTATACACGCCACCTGCAGGCGGGATGAACGACACGGTTGCCTTGCCGTCTTCGCCTGTGACTGCATCGGCTATTGAGATGGGAATCTCTTTGACGGACGTCTCCCAGCGCAACTGTCCCTGCTTATCCTGCGTCTGCACGCTGAACCAGTGCCGCTCCACAAACTTTACAGAGACATTTTGACCTGCGACAGGATTTGAATCCCAATCCAGCACGACCACTTCAAAAGGCCCTTCCTGTCCTTGTTTGCCCACGTAACTCACGGAGCGTACACCCGCATAGATTTCGCTCTGATGCACAGTGACGCTCGTGCCGCCGCTGACGAGATTCCCTGAGACGTCCGTCACATTCGCGCGGAATGAAACCTGCTGTCCGCGGTCCGTCTGGCCCAGGCCGAGCGTCTGGGTAATTTCAAAGTGCCCGTCCGCATCGGTGAACCCTTTCCCGTTTGCCAGCGTGCCGGATTCTTCCTGCTGTTCTGGCGACCAAAACTCGTCCCGATCCCAGTCCATGAAACTGAATTGTTGGTACTCGGAGGATGGCTGGAAGTAGAACGGTGTCCCTTCCAGGAACCATTCCGTATCCGCATTTCCCAGGTTTCCACCGGAATAATATTTCGCATCCAGGCTGAACCTCACCTCTTCCCCTGCCAGGATATTGTCCTGATCGGCAGAGGTAGTGACTTCAAATTCCGGTTTGTGATACTCCGCCACCCGGAAGGATACATAGGCAAACGGGTCGCTGCCGCCAGATTGGCGTACCAGTACATCGTATGTTCCCAATGCGGCATCCTCTGCAATCTTGAATTTGCCATCGAAACTGCCCAGTTCCGAGAGCGACATATCTTCAGAAAAGACGCGTTCACCTGATTGCTCGATGGTCACGTACACCTTGGCATTTTTTGGCAGGCTGTAGCGCAGGTCATCGTTTCTTCGGATGATGCCTTTGAAGAACACCTCCTGCCCTGGCCGGTACACGGGTCGATCGGTGTACAAATAACCGAACAGCGAGTTCGGCGGCATGTAATAGCCCTCGTACAGCCCAAAGTCACCGGCCCACACGCCGCTGCCCCAATCAATCGCCGCAAAGGCGGAATGGCCCTCCCCGTCCACGCGCGCGTAGGCTGGATCCTTCACTTTATCCAGATAGGCGATCCCGTTTTTATCGGTGCTGGTAGTGCCAACTTTCTGCTGGTATTGGTTATAAAACGTAACGGATACATCGGCCCGTGGCTTTCCGCTTTCCAGGTCCGTGACCCAGGCTGAGGCTTCCGTTGTAGACGTTTTGAGGGTGATGTTATCCGTCGCGACGATAAAAGGGAATCCCTGATAGAACTTGCTTTTGTAATCCAATGGCTTGCCCCTCACACCGATGAAGTAATAGCCAGGTTGCAGCGGCTTCTCCCTGGAATCCTGCAGCTTGAACTTTTCATAGTTCAGGTTGTTCCGGGGGACATCCACATCCGGAATCCATTCACGAATGGGTTCGACCTTTGGGTCGAAATAGGTCGGGTCCTGTTTGCCGGATAATATGCGGCTGAACTCGGAAAAATCCAGTGGATATAGTGAGACTGTTACCGAATCAAGATTGATGTGCTCAAAGTAAACTTCCTGCGGACCCTGGGCTCGATACACCAACGGCTGCCACGGCAGCACCAGCCGCGCATAGGGAGAATAATCCCCAGTCCTAAACGTGTAGGATTGCTCGGTCTGGATCGTATTGCCATACAGGTCAGCCATGCCTGGCAGCAGACGCACGACATATTCGGTGGCTGGCTCCAGGCCATATACGTACAACCGAAAGTCGGTCTGGTCGAAGTACCACTGCAATTCCTCTTTGGGTTGAGGGGTGATGCTGACCCTGCTCTTCAAACTCTCGAGCCTCATCGGCGATGCAAACCGGATCTCGATGTGAGAATCAAATGTCGTTGCCTGTGAGTTAGGTTTCGGGAAGATATCGAGTATGCGCGGCCAGAGCACGGTCCCAAACTTGAGCTGCAACCCCTGTTGTAACCTGCCGCCGTCGCGGGCCCGCGCGGTATCGGCAATGGTCAGATCGTAAAAGCTGGCGATCTTGTATCGTCCCACCGGCGAGATGGTCAGCGTAGCGAGTTCCTTATCCCACGTCAGTTTCATTGGGAAGGACTCACCGGTTTCGCGGTTCACCAGCGTGACCGCCTCCCGGACACTTTGCTCATCCATCGGCTGCAGGAATGTGACGATGAAGGCCTGATCGAGGAATATATTCTCCATCGTCTCTGGAGGACTCATTGGGCCATCCTTCAGCGAGAAGCTGCCGATGAGCGGCGGGCGCGTGCTGAAATTCCACGTATAGGATTTCTCCAACGATTCACCGTTCGTATCTTTGAGTCCCGCCTCCACTCTCACCTTGTAGTTAGTCCCGCTTAATAGGCCTTTCTCTGGCTGAAATACATACACCGACGAATTGACCCACTCCCCCTGCCCCGTCACCTCAGGCGAGAACGTCAATGGCTGAGGTAAATCCTTTTGCTCTTCCTTGATTTGAAGTGGAACGACAGGGTGATTGAAGATGACGGTGATGTTGGTGGCAGGGTCTATCTCTTCGGACCGATCCATTGGAAAGACCTGTCCCACCGCAAGTGAGTCGATGGTCATTAGATTGATTCGTATCTCATCCCGCAAGGGTTGGCCATCGTGAGCAACGGCCGCGGTGGAGAAAGTCGCTTTGTAAATGGCAGAAGCCTCCAGCAGGGAGTCTGGCTGGAAGGAGAAGGTTTTCGGGTCGAGCCAGCTCTTTTTGCCGGGAACAGGTTCGTTATCTGAGTCGCGCAGCGTGAACGCATCCGCCGTTTGGGACTGTTTCATGTCGCGGTCGAAGGTAAATTCGACGGCAGAGGAAAGCTCCAATCGCTGGCCCTCCGGCGGATTTTGTCCCACAACATAGGGCGGCACCGGTCCAATATCCACCTGAACCGGCGCGGGACTCGCGGTATCCTTCACGGCCGTGGGCACGGCTGTAACCGGTCCGCAGTTTGTCAGCAGCAGGCTGGCAATGATCAGTGGGCTGATGAGAAGAAAGAATTTCTTATTCATTTGATCCGCCTTACTCCTTGGGATGGCATTCTCACCTTATAGAACGGTGGCAGTTGGCTTACAGTTCCACTGCGGCTCATCACAAGAAGTGTCCTTCGAGCCGACTTATAATACGACAAGAGAAATGATATGGAAATGGGAATTTTGCTTCTCCTTGCAAATGAGTGAACGGACATGGCAGGAAACCATGTCCGTTCATTTACCAATATCAAAAGCCTAGTAGCCTGTCACGCTGTCCCCATTCGGGGATGCTTCGCGAAAAGCGTGACCTACAGAAGCCATCTACGGGAAGGGCGGAAAGGCATTCTGCACCAACTGCACAAACTGAGCCTGGAACCAGCGACCGGACACCGGCGCGTTTGGCAAAGCACCGGTCAGATTATTGCCATTCAACTGATTGCCAGTATAGGTCGGGTCACACATACGGTCGAAACCCTTGCCGCCAGGGTTTTCAGGGCCGACGGGGATTAACGAGCTGGAGCCATCCGACTCGCCAGGCGGTTTCACCCAAACGTAAGCATCAAACCCGGCCGCGGGTGCTGCAACGGGTCGAGCGCCGATCCCCGCGCCATCCTGGTTGCACCAGTTGCCCTTATGGATGCGACGGTCGATGCGGGTCGCCATGACGAACGTGCGCAGGTCCGTTGAGGTGCTCGGGCCAGTCGGGCGGAGTGGCCCGCCCCAGCCATTGCGCGATGTGTCAATTAACAGGCCAACGGTAGTCGGATACGCATCATTACCCGAGGTCAATGCGTTGCGCAAGGCGATCACGTAAGGTTGCTCGTCGATGTAATCGTTCCAGTCGTACCAGCCCTGCAAAGAACGGACGGGTTGTCCGCCAATCATCGTGTTAGCATCCATAAATGGCTCATCAACCGGATTATAGTTGGCGGTGTTGCTAATAAAACCGTCCACTTTGCCGGAGCCGCCCGTGATACCTGCGCCTACCTGCTTGAGCAGTGTGACGAATGGACCGAAGTTGGAGGGCCATCCAAGCCACGCCGCGTGCGCTACATCGATGTAGGCGTACGTATTACTAAGGGAGCGCAGCCTACCGATCGCATACTGAATACCCTGCACATACGCACCGGTCGACTGGGCTTCGGAGCACTTGGCAAAGCTTAGATTGGTGACCAGGTTGGGTAGGGAGTCCGGCTCGATCACCATCACGATTCGCAGATTACTGTATTGTGATTGACTGATGGTATTGTAGATCGCGTCGATGTATTCGGTCCTGTAGCGGTTAAGGCCATTCTGAGCGATCAATAGTTCGCCGTTGGAAGCAAGGGCCGAACAGTCGCGGTTGGGCAAATCATAGATGACGATACCGATGGCATTCGCTCCTTGTGCAAGCGCTGCATTGAGGTGCCCTGCCAAACTTCGTGGATAACCATTCGTGCCATTGACTGCATCGATGCTATCGAGCCACACGAAGGTTGAGTAATTTGCGACCTGTCTCATCTGGTTTGCCAGCGTACCACCTTGCTGATCTGCTGCCGCATTGACTGCCGCCACATAATCCACGTTGCGATAGAAGGCCGCACCGATGAAGGGGTTATCCAGATGCATGCCTTGAGGTGGATTCGTAGGTGTTCGCGAAGGCGTAGCCGTAGCAGTTGGCCCTATAGGAGTGTTGGTGCGGGACGGAGTCGCGGTTGGAGTGTTTGTCGGCCCGCCGGGTGTGTTTGTGCGCGTGGGTGTTCGCGAAGGCGAAGCCGTAGCAGTTGGTCCACCACCGCCCGGTTCAGTGCCCCAAACAAGTGCTCCGTTGCGATAGAGCGTTACGCGATTCCAGTCGGCAAATGCAGTCTTGGTGGGATCAAACGAGTAGTCTCCCGTCTCGTTGTAATCGGACCAGTCGGTCTTGGCAAAGCGTGTCTGAATTTCACCACTCTGTCCACCCGCAGAAATCGAACCTGCCGCCGGGTTAAATCCTACTTCCAGATAGAAGTCTGCTCCAGTTCGAGGCGGGCTGACCTGGACGAATGTAACGGTCACATTGCTGCAACTGCCCGGAATAGCAGAGAAGTCGCAGAAGAAGTTCTGACCAACGGTACCTTCGCGCGTATACCAGTAACGGATCTTCAACTCGCTCAACGGCACACTGCTGCCACCCGTATTGACGATGTTGAAGTGCGGCTTGATTTGATTATCTCCTGCTTTCGTATCTGCCGCTCGATATTGGACTTTGAGAGTGGTCGGTCCACTGGGCGTATTGGTTCGAGTTGGTGTGAACGTTGAGCTGGGAGTATTAGTTCGTGTCGGAGTATTTGTCGGACCAGTAGGCGTGTTGGTGCGAGTTGGTGTTCGCGAAGGCGAAGCCGTAGCAGTTGGTCCGGCAGATGTGTTCGTGCGCGTGGGAGTCGCGGACGGCGCTGGCGTAACTGTAGGAGCGGGAGTGCCGCCTGGTGCGCTACCCCAGGCCAGTGCACCGTTTATATACGCAGGGATGGTCGCCCAATCGGAATAAGCCGCCGGCAAAGTACCGGTCGTGTGCCACCAGTCGTTTGTTCCGCTGTGATTTGCACTCCAGTCATTTAGGTGCAGCGTAGTTTGAAACTCCCACGAAACTCCTGAACCCAGCGAGGCCGACCCATAACTCACCGTGAAGTAATAGGTTGAGCCCGAGGCCTGCGTGGGCCCGGAGACGACGGCGACATTGGACCCGTCCCACCACTTCTCCAGTACATACTTTGAAACTGGCTGTGAGCCGTCCAGAGTGAAGTAAACACGGACTGAGATATTGGACTGCGGGCTTGTACCTGTGTTGACGACACGATAATAAAAATCTGAGCGGGTTGAATTATCTGAGCCGTTGAGGCGCAGTTGTACTTTCAGATTTCCACCGCTCACGGGAGTATTCGTACGCGTGGGAGTACTCGTCGGCCCACCAGGCGTATTGGTACGCGTGGGCGTATTGGTAGGGCCGCCGCTGCCGGGCAGGTTGTCGTTGCGATGTGTCAACAACAGGTCTTTTGTGAACTGACCCATATAGTTTTCGCCACCCAGCAAATTGTAGTTTGTGTCGAACATCACCGGCTGCCAGTATTGATCGAAGACCCACGCAGTCCAGCTCAATCCTTTCGATTCCATGTAATTGCTGAAGGGAACGCCATAACCGGATTGGGTGCCGCTGGTCGGCACGGCGCCTCCCTGCTGCCAGCCCCATTCAGTGATGAAGAATGGCACGAAATTGGCGGCATTCCCAAACCAGGAGTCCCAGGTGCTCTGACCGCCATGTTCCGGATAGATATGAGCTACATAGACCAGGTTGCTCCCGAGAAACGGATCGGTCGCGGCGCTGGATAGATTCTGAGACCAGCGTGGCCCTCCGATCAGGATCAAGTTATTGGGCGCGAACGAGCGGATCAAATTAACCCAGGGTTGGGCCGTCGCCTTCCACGTGCTCCAGTTATCGGGATTGATGGGTTCGTTATACAGTTCGAAGATCACGTTGGGGGTATTGGCATACCTCGGCGCGACATAACTCCAGAAGGCGCGCGTCGTTGTATCGATTGTGCTGGAGTTGTAGTCTGAGATATAGTGCCAGTCGATAATGCAGTAAATCTGTCTGCTGATGCAGTTTTGGATCGCCGGGTCGAGATGGTTATTGAAATAGCTGTCAGGATTTGCAATCCATCCCGGCTGCCCATCGATGGCATTGGGGTAGACCGGGAAGCGTACCACGCGTGCATACCAGCCGCTGGCTGCATCCGTAAGCATGTTGGTGAGAGTCTGGGCGGTACGTGGACGTGAGTTTGCTACAGAAACATCCACAAGCGACACCCCCCTAAGCGCTACATTGTTCCCCTGTGGATCCCTTATAAATCTGCCAGAGACGCTGAGCCACGGCGTACTGATTGCCTGGACGGTGCCACTCGGCAGTACCATGCTCATTAGTAGCCCCACCATCACGAGCAAGAAAAAACAGGACGAACCCAACTTCAGGTTGCGGGGCATGACATTCTCCTTGTCGAATTCTCGCCTCCCAGGCTTGGAGGCCGAAGTGATACGATTATTCAATTTGCTTGCAGCTCCAATTCCAATGCTTGGCGATCAGAATTCGTTTGGGAGGTTGACCTCCTTTCGAGACATGATCTCGTACATGGTTCGACTTTTGCCGGGTTGGGTGCCGCAGTCGCCAGTGGTCCTCATTGTATATACCTTTTCACCATTCCGCAACCCTGTAACACGGTTACAGTTTCGCTGCCGGCGGATAACAATTGTGCACGGTCATGTCATGGCTGCTGACGATGTTGTAAATCGCCTATGGGGATGAAAATGGCTTGATTTTCATCCTGATTTCAGTGCTGAACGTCACCATTCCAGTGGTTCTTAGAGGGATGGATGCTAGAATAACTATAGCCGACTCACCCGATGTCATTGGCAGACCGGCGTACCTTTTTCTCGCCTTCTTGCCTGCCTTTCAGCATATTCCATGTTGTAATTTTCGGATTGGGTGCAATAACGACGGCTTGTTAACGAGACACCGACCATGCAAAACCACCTGTTGGAGGAACTACAGGAATCGGAAGCGCGCTTCCGAGCAGCCTTTCGGAGTTCTGCGATTGGCATGGCACTGCTTTCGCTGGATGGCAGGATCCTGCAAGTCAATGAGGCGCTGCTCAAAATGTCTGGCTACACTGAGGGGGAATTGCTTCAGCGCTACGATCAGGAAAATGTTTTCCCCGAAGACAAAAATATCGGAGTGGATCGCTTCCAGGAATTGCTGGATGGCAAACGCGACTGGTTCCAAGTCGAGAAGCGGTACGTGCGTAAGAGCGGGGAGCCTTTCTGGACGCGGGCGACCCTTTCCGTCGTGCGCGACCTGGGTGGTCAGCCTTTGTATCTCGTGGGGATGATCGACGATATCGATCAGCAAAAAAAGGCACTGGAAAGACTGCTCGAATCCGAGGAACGTTTCCGCGCCACCTTCGATAATTCTGCAATTGGCATTGCTCTCACAACGCTGGATGGTCATATCTTGAGAGCAAACGCGGCAGTATGCAAAATGTCAGGTTATGCCGAAGAGGAGCTCTGGCAGCGAACAGATTTCGAACTTACCTATCCGGAAGACCGCAATCTGGGCATGGATTTGTTTGCCGAACTGCTGAAGGGCAAAAGGGATTCATATCAAATCCAAAAAAGGTATGTTCGCAAGAACGACGATGTATTCTGGGCCCAGGTAACCCTTTCTGCTGTGCACGACAGCGAAGGCAGACTTGATTATCTGGTTGCAATTCTGGAGGATATTGAAGAACAGAAGCACAATCTTGCCAGCCTGCGCGAATCGGAAGAACGCTTCCGTTCCATGTTCGAGCATGCTGCGGTTGGCATTGGCGTGATGGGTCTGAACCGCAGGCTGATCGATGCCAACCCTGCCCTGTGCAAAACATATGGCATATCACGCGCAGAACTGATCGGCATGGATGCAACTGAGATTACGCATCCGGAAGACAATCCGGAAGCGATCCAATTGTTCAATGAATTGATGACCGGTCAGCGCGATTCGTATGAAATGGATCGCCGTTACATTCGCAAAAACGGAGAGGTGTTCTGGGCACATGTGAACATGTCATCCGTGCGAGGGTTGGACGGCAAGCCCATGTATCTGGTGGGCATGGTCATGGATGTTGACCAGCAAAAGCACGCCGCCGAGGAATTACGAAAATCGCAAGCTCGCTTCCAAGCGATTTTTGATAATATGGCCGTAGGCGTCGCGGTGCTGACCCTCGATCGCATGCCGATTGCCTTCAACGCCACTACCGAGCGCATTATCGGTTATACGGCCCAGGAATTGAGGAACGTCGATCCACGTTCGCTGGCGGTGTCCGAAGATCGGGACATTGACTCGGAATGGTTCAGGGAGTTGGTGAATGGAATACGTGACTCCTATGTGATGGAGAGGCGATACCGCCACAAATCCAGAAGAATCTTCTGGGCGCGAATCAATTATTCCCTGGTACGCGACCTGGATGGCAAGCCTGATTATTTGATCGGCATCATTGAAGATATTGACGAGCAGAAGCGCGCGGCAGAACGGATTGCCCAACAGGAAGCCGATTACCTGCTCACGCTCCAGCATCGCGTCAACGAACGCACTCATGAATTAGAGACAGCCAATCAGCTTCTACAAAAAGAGATCGAGCAGCGCAAAAAGATCGAAGAGGAACTTTCCAGCAAAGCCGCCGAGGAAGCAGTCGCTGCCGACCGCACACGGCTCGCCCGCGATCTGCACGACGCCGTGACCCAAACCCTGTTCTCAGCCAGTCTGACCGCGGAGGTGTTGCCAGACTTGTGGGAAGTGGATATCGAGGAAGCGAAGAAATCCGCGGAGGAACTGCGCCAGCTGACGCGCGGCGCGCTGGCGGAGATGCGCACACTCCTGCTGGAACTGCGTCCGGCAACACTGACACAGACCCGACTAAGCGACCTCATCAAGCAGTTGTGCGAGGCGTTTATCGGACGATCGCGCCTACCCATAGCATTGACCATCGAAGGGGAACGCAACCTGCCGCCGGAAGTCCAGATCGCCTGTTATCGAATCGCGCAGGAGAGTTTGAACAACGTCTTCAAATATGCGCGCGCCTCGCGGGTGAACGTCAGCCTCTTCCTTTCGCCCACAGGAATGCGCTTTGAGGTCTGTGATAATGGCATCGGTTTCGACCTGACCACGAACAAGCCGACGAGCCTGGGAATGCGCATTATGCACGAACGTGCCGAAGCCATTGGCGCTGATCTGTTTGTTTCAAGCACGCTTGGGTCCGGGACATGCATTGAATTAGTTTGGAATGAAAAACCTAACGTAAGATTGAGAGTTTTGTAAGTGTGCTCGCACAGGTGGAAGGCGAGCGCAACGATCAAGGAGTCTGCATGCCAATCAAAATCCTACTCGTAGACGACCATGCCGTGGTGCGAAGCGGTTTGTCAAAATTTCTGATGGTTAACAAAGACCTGAAGCTGGTCGGCGAAGCCTCCGATGGAGCCGCGGCCGTGCAAATGGTTTCACTGCACAAGCCAGATGTGGTGCTGATGGATCTCATGATGCCCGGTGTGGATGGCATCAGCGCCACACGCGAGATCCATCAAAAATATCCGAAGACCAAGGTCATTGCGCTGACAAGTTTTGCTGAGCAGAATTTGGTGCAGGGAGCTTTACAGGCCGGCGCGATCGGGTATTTGCAGAAGAACGTCACGGCCAGGGAATTGGGGGATGCCATCCGTTCAGCCTGCGCCGGAAAGATGACGCTTTCTGCCGAAGCTGCGCAAGTGCTTGCCAATTCAGTTGCCCAGCCGCAGATCCCCGGCGAACAGCTCACCGAACGCGAGTTCGATGTGCTTCGGTGCATGGTGGATGGTCTGAGCAACAATGAGATTGCAGAGAGGCTTGTCGTCAGCCTGGGTACGGTCAAATTCCATATCTCCAATATCTTCCACAAGCTGGGCGTTGATAGCCGCGTGGAGGCTGTCAAGATGGCGATCGAACAGAAGCTGGTATAACAGCCTTAGCAGCGGGCAGGCACCCCAATAGATCCAGCCCGGCCACACCTATTTACATGGATAGCAACAGACTCCCCTGTTGACAGGGGAGTTTTCTGTACTCCAGCCACGGTAAACGCCAACAAACGGAGACAGACTCAGTCTTTTTGCGCAGTGGTGCGCGCCACCCTGGATGCCTAGGGCGAAATCGCGCCTGTGCATTATGATAAACCTAACAGAAAGGAGTTTATCAATGCGCTTCGGCATCAGCATCCCGGCGTTTGCAGATTTCAGTGACCCGCGCGTCCTGGCTGAACTGGCCCATGAGGCAGAAGTCGCCGGATGGGACGGCTTTTTCATCTGGGACACCATCTTCTTCGATCCCACCTTTCACCCCATTGCCGATCCATGGGTATCGCTGGCAGCAGTGGCCATGAGCACGCAAAGGATGCGGCTCGGGACCATGATCACCCCGATCGCACGCCGCCGTCCGTGGAAGCTGGCGCGTGAAACTGTCTCAGTGGACTTGCTTTCGAATGGGCGTCTGATCCTTGGGGTTGGACTGGGTGACCCTGTCCAGTGGGATTTCGGCTTCTTCGATGAGACGACCGATCCCAAAAGGCGCGCCCGCCGGCTTGATGAAGGCCTGGAAATCTTGACAGGCTTGTGGAGCGGTCAACCGTTCAGCTATGAAGGTGACCAGTTCAAGGTAAAGGAAGTGATTTTCCGTCCTACGCCCGTGCAAATTCCCCGTATCCCGATCTGGGTGGGTGGCTGGTGGCCTCATAAGCCGCCTCTGCGACGTGCTGCACGTTGGGATGGGGTCTGCCCGGTCAAATGGGGCAGCTCCATCACGCCGGAGGAGTGGCGGGAATTGCTGGCCTATATTCAGGAGCATCGGACCAACACCGCACCATTCGATGCTATCCACTCAGGCGCCACCCCTGGCGATAAACCCGCGCAAGCCGCGGACCTGATTGGGCCCTACGCCGATGCCGGCGTTACCTGGTGGATCGAGCCAGTGGACCCGTGGCGCTTTGGTTGGAGTTATGAAGTGGCCTGGGCGCCCGAGGCCACCGTTCTCATGCGCGCGCGTATTCAGCAGGGTCCGCCGCGGTTGTGAGCAGTTGTCCGCCGACAGGTGAATTCGTCAGGCTAAGCATCCTATCCACTTAACCAGACTATCCATTCGGATAGTGAAGACTCTCCCATCGACGGGGGAGTCTTTTGCTTTGAGCGCATAGAATGCAATTGAAAATTCAACTTACAGGAGCAGACATGAAATTCTCCGCATGGTACGGAATTCTGGTGGGTTTCCTGATGATCGCGCAATGGATCTTTTCCATCCTCACAGGCGGCGTTCCAGAATTTGAAACGACACCCTGGGCAATTGGATTCCATCTCGCGGCAGAGCTGTCTACCGCGCTGGTGCTCATCATCGGCGGTATGGCCTTACTGAAAACACTCATGTGGGGAAAACAGATTTTGCTCGTGGGTCTGGGCATGGTGATGTACAGCGAGATCGTCAGTCCCGGTTACTTTGCGCAACAGAGTCAATGGGCCATGGTTGCCATGTTTGCCGTTCTGCTCTTCGGTGCAACATTTGCCGTCATGTCCGTTTTGAGAACTAGAGAGATGACATGAAATCTCGATTCGTCGCCTGGATATTGATTCTCACCTGGCTGTTGGCAGGATGCGTTTCCGCTGCTGGCTCACCTGAGCCTGTCACAGCCACCCCAAACATCATGCCTCGCCTTGACCCTTCTCCCACTCCCTCTGGCAGCACGCTTCCGTTAACCTGCCAGGTCACGGACTTGAATGTGTACATCAACGACATGGACGGCTATTGTTTTGCCTACCCAACTCGTTTTACCCTTGGTGACCAACCTTCCGATAAACCCGATGTACGCGGACCCGCTGTGGACGACAGCCTGGAACCAATTCATGCCACACTGGGCGTCGAAGTTACGCCGGCCACCGGCGCGTCCCTGCGCGAACAGGCTGAGGCGTACCTGAAAGAGTTCTCAGCGGCGGACTCTGCTATCTTCACGTGGAGTCAGGTCCAGGTCGGGGGTGAGGCGGGGTGGATGGTGGAACCAGTCCCTGCCATGCTGGCATACCGAATCGTCTTCGTCCAACACGATGGAAAGTTATTCCGCCTCATGTACTGGCCGGTCGATATCCCCGAAGCACAGGCAGACTTGAACGAATTGACCCAGACCACGCTCGGCAGTTTTGCTTTTACAAAATAATAGGCAGACTCCTTCTGATGAAAACGACACATCGAAATTATTCGGAAGAACAAGGTGACTTTAACAGGCTGGCCCGGTTCTTCACAACCCATCCGGCAAACCGGCGGACTCATACGACCTGGTGCCTCGGCCGATACGTGGACTGGAAATATGGACTATACCCTAACAAGCGCGCTTTCGCCTCTTTCTGCGATGAGAATGCGCACATATGGTTCGACGGTTTTGGAGAGCTGGCCGGGTTTGCCGTGTCGGAGAGCGGCGATGCAGGTTTTAGCATCCTGACACTGGATGGGTATCGCTTCCTGTATGAAGAGATGCTGATGTGGGTGCTGGAAACCTGGAAGGGCCGTGCTGCACCAGAATCCCACTTTTCGACCGAGGTCACAGAATATCAGGATTGGGAAATAAAAATCATCGAACGTTATGGCTTCCGCGCCGAAGCATCCTTCTTCACGCGGCG
>DASTOH010000271.1:0-9495 GCA_035720235.1 Anaerolineales bacterium | reverse complement strand
TCAACGCGCTGCCTTCACATGCTATTTTGATCAACGTAGGGCGCGGAAATGCAGTGGATGAATCCGCGTTGGTGGAAGCTCTCAATCAAAACCGAATCGCGGGGGCAATCCTGGATGTTACGGAACAAGAGCCTCTCCTAGAAGACCATCCCTTCTGGACCACGCCGGATCTGCTGTTGACTTTTCACACCTCTGCCATCAGTTATCCTGAAGATATGGTGAAACTCTTCGTCGAGAATTATCACCTCTACATGGAAGGCAAGCCACTGAAACATCAGGTTGACTTTGAGCGAGGGTATTGAGAGCAGGTAGACAGGTACAGAGTGGAATTGCGCGGTATGTTCCCTGGTTACTTGCCTGCTGCCCTGTGGAGAGAGCATGACCGTTACGCTGACCGATATCCAACAAGCCGCTGACAGGATTAAGCCTTACGTGCATCACACGCCGGTTCTGACCAACGAGAGCCTGAATCAACAAGCCGGTGTGCAGGTGTATTTGAAGTGCGAGAACATGCAGAAGGTTGGGGCGTTTAAGTTTCGGGGCGCGTGCAATGCAGTCTTTTCGTTGAGTGATGAAGAAGCGAAGCTGGGCGTCTGCACACATTCTTCAGGAAACCATGCGCAGGCACTGGCACTCGCGGCGCGGATGCGGGGCATCTCTGCGTATATCGTTATGCCCAGTAACGCACCGCACGTCAAGAAGGATGCGGTGGCAGGTTACGGAGGCCAGATCACGTTTTGTGAGCCAACGCTTCAGGCGCGGGAAAGCACTTTGGAGAGGATCAGGCTCGATACGGGCGCGATCGTCGTCCATCCGTATAATGATGAACGCGTCATTGCAGGTCAGGGAACGGCAGCCCTGGAATTGCTGGAGGACGTCCCCGATCTGGATGTGATTATCACACCCGTGGGCGGCGGCGGATTGTTGAGTGGCACCGCCATCGCTGCAACCGAGTCCAAAAAAGGAATTCGGGTTATCGCGGGTGAACCGGAAATGGCGGATGATGCGTGTCGTTCGATAGAGGCAGGAAAAATCATACCGTCTGTGAATCCGAAAACAATCGCTGACGGATTGCTGACGTCCCTCGGAACGCTGACGTTTCCGATCATTCGCGAATGTGTCGAACAGATTATCCCTGTGAGCGAAAATGGGATCGTGGACTCGATGAAGTTTGTGTGGGAACGCGCCAAGATCGTGATCGAGCCGTCGGCTGCGGTGGCAGTGGCGGTATTGTGGGAAAAGAAAATCGATTTGAGCAGATTGAAGGTTGGCGTGATTCTCAGTGGCGGCAATGTGGATCTCGGTAAATTGCCGTGGTAATTGTCAAGATGATCCAACCATGCTGCTCGATTCATTGCTAAAATTGGTGGGTCGTCCTTCTTATCCAAGGAGCCATACATGTTTGATGAGCCCCCTCTTGACGAAAAGCTTCCTTATCCAACAAAGCCCATGTATTTTCCTGACGGCTCGAGCGTGGAGGAATTCATCATTCCCGAAGAGGACAGGGAAATTGTACTGGAACAGCTGTATCCCTTTTCACCAGTTCCCAAATTGACCGATGAGATGTATGACCTGCACGCCGATAAAACGTTCATTGTCAGGGAATTCCGCGTGACGTGGGAACACGGTATGAACTATCTGGTCAGCCCCTACTACCCTGAAAGCGGAGGCACGGTCATTGATTGGATGGACGAAGACTCGTGGGTGGACGATGACTTTGACGAGGAAGATTTTGATGACCCTGATAACATGGAGGACAGGCTGAACTAGAGCTTGGAGCGACGATTCTTCCATCGTTTCCACACCAGACGCCGGGAAATCTCGCGGTAAGACCAGGGAGACTTCTGGCGTCATTTTCGTATCTGTTGAGGTCTGGCAGTTCGTACTGGCAACAGAGTGCCACAGAATGATCCAAACCAAAATTCGAAAACCTGGCCCACACTTCGCTCCAAGAGTTCAATAAATTATGATACAAGCGGTAACGGCATAGTTAGAGGCAAAAGTGAAAACATTTTTCATGAAACTGGGTATATTGTTGACAACCATCTTCATCGCCCTGAGCGGTTGCAGCCCCGTCACTTCGAAAACCAATCCCGTTGTGGAAACAGTCACACTGGCTCCAACCAGTATTCCAACCCTGGCGCCAACGGAAGCACCCACACTTATACCAACGATCGCATTCACGCCGACACCTGCGCCACACCCGATGTCCATTCAGGCGTTACGAAATGGCGTTTACCCCGGCAGTGATATTGTCATCGACAAGGAACTGGATCGCGGTGCGAATTATCGCCGTTTTTATGCCTACTATCTTTCAGAGGGACTGAAGATCTACGCGCTGCTCACCGTGCCAGATGGCGAGCCTCCGGCTGGTGGATGGCCCGCCATCGTGTTCAATCACGGATACATTCCCCCGGCCGTGTACAAAACCACCGAGCGTTACATCGCCTACGTGGATTTGATCGCCCGCAGTGGCTACATTGTCTTTCGCATTGATTATCGTGGGCATGACAATTCAGAGGGAGCTGCTACGGGTGCATATAGTAACCCCGGCTATGCCGTGGACGTGCTCAATGCTGTGGCCTCGATCAAGAGATTCCCACAAGCGAACCCTGAAAAAATCGGCATGTGGGGACATTCCATGGGAGGTTATCTTACCTTGCGCTCCATGGTGGTTTCGAAAGATGTAAAAGTTGGTGTGATTTGGGCGGGTGTGGTTGGGTCATACCCTGATATGCTTTATAACTGGCGGCGCAATAATCCGAGTGTGACGCCTTCGCCCTCTTCGACATCGCGTAGCTGGAGGCGCGGTTGGATTGAACAATATGGTGATCCCGAAGAAAATCCCGAGTTTTGGAAGTCGGTTTCAGCCAATTCGTATTTGGGCGATCTATCCGGACCCATCCAATTACATCACGGAACACTGGATAAAGATGTGCCATTGATGTTTTCGGAAACCTTATGGCAACAGATCATGGATGCGAATGGATATGTAGAACTCTACAAGTACGACGGTGACAATCACAATATCTCGAACTATTTCAGCCTCGCGATGAACCGAACCATTGAGTTCTATGACCGCTATCTAAAATAATACGACAGACCGGGAACCGCAAAGATTCACTTGTCGAAATGCAAGATTGCCAGGTTCCCATCGAACGAGGCGGCGAATTGCTCAGGGAGGTTTCCAAGGGTATCCACCACCCGTTTGCGGGAACCGAATCCAGGCACCACCACAAAACTGCGGATGCTTTCCTGCTCGAGCATTGCGGGCTTGAAATGGTCACCCAGTGGTTCGATATCTGCAGGATGGTCTGAATCCACACTCACCATCAGCGCCTCCATGGCTTGCAGGTACGCTTTATCTGCGCGCAGAACAAGTGGAATGCCTAGCGCCTCTGCCAGCACCAAGTTGGCTTCGAACATACAGCGCAAAACCGTCATTGGAATCACCTTGGGAGGAATAATGAATATTACCTGTTCCATACTATTCAATGGCATTTCAATTCTGCCGACTATGACTGGCGTGTCAGAACCCCACATGACTTCGTCCAAGACAGAGCCAAGCACATTTTCCCGCAATGTCCGTTTGCCTCGCCAACCCATGACGATGAGAGACGCATTCTGTTCGTGCGCTGTGTGAAGAATACCTTGCGCGTGTGAGGCGGCCATGCGCGGTATTAACTCAATCTCGGTTGAGGGGTCGTCGAGCGTTTCGTGGACACGTCCGAGCAGGTCTCGATGGCTGTAAAATACGCTTTCTTTGCCGGGGCCCAGATCTTGAGCCACGCTGACGGCAAGCACCTTCCCTCTGGACGCACGGGCTAGCAGACTGGCCAGCGAGACCAGTCCCACCGATTTCTTTGGATCAGCCACAGGCACAAGAATCCTGCTGAAGAGGGGAATCTCCTCATCGTCGGCCGCCGCAGCTCGAAGGTCAGGAGCGAAGCGCTGGACGATGAGAGGAGAGCTGATCGAAGTGAGGAGAATCATCAGGATGGCGGCATTAAAGAGCGTGGCATCAAACAGTCCGGTCTCCAGACCGATGACCAACGTTGGGATTGTTACAGCCGCCTGCGCATGAGACAAACCATATACAGCCCAAAATTCTGACCTGGTGTATTTGTAAATTCTGGCCGTGCTCCAAGCCGCAAGGAGTTTGGATACATAAGCGACGATCGTCACACCGAGGGCAACAATAATGGTCTGCGGACTCTCGAGAAAGGTAAGCGGGTCTGTAATGAGTCCGCTATGGAGCAGAAAAACGGGGATAAAAAACGACTCGCCGATGAACAGCACATGACCAATGACCGGGCCGTACCGAGGCAGCATGGAGTTAACAGCCAGCCCGGCCAGAAACGCGCCGACGACTTCATGTACACCAATGAGTTCCGCAGTGAATGCCGCCACGAACAGGATCACGATCACAAATTGAAACTCGAGCTCCCGCCCCGTAAGTTTTTGGAAGATGAGCTTTCCCAGTCTGGGCAATCCAAAGATGAGCAAAGCGGTAAAAATGGCCAGCAGGACAAGCAGTTGAACAAAATAAGCCACTGTAACGCCGCCCGCTTTGGCTCCCAGCACAACGGCCAGGATGATAAATGCACCAATGTCTGTAAGGACTGTTGCGCCGATGGTGACTGCAATTGCTTCGTTGCGCGTCACACCCAGTTTGGTGAGAACGGGAAATGCAATGAGTGTGTGTGAGGCAAAGGCGGAACCCAGCAAAATCATCCCAAGCCAGTCCAGCCCCAGAATGTAACCCAGGCCCATTCCCATGAGCTGCGGAAAAATAAACGTGATAATCCCAAAGACCAGGGCACGCGAGCGTACTCTCATAAATTGGTTGATATCCACTTCCAGCCCGGCGCTGAACATGAGGTACACCAACCCGATGGTGGCCAGGAACTGTATACGATCATTATTCTCTATGAGGCCAAATCCATGTGGACCAATGAGCATGCCTCCAAGAATAATCCCAACAATGCCAGGTAATCTCACATGCTCTGAAAGGAGTGGCGTGATGAGGATGATGGTCATGATGAGCAGGAAGAATCCGACCGGCTTGTTGAACAGTTCCAGCATGTGCAACTCCAAAATCTAAAGAAGGATCACTTCCACGATTTCGCCTGCGCTCAACCCTGTCGCATCGGGAGGGATGCGCAACAGTCCATCGGCGCTTGCAAGAGTAAATATCAAATTGCTTTTTCCAAAAATCGGGTCTGCGTCATAGACCTCACCCCCGGCCCCTCTCCTAGAAGGAGAGGGGAGTAACTTCACAGGCCACCAATCTTCACGACCGGCCTGAGAGGAAAGGTTAACGGTCAATCTTGCAAGTACCGTCGCTTTGTGAGCAGGCAGAGCGCCCGATAATTTCTCAATCACGGGTACCACAAACAAATAACCGTTCACCAGCGCGCTCACAGGGTTGCCTGGCAGCCCGATCACGGCCCTGCCATTGCACACACCGAGAATGGTTGGCTTGCCGGGCCGTGTGTTGATTCCATGGACCAGAACGCCCGGTTCCCCCAGGGAACGGATGACATCCGCGGTCATATCGCGCGTGGAGGCAGATGAGCCAGCCGTGATGAGCAACGCGTCGCATTCAGATAGCGCCTGCGCGGCCGCGTCTTTCAACGCCTGAAACTGGTCGCGGATGATCCCGTAGCGTTTTGCCACCCCTCCGCTTTTTTCGACGAGCGCACCGAGCGTGTACGAGTTGATATCGCGTACCTGCCCCGGACGCGGCGATTGAGTGGGATCGATCACCTCGTCACCTGTCGAAATCAATCCGACCCGGATTTTCCTCACCACGCGGATGGACAGGATTCCCAGCGCCAGCAAGCCTCCGATCTCCGCTGGGCGCATCACGCGACCCTTCGGCAGGACCATTTGTCCTTGCGCCACATCCTCCCCGATTCGGATCACGTTCTCGCCATCGGCCACGGCACGAAAGATTTCGATTTCATCATTTTCGCTCTGTTCGGGGCTTTGCGACACTTGCACCTGGCGCAAGTGCAGGTGAGCACTCCGAGGGAGAAGCCCCGAACGAGCAATCTGTGTATATTCCAGCATCACCACAGCATCTGTGCCCTTCGGCAGCATACCGCCGGTGTGGATTAACGCACACTGCCCCGCACCAATGTCAAATAGGGGTGTGTCTCCCATGGGGACCTCTCCAACGAGCGTCAGATAGGCAGGCAGCGAATCGGATGCGCCGAAGGTATCCCGCGCGCGGACAGCGTAGCCATCCACAGTGCTGCGCTGGAATTCAGGTAAGGGATGCGGCGCGGTGACGCCTCCGGCGAGCACCCGGCCTAAAGCGGAGATCACGTCTATTGATTCTGAGTCAATGACCGGCTGGGGCAGATGCGAGAGCAGTAGATCCCGCGCTTCGTCCGGAGGGAGGAGGGTCAGGAATTCGGGCATGGGGTACGTATACAGGTAGACACGCGCATACGCGCAAGTAGATAGGTGAACGGGTGCGTTATCGAATCCAAAAAGTCAGCGTTAAAAAGTAGGTGGTGAGTCCGAAGACAGCCAGGGCGGTGACGTTGAGCAGGATCCAGTTGGGTCTGGCGCCGAGGGCGATGTTGCGGAGTTGATAGATCTGATATAGGGCAAAAGGTAGGGTCAGAAAGGCTGGAGCAACCAGATTGATGGTCAGGTTGAAGGCCGGCATGGCGAGAAAAAAGATGTATGCGAACAGGACGAAGATGTGATGGAGCGGTACGACCCGCTGCCAGCCGAGGCGCGTAAGAAATGTGAGACGCTCAAATTTCTGGTCCTGTCCGAAGGCTTGAAAATCGAGCACAATGAAATAGGAAAAAGCAAGAAATGTGAGCGGGATGGTGAGCGCCAGGAACGGATGAGTGTCACCCGTTTGCAGCGTGAAGGCAAATGATGGGTAGACATACGCCAACTGTACGGCCAGAAAAATCTCGCCAAAGCCCCGATTGACGAGGCGAAAAGGAGGGATGGCGTATATGATGAGCAGGATCAAGGAGATAATGAGAAAATAAAAAGAGGAAAGTGGAAGTTGTTGGGTGTTGTAGAGAATATACGCCAGCACTGCGATCGAGGCCAGTGTCGCCAATGATATATACATGGCGTTGTTTCGCAGCGTGAACTTGTCTTTGGAAGTCTCGTTTCCGAGCATTGGTTCGTTATACGGGCGATAGACTTCCGGCAGGAAGTTCGTGGTGATCTGCAAAAGGAGAATCACGGCCAAGCCAAGCCAGAATGTGACTGGATGGGAGGGTTCACCCAGGTAGTCGGCCAGACTCGCGCCGAAGGAGTAGGTCAGGGCAGCGAGGACCAGATGGAGAGGGCGGAGAAGGCGGAGCATGAGGAAGTAAGGATGAGAGACTGGGGGATTAGAGACTTGTCGATTTTTGATTGGCGCTTGACGAATGAATGAAGGAAGATGAAAGATAGATCTCTGAGTCTTTGGTGGGCTTGGCGACTAGATAATTTTCAAGTATTCCTCCAATCGCTCCACTGCCTGCGGGAGGTTTTTGCGTCCCAGGCCGATGCGGAAGTGGTTGCCAGGATCGTCGTACATGGTGCCAGGCAGAAGCAAGACGCCGGCTTTCTTGACAAGCTTATCGCAGAAAGCCTCGATATTGCCTTTGAGCAATTTGGGGAAGCCCATCGAGCCAGCGGAGGGACGGACCCATCCAAACTGTGTTGCATACCGGGTAAAGAGTTCGTCGATCACAGTGAGATTATGCTTGATGATACTGAGATTGCGGTTAATGAGTTTTTGTCGGTTCCGTAGCGCGACTTCGGCAAGGAATTCACTCGGCGCGGAATTGCAGATCGTGGTGTAGTCTTTGAGCGACGAAATGCGCTCGTACACCTTTCTGTTTTTGGTGGCGATCCATCCGATGCGGAGACCAGCCAGCCCGTACGTTTTGGAGGTCACACCCAGGGATACGCCGTGCTCACCCAGGTCACAGGCTGCAGGCAGACGCATCGCGGGGTCATATTCGGACTCACGATAGACCTCATCGCTGAATAGCAGCAAGTTCTTTTCTTGCACAAATCTGTTCAGGGCTTCAAAATCTGCGCGTGACATCAGGTAACCGGTCGGGTTATGCGGGGTATTGATGACAATCGCCTTTGTGGTGGAGCGCATCAAGTGACGCAGTTCATCGAGATCCAGCGCCCAGTTGTTCTCCTCCCGCGCCCGCCAGGGACTGATAAAACAACCCAGGCCTTTTGCTACTTCGCTCAATGATTGATAATGCGGTGCGTGGACGATGATGTGGTCATTCTCTTTCAGCATAGCGAGCATAAAGAGAAATATTGCTTCCTCTGCGCCCGTGTGGACGAGGATCTCCTCAGGCTGAATGGACTCGTAGATTTTGGAGATTTCCTTCCTCAGCGACGGATGCCCCTGCGATTCGGTGTAACCAAGCCAGGTCTGTTGAAACTTCTCTGCTGAGCCTGGCTCAAGCGCCAACAGGTCCGCAATGGACATGGATTCACAATCAGAGGAGCAGAGCAGGTATTCAGTGTTGAATTCGTACTTGGCGAAGTAACGTTCGAGTTTGAAGGGGGTAAGATTCATAGTTATCAGTGATCAGTTATCAGTGAGGGCGTGAGTTGATGGATAGGTACGAGTAATGAGTTACATTACAAGTTACATGTTTCCTTGTGTACCTGTCTACCCTGTTTACTTAAAGACCTTCTTCATATCTCGGTAATGGGTCAGATTATGGATATACAACATCTTTATCATTTCGCGAATCGTTGTCATGCCAAGAAATGGATGCCGCCCCTGTTTTTCCAAATCACCTTCAGACAAGGACAAGGTCCACGCGATGGCATCGGAACGGATCGCTTTGTATTGTTCAAGCAGTTCCTGCGCGGTTAAATCCCTCGTGCGTTGCTGCTGTGCCGCATTGTAACGGTCAATGGAGAAATCCTCCGAGGAGCCTTCCCCAGTGGTGCGAATGCGCTCGAAAAGCTTCAGCAGGCCACGCTCGGAGGTCACAAAGTGTGCAAGCACGTTGCGTATGGTCCAGGTCTCACCTTCGGTGTAGACCTCCGAACCCCATTGTTCATCGGTAAATCCGGCGAAGAGGGCAAAGAATCTTTCACCCTCGGTTCTAAGTTTGTCTGCAAGGTCGTTGAGTTCTGACATCCAAAGTCCTCCGGTTATGCGCGCTCCCCGGCATGATTTGCTATGAAATGCTAACGCATTTCAAAAATCACGCCCGGGGCAAGTGTCGACTGCATTCGCCTAACGGCTCACTCCGAGCTTCGCACCTTCGGTCAGCGCGAGGGTTTTTATATTAGAGAATAACCCCCATCTACGACAATCGTTTGCCCGGTGATGTACTCATTTTTCAAGAGAAATTCAAGTGCGGATGTGATCTCGTCGCTGCGCGCGGCACGTTTGAGCGGCACCCGTCCGATCAGCCGTGCCCACTCTTTAGGCGGGACGATATCCGACTGCAGGACAAAGCCCGGGGCAATGGCATTGAC
>DASTOH010000270.1:0-4933 GCA_035720235.1 Anaerolineales bacterium | reverse complement strand
CAATGCCGTAATCATGCCGCCTATTGTTCTCACCGCAAACGAACCCGTTCGCGATCGCACAGGCAAAGCTCGAACCGCTGTAAACGCAAAGTCTCGTAGTACCAACCGAAATCTCGTAGTACTATGAAGTCTCGTTGTACTGTTAAGAAGGAGAGAGAAAGTGGAATCGCAAAACAGCGGAATGGGGAGCTTGCTGGGTGCAAATCAATTGTTGCGTTTACTGAGCTCGCAGTCTGTCTCCACCTACGCCAACCAGGTCATCGCCTTTGTGATTCCGTGGCTGGTGCTGACGCGCACAGGCAGTGCAGTCAGTGCCGGGACGGTGGCCTTTGCGATGGGGGTAGCAGCCTTCGCCGGCGTGATGACCGGCGGTCTGATCACCGACCGGATTGGCGGCCGCAAGGTTTCCATGATTGCGGATTTGCTGAGCACGGTCACTGCTTTGCTGCTTGGGATTGCGCTGTTCTTTGACTTTTTCTCACTCTGGCTGGTGATCGTATCGCAGATTATCGGTGTCTTCTTTGACGGACCAGGGCAGATCGCCAAAAACACGATGGTGCCGGGCGCGGCCACCGCGCATGATGTCCCGATCGTACGGGCGATGGGCATCCAACAAACTCTCCAGAATGTAGCCAACTTTGTCGGGCCGTTGAGCGCCGGTCTATTGGTGGCGCTCTTGAGTGAAAGTGTAACGCTGATGTTCGCCAGTGTACTGTTCGCCTTCTGCATCTTCCTGGTCCTTCGCCTGCCGCGCCAGCGTATCGTCCATGAACATCCGATGAGTGTGCGCCAGGCCTACCAGGATATGCGTGAGGCCGTGCAGTTCCTGATCAACGATCCTTTCCTTGGGCCGATGCAACTCTTTGGACCGTTTTTCGCTTTCGTAGTCGGACCGGTAAGTGCGATTGTCTTCCCGGCCTGGTTTGTCTTCGCCAGGCAGAGTGCCGCGCAACTGGGGATTTTCCTCGGCGCGCAGGCGCTGGGAGGCATGATTGGTGGCTTTCTCTTTGCTGCCTTAGCACCAAAAGTGTCGCAGCATAAATGGCTGTTTGGTGCCACAGGCCTCTACGCGCTGGCGTTACTGGTCCTGTATTTTTTGCAGCCGGGATCGGTCGTTGCGATGCTGGTCGGGTTCCTGGCAGGCGTGATCTTCACGGGCATTATGGCCATCCCATATTCTTCTTTTTACACGCGGACGCCCGAACGGTTACTGGGTCGTGTGAACAGCCTGGGTGCTGGCATGGGGTTTATTATTATCGCGCTGGCTTCCCTGTTTTTTGGCTGGCTGATCAATGCCACATCCGCCAGGACCCGTTTGCTGGTCTGTGCCATCATCATGGGGCTCATCGCGCTTGGTGTTCTGCTTTTCCCCTTTATGAAGCATCTGGACGAGAAGGTAGGCCCTGAAGATGTTCATGAACCTACACAGAGCGAAGCCTGACGAGTAATATCGACGAGCGGGCCGTGAAAGTACTGCTGGAGGTCCTATGGAAAAAGTTTTATCAGATAGGGATGTGGAAGAACTACGCCGTTCACTGGCCGGCACCGTGATCCTCCCTGCGGATGCCGAGTACGACAAAGCGCGCCGCGGTTTCAATGCCCTCGTGGATCGCCGTCCGGCAGTGATCGCGCGTTGCGTCAACGCTGAGGATGTCGCGGTTGCCTTCGATTTCGCGCGAGCGCACGAGCTCGAGGTGGCTGTGCGCGGAGGCGGGCATAATCCCGCCGGTCATTGCGTCTGTGACGGCGGGCTTGTAATCGATCTCTCGCAGATGCGCAAAGTCGAAGTGAATGCTGAGACGCGAATCGCTCGCGCTCAAGGGGGCGCGACCTGGCTCGACTTCGACTCTGCCACTCAGGCCTTTGGTCTTGTCACACCCGGCGGCGTTGTTGTCTCAACCGGTGTGGCTGGACTAAGCCTTGGTGGAGGCATCGGCCACCTGACCGCACAGCACGGCCTGACCTGTGACAACATCATTGCGGCGGAACTCATCACTCCAGACGGAGCTGTGATTCACGCAAGTGCCGACGAGAACGCCGATCTCCTCTGGGGCCTGCGTGGCGGAGGCGGTAACTTTGGGGTGGTCACACGATTAGAATTCCGTTTGCATCCTCTCGCGGAGGTTATAGGTGGTCGTCTTGTGTACAGAGGCGCAGGCGTGCGTGAGGCGTTGCTCCGCTATCGAGACGTAGTGGAACGTTCTCCACGTGATCTCAGTTGTCAGGTGTCGCTGGCGATCGATGAATCACTGGTGCCTGTCCTTGAAATCGATCCCTGTTATACAAGTCCAGATGCGGATCCCGAAGTACTGCGGACGTTGCGCTCGGCACCGGGCCTTATCCAAGATGAAGTGCGGAAATTACCGTTTCTAGATCAACAGCGTGTGATAGATACAGCCTATGGCGAAAAGCGGCATTACTGGAAAGGTCATTTCGTGAGGGAACTGCCAGACGAGTTGCTCGATGAACTGCTCCGGCGTATTGTTGCGTTGGGACGCTCACCAGGAGGGATTATGATCGAATCCCTGCACGGTGCGCCGAAGGATGCTGATGCGCCTCCCGGGGCAGTTGGCTTCCGCCATGCAGCGTTCAACGTCAGTGTTATGGCAGTCTGGCAGGATCCTGCTCTCGATACTGCACAGATTGGCTGGACCCGGGAGTCCGCCACGGCTCTCGAGCCGTGGTCGTTCAGTGGTGGAGGCTACGTCAACTACATGCAGGCTGACGAGCCAATCGAACGTGTGCGCGCTACGTTCGGCGCTGAGACGTTCGATCGACTCCAGATGCTCAAGCGGCAGCACGACCCGCACAATATCCTGCACCGCAACCAGAACATCCCACCGCTGTAACAGCAGCACTGTAGGTCACGTTTTTCGCGAAGCATCCCCGAAACGTAGTGGAGGGGACAACGTGACGTCACGCTTCCCTTAACCGGGCGCTTCGCAGCAAGTGTGACCTACATTTTAAGGAAATTGTTTCACATCCTAACCGTGACTTGATACAATTGGCTACTCAGCCAGTTGATCACATGGCAAAGAAACACAGCCAGATAGAAAATGCGGCTGAGTTTTACACTCAGCAGGATGACGTCTTCGGCCGTATCGCCAATCGTTATGATGTATTGTGCGATCTATTCAGCCTGGGCATCCATCGTTTGTGGAAGCGAAGGGTTGCCCGCGTCATAGCGCAGGAACCCTGGTCGCAATTGCTTGATTGTGCGACTGGAACGGGCGATATCATCCTGCGAGTTCTCAACCATAAAAGTCTTCGACACGATCAAAAGATTATTGCATCAGATATAAGCCCTCAAATGCTTGCCATCGCACAAAAGAGGCTGGGTACTGTTCATTCTTCCATTGAATTCCGCTTGCTCGATGCGCATCACATCCCTGATATTTCTACTGAAACTGTAGACCTGTATTCCATTTCACTGGGTCTCAAAATATGTGAGCGGAAAAGAGTCCTGCAAGAGGCCTGGAGGGTTTTGCGTCCGGGCGGCAGGCTGATTGTGCTGGAAGCGTCTAATATTCCCTGGTCATGGCTTCAGCGGACATATCTCCTTTATATGAACTTGTGTATGCCTGTCATTGGGTGGATAGCCACAGGCGGAGACTCCTCTGCCTATAAATACCTGCTTCGCGGCATCGAAAACTTTCCAACAGCAGAGGCATTTGGCCTGGAACTGGCATCATTGGGATTCAAAGATATTTCCTTCGAGCGCATGTCGCTGGGAATTGTAGCCATCCACACTGCGCGTAAACCCCATGTTATGGAATCTGATTCACATCATATAACGTGACCTGCCAGACATAATACTTCAGCCAGCCCAAACAGGGCAAGCTTCCATGTTCCCTCAGCAGAGCTGGGGTAGGTGCGCGTGTCAACTCAGCCTGTTTTGTGAAAGCACCGCCCCCGGGGTGATTCTGATTGCCGATATAATCTCGTAAAATGAGGTATCTGTATGAAGGCTAACGTGGTGATCTGTGGCGCCGGGATCGCGGGGGTGACGACCGCATATCAACTGGCGGTGAAGCATGGAATGAAAAACATCATCATCGTTGATCTATTGCCGCCGCTCACGATGACGAGCGACAAATCCACCGAGTGTTATCGAAACTGGTGGCCCGGTCCCGGCGATGCAATGGTGCGGCTGATGAACCGTAGCATTGACATCCTGGAGGAGTTGCACCATGAAGCGCCCGGCAGGCTACCGATAAATCGCCACGGCTATCTCTTTGCCACGGCTGATCCGAACCGTGTCGAAAGGATGGTTGCAGCCGCGCAGGAGATCTCGCGACTGGGTGCCGGACCGCTGCGGGTTCATCGAAACGCTGCACGAGACCCCGAATATATCCCTGTATCCGGGCATACTTTCGCCGACGCGCCCGGGGGTGCAGATTTATTCCTCGACCATGCCCTGATACGCAAACATTTCCCGTACCTGACCGAACGCACAGTTGCCGTGCTCCACGCCCGGCGCTGTGGATGGTTTGCCGCGCAGCAGTTCGGTATGTACATGCTCGAGCAGGCGATTGCCCACGGCGTCCAACACCTCAAAGGCAGGGTGGAAGGCGCTCAAGTGGTGTCGAATGGGATTAAATCGATAGGCGTCCGCGTCAACGGAGAGATGCAAAATATCGATACCCGAAAATTCGTAATTGCCGCGGGACCGTTGCAGAAGGAGATGGGCAGGTTGATCGGGGTCGAGATCCCGGTTGAATGTGAGCTGCATCTCAAAGTCATGTTGAACGATCCGAAGCGCGTCGTCCCGCGTCATATGGGGTTGCTGATTTGGCACGATTCGGTGAAGTTGCCCTGGTCTGATGAGGAGCGGGATGCGCTGGCAGAATCCGGCGAGACCCGCTGGCTGTTGGATGAACTTCCCGCAGGCCTGCATGGCCGTCCGGAAGGCGAGGGCGATATGATCCTCTTG
>DASTOH010000269.1:0-15870 GCA_035720235.1 Anaerolineales bacterium | reverse complement strand
CCCAAGTACCTGGAGTGTAATCTCTGCGGCCATCAGCAGCCTTACGTGCCTTTTGTCCCGGCGGTTTGCGGGAAATGTGACTCACAGTGGCTGGAGGCGCGTTATGACTACGACGCGTTCAAGCGAGAAGTTTTGCGCGGCCTACCTAACCGCCCATCCAATATGTGGCGTTATCAGGACGTCCTGCCGCTGAGCAATCCTTCGGCTTTGGATCTTTACCCCGCGGGTGGAACTCCGCTGTGGCTGTCACAGCGCTTCGCTCCCAGCCTTGGGCTGGCCTCGGTTTATATCAAAGATGAACGCTATGGCCCCACCTCCTCCTTCAAAGACCGCCAGGCCGCAGGCGCCGTCGCCGCCATGCTGGAAAGAGGCGTCAAGGAGGCGGTGATTGCTTCCACCGGCAATGCGGCAGTGGCGTATGCTGCTGCCTGCGCCCGGGCGGGGATCAAGCTGTGGGTCTTCATGACCAGCCTCGTCCCACAGGAAAAGCTGCGGGAGGCGGCGCTTTTCGGTGCGGAGGTGATCCGGGTGAGCGGCAACTACGATCAAACCAAACAGATCGCCTCGCAATTTGCCCAACGCCGGAATTTATTGCTCGATCGTGGCGCCACCTCCATTCCTGCGCGCGAATCGATGAAAACCATCGCCTACGAGATCGTGGAGCAGCTCGGCTGGGATTCCCCCGATTGGTATATCCAGGCTGTCAGCGGCGGGCTGGGGCCGCTGGGTGTGTATCAAGGTTTCAAAGAATTGTTCAACATGGGGGTGATCAACCGTATTCCCAAGCTGGCCATCATCCAGGCAGCCGGCTGTGCGCCGATGGTCAACGCCTTCAAGGCTGGCAAGGACGTTGCAGATGCGATCATCCCTGAAACCAGTATCATCATCCTGTCAACCGGCGACCCCGGCAAGACGTACACGTATTTATGGAAGCTTACCCAGCAATTCGGCGGCGTGATGGAATCGGTGACGGATGCGGAAGCGTTCGCCGCGATGCGTGCGCTGGCCAAGAGTGAGGGCATGGCGGTCGAACCAGCCACCGCGGTCGCCTTCGCCGGACTCGAGAAGTTGATCCGCAATGGCACGATCCAACCGGAAGAAAAGGTCGTCGTGAATTGCACTGGTCACACCTTCCCGGTGGAAAAGCATGTGCTGGGTGACCAGTGGGCGGTGGATGTCCACTTGAGCAAGGATCAATCGCCGGCGCCGCGTGAAGGTCTGCAAGCCGCGCTGGAAAACCTGGATGAAAAAGCTACCACGGTTCTGTTGATCGATGACAATCCGGACGATGCGCTGCTCATCCGTCGCCTGCTCGAAGGACGCAAGTCCTATCGTGTCTATCATGCCAAAGATGGCTGGGAGGGGTTGGCGATGGCGCGGCAGAAGCTGCCCGACCTGATCGTCTCAGACCTCACCATGCCTGGCATCGACGGTTTCGGGCTGGTGGAGGAGCTCAAGCTTGACCCACGCACAAAGGATATTCCGGTGGTGGTTGTCAGTGCCAAGGACATCACCCCGGATGAACGCAAGCGGCTGAATGGCCACATCCAGGCCGTGTATCAAAAAGGCTCGTTACCTACACGGAAGTTCGTCGACCAGGTGATCAATGTGATCGAAGAAACCAATGAAGCACAAGCGCAAGGAGGTGGAGTATGAAACCCACGATACTATGCATCGAAGATCATCCCGACAATATGATGCTGATCAGACGCATCTTTCGGCCCGACAGTTACAACCTGATCGAAGCCAGGACGGGTGTGCAGGGATTATCCATTGCGGAAGGCCAGAACCTTGACCTGATCTTACTGGATATCAACCTGCCCGATATTGATGGTTACGAGATCGCCCGCCGTGTGCGATCCAGTGCAAAAACTGCGTTGGCACAGATGCCCATTATCGCCGTGACTGCCAACGCGCTGAAGGGTGATTCTAAGAAAGCCATGGATGCAGGGTGTGACGTGTATATGTCGAAGCCCATCAATATCTTTGAACTTCTCGAAACTGTTGAGGCTTTGGTTGGTAAGAAGACACAAGGAACCACACTATGACACATAATATTTTATATGTTGAAGACAATCCAGATAACATGATTTTGGTCCAGCGCGCCCTGGAAGCCCGCGGCTACCGCCTGCTAAAGGCCATGAGGGGCCTGGAGGGAGTTGCCAAAGCGGAAAGCGATCAGGTGGATCTGATCCTGCTGGATATCAATCTGCCGGACATCGATGGCTATGAAGTCGCGCGCCGGCTGCGCGCCAGTGCCAAGCGGGAATTGAGAACGGTGCCGATCATTGCAGTTACCGCGAATGCCTTGAAGGGCGATGCCGAAAAAGCGCTGGACGCCGGGTGTGACGTATATATGTCCAAGCCTATTAATATCCGGGAACTGTGGGCGCGGGTGGAAGCATTTGTTCCATCCTCATAGAACCCTCATGAGAAACACAGGGAATCGCAGCCAAATGATGGTATCAAATCCCACCTATCCCCAATGGGATCTTCATCACAAGGTAATGATCGACGACCAGGATGTAAGGATCAGAGGTGGATGAATCGTGCGAATCCAACAGCACGGAATTATGGTATTGAGCAAAAGGATGCTTTATGAGTACGTTCTGGTTTACTTTTATGTCTTCTCCGAAGATTTCCAGCTACGAACATGAACAAAGAGCGAGGCTGCTGCACTACATGCTGGTGGCTGTCTTCATGGGTGGACTGGTAAATATGATATCGAGTTATTTACATGGCTGGATCACAGAGACTGTGATTTTGTTCCTGCTGGCGCTGGTCTGCCTGGTGGGTTTTTACCTGAACTATACAAATCGTTACACTACGGCAGCCCGAATATTCTGTGTTTCGTTTTTTGTTGTCATCAGCCTGATGCTGCACCAGGGCGCCGGATTATACGATGCCACGATACTGGCTTTTCCGATATTCATGATCTGTGCGGCGTTTCTGTTTGGCACGCGTGGACTCTTCGCGGCCATGATCTCTTCCATTCTGGCAGTACTTGCGATCTATGTGCTTCAAATCGCGGGTTTGTTCGAGTCCACTCAGCACGCGAGCCTTCTGCGCGTGGTGAGTGTTTCCCTGCTCTTCGCGGTAACGGCCATGGTTCTATGGATCGTGCGTAAGAGCTGGGAGATGAACCTCAGGCTCCTGAAAGAATCCTATGACCTGACCTTACGGGGCTGGGCCCGGGCCCTTGAATTGCGCGACGGTGAAACGGCCGGACACAGCCAGCGCGTGACGCAGTTAAGTGTAAAAGTGGGAAAGGCGCTGGGTCTCGAAGCCGAAGATCTGACCAACATGCGCCTCGGCTCCTATCTCCATGATATTGGAAAAATGGCGATCCCCGATCTGATCTTATTGAAACCCGGACCTCTAACGGACGAGGAGTGGGAAGTGATGAAGCAGCATCCTGTTCGGGCGCGTGAGTTCATTGCGGAGATCCCGTTCCTGCAGGGGGCGATTCCGATCACATACTCACACCATGAGCGCTGGGATGGAACGGGTTATCCGGAGGGACTCAAGGGAGAGAAGATCCCATATCTCGCCCGAATCTTTGCTGTGGTCGATAACTGGGACGCGTTGACATCTGATCGCCCCTATCGCAAGGCATGGAGTGCCGAAAAGACGATTGCATTTTTGAAGGAAAATGCCGGAAAAATGTTCGATCCAAAGGTTGTCGACGTATTTCTTTCAATCGTTTCAGAGGAGAATCAGCACAACATACCAACGATCCCAGTAGCGAAAAACTTTGCTGCATCAAAACCCATGTTTCACTAACTCACCTTACGCAGATCTGTCAGTAACGCGAGACTGCGAAGCGTCTCGCGTTGGGCAAGAGCGACACCGCGAAGCGTGTCGCGTTACGGAAGCCAATTAATATTCGACATGAATAATGGATAACGACGTTATGTCATGCTCCCGAAGGGACACCGCTTCGGGACGGTGTGAGGGGCGTTCGCTGCCCCGAAGCACACCGTACTTGCGCTCGGTGCAAGTGTCTCTACCAAGCCGTGTCCGAGACCCTTCGGTCGCGGGAAAGCGCTCCCTCAGGGTGACATGGTTATAGTTTGAGCATATCCATTACTGACGTTATTCAGGGACTTTAAGATAAAATTGAACTCCTGACCCATAAAATCGAAATAGTTTCGGAAGATAAAAGCACCAACTCTGGCTGGTGTGTTGTTACCGTGATGGTGGAATAAATCAATTTGAGAGACACCATCTCGCAATGATTGGGAAAAGGGAGATTAGTCTTGCCAGTGAACACAGCCATTCAACAACTGTCATCGGAAAAGGTAAGGAAGACATCGTGGCAAAGATTCTGTACATTGAGGACATCCAGGACAACATCACGCTTGTTGAAAAGATCGTCCGGTCCCGCGGACATGAATTTCTTTCTGCTCAGAACGCGGAAACGGGACTGGAACTTGCATCCATATCCAAACCGGATTTGATCCTGCTCGATCTGGGTTTGCCCGACGCTGACGGCCAGACACTATCCGTCTGGTTGAGAGGTGACCCGGCTTTGAGCTCGATCCCGATCATTGTGCTGACCGCCTGGCCCGAGGAAGTGGTTCGTCAAACAGTCGACGCCTACAATTTGAATGGATACCTTTGCAAACCATTCTCGCTGGCGGACCTGGTCAATAAGATCGATTCAGTGTTAGGGACCAAGGCAGCATGACGATCGAAATCGTACCGGCTGATCGTTTTACAATGCAGGAACTGACCGATCTCTATAATCAGACCCGGGTGGATTATCTGGTGCCCATGCCAATGAATGCCGAAAGACTGGCCGAATACGTGCATGACTTTGACATTGACCTGCGCCAATCGTGTGTTGCACGCGGCGCCGATGGACAGGTGCTCGGGCTAAGCATGTTGGGCATCCGTTGTCAGAGGGCATGGATCACGCGTCTGGGCGTTTTGCCATCCGCCCGACGGACAGGTGCCGGTTCGGCATTAATGGACCAGATGTTGAAGAATGCAGAAGCAGCGGGCGCGGAAGAGACTCATTTGGAAGTAATCAAGAACAATGAACCCGCCTATAAACTGTTCCTGAAAATGGGATTTCGCGAAACAGGCACGTACCTGGTCATGCGCCATGCGCCGCGCCCATTGACCAATCCACTGCAAGGGGAGGTGGAATGGATGGATTCTGAAAAAGCGTTGAACAAACTGGCGGCTTATCCCAGACATCTCACCTGGATCAATGCCTTCGAGTCCATGTGTAATTCACCCAATACGGAAGGCTTGTGCCTGGACCTGCCGAATGGAGGTTCAGGCTGGCTGGTATACCGGAACACAAAGTTCACCCTGCGATCCACACTCAGTCATTTGATCATACACACCGAACAGGGAAACCCCCAGGAGATCGGCGCAGGGCTTTTATCTCATTTACACGCCCGATTCCCACACCATGATACATATGCGGAGAACATTCTCGAGAACGATCCTCACCTGCCCGCCTTCCAGACATTGGGGTATTTCACAAATTTCGCGCGGATCGAGATGCGCCGTCAGTAGAAGCAATTCGGTGTGATTTCCAAACGGGGTTAGGATATACAGCGTTAACCTGTCGGGTTGCGAGTTGTCATTGATATAAGAGCAGTTGACTTATCAAGACACTGAATCAGGTCGAAATTATCGCCCAAAAATCATCCGCCCACTATGCCACAGATGGTGGGCGGAGCAGGTACTGAAACGGTTGAGTTGATTCGGATACTGGCTATCTGCCTGGGCAAGAGCAAATCATATCGAGCTTATACTTTTGTGCGGCTTGATGCGATGGGGGGGTTAGCTTCTTCTGATGTCTTTTGTCACATCCCGGTTTGGCGGGCCGCACGCGATCGATGTGCGGCACTCAACAACTGGGATTAGCGTATTATTAGGTATTTCATTTGATAGTTGGTGACAAACCACACTTTTCGGGACGCGAACAACTAAGTAAACTGGTAGGGTATTCACCCTAGGGTATTCGCCCTAGAGATTGCCAACGGTGCATTTTTTTTATCGGTCTCGTTTGTGAAAATTTGCACAAATACACTCTAATTTCAATGAAATGACCGTTGAGAATTTCAGCCATGGTGTGCACAGTCTTCCTCCACCGTGAGCATTAACGGTCCGTCGTGACCCGATGCAATGAGCAAAGCACTAACTTTCAGGACTTAGAACGAACCGGGAGAGCGGATATCGCTTATCACTACCGCATTAAGAACAATAGATAGTTATGCGCGAGGGGAAAACACTTTATAGGTATGCTGTGTCAGCTTCGCTTTCCATTCATATACAGATCCGCAGGATGTCTGTATGAATTCCATATCCAGTTCAGCGCATATGCAGGCATTAGAGCCATAAAAAGAGGTGCCTATGATCTGATAACAATAAGTTGAAAGAGAATCACCTGACCCAATTCCTAAAGAAAGGCGAATGCAAAAAATGTCTACAAAGAAGTTTCTGATTTTGCTCGGCGGGCTGTTGCTCTTCGGGAGCATCCTTCTAACCGCTTGCGCCGGGCAACCTGGCCCTGCTGGTCCTGCCGGACCTACTGGTCCACAAGGCCCCGCTGGCCCCGCGGGTCCTGCCGGTTCCGCTGGCCCTGCCGTCGCATCTCAGAATGCCGCGCTTCAATTTGAGGCCTGTGCTGGCTGTCATCGCGACGCTGGCGAAGAACATCAGGGGTCCTATAACAGGTTGTATCAGGATGGCGTTATCCAGGTGACGGATGTGAAATATTCATTCACCGCCGCCAGTGGTGACAAAACGGATACAACAGTCGTCACTTTCAAGATGACCAAGGATGGCAAGCCCGTCAGTGGCGCAGCTGTTGAAAATTCGAATATCTACTTTGCGGCCTATACAGGGACGGCGTTTGAAGGTGCTGGGAGACTGGCTCTAAAAGGCAAGTTAACCTATGATGCTGCCAGCGGTGTGACCACCAGCACGCTGGCCGAACTCCCTTCCACAGACAAGGCTTATGTTGATTACACCGATCTCAGCCAGGTGGATGGCATCCTCGTCGTGTATGGTTATGACAAACAGGTCGGTAGCCTGCCGGCGCGTATCAAGCAGGTTCAATATCCATATGCAGCCCTTGGGAAAACTGGCAAAGGCACTAGCTACGCCTCTGCCGCCAACAACGATGGCTGCGAAAAATGTCACTCGGATCCCTTTCTCAAACATGGCAACATCTATGGCCAGGTAGATCTGGATCCCAAAACAGACTTCATCACCTGCAAAGCCTGCCACCTGGATAACACTGCGGGCGGCCATTTCGAATGGCAGCTTCTGGTGGATAATCCGGAGCTTGCGGCTGAGGTTCTTGAAGGCAAAGTTGAATTGACGGATGCGCAGAAAGCACAGTACGGCTATAAGACGACATTGATGAATGATGTGCACATGTCGCACGCCATGGAGTTCCCCTATCCTCAGTCCATGTCCAACTGCGTGACCTGCCACGAAGGTAAACTTGACAAGGTGTTGTCAGATGCGAAGTTCACGGTTGCAACCTGCAAGAGTTGTCACCCCGTGACAGGTGCCGTAGGACCTGTTCCAGAGGGCGCGGAAGAGCCGTCTTATGATACGACCAACCTTGCGCTGAAGACCATTTTGCCCGAAGCGATCCACGGGTCGATGGATTTGGACAATACGGACTGCACCACCTGCCATGCTGAGGGCAAGACAGCTCCAGTCTTCAACCAGATCCACACCGGTTATAACAAGGCAATCTACACCGCCGATGGCAAGAAGATCTCGGATATTGTTAAGGTCAGCATTGACAAAGCCTCCTTTGCCGAAAACAAACTGACCTTCTCGTTCAGTGCGGCCTCCTCGGAGGATATCGGCCTCGATGTATCCAAGATTTCACCCACCGTAATGGTCGGTCTGTATGGCTGGGACACCAAAGATTACATCGTGGGTCCGCACGAACGGCTCAAGGACGACAATGGCGATGGCACAATCGACAACAAAGATCAGCGAGCCCTGGAATACGTTGTAGGGGAAGAGAGTCCGCGCTTTACGACCGTATCAGCCGGCGACGGCAAGTGGGAAGTTACCGCGGACCTGACCGACTGGGCTGATATGATCGGCGGCACCGTAAAGAGAGTTGAAATTGCGGTCATGCCCGAATTGATGAATGCGGATGAGGTCGTCCTTGCCATCAATGCTCCCTCCAGGACGTTTGACCTTACCACCAATCGCTTCAATGATAAGTTCTACAGCCCCATCGTAAAGGTTACGGATGGCTGCAATACCTGTCACGAGGCACTGGGCACAACCTTCCATTCAGCGGACCGCGGCGGGAATATCGTTGTCTGCCGCATGTGCCACATCACCAAAGCTGGTGGTTCTCACCTGGAATTGCAGTCGCGCTCGATCGACTCCTATACCCATGCGATCCATTCGTCCCAGCAATTCGATGTTGGCGATATCGATTTCACCGATCCAGTCCAAGCCGAGAAGTATGCGACAGAAATCGAGATGCCGTTCCCGAAGCATGGCATCACCAATTGTGAAGCCTGCCATGTTGCAGGTACCAACAACGTGCCGAATCAGTCCAAGTCGCTGCCCGGTTTGCTCTCCGCCTCCGATGTGGTCAAGAGCATGGACAGAACGATCGCCGACGTTCCGTCTTATGTCACCGGTCCCGCTACGCGGGCTTGCGGCGGCTGCCACCGTGCAGAACTGATCAAAGAGGATAATGCCACCGGACTGGCCCTCTTCAACCAGCATACCACCCAATATGGTTACATGATCGAAGCAGGCGAGAAGCCCCTCGACACGCTCCAGGGTGTCTTCGATCAGATCATGGCGCTCTTCAAGTAAGAGAGAAATGTCAGGTGGGTTTCGGCCCTCTCTGTCAAAAAAAACAAGGGCCCCGAGGGGCCCTTGTTGATTAAAGGCAAGTTGATCTTGTATTGGATTGCCAAACTAACAACATTTCATTGCGGCTGGCCTGTGATCGCTGAAAGGTAGCACTGACGTGTAGCGTTATGAGGCGGAGAGCGCCAGTTCGATGGCCTGCTCCAACGCCAGGGATCGTCCGGCTTCCCATTCGGCCGTCACCGCGGATTCGGGCAGGGCTCCACGTGCAGGCGCGATCATGCGGTCGACGCGGGCCTGTTCGGAGGGTGGCAGCGGTGCACCAATCGATTCACGCAACGCGGCTGCGAAGCCTGCGAGTTTCAGCGCCTTTGCGTGGCTCGCCTCTGCGGCGGCCAATCCGCCATAATCCTCGATCAGGTAGGCGATGGCGGTCTGGTCACCGAGTTCACGACTGAGCGCCAGGCTTTCATCGAGCAGGGGGCGGGCCTCAGAGAATTGACCTTCATCCAACACAACATCTGCCAGGGTATTGAGGGAGAGCGCCAGCCCGGCCTTATCACCCAGCTGGCGGCGGATGATGAGGCTTTCCTGCAGCAGCAGGCGCGCTTCGGCATATTCCCCCTGGTCGCTGGCTACACAGGCCTGGTTATTCAGCAATTGCCCAACGGCCCAGCGGTCGCCTATTTTGCGGAAGAGCGCCAGGCTTTCCTCATTCAGCTGGCGCGCGCCCGTCAGGTCGCGCTGGAAACGGGCGATGATGCCCAGGTTGTTGAGCAGGGTCGCCACGCCCGGTACATCGCCCAGTTCCCGGCGCAGGGTCAGGCTCTCCTCGTTCAATATGCGAGCAGTCTCGTAATCGCCCTGCCAGGTGGCGACGGTCCCGGCGCCCTTGATGGCATGGGCCCGAGCAGCCCTCCGGTCGCGGGGTTCTGCGATCTGCACGGCCAGGCTCAGGCTTTCCCCATACTGGGAACGGGCCTCATCATACTTGCCCTGCAGCCGGTACAGTTCAGCGATGTTGGATAAAGCATGACTCATACCCGGCTTGTCATCCAACTGTTCATAACTGGCGCGGGCGCGCACCAGCCAGGTCTCGGCCTCGGCGTACTCACCCCGTTTTCTCAGCAGCCAGCCGAGGGATCGTTGGGCCCGGGCGAGACGCGGCAGGTCATTCAAGCGGCCTGCCAGTTCTTCCGCCTGTCGATTCATCTCCTCGGCCTCCTGCCACTCTCCGACCAGTTCGAGCACCTGGCCGAGTTTCAACAGGGCAGCCACCTGCTGGTCTTCGGGCAGCAAAGGCAGCACCTGCCTGTAATACGAAATGGCCGCGGCGTTTGCGAAATCGGCCTGGGCGGCCTCTGCGGCCTTCCACAGGTATTCCTGTTTCTTCGGCAGGTTCTCACTATGTTTGAAGTGATGCGCCAGCAGGTCGATATTTTGATCCAGCACGTCTCGATAATTATTCTCTATATATTGTCCGATCTGGTCATGCAGCATGGCGCGCGTAGCAAAGGACAGGGTCTCGTACGCGACCTCCTGGGTCAGGATGTGCTTAAACAAATATGCGAGTTCAGGTTCGGGCGTGTCCATGGGCGTCAGGTCCAGCTCGCTCAGGGTATTGAGATCAGCTCGAACCCGTTCCTGGTCGCCAAATTGATTGTAGACACCCCATAACATGGCCGCCCGGAACAAACGCCCGATGACACTGGCTACTTTCAGGACCGTCTTCTGGTTTTCACTGAGTTGGTCGATGCGGCTGAGGATCAGGCTGTACAGGCTGTCCGGCAGGTCGATCTGCTCAAGGGCCTCCGGCTGTTGCGGGTCGATATCCCGATCATGCAGGTAATTCAGTAGCTCTTCGATATAGAATGGATTGCCCTGAGCCCGCAGGCTGATTTTTTCGACCAGCGCTCCGGGGAGCCCAATTTCCTCACCGTAGATCAGGCCGAGCTTGAACCGTATCAGTTGTTCGATCTCGGCTGCCGGCAGATCGGTCAGGTGAATCTCGGTGAAATGGAACAACTGACTCACGCGTAACGTGAGCCTTCTTTCGACTTGCGGAGGCCGGTAGGCCATCACGATCAGTATGCGCAGATCCGTGCTAACCCGGCCGATCACCTCCAGCAGATCGTGCGAGAGCGGATCGATCCAATGACAATCTTCGAGCACCAGCAGCAGTGGCATCGCCCGCGCCCGATGGCGAAGACAGTCGATCAGCAGCGCCTCCAGCGATTCCTTGCGCAGTTTGGCATCGAAGGAACTGGTCAGCTCGTTATCGGGAATCGGCAGGTTGAGGATGGCCCCGAGCAGCGGCAGGCGCGGGAGCAGCGCCGGGTCGATCTCAGATAACTGCTGCTCCAACGACTCGACCTGTTCCGCCAACGACCAGGCCGGGTCCAGGTTGAAAAAACGCTGCCAGATGTTCTGCCACACCAGGTAGCTGCTGCTGGTCCCATAGGATTGGCACTCACCCCCATAACCAATGACATGACGCTTGCGTGCCAGGCGAATGACCTCCGCGATCAGGCGCGATTTCCCCATGCCGGCTTCGGCTGTGATGCCCACGATCTGACCGTGACCCAGCAACGCGGCTGCGAGTTTCTGTTCGATCAGGGCCAGTTCAGCGGCGCGGCCCACCATGGGCAGGGCATACTTTGGTTCATGCAGGCTGATGCCATGCCGTACCCGGGCTGCGATCAGCCGAAAGACTGTCACCGGCTGCGACTTGCCCTTAACCAGCAGCGGCGGCAGTTCCTCCCAGGTAAAACTGTCGGCGGTGGCCTTACGCACATTTTGATTGACCAGCACCTGGCCGGACGGCGCGTTCTGCATGAGGCGGGCGGCCATATTGACCGCATCCCCGAGGGCGCTGTACGTGCGCCGATAGATGCCGCCACAGGCTCCGGTGCGGGCCAGGCCCTGGCTGACGCCGATCTGCACATCCTTGATAAAGTCCATCTGTTGTAAATCGCGCAGATCGAGCGCGGCGGTGATGGCGCGGATGGCGTCGTCCTCGTGGGCCTCCGGCGCACCAAAGGAAGCGTAGAAGTTGCTGCCTTTGTCGCCGATGATCAACTGGAACAGGTAGCTGTCATACTGGGACAGGCTGCGCTGGACTGCCTCGATATAGCCATTGAGTTTGGATTGGGCCTGAGGGTCACCATCATAGTCAATGCCCGAGAAGCGCAGGAAAAGGGCCACGATCGGCCGCAACTCGGTCAGGAATTCCCCCATGCCGCTCATTAGCCGGTTATAAATGGACGGCAACAACCAGGGCCGAACCAGTTCATCGCTGAGCGCATCCGCCTCCAGCGGCGGCCAGGGCGCGGGCTCGACGCCCACATTCAACCCGCGCACCACCGCGAAGCGTTCGCCGCTTTCTGTATCTACGCGCCACCCCAGCACGTCCACCTGGTCGGCCAAGGCCGAGACCGCGGCCTGATCCAGCAAGACTTCGCCGCGTTCCGCCTGGTGCTCGCCGGTTGACAAGCGGTAAAGGGTCTGGCCAGCCAGGGCATCCACCAGCTGGATCGCTGGGTCACCGACCAGGAAGCGACGCGCCGGGCCAACCGTCACCACAGCTTTGATCGCCAGCGAGACGATCCCCGCGCCGGGGAGATCGACCTGTGCAAAGCGCTGCATGGTCTGCTGGATCGCCAGGGCGCAGGCGGTGGCCCTTAATGCAGTGGAGGTGGTGGGGTGAGGTTTGACGTATTCCGGGTTCTGATCGTCAAACCAACAGGTGATCGCGTCACCGCTGAAACCGATCACGCTGCCGCGATAATTCTCGATCTCGACCAGCAGTGCATCGTAAATCTCATTCAGCCAGCGCGTCAATTCCTCGGCCCCCCGCTGAGGACCCAGGGCTTCTACCAATGCCTCGGTCAGCGGCGTAAAACCGGAGATGTCGGCGAACAGCGCTGCACCAGACGTATGGTCGGGCAGCGCTGCGCCTCGCGCCAGGGCATGGCGCCGGTCAGTTGGAATGTAGGCAGATAAAGCTTCCATCGATTTCGATGGGTAATTCTAACGCAATCCGATGATCACATAGTACGTCATTCCATCATCGAGTGTCATACCAATCCGCCAGTAATAGCCGGAAGCAAAGCCCTGAGTGCCCCAGTTGTATACGTACTTGCTGGAACCGTCCCACTGGTAGTTGGCGCCGCTACTGGCCGGATCGGTGAAGATCGATTCACCGACCGGGGCGGAGGTGGGGTTGCCCTGCTGAGGGGTGACCCAGACCGGCAGGCTAGTAGATTGAACGATGTTGCCATTGGCATCCTTCAGCTGGAACTTGACCGGCACCGTGCTGCCGCCCTTGAAGATGCTGACCGGGCAGGGTAAATTACAGACCTGGGAATGGCCGGTGTCGTTGATCGGCTGCAGGAAGCCATCGAAGCGATAGATCACCTGGTAGTCGACCGTGGCAGTTGCCGTGTTGCCGGCGTGATCGGTGGCCGTACACGTGACCGAGTGAGTTCCGACGGTGCTGGTGTCGATGGGTCCACAGCTCTGGCTGGCGATGCCCGAGCCAGTGTCGTCGGTCGCGTTGGCCGAGGCCGTAGCTGTCCCATTGAGATAGACCGGGTTCGGCGAGACGGTCGGTGCGAGCGTGGGCGGGGTGGTGTCGCTCAGGATGGTGAGGGTCTGGCCAGTCCGGCTTGAGCTTCCATAGTAATCGTCGCTCAGATTGAGGGCAGGAGTGACCGGGATCGTGCCGTTGAAGTAGGCATCCACGGTGTACGTTCCCGCGAGCAGCGGCACATCGCCCAGGGCAGCATTACCCTGGTAATCGGCGATGACCGCGGTGGCGAACGAATCTGTTGCGTTGTGGACAATGAAGAACACCGACTTGCCGCCCAGCGCCCGCCCGGATGAGTCGCGCACGACGGCTACGAACGGCGTGGACTGAAAATCGTAGATCGTGGCCGAGGCCGGTGTGACGGTCAGCGTAGTGGTGTCCTTTTGGACCGCAAACGTCGAAGAGGTCGCGTTCGAGCCGAGCAGCCGGCGCTCGCCGTCGCCGCGGAAGCTCGCCTGTGCGGTGTAGCTGCCGGGCCGGACCACGTGCGTGAGGCTGAGGCTGGCGGTGCCGTCGGCACCGGTGAGGCCGGAGACCTGTTGGCCGCCGATGTCGAGCGTCACCAGGGCGTTTGCCACCGCTACCAGGTTGCCGTCTTCGTCGTTCGTCTGCAGCAGCACTCCGAACGTGCTGGGTTTGAGGTACGTGCCGGAGGCCGGGACTGAAGTGAACGTCAGTGTGGTGGCAGCGAACGGTTCTGGTGTGCCCGCGTTCTCAGGAGTGACCTGGTAGTACGCGCCCAGGTTGGTGGCGATGGTCGTGAGCCCGGCGCCGCCCACGGCCTGGACCATGAACAGGATGTCTTCAGCGACTGCACCGTTCTGGAGCAGGGACTCCGTACCTTCCCAGAGGGTCGGGTCATCCGCGTTCTGGACCAGGTCGATCGCGGTCCAGACGCCATGATATGGTCGGCCAGTCTTGCCGGTGTAGAGGACCCACACAGCCTGTACGCCGGCCGAGCCTTCTGCCACAGCGTTCACACTAAAGTTAATGTCGTTACCACTTTGCACGCCAGAAGCGCCCAGGATGCTGGGAGCCACACTGACGGCGGCCGCCTTGGTCTCAGGGCTGCCTGCCTCGGTCCAGTTGGAGGGCAGGTAATACAGTTCCAGATCCAGGCTGTTGAACTTGCGCAGTGTGCCATCCGTGGCGCCGAGCGCACTCGAGCGGAACTGGGCCGGGAAGGTGATCAGCCGGGTGTTGCCGCCGTTGAAGGCGTGGATGTAGTTCGCGGCCCAGAGCTGGGTCGGGTAGAAAACCGGCGTGTTGTATGAGAGATGAGCGGTGGAGGTCTCGGTGGTCGGTGAGGAGGTTAGCGGAATAACATTCAGATCAGTGTAGGTGCCGCCCCGGAAAGCTACGCCGCGTAGTTGTTCCCCACTCACGCTGACGTTATCGATCTCCTTCGGGTAGATCGGCTCGAAGGGGTTGACCACCACGCCGTCCGCACCGGAGAGATAGGTGGTCATCACCGTGCCTTCGGCAGAGAGGTTTTGCAGCGTCTTGGTGTTGGTAGTCAGGGTCGGACTCAAGGAGACCGTGCTGCTGCTCAGTCCAAAGTTCGCATCAGGAACCGGTGCGGTGTCGCTGACGATCGAATCATCGCTCTCAGCCGGGAGCGGATCGCCAGGCATGTCCACCTTCATCATCGGCAGACCGTAGAGCGTCATCTCGACCAGCGTCTTATGGTCGATGCCGGTCAACTGGGCGGTTTCGGCAAGATATTGCTGCTTGGCCTGTACCAGCGCCTGGCCCACGGACACGGGGCCGCTGCCGGTGCGCAATTGCTCTGCGACCAACAGGAACAGCCGCTCGCCGTATTCTTTCAACTCGGTATCACCGTAGGCATAGCCTGTGGCAGAAATGTAACCAGCTGCGCCCTCAGCCAGGAAGACCTTTGCCCAATCGGGTTCCGGTGAAATGTTATCGAGCAGGTCTGAGGCCGGAATGCTGTAGCCGCCGTGACAGCCGAGGGCCATCACGAGCACGTCGGTCAGGTCGGCGGAGGAGGCGGCCACATCTGCGGCGGTGAGCTCAGATGCGTAATCCGCGGCCAGCAGGTTGCCGGCGCTGAAGTGACCGGTCAACACGGCGATATCGTAATTGCTGCCATTCAGTTTTGCGAGCAGTTGGGCCGCGGTCCAGGCGGTGGGATCGGTGGGAGGCAAGCCAGGCGCCTGGATCAGGGTATCGGCGCTGGAGTTCGTGCCCCCATCGAGCAGGACCTTCATGGCTTCGGCCGCGTCGCCGACAAAGTCATAGCCGGTGACCAGCGACGAGTTCGGGACGATCAGACCATCGGTCGCAATATAGGCATCGACTGCCGCGCTGATGTCGGTGGCGCTATCCACTAACCGGCCAATGGCCAGGTCTGGCAGGGCAAGCTTATGCCCGGCCTGGGTGAACTCGATGCTTGAGCCGTAGCCATCCTGGCCCTGGACCAGGTTGGTCTC
>DASTOH010000268.1:0-8183 GCA_035720235.1 Anaerolineales bacterium | reverse complement strand
GCAGGGTTGGTTCAGAAATTTCGCCGTTGTCGTAATCGCGCCCGCCTTCAGTCGAGCCATAACCCACGTAGTGTTTCGCGCAGGCCACGAGTTTGTCAGGCGCGGACATATCATCGCCCTGAAAGCCTTTGACGACCGCCGCCGCCATTTGTTCGCCAAGATACGGATCTTCGCCGTTGCCTTCCGCCACCCGTCCCCAGCGTGAATCGCGGGCGATATCGAGCATGGGCGCGAACGTCCATTTGATGCCGTCGGCGCTTGCTTCGAGGGCGGCGACCGAGGCAGCCTGTTCCGCCAGCTCCGGATTGAACGAGGCGGCCTGGGCTAGCGGGATCGGAAACACGGTTCGATACCCGTGGATCACATCGCGCCCGAAGATGAGCGGAATCTCGAGCCGCGACTCGAGCGCCATCTGCTGGATGTGATTGCTGATGGCGGCGCTACCCGAACCGGAGAAACCCTGCCCGCTGAGTGCGCCCGAGGCGTTGATCACCGACCCGGTTTTCCCCTGTTTGATGACCTCCGGATCGAGATTGCCCCAGGCGAAATATTGGTGAAGTTGACCGATCTTTTCTTCGAGGGTCATTTGCGAAAGAAGATTGTGGACGAACGATTCTGTGGACATGAAGGACTCCTTTTATCGAGCAGTTCTCTTGATTTCTCCATACACCAGCGCCTCATCCAAAAACGCGTCGATGTTTTCCAGCGGCGTGCCCGGCAGAATGCCGTTCCCCGCAGCCAGGCACATGCCGCCATCGGGACGATCAAAGGTATCGATCAGGTGGCGGACCTCGGCGCGGACCTCCTCCGGCCTGCCGTTGATCAGAATCTGCTGCACATCGAAACCCACCAAAAAGGTCAACCGCTCGCCGAATTGCTTTGCCACCAGCTGTTCATCCATCGTATGCTTCTGCACCGGGTGAAAGACAGTCACGCCTGCGTCGACAAGATCGCCCAGGATGCCAAAATTATTCCCGCAACTATGCAGCCACCAATGCAGGTTGTGTTCGCGCAGTAACGCGCCGATCTGCTCGTAGCGCGGCTTGTGGAAAGTGCGGAACATTTTCGGACTCATGAACAATTGCTTTTGATGCCCGAGGTCATCGCTCGTCCAAAAGCCATCGAACTGGAACTCGCGCAGGGCCCGCCGCAAATAGGCCAGGTAGGTTTCACACAGCGCATCGTACAGTTTATGCACCTCTTCCGGATAGGCGACATAGTCCATCAAGAGGTTGGTCATGCCGCGAATTTCCCAGGGGCGCTCGAAGAACAGCCGCCACCATCCAAAGATGAAGTAACGGTCATGTTCATGCGCCCACTGCGCCATCTCGAGTGCCTTCTCGAATTGAAGGTCCTGCTCAGGGTCAGGCAGGTGCGCGATGAGCTCATCGAGCATTTCCCAATCAGGCAGTACCGCGCGGGTATCGTGCGCGCCGGTCAGGTGCAGTTCCCAGGGCAGGTTCATTTCCTCATAGCGGAACGGCTCGATCAGGCATAACACGGCATCTTCGGGATACTGGTCGAAGTGCGAGAGCATCTCGCCGTGCAGTTCGGAAAATCCTTCGCCCCACCACTTCGCCATGATGAGCGGAATGCGGCGCGGGTGTTTGCGTTCAACGGCCTGGATCACTTCGGCGCGGGGCAGGGGTTCGAAAACTGTCATCGTGTGTCTCCATTCGATTAGAATAGTGTAGTACAAAAGACTCGTTTTGCGTTGCCGCTTCCGATGAATCAAGACAAAAGTAATTTCAAATCATGCAGAATGTAATTGACTCGCTTTATGCGCGTGTGCTACATTCTCTGCAGTGACGATTGGGTGGTTATCTCATTAAATCTGTTGCAAGACATACACTCGGTGAACTTGCGGTTCTTTCATTCAGGATGGACCAGACTCATGACCATTATCACCCACCTCCGTACCGAAACCCTCGAACATCCCATCGGCATTGACTTCGTACCTCCGCGCCTCTCATGGCAAATGCAATCCCCGCGCCAGGGTGCAAAACAAATCGCGTATCAAGTCGTAGGGCGAATTGTCGAAGATCCCGCTGGAGGCGGGGGCAATTCGCCGCACTGGGATTCAGGACGAGTTGAGTCCAACCAATCCACCCACATCCCTTACGGTGGCGCCCTCCACTCGCGTGACCGCATCACCTGGACCGTCCGCGTCTGGGACGGGACCGGCGCCATGATCGAATCGGCCCCCGCCTTCTTCGAGATGGGACTGCTCCATCCATCCGACTGGCAGGCAAAATGGATTGAAGGCACGCTCGCAGGCGGGCCATATACATCTGTGCCATGCCCATATTTGCGCAAGGAATTCACCATCTCGTCATCCGTTTCCGCTGAGGACATCCGTGCATCCGATTCACAATCCGTTGAGAAATCCGTGCATCCGTTGACAGCCCGCCTCTACATCACCGCCCTCGGCCTCTATGAAGCCTCCCTCAACGGACAGCGCGTGGGTGCCGACTTGTTCAACCCCGGCTGGACGGACTATAACCAGCGCATCCACTACCATACCTACGATGTCACATCCCTGCTCAAGCCCGGCGCGAACGCCATCGGCGTCATCCTCGGCGACGGCTGGTACTGCGGACACGTCGCGTGGCTCGGACGCCAGCGTTATGGCGACCGGCCCAAGCTGCTGGCGCAGCTCGAGATCACGTACGCCGATGGCTCCTTGCAAACGATCGTCAGCGATGAGACCTGGGTACATAATTACGGTGCATTGCTCTCCTCCGATATGCTCATGGGCGAAGCGTATGACGCGCGCCGCGAGACCCTCGGCTGGGATACAGCTGGGTTCGATGAAGCCAGATGGAGCTTAGTCCGAATCGCCGAGTCGCCCAAAGCGAAACTATCTGCCGCTTGTGTGACTCCCGTTCGGGCGACGCAGGAGATCCATCCTATCTCCCTGACTCGCGTGGACGAATGGCCTAATTCTCGCTGGGTATTTGACCTCGGTCAAAACATGGTGGGGCATGTGCGCCTGAAGGTACGAAGTAAGTCCGGACAAACGTTGACCATTCGTCACGCCGAAGCGCTTGTGGAAAACGCGCCGCTCAACCCCGACGGCTTGCTGTACACGATTGCCCTACGAGCGGCCAAGGCCACGGATCATTACACTTGCGCAGGTGAGGGCGAAGAAGTTTGGGAGCCGCGTTTCACGTTCCATGGTTTTCGTTATGTGGAAGTGAAAGGTTGTGACGATACCCCGCCGCTTGATATGGTCACCGGCATTGTCGTGCATTCCGATTTGCCGTTCACCGGAAGGTTCGAATGTTCTGAGCCGCTGCTCAACCGGCTCCAGCAAAACATCCAGTGGAGCCAGCGCGGTAACTTTGTCAGCATCCCCACCGATTGCCCGCAACGCGACGAGCGTCTCGGCTGGACGGGCGACATCCAGGCCTTTGCACCCGCCGCAATTTTCAACATGGACGTTTCCGCGTTCCTGGCCGACTGGCTGCGCGAACTCGCGCTCTCACAGTGGGACGATGGCGCCATCCCAAAGGTTGCCCCTGATCCGATAATCGGCACCGAGGACGGCGGGCCTGCCTGGGCAGATGCGCTGCTCATCGTGCCCTGGGCGCTTTACCAGGCGTATGGCGATAAGTCCATCCTGGCCGAACTCTACCCCGCCTTCGAGAAATTCATTGCCTGGCTCGTAGCCCACAGCCCGGCGTGCATCCGAGCCGCACAGGGCTGGCAGGGCCACGGGGACTGGCTCTCTTTTGCCGAAACGCCGAAGCATCTCATCGGAACTGCCTATTTTGCCCACAGTGTTGATCTCATGTCGCGCATCGCGGAAGTACTGGATAAAAAGGACGACGCGGCCAAATACCGGACTCTGTTCGAGCAGATCCGCTCGGCTTTCCAGCAGCGCTTCATCCTACCCGGAGGCCTGCTCCTGAGCAACACACAGACGGCCTACGCCCTGGCCTTGCAGTTCAACCTGCTGCCTGACGACATGCGCGCCGCCGCGGCCGAAAACCTGTCGAGGGCCGTTCGCGACAACCAGGACCGGCTCACCACAGGCTTTGTCGGCACTCCGTACCTGCTGTTTGCCCTGAGCGAAAACGGACACCTCGACACCGCCTACGACCTCCTGCTGCAAAAGGATTTCCCCTCCTGGCTGTATCCTGTGACGCAAGGCGCGACCACCATATGGGAGCGCTGGGATGGCTGGCGGCATGACCGCGGCTTCCAGAGCTGGTCGATGAACTCCTTTAACCACTACGCTTACGGCGCCGTCGGCAACTGGATGTACCAGGTCGTCGCAGGCATTCGCCCTGACCCTGAACATCCCGGTTTTCAAAATTTCATCCTTGCGCCCCAACCGGGCGGTGGATTGACCCATGCCCGGGCCGAATATGACTCTGCTTACGGCAAAATCATCAGTGACTGGAAAATCGAAGGCGACGAGTTTATCTGGAAGTTCACTATCCCTGCCAACACCTCTGCTGATGTAGTAACGCAAGATGCCGTCTTGCGCTTCGAAGCAGGTGAATATGAAATCAAAACGAAAGCGAAATAACGTGTGATTGCCGCGCAGAAAGATTCAATTTGTGGGGATGGCCACGCTATCGTGGCTTATATGATCAGAGGAGGCTAATTATGTCGTCAATTTCCACGAACTCACTTCCGCTCCTACCCTCTGTACGAGCGGAAGATGTCGCCAGGTTTCATAGGCACGAGGCCTCGATCTTCCATGACCCCTCTGCAGGCAGCCTGACCTTTACGTTTCACCATACGGCCGCTGAGCCAGAGGTGCGCATCCCGGTTGCCCAGCTTGGATGGCCGACCGATTGGTCAGCGTTCAAAGCCATGCACTTCACTTTTCATAGCACGAACCTGGAAACAATCTCTATTTGTTTCTCCAGTGGAGAACAGACGAAGGCCTTCCGTATAGAGCCTCTGGCTGGCATCCGCATCAAGGGAGTTATTCCGTTCGATGTTTTCTTCCTCCCAACTTCTACTGTAACGCCCAGAACGTCAGGGTACAAAATCTATGCGGAGAACGACGTCTTCGCCTTCGACCAGGTAGAGGAGATTGTCTTCAAGATGCGCTGCCCCAGCCCGCCCACCCAATTGACGCTCTACGAGTTTACATTGGTGGGCGAAATACCGCCGGACGATATCATCGACAAACGGCCACTCATCGACGTCTATGGCCAGTGGATCCCCGAAAATTGGGAAGATAAAGCACACAACGATGAGCAACTTCGGCAGCTCTGGGACAGAGAGGCGGATCGCTTGACGCCAGTGCAGTACCCGTTTTGCTCCCTGGGCGGTGACGTGAGCCGGACCTTGCCTTCGACAGGCTTCTTCCGGACCGCACAGGTGGACGGCAAATGGGTATTCGTTGACCCGCACGGTCATCCCTTCTACTCGGTGGGAATGGATCTCGTGGGGTATGACCAGGGCAGCTTCGCCACCGACGTTTCTGAATGCGAGTATCTCTTCGAGCAATTGCCACCATCCGGGCCGGCCTGGCTGTTGCCCGGGGAGGGCGCTGCAGCTCATGGCCATCCCGTCGTTTCCTTTTACGTAGCCAACATCATACGTCGCTTCGGCGAAGGCTGGGCAGAGAAATGGACGCAGCACATCCTTGCCCGTCTCCGAGGTTGGGGGTTTAACACGATCGCCAACTGGTCAAACAAGGGGCTGGCCATCTCGAGTCAGATGCCCTATGTGCTTCCGCTGGATGGGTGGGGCATGGGGGACATCGGAAAACAGTTCTCCTTTCATGGGGACTTCCCCGACGTCTTCTCGGAAGAGTTCGCTGCCAATGTTGACGCCAAAGCCCAAACGGACTGCGCACCTCTCAAAGATGATCCCAACCTCATCGGTTGGTTCATCGATAATGAACCGGGATGGGCAAGGCCCTTTGTAGATCATCCAGGCTTTGCAGAGATGGTGCTCGCCGACTCCAAGTCGTCTGCCACCAAGGCTAAGTTACAGGAGCTACTGCGCGCCCGGCCCGCCGAAGCGCAACAGATCAAAGCCGACTTTCTCTATCTTGCTGGGAAGCAGTACTTTGAGACGATCACGCAGGCTGTCCGGCGCCACGACCCCAATCATCTGGTCCTGGGGGTTCGCTTCGCTGGCAGGCCAGACCGGCGATGGGTGGAGATGAGCCGGATTTTCGATGTGTTCAGCATCAACATCTACTCTGATACCTTCGCCCCCGATCCAGATCTGATCCGCGAGTACGCCGAAGTGTCTGGGAGACCGGTGCTGATCGGCGAGTTCACCGCTGCGACCCCCGGGCGTGGTCTACAAGGATTGTTCTACAACGTACACAAAGTCCGTGATCACAGAGAACGGGCCACAGCCTATCGCTATTATGTCGAAAACGCCGCCTCCAGCCCGTACATTATCGGTAGCCACTGGTTCCAAATGGTCGACAATCTACCAACTGGCCGCCCCAGTGACAAGGAGCGCCTTAACTATGGCTTCATCAACGTGATCGATCTCCCATACTCAGACCTTGTGCAAGCCGCACAAGAGACTCATCGCCGTCTCTACGCGGTAAAGTTTGGTGAGGTGGAGCCGATGCAGGAAGTCCCGCGCTACATTTAGCAAGAGCATAAAAACTCTCACCTGGAATATAGCTGCCTTTTGGGTAACCACAGCAAGCCGCGCATGTAGGACCAGGACTTTTGACTGAGGAGATGGTTTTATGAACATAAACAGCACGCCGGAGCTTGTACCATGAAGCGCGTCACACTGGCCTATAGCAAAACCGGGTTGCCTCTCGACGTTCCGGACGACGCCGACATCCTCACCTCCTACCAGGCGCCCGGACTCCCCGACGAAGCCGCCGCGATCCTCGAAGCGCTTCGTCACCCGATAGATTCTGCACCGCTCAGGGACAGGGTCAAGCCAAGCAATACCGTGGCCATCGTCCACACGGATATCACGCGCGCCACGCCCAATGCGCTGCTCTTGCCCATCCTCCTGCACGAACTCGAATCGGCGGGTGTCCAGCGCAGTGACATCACCCTCATCAATGCCCTCGGCACACACCGTCCGCAAACCGATGCTGAACTGCGCACGTTACTTAGCGATTTCGTCGTTGAAAATTATCACTGCATTCAACATGACGCCTGGGACGATGCCAATCTCGTTTCGTTTGGCGTCACTGCGCGCGGCAACCCCGTCCGCATCAACCGCGCCTACGCCGAAGCGGACGTCAGGATTCTCACCGGTTTTATCGAGCCACATTTCTTTGCTGGCTTCAGCGGAGGACCCAAGGGTGTGCTGCCCTCCATCGCCGGGTTTGAATCGGTGCTCAGCAATCATGGCCTGGAGATGATCGCGCATCCCAATGCCACCTGGGGCGTCACGCGCGGCAACCCTATCTGGGAGGAGATGTGCGAGATGGCGCAGCGCACCCAGCCTACCTTCCTCATCAACGTCACCATGAATGACGCGCGCCAGTTGACGGGCGTCTTCGCCGGTGACATGCTCAGCACCCATGCGGCAGGCTGCGCCTTTGTCGCGGACCATGCCCTCATTCACGTGGACGCGCCCTATGATGTGGTCATCACCACCAACAGCGGCTATCCCCTCGACCAGAATCTCTATCAAACGATCAAAGGTGTGAGCGCCGGTGCCCGCGTCGTCCGGAAGGGTGGGGCGGTCCTCATGTGCGCGGCCTGTAATGATGGCCTGCCCAACCATGGCAAATACGCCGAACTACTCCGGCAGGGTGGCTCGCCGCAGGGCGTGCTCGACATGCTCGCCCAACCTGGCTTCCACGCGCATGACCAGTGGCAGGTGCAGATCCAGGCGCAGATTCAACCCCGTGCAGATGTTTATATCCATTCAGACGGACTCAGCGACGACGAAATCTGCCACGCGCTCTTTAAACCCCTGCGATTGCCTGATGGACTAAACTCTTTGATGGCCCGTTATGGCAATCGCCTGTGTGTGATTCCGAATGGTCCGCAAGTGATTCCTACTCTCAAATCTAACGAGTAGGATTTTGTGATGACGCCATACAAGACCAAATAACACTTTGCTTTGAGGAGAGCGTTTCATGAACACAAACACCACGTCAGAAAAACTTTTGTATCTCGATACATCGCTTCCATTTGCCGAGCGGGTAAAAGATCTGGTTGGACGTCTCACGCTCGAAGAAAAGGTAAGCATGATGAATCACCCGGCAAAGGGGG
>DASTOH010000267.1:0-7488 GCA_035720235.1 Anaerolineales bacterium | reverse complement strand
CCGCCACATGGGTGTGGGTGGGGACGACGGCTGGATGTCGCAGGTGCATCCGGAGTTCCTGGTCTACCCCGGCCTCTACCGTTTCGCGTTCAAACTCAAGCCGCTGACTGGCAAAGAAGATCCCATTGAGGTGGCGCGTATGAAGATCGAGGGCGAGTTCTAATTGAGGAACAAAAACCTAACCCCCGTCCCTCCGGGACACCCCCTTCCCTGCCAGGGAAGGGGGCAGGGGCGATAGGTAAATAAGGAGCACTATGTTTCGCTTTGGCGTGGACTACTACCCCGAACAATGGCCTGAGGAGCGCTGGCCGGAAGATGCGCGCTTGATGTCGGAGGCTGGCATCAACGTGGTGCGCCTGGCTGAATTTGCCTGGAGCTTTCTGGAACCCCAGCCTGGATGCTTCGATTTCGATTGGCTGGATCGGGCTATAAAAATTCTGCATGAGCGCGGCATCCAGGTCGTGCTCGGCACGCCTACTGCCTCCGCGCCTCCGTGGGTGATGGCCATGATGTTCGATGCATATAAAGTCAATGAGCATGGCCACCGCCTGACCTATGGCAATCGCTGCGAGTTCTGCCCTTCCCATACCGGATATCGCGAGCGCGGACGCATCATCACAAGTGCCATGGCGAACCACTACACCGATCATCCTGCGGTAATTGGCTGGCAGATCGATAACGAACTGAATGGCCGCTGTTATTGCTCCACCTGCCAGGCAGGTTTCCAAAACTGGCTACAAGAGCGATATGGCACACTGGAGACTCTAAACGATGCCTGGGGAACGGCTTTTTGGAGCCACGTTTACACAGATTGGACACAGATCCCCGTACCACTGGAGACTGGCGGCGTCCCCAACCCGGGCCTGGACCTGGATTTCCGCCGCTTCATGTCGGATACGTTCACCCATTTCCAGCAGGAGCAGGTAGACATCCTGCGGCAGATCTGTCCGAAACATTTCATCACCCACAATTTCATGGGCGTCGGCTTCGAGCAGATCAATTATTTTGACCTGGCCAAACCATTAGACTTCGTATCGTGGGATAACTATCCGCGCACCGGTTGGCATCTGAATAACGATGTGGATCATGCGTATCTTGCCCTCGGGCACGATATGACCCGCGGCTTCAAGGGCAAGCCGTTCTGGGTGATGGAACAGGAATCGGGTTCTGGCGGCTGGCAGACGTTAGGGATGACTCCGCGTCCCGGCGAGATGCGCTTGTGGACCTATCAGGCGATTGCTCATGGAGCCGATGCCATCGTCTACTTCCGCTGGCGGACTGCCAGGTTTGGCACGGAACAATACTGGCATGGCGTGCTTTACCATCACGGACAACCCGGTCGCCGCTATGAGGAGCTCAAGACCATCGGGAGTGAATTGGAACGCGTGGGCAATCAATTCCTGGAAGCCGAGAATCGCAACTCGGTCGCGATGATTCTTTCCTATGACGCGCGTTGGGCATTTCAAGCTCAGCCAAATCATGCGGATTTCAAGTATGTTTCCCTCTTTACCAGTTATTACAAAGCCTTTCATCGCCGCAATATTGGCGTGGATATCGTGCCGCCCAACGCGGACTTGAGCCGTTACCGGCTGGTCATCGCTCCTGCAGTCTATATCCTTCCGGATGAGACAGCCGGGAATTTGCGCAGCTTTGTCCAAAATGGCGGGATGCTTCTGGTCACAGCTCGAACCGGTGTCAAGGATGAGGCCAATGCGGTCGTGGACAGTTTCCTGCCCGGATTGCTGGCAGAGATTTGCGGTGTGGAAGTGGACGAATACGATGTGCGGCCGGCTGATATGACTGTGCCGCTCGAATTGAACCTGCCTGATCGCGCGGTCCAAACTGCACAGGCCCGATTATGGTTCGATGTGCTGCGGCCGACCAACGCAGACGCGATTGCAACCTACCAGAGCGAGTATTTTTCCGGCAACCCTGCCATCACCCTTAACCGATTTGGTCAGGGTCATGCCATCTACATAGGGACATTGGGAGATGATGCTCTCCATGATACGCTGGTGGGCTGGGCCCTGGAGACTGCGAACGTCCATCCGGTATTTGTCTCGCCGCCTGGCGTTGAAGCGGTCGAGCGATGGCAGGGAAACCAGCGGTTGCTGTTCCTGTTGAATCATAGCGAAGAAACCAAAGGTCTGCCGCTCGATCGATCCTACATGGATTTAATCAGCGGAGCGTCTGTAAAGGAACGCGTGACAATGCCTCCACGTGGCGTATTCGTACTACAGGAGCAGGGTTAGGAGCGTAGCGTGCAAGCCAAATATGCCACTCAGTTGCTCCCTGCGCCGCCCTTCGCGAACGCCGTCCCTGCGGGCGGCAGTCCCCGCAGGGGGCGGCGCAGGATTTGACCGAGAAGCGCCGCCGAGTACCGCCAGCGCGGCACGCTTCGCGCGAGACTGCGGCTTGAGCTTGGTCTGACAGCCTTTGCATGCACATAGACAGTATGAAAAGCCAAGTGATCTTTAGTAGAATAATAGTCTGATGTCGAGAGCCTCCTCAAAATCCCAAAGACCTTCGCTGAAAAAGTTCGTCTATCAGTTGCCTGGTTTGTTTCTCCTGATCCTGCGGCGTCAGCAGTATCACCGCGGATTGGTCATTCTTGCTTTTCTCGGCGTCATTTTATCTGTGGGATTGGTGACCAACGCCTCCTTTTTTGCCCAGGCAGTAGATCGGGTGATCCTGGAGCAGAACCTGGCCGAATTCAGCCGGGTGACTGGCCGTCCACCGTTTTCGACGAATGTTTACGTGTTTCCCTCTGCTCGAAACCCGCTCACCCTGGAAAACTCCGAAAAGATGGCTCAGCAAATAGGAGACACACTGGCCTCCTCCGTGGGACTTCCGTTGCGCCAGTTGGGCCTTGAAATTTCCAGCGGTACAATGCTCTTGCAGCCAAAGCCTGGCTCCGATCAATATGCACAGGGAAATAACCTGCTGGGCAGCCTCAGCGTCGTCTATATCGCCGGCGTCGCCAATCACCTGGAACTCGATGCGGGAAGCCTGCTCGACGAAGAAAATGTGTCGGAAGAGGTGTTGGATGTATGGATGCATGACCGCCTGGCGCAGGAAATGGGCGTTCAAATCAATGACCAGTTCATCATCCGCCCAACGGTAGCGGTCGACCCGGTAATGATTCGGATCGCCGGCATCTGGCACGCCAAAGATCCTAATCATGAATTTTGGTTTAGCGATCCGGATGGGGAACTGCAGGGCTCCCTGCTGGTTCGCCGAAGGGATTACATCAAATTTATCCAGCCGATGGTCGCCTCCGGCTCACGCGAGGCCAGTTGGTATGTGATCCTCGATGAGGGCAAGATCATTCCCAAAGATAGCGCCTCCTATCTGGCAGGGTTTCAAGAGGGACAGGACCGTATCGCCAGCTTCCTGCCAGAGGTGCGCCTCAACACGCCGCCTCTCAGCCCGCTTCAAGATTTCGTTCAACGCAATGCTGTCCTCACCATCATTCTTCTCGGATATAACCTGCCGGCTTTCACCATCCTGCTTTATTTTCTCCTGCTCATTTCGGCCATCATCGTTCAATGGCAGAGCAGGGAGACCTCGATTCTGACCAGTCGCGGGATGAGCATTTCCGGAATCATGAACGTGACGCTGTTAGAGCAGCTGCTCTTGTTCGTCATTGGCTATCCTTTGGGAATTGCCTTCGGGCTGTTCCTTGCGCGCCTGATGGGCTACACCTCCAGTTTCTTGTCTTTCACCCCTCGAGCGCCGATTCCGGTATCCATGCAAGGATTCAGTTTCCCGCTTACGCTCCTGGCACTGGGTGTTTCCCTGTTTTCTCGCCTCTGGCCCATCGTGCGAGCGAACCGTCAAAGCATCGTCAGCGAAGAGCATGAATGGGCGCGCCCATCTCGTGGGCCTTTCTGGTATCGTTATTACCTGGATCTTCTCCTTATCGCACCCACCTATTATGCCTATTTCCAGATGAGTCAGCGCGGATCTTTGGCTGGTTGGATCGCGAGCCAGCCGGAAGATCTTTATCAGGACCCATTTCTCATCATCGTTCCGGCGTTGTTCGTTGTCACGGCGGCGCTGGTGACCATGCGGCTCTTCTCCGTATCGATGCGCTTGTTGGATGTGCTGGCGAATCGCACCCGCTGGCTTGCCGTTCACCTGGCGTTGCGCCAATTGGGGCGACAGAGCCACGAATACGTCAGTCCACTGCTGCTGGTGATCATCGCCTTGTCGATGGGCGTATATACGCTGTCCATGGCCGCGAGCCTGGACCAATGGTCGGTGGATAGGATGTACTACCGGGCCGGAGCGGATATTACTTTTACGCCTCTGCCGTCGCTTGGAGAGCCAATCCCTTCTGATAGCAACTGGGTTGCCGCGCCACAGGAATTTATCAGAGTGAACGGGGTATTGGGCGCCACGCGGGTGGGAGATTTCCCTTCACGGATCACTTCGTCCGACGGCAATGAGGTCCTCGGACATTTCATAGCCATTGACCGCCTTGATTTTCCGCAGGTGGCATGGTGGCGTAACGACTTCGCTCAAGAGCCTCTGGGTGGATTGATGAACCGATTGGCACTGGCCTCGGATGGTATCCTGGTATCGCAGAAATTCCTTGCCGAGAACCGGCTGCAGATCGGGGACCAGCTTTCCATCCAGGTAGACGCAACCGATTACTACAAAATACGATCGCTCTTCACCGTTGTTGGTGTGTACGAATATTTCCCAACCGTCTACCCGGAGGATGGGGTCACCGTGATTGGCAACATGAATCAGCTTACTGCTCTGTTTGGCTTCGTTCCTGTTCATGATATCTGGCTTAAGATCGAGCGCGGTGCCAGCGAGGCTGAAATCCGTAAGGCGCTGCCAGGGACGGTGAGCGTGGTCGCCAGCGTGGGACGCGATGCCAGTATCCTCATCGCACAGGAGCGGGATAAGATGGAACGCGTGGGCATCTTCGGCACGCTGACAATCGGCTTTCTGGCTTCGGCGGCCATGGCGATCCTGGGATTATTGCTGTACAGCTACGCCTCCCTGCGGGATCGTGTGTATCGGTTCTCCGCACTGCATGCAATCGGACTGCTGCACCGCCAGATCGTGACGCAAGTAGTAATGGAATATACATTCCTGGCGGCGTTCGGCGCGTTGGCAGGGACGATCATAGGGCTGCTGGCTTCACAGTTGTTCGTGCCCTACTTTCGCGTGACGGGTGAAAGGGGCGTGCCTCTGCCGCCGCTGATTCCGCTTACCTCCGATCAATCCATGATCAATCTGGCAGTCATCTTCACCGTGATCATCGTCTCGGCTGAAGTTTACACAATCAGGACGGCGCTTCGTCGTAAGCTTGTAAGGATCAGGTAATGAACAACTCTTTCCTGTCGGCCTCGCGCCTCCATCTTGGAGCATCTTATTATCCGGAACACTGGCCCGAAGAACGTTGGGCCGAAGATATCCGCCTGATGCAGGAAGCTGGCATGACTGTCGCCCGGATGGGCGAGTTCGCCTGGTCCAGCCTGGAACCTTCTGCGGGAGAGTTCCGTCTCGATTGGCTCGAACGCGTGATCAGCCAATTGGCTTCAGCGGGAATCGCATCCGTGATCGGTACGCCTACTGCCGGTCCGCCTGCCTGGCTGACCCAGCAGCACGCCGACATGCTGGCCGTGGATGAATACGGGCGGCGCGCCCAGCATGGCAATCGCTGTCACTATTGTGTCAACTCGCCCGAATTCCACGCCGCGACAGGACGCATTGTGAACGCCTTGGCAGAGCGCTTCGGCCCAAATCCCAATGTGATTGGCTGGCAGATCGATAATGAGTTCCACCGCGTCTGCCATTGTGACCGTTGCCGCAAGCTTTTCCAGAATTTTTTACAAGAGCGATACGGTTCCCTTGACTCACTCAACGATCATTGGTCTACCAGCTACTGGAGTCAAACCTACTCAGCCTGGGAACAAATTCCGATTCCGATTGGCCCGCATAACCCGGGCTTGATGCTGGAGTTCAAGCATTTCATCACCGAGAGTTATCGCAAGTTCCAGCATCTGCAGGTGGATGCCATACGGGCGCACATCCCTCAAGGAGTATGGATCACTCACAACTTCATGAAATGGTTCGATGGATATGACCACTACATGATGAGTGAGGACCTGGATATCGCGGCCTGGGATTGGTATGTGGGGATGGGCCATCACGATTACTTATCCTCGGGTGTGCTCCACGACCTGGTGCGCGGTTTCAAGAACAAAAATTTCTGGCTCATCGAGACTCAGCCGGGCAGCATCAACTGGAAGCCGGTCAACACCACCCTCGATCGAGGGGAGACGCGGGCGATGGCCTGGCATGCCGTGGCACATGGGGCGGATGCCATCCTGTACTGGCAATGGCGTTCGGCCCTGGGGGGACAGGAACAGTTGCACGGCACGCTTGTAGATCAGGTTGGCAGGCCCCGGCCTTTCTATGAAGAGGCCCAGCAACTGGGCAGGGATTTCGCAACCGTTTCATCCATTCTGGCGGGTTCGGAGGTGAAGGCTAGCGTCGCGATGCTCAACGATTATGACAGCCTGTGGGCTATTACATGGCAACCTCATCACCGTGACTTTGATTATGTCAAACACTTTACCCATTACTATTGCCCGCTCGCGCTGTTGAACGTGCCTGTGGATGTCCTTTCAGCCAGAGGACTGGGGGAGAGCGAAAGACTGGCAGGTTATCAATTGGTGGTCGCACCTGCCTTATTGATCCAGGATGGGTCAATGGTCGACGCGTTGCAGGAGTATGTGGCACAGGGTGGACACCTGGTTTTAACTGCCCGCTGTGGGATGAAGGATCCATATAATGCCCTGCTGGCGCAACGGCAACCGGGCGGGCTGGCGGAAATGGCCGGTGTTGAGGTGGAGGAGTATTATGCGCTGCAAGAGCCAGTGCCGGTGACGGGCGATGGGTTTGAAGGTCAGTCGAGCCTCTGGGCCGAACGGCTTGCACTGACAGGCAACAAAAATGCCCGCGTCATTGCGCGTTATGGCCGATCGAATGGCTGGCTGGATGATCAGATCGCGATCAGTGTCAACGCATACGGAACTGGCCTGGTTTACTATGTGGGAGCTTATCTCGATGAGGCGGCGCAACAAACATTTTTCTCACAAGTGCTCCAAGCTGCCAAAGTCCCTTCCATAGCCTCTGCGCCTGATATAGAAATCTCCACCCGGGCGCGATCAGGTGAAAGTGAAACTTTCTATGTTGTGATCAATCACGCCTCCACCGAACGTACGATTCATATGCCCTGGCCTTCTTTTGAACACTTAAGCAGAGCGCCATTCGCCGCGGAATTTAATCTGGCAGCCTATGCGGTGGCGGTACTCTCTCCCGCGAAAGAATAGAGAAAACCTGTATGCCACGCCTGACTTCCCCTACGCTCCGCACCTTCCTGATGTATGCATCGCTTCTACTAATTCTCGCTGCTTGTTCTGGAAATTCCGTGAATCCTGCCCAGGCTACGCCAACGGCCAT
>DASTOH010000266.1:0-19323 GCA_035720235.1 Anaerolineales bacterium | reverse complement strand
TATATCCTTCTATTTATCTGTGTAGGTGTCATTCCAGTAGTCCTGCTAAGGGTATTCAGTCCCGACCTCTATCAAGATTACAAATACTTCTCTGAATTGAGCACCCGAACAATACTTGCACTTGTTAGCATATCACTATGGAATGTGTTGGATGAAGAATTGCTTTTTCGCAGCATTTTATGGAAAATTTTGAACGATTGGAAATTTAGCAACAACAAAATCATTTTGATACAGGCGGTACTTTTTGGGATTGTCCATTTCCGTTTTATTAGCAACAATACTTTTGGATTTCCAGAATTAATATTTGGGATTTGGGTAGGCTTCTTGGCTTTACGTTCAAAGTCATTAACACCAAGTATAACGACCCATTTTGTACACAACATCACATCCAGATTATTCTGACTTCCATCAAGTTCGTTAAATGCACTCTCGGGCTATGAAAGTGCTATACTGTTCCTAGACATGGGGACATTCCTTTCCGAAAGGAGGCACACATGTCTTGGAAGAACCAGTTGCGAAGCGACCCCCTACCGTGGTTGCTGGAGTCGGAGAATCCCGGCGTTCGCTATCTCGCCTTACGCCATCTGTTCGACCTTTCCCCTGATGACAAAAAACTGAAATCTGCCCTCAAGTCCGCACATAAAGAAGGACCCATTGCGGTGATTCTCTCACAGATGGAGAAAGAGGGCTACTGGGTCAAGGCAGGACCGGGATACAACCCAAAGTACAGATCCACGGTTTGGGCCATGATCCTGCTGGCACAGTTGGGCGCGTCCGCCAGCGAAGATAAACGCATTGCACAAGCCTGTAACTATCTCCTGGATCACATGGCGGAAGGTGGTCAATTCACGACCACTACTTCTGGTGCACCTTCGGGGACAGTGGATTGCCTGCAAGGGAATCTGCTATGGTCACTGATGGAGTTGGGCTGTGACGACGCTCGCCTGGACAAAGCCTACGAATGGATGGCGCGCACGGTCACGGGTGAGGGCATCGCGCCGATGGAAAACCGGGATGCGACAATACGCTATTACGCCTACAAGGTAGGGCCGAACTTTGCCTGCGGCGTGAACAACAAACTTCCCTGCGCGTGGGGCGCAGTCAAGGTCATGTTGGCGTTAAGCAAAGTCCCGGTCAGGAAACGAACGCCGCTTATCAAGAAGGCGATCAAACAGGGCGTAGACTTCGTCTTCGGTATTAACCCATCCACGGCAAAATATCCAACACGCCTTGGGGATAAACCCAACCGCGCCTGGTGGAAGTTTGGCTTCCCCGTGTTCTACGTCACAGACCTGCTGCAACTTGCCGAAGCGATGGTCAATTTGGGATATGGCCAAGATAGACGATTGGCGAATACGCTGGGCATCATCTGTGAAAAACAAAATGAACATGGCCAGTGGCTGATGGAATATGATTACACTGGCAAGACCTGGCTCGATTTCGGCGCAAAGAAACAACCGAATGAATGGGTCACCTGGCGGGCGTTAAAGGTGTTGCGGAGTGCCGCATAACTGCCCGGAAGTAGGTCGGATTGTGCGAAGCATCCCAAAGGGGACAATCCGACTTACGCCGCAAATCGGGCGGGTGATGGAAACCGATAGGTACGATAGAATAGCCTCCTATTCAGATTCTCATTTTCAAAGGTCACCCCAGAATGCCCGACATAAAACGCGTCAAAAGACCTGACTGGAAGTTATTCCCATTACCAGAAAGATTTTCCACCATCCCGCTGGATCGGACTTACTCGGCCGAGGAAAGCGATCTGATCATGGCCGGGTTCCTCCCCCTGGAAATGGAGGACAAGTGGTTCCTCTTCTTCGAGAACGATACGCTCTTCTGTCACCGCAGCTGGACGGGATACTGCATTTACCAGGTCCATTTTGTACGACAGGGCAATTCTCTGCACGCGACTCATGCTGAAGTCAACCGCAACCCGGAGCAATATTCCAACACGGACGATGCAGAAGACGCAGAGCACATCTATTCAATCATTCAGGGTTTCCTGCTGACAAGATATTGACCTATGTAGATTATGCCATCCCAAAAAATCCTGATCGTTACACCACTGCAGGAAGAATACAACGACCTGCACCATAGCCTCTCCGCACTGGGCCTGGAAACCCATACGGACAGCATCGGCAGGCTGGACGTTCACCACTTCCCCGAACTGAACATCACCCTCGCCCGCGGTGGACACGGCAAGACTCAATTCGGCATTCAAACGCAGCACTTATTGGATCACTACAAATGTGACCTGGTGATCTGCGCGGGCGCGGCCGGCGCTCTGGCCCATGAAGTGAAGGTTGGGGATTTGATCGTTGCCACCTCTACTGTGGAACACGATTTCAACAACAGATTTGTGCCACGGCCCAAGCCACAATTTAAGGGCGATGCAAAAAGTATCGAGCAACTCAAAGCGTTGAAACTGCCAGAGGCGGATTTTAAAGTCCATTTTGGAATTATGGCTGGCGGTGATGAAGATGTTATTGAAATCCGGCGCGGCAAGGAATTACGAGAGTTGCACACTGCCCTGGCGGTGGCCTGGGAGGGCGTCGGCGGCGCCAGGGCCTGCGCGTTCAGCGAAGTCCAGTATCTCGAACTTCGCGGTGCAACGGATACTGCCGATCACGCCGCACCCGTTGTGTTTTATGTCAACCTCAAGATCGTTATGAGAAACATCGCACACCTGTTGGTACAGTGGTTGAAATAAGATCCCCTCTGGCAGGGGCGTTGCAAAGCACTCTAAAAGAGAGGCCCCTGCCGTAACATAATTGAACATTTCTGCAATTTGAATTCCCCCAAATCAGATGTAAAATCCCCTAATCGGATTCAACCTTCACGAAGTGAACGGAGCCTCGCATGGACCAACTTCAGCCCGGGCAAATGCTCGGACCATATCGCATCATCAGCCAGATTGGGCAGGGGGGCATGGCAACCGTCTACAAGGCCTATCAGCCGTCCATGGACAGGAATGTGGCGGTCAAGGTCCTGCCGGGGCAACTGGCACAAAGCGCAGAATTCACGCAGCGCTTTCAACAGGAGGCGCGCATCATCGCCCGCCTGGAACACGCCCACATCCTGCCTGTCTTCGATTATGGGGAAAGCGAAGGCATCGCATATTTCGTCATGCGTTTTCTCGATGCCGGCACCCTTAAAGACAAAATGGAAACAGGGCGTCCGCTTTCGCTCTCTGAAATTGACCGGCTTTTCACACAACTGGCAGATGCCTTGAGTTACGCTCACAGCCAGGGCGTTGTTCATCGTGACCTCAAGCCTGCCAACGCCCTGATTGATTCACGCGGCAATCTCTTCCTCACCGATTTCGGTATCGCCAAAATTCTGGAAAGCGCCTCTCCCCGCCTCACCCAAACCGACGCCATCATGGGCACACCTGCCTACATCAGCCCCGAACAGGCTCAGGCTCAAAAGGTGGATCAGCGCTCCGACATTTATTCTCTTGGCATCATCCTCTATGAAATGGTCACGGGACGCGTCCCCTACACAGCCGATACGCCGCTGGCGGTGATCCTCAAGCACGTCACTCATCCGTTGCCGTTGCCTTCCTCGGTCAAGCCAGATATCCCCGAACCCGTTGAACGCCTCCTGCTCAAAGCCCTTGCCAAAAATCCAGGTGACCGCTTCGCTACTGTGAGTGATTTTTTAACCGCCTGGAAAATTGCCCTGGACGCAAAAGACTCCTCACCTGAAAAATTCGATGCCCTCACTGCCATTACTTCCGCCCCGGCAATGCCTCCTCATTCGGGGACGGTGCAGACTCAGAGTAGGGCTGTCGCAGATGCCCATCAGGGTGCTACGGTTTCAGAAGCCTTTCCCAAATCTGAAAAACCAAAGCGCTCGATCGTCGGTTATCTGGTAGGCGGATTCCTTCTACTGGCTGTGGCAGGAATTGCAGCCATCGCATTCAATTGGAACAAAATCCCATTCTTCAATCAGAGAGGCACAGATACCGGAACAGAGCCCGAAAATGTATCTCCCTTAATCCCTGGTGAGGCAACGACTCAGGAATTCGCGTCTGAGATTGGGGATGAGATAAAAAATGGAGAACCAGAAGCAGGCGCCGGGCTGCTCGAAGCGCCAGGTTCGAAGGATATCTATACGTTCACCGCTGAGTCAGGGGAGGCGATCTACATCCACATCATCGAGCCGCCTGCAACTGCCGATAACATTGAGTTTTACATGACAGATGATCTGGGCTCCAACGTTTTCTCCAGTTGTCTGCAATGTGGGGATCCGGGTGTCATCACGCTGGACCGGGGCGGGGAATATAAACTCACGGTTGGGAACAATGATCCAAACGGCGCGGGGTATGGCGCCTATCGCATCAAACTGTGGGAGGTGCCGCCGCCCGACGCGTTTGAGATCAACCTCGACGAGCCGATCTCAAGAGATGCGCCCGACGAAGGCGCAGGTTATATTGAGAGTCCCGGCGCAAGGGATGAATATACATTCACAGCAGAATCTGGTCAGGCTGTGTATTTTCAAGTGAGTGAACCGCCCAAAACCAACGATAGTATTTATTGGCGAGTCAGCGATGTGGCAGGCAACGTGATCTTCAATACCTGTCTACAGTGCGGCGACCCCGGCCTGCAAACCCTCGAAAGCGGTGGGGTATACACGATTACGGTTGACAGCGCAAACAGTCACGGGACGGGGGCGTATGGAATTAAGGCGTGGAGCGTGCCACCGCCGAATGAATTCGAAATCCAAATTGGTGATACCGTCTCGCGCGATGACCCAGGACCCGGAGCAGGCCTTATTGAGGCTCCGGGCGCACACGATATTTACACGTTCACTGCCACCGCCGGGCAAACCGTTGCTTTCAAAGTATTGAAGACTCCGAATACAGGCACTTCAATCTATTGGCGGCTTGAGGATGAAGCAGGCAACGAGCTTTTCAACACCTGCCTGGATTGTGGCGACTTCGAGCCAATCACCTTCGACCACGATGGAACGTACACCATCATCGTGGGCAGTGAAAACAGCCCTGGCCTGGGGACGTATGAGTTTCAGCTGATTGAGCAATAAAATCTGCTCCCATAGGGGTTAAGCCTTTTACTGCATTAAAGGATCAGCCACGGATTACACTGATTTCCTCGGACAATCCCTGCGAATTCGTGCGCGTAGCGTCCGTGGCGAAAGATTCTTGGTTAAGCCCTCGACTAAAGACGTTAGACGAAATAACTTTCCCCGGGTTGTAGCACAACTGCTTTGGTACTCGTTTCATTATGCACGCGTTCTGCCCAAGCATTGGGATCCTGTGCGATCAAACCCCAGGTATTGTAATGAATCGGAATCACCACCTTCGGCTGCAACAGCTTCACCGCGCGTAAGGCGTCATCAGGTCCCATGGTGAAGTTATCGCCAATCGGCACGACAGCCAGATCAAGTCCCTCTTCACCAATCAATTTCATATCGCCAAATAAACCTGTATCCTGTGCCAGGTAAATTTTTTCTCCATCATTGGTTGTGAGCAAAAAGCCACACGGATTGCCACCGTTCGAACCGTCGGGCAATGCCGAGCCGTGCAGTGCCAGAGTCAATTTGAGATAACCAAATGGATGTTTGTATCCACCTCCCAGGTGCTGGCCATGTGACTTGACATCCTGATTCCCAAACCAGACTGCAATCTCATTGACACTGATGACCGTTGCGCCGGTACGCTTTGCAATCGCAAGGCCGTCGCCCACGTGATCGCCGTGTCCGTGGCTGACGAGAATGAAATCTGCCTCCACCGCCTCGGCTGCGATGGACGCGGCGGGATTGTCGCTAAAGAAGGGATCAACAACAATCTTATATTCGCCAGTTTCGAGTCCCAATGCAGCATGTCCGTACCAGATGAGTTTGGTTGTCATGAGAGCCTCCTTTTGATGAATGATTCCTATTCAGGTGAATAGGGATTACTTAATGAACTTCCTGTCAAATAAGACGCATTTTGGCATCGAAGTGTAAGGCAATTAGCGTTAGCCTGAATAGTATAGGCAAAATCCGATAAGAGTCAACAAAAACTCCGAGCCTAAGCCTGGAGTCAAAATGCTCAAGCCGCCGTCCTCAAAGATGCCGCGCAGCGGTACCGGCGGCGCTTAGCTGGTAAATCCTGCGCCGAGGACGGCGCAGGGAGCAAAGTTAATTCACTGCGCTTTTGTCAGCGCAAACTTTTCTTTTCCAAACCGGTAATTGCCATTCTGTTTCAGCACCTGCTCCACCACATCTTCGGGGATATCCACAAACGTGACCTTGTCCTCGATGCGGATCTTGCCAATCGTATAGCCCGGGATGTTGGCATGGAAGGCAATCGTGCCAACAATGTCACTCGGGCGGACGCCATGCATCTTGCCCTTGTTCAACTTCATGCGCACCATCCCCGCCTCATGCGACGCATCACCCTTCAGCCGCTGCTTGCCCCCTCTCCCAGCCCCATCGCGCCGGCTAAACGCTTCTCGCTTACCGCCGTGCTCCCGCAGGTCTCTTTCCGTCTTCCGCCTTTCATCTTTTACTTCCGTGATCTCTGCAATCGGCCTTTGCTTCTCATCCGCGCGCGCAATCTTGAGCGCAGCCGCGGCAATGTTCAGGGGCTCGTGCCCCGCCGCGATCAACTCGTTGACCATCTCCAGTTCACGCTTGTAACGCCCACGCCCGAGCCAGATCTTCATGTCCTCAATCACTTGATTCTCGCGATGACGGACAATATCGGCCGGGGTGGGAATTTCCATTTTGGTGATCGGTTGTTTGGTGAGAGCCTCCACTTCGCGCAAGCGGCGTTTCTCTTTTGGTGAAAGCAAGGTGATCGCGATACCAGTTTTGCCCGCACGACCCGTGCGCCCAATACGATGAATATACACTTCGGCATCATCGGGCAGATGATAGTTGAAGACATGTGAGATGTCTTCGATGTCCAGGCCGCGTGCGGCCACGTCGGTCGCCACCAACACTTTGAGTTGATTGGCGCGAAAGCGTCCAAGCACGCGTTCGCGCGCGTACTGGTCGAGGTCGCCGTGGATCGCTTCCGCCGGGATGCCGCGCACGACCAGTTCGTTGGCCAGTGTGGCGGTCTCAGCGCGGGTGCGGGCAAAGATCAGCGCGCTGTGAATGGGTTCTATCTCAAACAAACGCGTGAGGGCGTTGGTCTTCTCGTTTTCATGGACAAGGTAATAACGCTGCTCGATGGCTGAAACGGTCAGTGTACTCTTTTTGATCAGAACAGAGTGAGGGTCCCTCATGAAACGATTTGCCAGGGCGCGGATCCGTGGCGGCATGGTCGCGCTGAAGAGCGCGGTCTGCCGTTCAGGTGGAGTCATTCCTAGAATCGTTTCCACGTCTTCGATGAAGCCCATGTTGAGCATCTCATCCGCTTCGTCCAGCACGACGGTTTTGACGCCGCTCAGATCGAGCACCTTGCGTTCGAGCAGATCGATCAAGCGGCCCGGCGTGCCCACCACTACATCCACGCCACGCTTGAGCCCGCCGATCTGCGGTCCATAGGGCTGACCACCATAGACGGCCAGCACGCGCACGTTCAGATGCTTGCCGTACTCGGTCATCGAGTCTGCCACCTGGAGCGCGAGTTCACGCGTGGGCGCCAGGATCAACGCCTGTGGATTCTTTTGAGGTGTAAAGTTGTTGAGAATGGGGAGGGCAAAGGCCGCAGTTTTGCCTGTGCCGGTTTGAGCCTGGCCGATCACATCCGCGCCGGTGAGCATGAGCGGAATAATGCCAGACTGAATGGCAGTCGGCTCGGCGTAGCCCAGTTCGGTAATGGCCTGCACGATCTCCTCGCGCAGGTTAAGGGAGGTAAAGTCGGTTGTCATCTGTATCCTTTTTGTCATTGCGAGGGCGCCAGCCCGAAGCAATCTCCGACTCAGGGATGGGGATTGCTGCTTGGAGACTCGCAATGACGGTATGTTACGGGATGTTTCGATGACTCCGATTACCTTCCTTTTGCCAATCAAAGCCTCTCTTCACAGATCGGCTCGCCCAACAAAAAAGCCCGACTCAACTTTCATCGGGCATTCGTTCAGAGTGATCAAAACAGTTTCCCAAAATGTATGCTCTTATAGGAGCAAGGAGAGTGTATCATATTATTTCTGAATTGACAGAGCTGGTTCTCGTATTTTTTCGAACTGCAGGTTTTGTTCATAGTTCATTCCGTTTCATCGCCATCTATGGTACATTCTAACAAAACCCAGGAGGCATCCCATGCAAGTACTAGGCATTGACGTAGGCGGATCGGGCATTAAAGGCGCGCCCGTGGATACCGAGACCGGCCAGGTGCTGGCAGAGCGCGTTCGCTTCAAGACTCCAAAGGGAGCTGAACCTGAACCCATCGCGCAAGTCGTGGCTGAGATCGCCAAATCCTTCAACTGGAAAGGGCCCATTGGCATTGGCTTCCCCGCTCCGATCAAGGGTGGGATTACATTGATGGCGGCCAACGTCTCACCAAAGTGGGTTGGCCTGAATGCAGATGAGCTATTCACGAAAATTACGAACTGCAATTGCACGATGATCAACGATGCCGACGCGGCCGGGCTGGCAGAGATGAAGTTCGGCGCAGGCAAAGGTCAGCCTGGTACCGTGATCATCGTTACGTTGGGGACTGGCATTGGCACAGCCATCTTCCATCGTGGCAACCTGCTTCCCAACACCGAATTTGGCCACCTGGAAATGAAGGGCCGGGATGCTGAACATCGCGCCTCCGATGCAGTACGTCAACGCGAAGGCCTTTCCTGGAAAAAGTACGCCAAACGTTTGAACCGGTATCTGCTCGCCATGGAAAAACTCTTCTGGCCAGACCTGTTCATCGTGGGCGGCGGCATAAGCAAGGAATCGGAGAAATACATTCCGCTGTTGGAGATCGAGACCCCGATCATCCCGGCACAATTGCTGAATGAGGCGGGTATCGTCGGCGCGGCGCTGGCAGCGCGGGGATAGACAGTTCAGAAAGAAGTTTGCAGTGAGGCGGATGATCTATCCGCCTTTTTCTTTTCTTTCTCTGGTTTATAATTCCCCTCGCAATGGACTCTAAAACTCTGCACGTTCTCGAATATGACAAAATCCGCGCGCGGCTGAAGGGCTTCTGCGACTTCTCCGCGTCGATGGAGCTGGCGCTGGCCCTTGAGCCGACCGACTCCTATGACCTGGCCCTGGCGCGCCTGGCCGAGACCAGCGAAGCGCGCCTGCTATTTTCCACCAACGATATCGGCATCGGCGGCGCGCACGACGTTCGCCAGGCAGTGGACCTGGCTGCGCGCAGCGGCGTGCTCGACCCGCAGCAACTGCTGGATATCAAATCCACATTGATCTCATGCCGTGAGTTGAAAAAATCGCTGGAGCGCAAAACGGCGGAATACCCGCGTCTCTCACAACTTGCGGATGCCCTGCCCGAAACCTTCGGCATTGTGGACGCCATCACGCGCATCCTTTCGGAGCGCGGTGAGGTGCTGGATTCGGCCTCCCCCAAGCTGGCCTCCCTGCGACGCGAGATCAGGATCGCCCACGACCGCTTGATGTCGCGTTTGCAGCGCTATCTCACCGAGTCGGGCAACAAACTGCAGGAGCCCATCATCACACAGCGCGATGGGCGGTACGTGATTCCCTTGCGGGCGGAGTTCAAGGGACAGATCAAAGCCGTCATCCATGACCAGTCCTCCAGCGGCGCGACCTTGTTCGTGGAGCCGCTGCCGGTCGTGGAATTGAACAATGCCATGCGCGAGCTGCAACTGCAGGCCCGCGATGAAGAACGCAGGATCCTGGCTGAGATCTCTTCACTCGTCGGCGCACATGCAATCGAGCTCAAATATGGCGTCGAGAACCTGGCCGTGCTCGATCTCATCTTTGCAAAGGCAAAGTATGCGGAGGAATTGAAGGCAAGCGCGCCGATCCTCCATTCGATGAACGTGGAAAGAGGAAGGAAAAAAGTAAGCAGTGAGCAGTCATCAGTGGATGGCGAACAATCGTCAGTCGGCAATCGTCAACACTTGCACCTGATGCAAGTGCAGGTGTCGGCAATAAGACTACTCCACGCCCGCCATCCCCTGCTCGATTCCCAAACCGTCGTCCCAATTGACGTCGACCCCCAGCCAGGCACGCGTGCCATCGTGATCACCGGTCCAAACACGGGCGGTAAAACCGTCTCGCTCAAAACAGTGGGCCTGCTCGCCCTCATGGCGCAAAGCGGATTGCACATCCCCGCGCAAAGCGGCTCGGAGCTCCCGTTCTTCCATTCGGTCTTTGCCGATATCGGTGACGAACAATCCATCGAGCAATCACTCAGCACGTTCAGTGGCCACATCACGAACATCATTCGCATCCTGAAGCAGATCGATCATCGTTCGCTGGTGATCCTCGATGAACTCGGCGCAGGGACTGACCCTCAGGAGGGCGCGGCTCTGGCACGCGCCATTCTTAGTCATCTACTGGAGGTTGGCTGCACTACGCTGGTTGCGACACATTACCCCGAGCTCAAGACCTTCGCACACAGTGTGGAGGGCGTGGTGAATGCTTCGCTGGAATTCGATATCAAGACTCTGCGCCCGACCTATCACCTGACCATAGGTCTACCAGGACGATCCAACGCGCTGCTCATCGCCCAGCGACTCGGTCTCCCCCAGCCGATCATTGAGTCTGCCAAGGCAGAGATCCACCCCGACGACCTGCGCGCCGACAAACTGCTCGACGACATCCGCAAGGAACGCAACCGCACTTCACGCGAACGCCAGAAGCTGGAAAAGGCCCGCGATAAACTCGAAGCGCAAAGCCTTGAACTGCAAAAGCGACTGGAAAAAATCGAAGATGAACGCCGTGACGTGTTAGCCAAGGCCCGCGCGGAAGGCGAACTCGAAGTGGCAGTGCTGAAGAGGAATATTGACTCCCTTAAGTCACAGCTCAGGAAAGCGAGACAACCGCTCGATGCCCTTAAAGTCATCGAAGAAAAAATCGAGGACATCGAGCAAAAAATCGAAGCGCCTGTTGAGCGAAAGAGTGAGAAGCTCTCAGTCATCAGCGATCAGTCGCTCAAGTTGGGAGAACGCGTCGCCGTCAGCACGCTGAATGCCGAAGGTGTGGTGACAGCCTTGGGTGAGTCCGATGCGGAGGTTCAGATTGGAAGTCTGCGCGTGAGGGCGCGGTTGGTTGATTTACAGCGAAAAGGCCAGGTCGAAGAAAGTCCTGAGGGAAAGATGAACCCTTCGACTTTGCTCAGGGCAGGCGAGGAAAGGAAGCAGGAGATAGCAGGCAGAACTGCGGCAGTTACCAGCACAAAATCTCCTGGGCTTGAATTGAACCTGCGCGGCAAACTCGTAGATGAAGGACTCGATGAGTTGGAACGCTATTTGGAGCGCGCCTATTCGGCGGGTCTGTTGTTCGTGCGCATCGTGCACGGCAAAGGCACCGGCCGGATGCGCGACGCCGTGCGCAAGGCGTTGAAGGAAAGCTCATACGTCGCGTCCTTTGAAGAGCCCAAGGATAACGAAGGCGGTGCAGGTGTGACCGTGGCAAAGATGGCACGGTAATGTCATTGCGAGGAGCGAAGCGACAAAGCAATCTCCTGGCAACACGGGACTGGCGTCACTACGAGATTGCTTTCCGCAGACTCACAATGAAGAATATCGATTTTGGGAGCGGCATATGCAGTTAGATGAAGCCATAAGTCAGATGATCAGCTTGATCAAATCCGCCTGTCAGGCTGCAGAGGTGAAGACTGTCATCATGTCTGATGAAGAAGCGCGCTTGAGCGTCTATGCCCCGGCCGGGGATATTGAACGGATCAAGGTCGCGACCTTTCAGCCTGCAATCAATATGCTTAACAGTGAGGGATTGGATATTCAAGTGTTCGTGTACGATAAGGACGCACCACCTTTAAAAGGGTGAGTTATGAAGGCTAAAGGATGAAGGAAAGGCCCTCATGCTGAGGGTCTTTTTTCTTTAGATGCTCAAGGCGGCTTCCTGTACGAAGCATCCGGACAATAAGCGCCGCCGCACCCTTCGGGTATGTGTCGCCATGGCGCCATACGACACTTCGCGAGGGACGGCAGCTGGAGCATATTTATCATTTCCCCGCCACCACACGCCAGACGGCATCGAGCGCTTGCAGCCCTGTCATCCGATGACGGACACTGCCTTCCTCCGTGAGATAGATCGGACCCTGCAATGGGCGATCATCGCGCGTATATAGCCCACGGTCTGGCAGGTCGGATACCGCCCCCCAGAAATTCCACAGAGGCAGATCAAATTCAGTGGCCAGCATGGCCATGTCGCGGTTGACGCGTTCATCCTTCTCGCGATTATCGGCTTTCGTGGCAAGGATGGGCACCACGCCTGCATCCATGAGTTGGCTGATGATCCGTTGCAGATATTCTGCATTGCGCGACTCGAAATGCGTGCCGATTTGAATAATGACAAACGAAGGACGATGGATGCGCAGTTCACATTCCACGGGCGTCTCTGCCAATGAACAGCCATATTCGCCGCGATGCCATTGATTCCAGAACAACGCGCCGGGAGTGGTGCCATCCTGCGCCGTGGGACTTTCACGGTTGAACGAGCCATGAAAATATTCCACAGTCTCGCGCAGCTCCGGTGAAAGGCTTTCAACCAATTCCGAGTCTGTTTCGAACAGGCCAAAGAATTCACCGGGTCGCGCCTGGCAATCACCGAAGATCGAAAATGCATGCGCGTCATTCCCGAGCGCCAGGCCTCTTTCGTACACCTTTTGTAAACTTGTGTCTATGGTTTCCGGGATCACCGGCCAGTTCTTCCAATCGAGCGGGTCAGTCGTGGCGGCACCAGGAACGGACACTGCTGTTGAAGTTATCGTAGGTATGGGCGTAATCGGAGAAATTGATTTTGGTCTGCTCGTTTGCGTGGCAGTGGGCAATGGCTGCGTAGTTGCCAGGGGAATAGTTTGAGTTGGCGCGATGACAGTTATAGGTGTCACATCTGCTGCACAGGCTGCGAGCAATGTACAGGTCACCAGGGCCAAAACCAACATTTGCTTCATGGTAACAAGTATATCTACAAAAATTAATCGAAAATGATTCTATGCTACACTTGCGGACTATGACCTACGCAACGTACGCGGGACTCCTCCATAAGTATGGGCATCTCCTGGATCTGCCGCCTCACGCGTCCGCAAGCGCCGTGAGCCTGCTCGAGGGCAATACGCCTTTGATCCGGGCTGAGAGTTTGTCCCGTCAACTCGGCGGCGGCTTCGAGTTGTATATCAAATACGAAGGGCTCAACCCCACTGGTTCATTCAAAGACCGCGGCATGACCGCCGCGGTGAGTGAAGCCCTGGGCCGCAACGCGACGACCGTGATTTGCGCTTCGACTGGCAACACTGCCGCATCTGCCGCAGCCTACGCGGCACGCGCGGGGATGAAATCGATTGTGCTGATCCCGCAAGGCAAGGTGGCAGCCGGGAAGCTAGCTGGCGCGATTGCATATGGTGCGCAGGTGATTCAAATTGACGGGTCCTTCGATGACGCGTTGACAATGGTGATTCAAATCACGGATAAGCACCCGATTTGTCTGGTAAATTCAATCAATCCTTTTCGAATCGAAGGGCAAAAGACCTCGGCGTTTGAGATTTGTGACGTGCTGGAGTCCGCGCCGGATTGGTTGTGCCTGCCTGTGGGGAATGCAGGCAACATAACCTCCTACTGGGCAGGGTTCAAACAATACGATGAGGTGAAATCAACAGGTCTGCCGCAGATATTGGGAGTTCAGGCAGCCGGCGCGGCGCCACTGGTGTTAGGTCATCCAGTCGAGAATCCCGAAACTGTCGCGACCGCCATCCGCATCGGAAAACCCGCGCGCGGTGAACAAGCTTTGCAGGCCGCGGAAGAATCCAAGGGAAGAATCATCGCGGTAAGCGACGAACAGATCTTGAACATGCAAAAGACGCTCGCCCAACTCGAAGGGATCTGGGTGGAGCCGGCGTCCGCGGCGGGACTTGCCGGGCTGGCGCATGAAGTGGCCAGTGGAAAGTTGAAACTGACGGGCAAACGCGTGGTTGCGATCTGCACCGGGCACGGTATGAAGGATCCGGATATCATCACAAAGGATATGCACAAACCACTGATCGTGCCGCCGAAGTTGGAGGCTCTCGAGGAAGTTATCCTGGGATAAAGTGAATTAAACACAAAGGGCACGAAGAGCACTAAGGTGGGACGAATGAGGAGCGAAAGGCTCTTCCACCGATTTTCCTTTGTGTACTTTGTGTCCTTCGTGGTTAAAAAATGTAATGAATATCACCATCAAAGTCCCTGCCACCTCTGCCAACCTGGGACCCGGGTTCGATGCCCTGGGCCTGGCTTTGGATTTGTGGAATGAGACGCGGTTGTCAACGGATATTGGAACGGATGAACGGATAGCCTCAACGGATAGGACAGCGGATGAACGGATGCGGTCAACGGATGGGAGAACAGATAAACGGATAGTCGTTCGTGTACAGGGTGAAGGGGCAGGGTTGCTGGCGCCCAATGACCGAAATCTCATCGTCCGTGCGGCGCGGAGGCTGGCAGAACACGCGGGTAAAGCACTGCCGCCATTTCACGCAGAGTGCATCAATCAGATTCCGCTCTCATCGGGTCTGGGTTCATCCGCAGCGACCATCCTGACAGGTCTGCTAGCGGGGAACGCGTTGCTTGAAAATCCGTTATCGAAGGAAGAGATCATAAATCTTGCCTCAGAAATGGAGGGGCATCCTGATAACGCCGCGCCGGCTTTGCTGGGCGGACTGGTCGTATCAACCGTGGAAGCGGGCAAGGTCATCGCACATCCAATTCCCATTGGAATGGATGTATGTATCACGGTTGCGTTACCTGATTTTTACATCACAACAAAACAGGCACGCGCCTCGCTACCGAAAAAAAGCTCGATGAAGAATGCGGTGCACAACATCAGCCGCGCCGTACTGGTAACGGAGGCCTTCCGCACCGGGGATTTGGGTCTGCTGGGGAAAGCCATGACCGATCGATTGCACCAGCCGTATCGCTTGAAGTTGATCCCCGGCGCAGGGTTCGCGATGGAGGCGGCGAAGGAGGCTGGAGCCGCGGCGGTGGCGCTCTCGGGCGCCGGTCCCAGCTTGATCGCATTCTCCTCGAAGGCCGAGCCAGAGATCGGCGAAGCCATGAAGCGTGCCTTCGAGACGGCAGGACTCTCCACAAGGATATTCCATTTGGGGGTATCAGGTCGAGGAGCTGAAATTCAAATCCAATGATGCGTAAGGGCGAGACTTTAAGTAGCCTCATCCCAGTACGTTATGCTTCTCCCAATGACGTGCAAACTTCAATATGCGGGAATGGATATAGAACACGAACGGATCGGCAACCGGCCGCCGGGCTTTGATCAATTGCATGGCACCCTCCGGATCATATCCCAGCGCGACCAGGATGCAGGCCCCCATCACCACACCACGGTGACGTCCAAATGCACAGTGAACATAGACTTTGCCGCCATCTTCGATCGTCCGGCGGGCGGAATGCGCGCCCTGCATCAGCTTAGGGAGCGGCATCGGAAAGAAAGGACTATCGATAGTCGGCAGCCACAGCAACGCGATGGGCGGAAAATGCGGGTCAGGCTCCAGGCGGACTCCGAAACGCATGTTGATGATGAGCTTGATACCGAGTTCGCGCAAGCCATCATAATCGCGAACCGCGGGCGTGGTACCGATGAACAAGCAATCGGTGATGCTTGAAAAATTAAAACTCATGGGCGCAATCGTATCACAAGGCGTTGCTCCCTGCGCCGCGGGGACGGCGGCTGGAGCACATTACCCCAGTACCATGATTTTCCCTTGCGTACCATCCACGCGGATCTTCTGCCCATCTTTCAATCTAAGCGTCGCTTGATGGACTCCCACAACCGCAGGGATACCGTATTCGCGTGCCACCACCGAGCCATGAGTCATCATGCCGCCGACTTCGGTGACGAGTCCACCGGCGGCCATGAAGAGCGGAGTCCAGGCCGGGTCGGTGCCTGGACAGACGAGGATCTCACCAGGCACGAGATGCACCCCGCGTGGATCGAGCACCACATGGACTATGCCTTCGACAACGCCGGGAGAAACGGGGCTGCCTGTGATGACATCACCAGTATCTGTTTCCGCGCCGACACCCTCATAGAATGCCCGCCCATCACTAACCAACACACGCGGCACCTGCCTGCGGCGCAGTTCGCGTTCGTAGACGGCGCGGCGTTCGGCGATAAGAGATTTCCAATCGCGTGATTCATTTCTTGATAAAGATTCCAATTCATTCAATTTCAAGAAGGTTAAATCATCTGCGCGATTGATTGTGCCAGCATCCGCAAACTCCTGGCCTACTTCGATCAATTGCTTTTTTGCAATGCCCATCGTACGGATGGCAAAAAACTTGGGGCTTTCACGCGCGCCCATCAGCAAGCGGATTCGTCTCGCCGCAGCGCGTACGATTTTTGCTTTGAGCCAGCCTCCGTGTTGCTTGCGTGCATTCGCCGCGATTCTTTCAATCGCGTCCTGGGCCGCTCGTTCGCCTTTGGAAAATAATACATCGGGAGCAAACGCCGGGTCAATTTGCAGATAACTTTGCAGGGTATGCATCACAGACGTTGGGTCTTCACGCCAGCGCGGTTGACCGAAGTCAATCTCGCCAACGCCGCGCATGCCGTATTTCTCAAGGAAACGCGCGATGACATTTTGTGTGCCTGAAGGGAGAGTCCCGTTTTGATATTGGCGAGCAAGTTCTGGGGCGGAGGCAGCGGCGAAGAGAGCTTTCGATTCGGCGTCCGCTTGAATCAGCTTCGCCGTCTCCCACAAAGCCAGATCCATTTCGGTCGTCACGTTGTTTGGTAGACCGCGCGTCGCTTCCAACGCGAGATTCGTGTCGCCGGAAAGTCTTGCGAGCAATCCCAAAGACGCCATGCTTGGACCCATAATGGGAATGAAGCGCGGCAGGAGAAACGCAAACGCATTGGCGATACGCTCGCGCATATAAGCCACGATGTTCGCCAATCGTTCGAAGCGATTCGACGCGGGAGGGAGCCGCGCCGTGGAAAGGTACATTTCGATATCGGCGTCAAAGCGGGCGCGCGCAGTTTCAGGTCGCAGCATATTGCGCACAACTTGCAAGAATATAGGCGCAACAAAGCGGATGAGCCGCCGCGCCGTGCTGAACTTGAATTTGCCTTCACCCACGCCCACGCGCGGGTCAGCGGAGAGCGAGCGCAAAATTTGACCCGAACTCGGTTCGATGATTCCCAGCACCCCTTTAAAAATGCGACTGCCCAGCGGGTGCCGTATCACATCGCTAAATTTGATCCAAATCCGCTCGCCCGCCAGCGCAAATACTTCAACGTCTTCGGGCTTGGTGGTCACGTCGAACATTTTGCCCGCACCCGCCGCCAGATGCCGAATCGTATCCTGCCCCAGCGGCGTGAGCGGACCCACCAGCCCCTGCACCGCGCCGAATGAAATCCAGATGATGAGCGGATCAAATGAGACCTTCGGCACAGGGAACAGCGACGTGATGCCACGCGCTTGCAGGATGTACAGTTTTCCGTCCGCGAAGGCCCATTCGATATCCTGCGGCGCGCCGTATTCCTTTTGGATTCGTTGACCTGTTTCAGCGAGCTGCTGGATTTGACTCTCCGTCAGCGTTTGCTGCGCGTCGGATTTTTCTTCAATGCTTTCCACGCCGCCACCTGCTTTACTGCGAGCGGCAACTGCTTTTGCTCCAAGCTTTTTGTTCACCACGGAGAATTCAGAGCTTTGATTTGATTCCATCTGGTCTCGATATGGCGGCAGAAGAACATCGCCGCCTACTCGACCAGCGGTTCTACCTACAACAAAATGATCTGGCTCCACCTGCCCGGAGACCAACGCTTCGCCCAATCCGAATGTTGCATCGATAACCGATTCATTCAACGCTCCCGTGAGCGGATTCGCCGTAAACAACACGCCTGAGACGTCGCTCTGCACCATCTCCTGCACCACCACTGCCAGCGCGGCCTCGTCATGCGAAATATGATTTCGGATTCGATAGCCAATTGCTCGCGCAGTCCAGAGACTGCTCCAGCAATTGACCACGGCCTCGAGGAGTTGCTCTTCGCCGATGATGTTGAGGTATGTATCCTGCTGACCTGCAAAGGATAGATCGGGTAAGTCTTCAGCAGTTGCAGAGGAACGAACAGCCACCGATTTACGATTTTCGATTTCCGATTTTGGATTGAGTTCCGAGTAAGCGGTTTGGATTTCTTGATGGATACCTGATGGCAGGACTCCCTGATCAAATGCCCGGCGGATCGTCCTTGACGCGCTCTCCAGCGCATCAGCATCCTCGGGCTTCAATCCTTCCAGGGCTTGCTGAATGACCCCATCCAACCCATTCGCCTGGACAAACTCGCGGTAGGCGTTCGTGGACACGATAAATCCACGCGGCACGTCAAACCCCGCCCGCGTCAAACGGACCAGGTTCGCGCCCTTGCCGCCGGCAGATTCAAGAGTCGCTTCGGGAGAGGTGAGGAGGAGGATGTACATAGTAATATTATTGCACAAAAAAGCAGCTTTTTATATCTTTAAGGACTCGCCATGTTCGAGACTCCACCGTATTATTACAAGGTGGCGTATGAGGAGGCGGAACGATTGCTAGAAAAGTTGAATAAGAGGAAATGACGCGATGAAGGGCAGGGCATGGCCCTGCCCTTCATTATGTAACATGTCGTTGCGAGGGCGCAGCCCGAAGCAATCTCCCATTTAACGGATAAATCTCATCGAGAAATTTTCACCGCTTAGTTGGGGATTGCTTCGTCGCAAAGAACGCTCCTCGCAACGACATCAATCCTTCGGCACGAAATACACATCCGTCGGCTTCAGCTTGGAATTGCGCAGGAAGCGCGGCTTGACTTCCATGCCGATCCAATCGAGCGTGGGAGCCTGGGGGTCAACGCCCATCAGGCGTGTGAGCAGCAACGTGTCCACGCCCTCAAACTCGATCAGCGCCAGCACGAACGGACATTCAGGCAGGAACTCCTCCGAGCCGAAGTAACAAACCGTGAAGGCGTGCACCTTCGCGGGGACGTTCGTGATATCGATCCACTTCGTCTCCACGCCTGAATACATGTCGTGGCCGCGCGGGTTGGCAGTAGTGTATCCACTTTCGGGGTCGCGCGAAGCGAGCAGTCGTTTATTCGTGAGCGCCGCGAACCACGGGCTGTCCTGTCCGTATGAGTGCAGGTACGTGATCTTGTATTCCTGCTCGATCTGGATCGGCGCCATCTGCTTGAGAAATTTCAACGCCTCTTCATCCGCGCCGATCGGGAATGGGATGCCGT
>DASTOH010000265.1:0-26832 GCA_035720235.1 Anaerolineales bacterium | reverse complement strand
AAGCGGATGAGTTGGCTTACGCTTTCGTCCTTGGTCAATTTGCGAGGGGTGGACACCCTGCCTCAGCCTTCATTCCACAATCGTTTAAAAACCTATGAAGCCATTTAGCTCAAGCCGCCGTCCTTCGCGAACGCCGTCCCTGCCGGCGGCAGTATCCGAGGGTGCGGCGTCTCCAAAGTAATTCTTGCGCCGTCCCCGGCGCAAGGAGCCTTATAAAAGAATTATGAAAACAAAATCGGTGATTGTTATCGGGGCGGGCATCGGTGGGCTCACCGCAGCCACCCATCTTGCCAGACGCGGCTTACATGTCACGGTCGTGGAAAAGAACTCGCGCCCCGGTGGGCGTTGTGACCGTTTCAGCCGCGAGGGCCATCATTTTGATACGGGACCGACGCTTTTTGTCATGCCTCTGCTGTATGAAGCCGAATTTCGTGCCCTGGGAACATCGATCCATGAACAACTCGATCTGCGACGGGTCGACCCAACTTATCATCTGGTCTTCGATGATGGCAGTCAGCTCGCGCTAACTTCTGATATGCAATCAATGCATGAGCAATTGGAAGCGATCCAGCCGGGAAGTTTCCATGGTCTTCTCCGTTACTTGCACGAAGGGGATCGGCATTATCAACTGGTATTGGAAAAACTGGTGAATCGCGATTTCCGCCGGATCTCTGATTTGGTCAGTATACAGAATCTAGGTCTGATCTTTCGTCTCAAGCCGCTCATCAACCATTATCGAAACATGTCTGCTTACTTTGATGAGCCGCGCTTGAAAAGCGCCTTTACATTTCAGGATATTTACACCGGATTGAGTCCGTTTGAAGCGCCAGCCACTTTTTCGATGATGCCTTACACGGAACTGGCGCATGGCGTGTGGTATCCCAAGGGAGGCATGTATAGCGTGGTCCAGACTCTCACGAATCTTGCCCGCGCGGCTGGCGTGGAATTCATCTTTAACTCGGCAGTGGAACGGATCGATACAAATTCGACGCACGCTCAAGGTGTTCTTCTTGCAGATGGAACGCGCCTGGATGCGGATATGGTCCTGGCCAATGCGGATTTGCCCTATGTTTATCAGAATCTGCTGCCGCACGACGGGATGGTCAAGGCCTTCTCGCGCAAGCGATTCTCGTGTTCGGCGATCAGTTTCTTCTGGGGCGTGGATAAGACGTACGAAACCATCGGCCCGCATACGCTGTTCCTTGCGGACGATTACCGGGATAACTTCGAGCGTATCGATCGGGACGACCTGGGCCTGCCCGCCAATCCCAGCCTTTATGTACACGCCCCGGCCCGGCTCGACCCATCCATGGCTCCACTCGGACAAGATACCCTGATTGCTATCGTCCCGGTCGGACATATAAGCGAAAATGGAGAACAGAATTGGGGCGAGCTTCGCGATGAGGCGCGTCGACATGTATTTCGCCGGCTGCGAACTCTCGGTATTCCTGATCTCGAGTCACACATCAAGTTTGAAGAGACCTATACCCCGCTTTCATGGCGCAAACGATATAACCTGGTGAAGGGTTCAACCCACGGGTTGTCTCATCTGCTGACGCAGATGGCTTACTTCAGGCCATCCAACCGGCATCCGCGCTATGAAAATATGTACTTTGTGGGAGCCAGTACTCATCCTGGCACTGGAATGCCCACTGCCATGGTCTCCGGCCGCCTGGTATCCGAACGAATCATGGATGAACTTGGCGCATAGTGGTTGGTTGCTTACGCAGTTGAACAAGTGAGCAATAAAAGGTCAGCGTTTGGTGCGGGCTCAACTGATCGGCGTGGGGATATCACCGCACGCAAAGCATGAAGCTGGCCCGCACGATTGCGGATTTGGCGGGCGATAATGATTGAGTCCGTGTTGGCTCCATCGATTGACGGATCCGTGACATGATCTGTTGTATGTTGCGCGGTCGCCTTGAGTTAATGATATAAATCGATTATGAACATGGCATCGTACTGGATGTTATGCATGAGATAAAACAGACCCTTGACCCAAATTGGATTTTGAATCCAGGCAAGATATTCTCATGATGGTTTGTTGAAATCGAAGCGACCAGGAATTCTTCCATGGGATGACTTGAAATGAGAGGACTAAAATGAAATTTCATCTGGACACAGCCGAAATTTATATTCCCGATCAGGCACCCGAAGGAGAGGCGCTGGCGCGGACGACGCATCTGTGTTTTGCCGCGCACCAGGATGATATCGAAATCATGGCGGCACAGCCTATCCTTGAATGTTTTCAACAGCCGGACAAATGGTTCACCGGTGTGGTCGTGACGGATGGTCGCGGCTCACCGCGTGACAATCTATATAAAGATTATACCGATGAGGAAATGCGTCTTGTCCGTTTTAAGGAACAGCGCAAAGCAGCAGTCGTCGGTGAGTTTGCAGCCCAGATCATGCTGGATATTCCCAGCAAGACGATCAAAGATGCCTCGCGAAGTGGACCTGTGGACGACATCCTTGCGATTCTGCGTGCAACCGAGCCCAACGTTGTGTACACTCACAACCTGGCGGATAAGCACGATACACATGTGGCAGTCGCTCTCCGGGTGATCGAAGCCTTGAGAAAAATGGATGCGGCTGAACGTCCCGAGCGAGTCGTTGGGTGTGAAGTCTGGCGGGCGCTGGATTGGATGGTTGACTCTGATAAAGTGATGATGGATCTATCTGGTCATGAAAATCTGCAGTTTGCTTTATTGGGTGTCTTTGATTCGCAGATCGTGGGCGGCAAACGTTATGACCTGGCTTCGATGGGCCGTCGCCGCGCGAATGCTACCTATTTCGGCTCGCATGGTGTGGATGAAACAACAGGTCTTAATTATGGGATGGATATGACTGCTTTAATGAATGATCCAAATCTCCATCCAGCCGAATTTGTTGGGCAGTTCGTTCAACGGTTCGCAACGGATGTTCAGGAACGAGTTATGAGGAATAGTTAAGCAGGCTGAGAGCTGGGAAGAGCCAGGAGATGTTACCAAACTAGGGAAGGATGAAAGTTTGACTGTGATTTACATAAAGGGGATCACTCAAATGTTGTTGGAAATATGCCCGGTGGGGGGTCATTGCAGGCTAGACTGCTGTTCCAACCTGACAACTTTTTAGTATACACCCGAGTCTTGACGCGTGGCAGAATCAATAGTAAACTGGTTCAGTCTGGTATATACCAGTCTGTACAGCTATATACCTCCTGCCTTCCATAGATTTACTCGTTGAACGTTTAGTGATAATCACGAACGGATAGGTTTGTTCTCGGCCTCATTCGAGGTATTACCTCATCGATGTTAAGTTAAATTGAAAGGAGAACACTATGCAACGTGCAATCAATGTTTCTGTCCTCTGTCTGCTTTTGCTGACGCTGGTCATACCGGCAACTGCCTCAGCCAGTCCGGCCCTTGATGAGCCCGTCCCCCAATTCCGTGCTTTCTGGGTGGATGCATTTGGGCTGGGAATCTTTACACCGGCCCAGATTGACCAGCTGGTGGCTGACACGAAAGCGGCAAACATGAACGCCATTGTTGTCCAGGTAGGCCGGCGCGGTGACTGTTTCTGCAATCGCGCGATGATGCCGCGCACTCAACAGAGCGGCGTTACGCCTGAGCCTTTCGATCCATTGCAGGATCTCATCGACAAGGCACACGCCGAAGGGATCGAGGTGCATGCCTGGGTGATCGCCACGGCCATCTGGAATAGCGCGATTCCCCCGCTGAATCCCAATCATGTGTTCAACCTGCACGGGCCATCCAAAACCGGCGCCGATAACTGGCTTATGTACCGGTCCGATGGCGCTTTCCGCGCCGGGAGCGATTATCTGCTCGATCCCGGCCATCCGGACGCGGCGGATTACATCGTCAAGATGTTTACCAGCGTTGTCGCCAATTACGATATTGACGGCATCAACTTTGACCGCATCCGCTATCCCGACTTTACACTGGGAACACTCATCCCTTCATGGGGATACAACCCGGTGGCGGTCGCACGCTTCCAGGTAGCGACCGGTCGCACGGATGTTCCCGCCCCCACCGACCCGGAATGGGCGCAGTGGCGCCGCGATCAGATCACGAACATTGTGCGGCGCGTGTACCTGGAAAGCACAGCCCTCAAGCCCAATATTCGCGTGAGTGCCGCGACAATAACGTATGGATACGGTCCGCAGAGCGTCGCCGGTGGATATGAGGGCACGCGCACCTATGCCGAGGTGCTGCAGGATTGGCGCGGCTGGATGGAGGAGGGCATCCTTGACATCAATCTCCCGATGAATTACAAGCGTGAGCATTTTACGACCGAGCCGAACAATCAGTTGCGCATGTACGAAGAATGGAATGAGTTTGCCAAGGACAACCAGTACGACCGGCACGTGGTCATTGGCTCGGCGGTATACCTCAACTTTATTCCAGGTACCGTGACCCAGGTTCGCAAAGCGCTGGCGCCCAGCGCGGCAGGTAATCAGGCAGTGGGCTGGATAGCCTATTCCTACCGCACCCCAGACTGCTTCGCCAACCCACTGCCCGCGTCGCCTGAATGCCAGCCCAAGCGCTCCGGTGACGCCAGCCGCGTCGAGCTCATCCGTGCGCTCACTCAGCCCAGCGAATACGATCCGCTCATACCTCCGGTGTTTGAATTTCCGGTACCTGCACCATCCATCCCCTGGAAGGATCAACCAACGAAGGGTCATCTGATGGGGACCGTCAAGACACCGGATGGCGTGCCGTTCGATCAGATTCTCGTCTCTCTGTACGATGCCGAAACAGAGGTCTTGATCGCTTCCCGCGTAACAGATGGGACTGGTTGGTTCGGGTTCGTCGATCTGGTCCCGGGCCGCTACAAGTTGCAGGTGGATAATACCCGCGCTCATGGGTACCATCAGACAGTGACCGTGGCAGTGTCCGCTGGCCAGGTGGCTACGGTTCAAATGACGCCGTTCATGTGGGGCCAGGAAGGCAACCGGCCTATCCATACACCAACTGGGTTTGACCCTGGCGATCTGGATCTGTTCCTGAACGGTGAGCGATAACTGGTTATTTGAGATGCAAGAGGGGCCTCCACCCGAGGCTCCTCTTTTTGCTGAGGAGATGGGGTAGGAAGAGCGCTTCCATGTGCTTTTCCGATCTAACAACTTTTTAGTGCAATTTCGTTTTGACTGTAATTTGCATAAAGTGCCTATTGATTTTTAGTCTCTGCTTTGGTATAACTGGTATGTACCAGTCATACCAGGATATACTATGAAACTCAGACGTGAAGCTCCCACACCTCTTTACCTCCAGCTAAAGAATGCGCTGGTTGCCGATATAGATGCCGGACAATACAAGCCTCACCAACGGCTTATGTCTGAACGCGAGTTGGGTGAAAAGTTCAAGGTTAGCCGCATGACGGTGCGTCAGGCGTTGACCGAGATGATCCGCGAGGGCATCCTCTATACTCAGGTAGGAAAAGGCACCTACGTCAGTGAGTCAAAAATCAATCAGGAGTTACAAACGCTGACTGGTTTCAGCCAGGATATGGCGGCCCGCGGCGCGGTGGCATCTGGGCAAGTATTGGAGGCACGCATCCTTCCAGCAACGCTGACACTAGCGGCGATCTTCTCAGTGCCGATGAATACCGAAATTGTATTGCTTTCACGCCTGCGGCTTTCTGACGGCATCCCACTGGCAATCGAAGAGGCTCACATCCTGCACCAGGTTTGCCCCGGCATCCTGGAGTATGATTTTTCCAAAGAAAGCTTATATAACATCCTCGCCACTCGCTACAACACGATCCTGGTTCGGGCTGAACAGACCATGGAAGCTGACCTGGCTATACCCAAAGAAGCCGAGCTTCTCCAAATCACATCCCCTTCCCCTGTATTGCGAATAGAACGCCTCTCTTACAGCGAACAAAATAGGCTCGTTGAATATGTTAAATCGACATATCGCGGCGATCGCTATAAATTCCATACCACGCTGCAATCCTAGGGCTGACCATGGTCAAAACCGGGCTCGATATCCTCGTGCATGAGCAAGCCCATATGCTATCAAACCAACGGGTGGGACTGGTCTCGATGCCTGCGGCTGTCCTGCCAGACCTGACCCTGTCCCTGGATGCTCTGCGCGGCGCGGGCATCAATATCACGGCTCTTTTCGGACCGGAACACGGCTTTCGCGGAGCTGCGCTGGACGGCGCTCAGGTAGACCATGTCACCGATCCACGCACCGGGCTGCCTGTTTACAGCCTATATGGCGCGATCAACGAGCCCACTGCTGAAATGCTCACCACTATTGATATACTGGTCTTCGATATGCAGGATGTTGGCGTGCGTTTTTATACATACTTAAGCACCCTTTTCTATGTCCTGCGTGGCGCGGGGAAAGTGAACAAACCTGTGTTCGTGTTGGACCGGCCTAATCCAATCACCGGGAAAATCATCGAAGGTGGGCTTGTCGAGCCGGGGTTCGAGTCGTTCGTGGGCATTGTCAATATCCCGGTGCGCCATGCGATGACGCTTGGTGAGTTGGCCCGCTACATGAACATGGAATGCGCTCTCCGTGCTGACTTGCATGTGATAAAGATGCATGGCTGGCAGCGCGACATGTGGTTTGATGAAACTGGCCTGCCCTGGGTGCCCACTTCTCCGGCGATGCCCCACCTTTCCACCGCGACGCTTTATCCGGGTATGTGTTTGCTCGAGGGTACCAATCTTTCGCTTGGACGCGGGACCGCGCTGCCCTTTGAAGTGTGCGGCGCGCCCTGGCTCGATGGCTATGCCCTGGCGGAGGCACTGAACGGACTCCGCTTATCAGGCGTGCGCTTTCGAGCGACCGCCTTCACCCCCTCCACATCCAATCACGCCGGGAGCGAGTGCCACGGCCTGCAGGTGCACGTCACTGACAGGGACTCGCTCTGCCCTGTGGAGATCGCACTACATCTGATCACTGTGGCGCGGTGTTTGTCCGGTGATGCTTGGGCATGGAATCCGCATTTCGAGCGGCTGGCAGGTGACGGGTCGTTGCGATCCGAACTTGAAGTCGGAACCCGCGTGGCTGACATCATTGCTACCTGGGAAGAATCAATCTCCGCGTTTGTCCGGCAAAGAGAAAAGTACCTGATGTACGAATGAAGGAGGCCCCTTTGATCAAACAGGCAGAACAAAAGCCCCACTTCGTGTGTGCTTTTAGGGAATTACTCAGCCCTCTGAATAGTTCTCATGAAATTTTATTGCTGCTCTCATGACTACAATCACAACTTCCACAACCCCTCAGCGTACGTTGTCGGACGTGGTCCAAAAGATCACATCCAATTATCTGTTGCGGCGCCTGGGCAAGGCCTTGTTCAGCATTTGGCTGGTCACTACGATTACCTTTTTCGTGATCCGTGCAATGCCGGGTAATGCAGTAGATATCTTAATTCAGGAATTGACAGCACAGGGAGTGTCACCGGAGGATGCCAAAAATCAAGCGGCGGCGTTGATGAACATCGACCTTGACCAACCGTTGGCCGGACAATATCTGGACTACCTGGGCAATGTGATACGCGGCGACCTCGGCAACTCATACAAGTCCGCTGGCCTGTCAGTAACGAAGATGATCGTGCAAGTACTGCCGTGGACGCTGTTCAGTGTTGGCCTGGCGTTGCTCATTACGTTTGTATTGGGTATCGCGCTGGGAGCCATCATGGCATATAAACGAGACACGTGGATCGACCATTTACTAAGCAACCTCGCCGCAACTCTTGACGCCATTTCGCCCTATCTGATCGGGCTGCTGGCCATCTTATTATTCGGCATTACCTGGAAACTCGTTCCAATCATGGATATGCGTGGGGCGATGTCGCCTGGTATCAAGCCTGGATTCACCTGGGAGTTCCTGGCCGATATCTTCAGCCATGTGCGCGTCCTACTTTTGGTGTACGTTTTGTCGTCCATTGGGTCGTGGATGTTACAGATGAAGAGTAATACCGTGTCGACTCTGGGGGAGGACTATGTCACCGTGGCGCGGGCACGCGGGCTCACGGATGGTCGCATTCTCACGGCTTATGTGGGTCGCAATGCTACGTTGCCGCTGTTCACCCGGCTCGCCATTTCCGTTGGCTTCGTCGTAGGTGGCTCGGTGCTATTGGAAACGTTGTTCACTTACCGTGGGGTCGGGTTTCTCTTGGCTCGTGCCATCTCTGAGCGCGACTACCCGGTAATGCAAGGCGTGTTCCTCATCATTACCGTTGCAGTGGTTTTTGCCAACCTGCTGGCCGATTATGTGTATGGTTGGCTTGACCCTCGCGTTCGCATCGTGGGAGAAGACAACTGACATGGGTGCCTTACAAGACTTTTTATCCAGCTTCTGGCGCGAAACTGCCAAGACGTTCAAGATCCTGAGCCGAAACAAAATGGGGTTCTTTGGCTTCGTTATGGTCATCCTGATTGTCTTGCTATCGTTCGGCGGGCCGCTGCTCTGGCCAGCGGAGGCTTCAGCCAACGTCGCCGAAATCAATAAAGGCAGTTCGGTCGAGCACTGGCTGGGAACCGATTTTCAGGGTCAAGACAACCTGCGGAAAATCATAAACGGTGGCAAGGACATTGTCACCATCGCATTCATCACCGGCATGCTGTCCATGTTGATTGCAGTAGTGGTTGGCTCGTTCAGCGCCTTCATTGGTGGAAAGCTGGATAGCATGTTGATGGAGCTGGTGAACATCTGGCTGACCATTCCCAAGTTCCCTTTATTAGCAGTGTTAGCTACAGTGTTGGCTCTGAAGGATGTGGTCACACTGTCCATATTGATGGCGCTGCTGGATTGGCCCGCTCTGGCCCGGCAAGTGCGCAGCCAGGTGTTGTCGCTGAAGAAGCGGGAATATATCGAAGCCGCCATTATGCTGGATTTGGGCACGCCGCAAATTATCTTCCGGGAGCTGTTGCCCAACATGATGTCGTTCATTGCCATCTCGACCATCTTCGAAATGACTCACGCCATTTACCAGCAGACCGGCCTGGTCTTTCTCGGCATTGTACCGTACTCCAGCGCAAACTGGGGTGTGATGATCAGCGCGGCGGAACGCCGCGGCGTACTATTCAACCCGCAGGCCGCCTGGAGCATCCTGGCGCCCATGGCTGCGATTGTCCTCTTCCAGCTCGCCCTGGTATCGTTTGCCCGGTCGTTGGATGAGGTATTCAACCCCCGCCTGCGCACAAATGTGTAGAGGAAGAAGGAACACCACTTGACCATCAACCAAAGCTGGGATCTTTTTGCTGAGTGAGCTCTTATGCCTGCACCCATCCTCTCAGTTCGTGACCTTTCCATTGCCTACCAAGCGCGACGCGGCCAGGTACAAGCCGTGCGCAGCATCTCATTCGATATCGAACGCGGCGAAGCAGTGGCGTTGATCGGTGAAAGCGGTTCCGGCAAGACTACTGTAGGCCTGGGGCTCATGCGTTTGCTGCCTGCCATGGCCAAGGTGGTTGGCGGTAGCATTGTTTACCGTCGTCACGTGAATGGTTCGGAGGCGGCTGGCCGCGAGACTGATGTGTTGGGTCTGAATAGTAACAACCTGCGCCAGTTTCGCTGGCGCGAATGCGCCATGGTGTTCCAGTCCGCCCTCAACGCCCTGAATCCCGTTCTGCGCATCTCAGAGCACTTCGCAGACACAGCCAAAGCGCACGGATACCTGTCAGGGCCTCGGCAGATGAACGCGCTTCGAACTCGGTCGTGGAAGTTACTGTCCATGGTGCGGCTCGATCCCGAGCGCGTCTGGCGCTCCTTTCCCCATGAACTCTCAGGCGGGATGCGCCAGCGCGTGTTGATCGCTCTGGCGTTGTTGTTGGAACCACAGCTGCTCATCCTCGACGAGCCGACTACCGCCCTGGATATCCTGACCCAGCGGAATATCATGGAGGTGCTGAAGGACTTGCGTCGCCAGCTCGGTTTCTCGATGCTCTTCATTTCGCATGACCTGGCGCTCGCTGCCGAGCTGGCTGATCGGGTCGCCACCGTCTATGCCGGGAAAATCATCGAGGTCGGTGATGTGCGGACCATTTTCCGCAGTCCCTATCACCCGTATACCATCGGCCTGATCAAGGCCGTGCCTACCCTCACCAGCGATAAATCCACACTCGTCTCGGTCCCTGGCTCACCGCCTGATCTCATTCAACTGCCGACGGGCTGCAAATTCCATCCGCGTTGTCCCCTGGCCTCCGAGCAATGTGTCCATGATGAGCCTGAGCTGATCGAAGTGAAATCCGGGCATCAGGTAGCCTGCTGGCATTGGCAGAATGCGCGCCAGGCATTGAAGTCATATCAGGCGGAGACGGAATGACCATGAAACTTGTAGAAGCGGAATTCGCATCAGGATAACGGCATGTCCGAACCACTTATCATGCTCGAGAATGTGACGCGAACTTTCACGGTCAAAGGACAGACCATTACGGCCGTCGACGATATCAACCTGACCATCCCGGCCGGAGAGGTGTTGTGCCTGGTGGGCGAATCGGGGTGTGGCAAGACGACCACCGGCAAGATGATCGCGGGCCTGTTGCCAACTTCATCTGGACGGATCCTGTATCGTGGCAAGGACATCACGACGCTCGCCCGGCGCGGCCTCAAAGATTATCGTCTTGGCGTGCAGATGGTGCATCAGGATCCCTATGCCTCGCTTAATCCTGTCCAAACTGTCTACGACATCCTGGCGGCGCCGCTGCAGCACCACCGCTTCACACGCGGCGAGACGGAGACGAAACGGCGCATATACCAGCTGCTGGAGATCGTGGATCTGACCCCTCCGCACGATTTCCTGGAAAAATATCCCCACCAGCTTAGTGGCGGGCAGCGCCAGCGAGTTTCGGTGGCGCGCGCCCTGACAGTGCTCCCCACATTCATCGTGGCTGACGAAGCGGTGTCCATGGTGGACGTTTCCATCCGGATCAGTTTGCTGAAGATGTTCACCCGGCTGAAGGATGAAATGGGCGTGGGTGTATTGCTCATTACCCACGACCTGGCGCTGGCCAAATATTTCGCCTGGGAAGGTCGTATCGGGGTGATGTATCTTGGTCGTATGGTGGAGATCGGCCCGGCGCGGGAGGTGGTTGACCATCCCCAGCATCCCTATACCCAGGTGTTGTTATCGGCCATTCCTGAAGCGGATCCGGATGTGACCCGCAGCAAGCAGCGCATTGAGTTACGCAGCATGGATATGCCCAGCCTCCTGCGATTGCCATCGGGTTGCACATTCCATCCTCGCTGTCCATTTTTTATAGGCGAGGTCTGCGAAAAAGTTGTCCCCCTGCTCAGGAAAGGCCAATGGGGCAGCGATGTAGCTTGTCATCTGGTGCAGCCCAATGAATCCTGAAGCTGGACGGGCCTGGTTTCGCATCGCTACGATGATCACGGTAGTGTCCGCAGTACTGGTGTACTTTACTGAGCCCGGCACGGCCGAACGGGTCGTGTCGGTGATCACGTTGCTGATCGGCCTGCTGTTCATCGTCACCATTATCGTATTGGTCCGCCGCGATCGACCCTGAAGGAGGTGATCGAGTCACGAAGAGTAACCTGCTTTCTATGGTGAACATCACGTTCCATTCGACTTTCAAATCTACTCAAGGAGAAGAACCTCATGTCCAAGAAAGTCTCTACCCTTTTTAGCCTGATGGTGCTGCTCACACTGGTGCTCAGCGCGTGCGGTGGGGCAACCCCCGCAGCCACCGAGCCCCCGGCGACCGAAGTGCCCCCCACCACGGCACCACCAACTGCCGAACCCACAGCGACGACAGAACCAACAGCGGCGCCAGAGGAGGTGTTCCCGCCTGATGTCAAGGCTGTCATAACGATCACCCTGCCCGCCGATGCCATGTGGAGCGATGGTACACCGCTGACAACCAAGGACGTTGTCGGCACATGGGACATCTTGTGGATGCGTAAGAGCGGAACCTGGAATTCGCTGGTCGATGTCGTTGCCAAGGATGATCAGACCGTTCAGTTCCAGATCAAAACGCCCGGCCCCGCCGTATTGGATGCCATTGTCCGCGCGAACTCGCCGCGGCCCTATTCTCAATATGGCAAATGGATGGATGCAGCGGCTAAGTTCCGCGCCGAGGGTGCAGACCGTGATGGCGATGCGGTCAAGGTGGTCAATGATGAACTCAATGCGTTCACCCCGGAGGCCGGCATCACCTACGGCCCGTACAACATTGATCCGGCGTCTGTTACCGAAGCGCAGCTCAGCCTGGTGAAGGTTCCAACCGGCTTCAACGCTGACAAGATTGGTTTTGACCTGGTTACCGTCTATTGGGGTGATACCGCTCAAGACATGCCACTCTACCTCTCAGGCGACATGGACTATTCATCCAACGCCTACAGCCCGGCCAACCTGGATGCCATTCGCGCCATGGGTCCCCAGATTACTGTACTCGGTGGCCCGGCGACCAACGGCCCGGGCATTTACTTCAACCACGATGTTTACCCGCTGGGCAAGAAGGAAGTACGCCAGGCCATCGCCTACGCCATTGACCGTGTCGAAAACTGCACGGTAGCCTTTGGCGAAAGTTGCCGCCCGATTCAATACATGGTTGGCTTCACCGACGCAGCAGTGCCCACCTGGCTCTCCGCTGACGAGATCGCCAAGCTCAACACCTATGGGTATGACCTGGCGAAAGCTGAGGAATTGCTGACCGGTCTGGGCTTCACGAAAGGCAGCGATGGCATCTGGGTCGATGACCAGGGCAACAAAATGGAGTACGAGCTGAGTGTGCCCGCGGACTTCACCGAGTACCTGGCCTCTTCCGAGAACGTCGCACAGCAGCTCGCCAAGTTCGGCATCAAGATCAACGTCAAACCATATCCATCCGCTGAGCGCAATGATAAGCATAAGGCTGGAGATTACCAGATGTCCATGGACATCGGCATGCGCTTCACCTACTTCCATCCGTTCGTGTCGTATGATTACAACGTCCGCCCTGGCATCGGTTTCAAGAACGATCCCGAAGGGGCTGAGGGTGCGCGTGGCATGAACATGCCGTACAACCAGATGACGGCCGACGGCAAAGAGATCAACATCAAGGAATGGGTGGACAAGATGGCCGAAGGGTTCGACATCGAGGCCCAGAAGCCGTACGTGGCCGACATGGCCTCCATGTTCAACGAGAATCTGCCGGTCGTGCAAATGTTCGAGCGCTACCTCACTGATCCGGTTGATACCCAGACTCGCGTAGTTGGCTGGCTGCCGCCCGACGACCCGATCTACAATAATAACCAGAACAACTCGCCGGTGGCGCGCCAGTTCCTCAGCGGTACCTTGGCCCCCAGCGATACCAACGCAGCGAAGGAGTTCAAGACCAGTTATCCCTATGTACAACCACCCAAGGGAAACTACAACCTGTACTCGCCAGACACGGTTCTTCTCAACGGCGCGGTGCTGAGCACCTTCCTGTATCCGCCCTTAACATTCTATGATGTTAATGAAGGTACCTACATCCCATTCTTCGCTGAGAACTGGGAAATCAAGCTTATCGAATAGGCGAGAACCATAGAAGACGAGACCGACACGGTTTTTGCCAAGCAGACCGTGTCGGTCTGACTACAGAGTGCCGTGTAATAATATGTAAACTTGAAGTCTAAATTTTGGCTTACAAGCGAAGCAGTCCTGTGGACAAAACAGCTCAAAAAAGTTCGCTTACATAGTGCCGCATAATTTACTTTACTTTAAGTTTGAATTTCAGCCTATGAATCCATATGAAAAGTAAAGTTAATAATGAGACAAGCGGTAAAACTATGGCTATGAGACTCTCTCATCTTTAGAGCAGTTTTTGTGCCCTACCCGGTGATCCTCAACCGAACCCTTTTCCAATTTTGGGAGAAGGGACTCTGGAATGAAAATTGCGTCTCGCACATCTTCCTCTCTTTTTATCCCTCATCTTTCTCCCCTCGGCCTGCCAACTGATTAAAGGATCCGGTGCCACTCCGAGCGTCACACCTGCATCTACCCTGATTGCTCCCATGTTTCAACCTGCCTCTTTCACACTTGAGCAAAAAATTGGCCAGTTGATGGTCATCGGCCTTGACGGAACAACTGTTGATGCCGACCTGCGCCGCATGATCACTGAATATCATATCGGTGGCGTGATTTTGTTTGCCCGTAACATCGAATCGCCAAAACAGGTTGCGGCACTCACCAACGAACTGCAAAAGATCGCGCTCGAAAACGGAAATCCTGGCCTGTTCATCGCCATTGACCAGGAAGGTGGTCGCGTGGCACGCCTGACAGAGGGGACAGGCTTCACCGAATTTCCTTCGGCCATGGCGCTCACTGCCACGGGTGATCCACAAAATGCCTATCGCGTCGCGGCTGCAATGGCCGCTGAGATGCGCGCCGTCGGCATCAATATCGATTTTGCTCCCGACCTGGACGTCAACAATAACCCTGCCAACCCGGTCATCGGCATCCGCTCCTTCAGTTCCGACCCGCAAAAGGTCGCCCAATATGGCCTGGCCTTCGCCAGAGGTTTGCAGGAAAATGGCGTGCTAGCCTTTGGAAAGCATTTCCCTGGGCACGGTGATACCGGCATGGATTCACATATTGACCTGCCACTCGTTCCGCACGATCGCACCCGCCTTGACGAAATTGAACTCGTCCCTTTTCAGGCTGCCATTGCTGCCGATTTCGCAGGCATCATGTCAGCGCACGTCACTTTTCCGGCCATTGACCCAACTCCGGGCCTGGCTGCCACTCTCTCGCGGCCAGTGCTAACCGGCCTGTTACGTGAGGAACTTGGTCACGATGGCTTGATCATCACTGACTCATTGGAAATGGGTGCACTCTTAACCAATGGCTATCCTCCGCAGGTTGGCGCGCCGTTGGCCCTGGCTGCCGGTGCCGACCTGCTGCTTTTCAATCGCGACCATGTCATGCACCGCGCGGCTTTTGCCAACCTGGTCCAGGCTGTGCGCGACGGCAAGATCTCTCAGGAACAGTTGGATGCCTCCGTGCAGCGTGTTTTACAAGCGAAGAAACGCTTTGGGCTGTTGAACCCGACTCCAGTGGACGTCAACGCAACCCCTTTTGTCAAAACAGCGGAACATCTTGCTTTGTCGCGGGAACTTGCACAAAAAGCCATCACACTATTACGGGACCCGCTTGGGCTGCTTCCCCTTAGGGCCCTCCCCGCGCCTCTGATTGTTGAAACCCCTGTCATGCAGGACCTGAGCAAAACTCTGGATATGGGCGGAACTGCCTTCGTGGTAGATACCCAGCCAACAGATTCTCAAATTGCCGCTATCCTGGATGCTACGCAGAATGGACGCACCGTCATTGTGCCGGTCAATGACTTGGCGATCAATACGAAACAGTTGCAGTTGGTCCAAGAACTAGTGGAGATGGGCAACCCCGTGATCAGCCTCGCTCACCGCAATCCCTTTGATGTAACACTGCTTCCCGAAAGTGTAACAGTTCTTGTCACCTACGGTTTTAACCCGCCCATCCGTGAGGCACTGATCGATGTGTTGATGGGAAGGATCAAACCGGTTGGCGTGTTGCCCGTCACACTTCCGTCGTCCTCGATTCCATAAGGAATCTTTGTTCTCGCAACGGAACACACGGAAAATGATCATACATCTGCACCACCTGTTCAAACCCTATCATGGCTCAAAGTCATCATGCCAACTCTTATTCCCTTTACCAGCTCGTGTCATGATGACGTTCTTCATCTGTGGAATGCCGCGGTCCATCCAGATTACCTCATCAACGCACATTTGCTTGCCTACAACGTCATACCAGCTACAGATGAAATCATGGAAGGTCGCCTGGCCGCCATCAACAAGGATCGACCGATCGGCTTTGTGTTGGCGTGCGCAGTAAAAGGCGGTGCGCTTGGCTGGATCAGCGCCCTCGCTGTTCATCCATCCGCCCAACGGCAGGGCTTTGGTTCCATACTGCTCGATTGGGCTGAAGATTGGTTGAGAGGAATGGGTTGTAAACGCATCCGCATCGGCGGCAATCTGCGTCCGTTTTTGCCGGGACTGCCCTATGTCATGCGCGACAATGCTAAATTTTTTGAGGAGCATGGCTATCAATCCCCGGCGCATCAGCCCTATGAATACGATATTGCCCGCAGTTTGAAAGATTACCAATCCATCTACCCAAAACCCGCTGATGTTCATCTTGCCCCAATGAAGTTCGGAGAAGAGCATCTCTTGCTGAACTTTCTGCATCGCGAGTATCCCGGACGCTGGGAATTCGAGGCGCAGGAATTTGTCAGGAACGGCGGGAGGGCATCGGATTATTTACTTCTGCGCGTGGACGGTGCAATGCAGGGTTTTTGCCGGTTGACACTATCTGACTCCGAACGCCCCATCGAGAGGTTCTACCCGCAGCGATTGCCTCAGCCCTGGGGGCAGTTTGGTCCGTTGGGCCTATCGAAATCTGTCCGCGGGCAGGGATTGGGTGGCTATCTGATTGATGCCGCAGCCTGCCACATCCAATCTCTTGGCGTGGATGGCTGTGTCATCGATTGGACATCGTTGGTAGAGTTATATGGCAAGTTTGGGTTCAAGGTGTATAACCAGTACATTAGTTTATTCAAGACGATTTAACGCGTTATTGCGAGCGAAGCGAGCGTGGCAATCTCCTATCGCCCAGGATAATCCTACTTCGCTGGCTTGCTGGCCTTTAGCAGATTGCTTCTCGCACCGCCCTGACTCCTAGCGGACGGTGTCAGGATAGACTCGCAACACTTGCACCTGTCCCGAAGGGACAAGTGCAGGTGTGACATGGTATAGGTAACTATGAATTTTTTCCAGGCAGACTCGATTCTCTCGCAAGCCATCGGTACTGTTACACCAGCGGCGCAGCTGGTGATACGACATAAAGGTGCTGTCGTCCATGAGGTGGCACTGGGTTTTCTTGATCCTGAAACGAAAACTCGCCCAACAAATGCTGAAACACTTTTTGATTTGGCGTCCGTTACCAAGTTATTTACTACAGCAGCGTTTATGACTCTTGTTGAAAACGGGAAAATATCCGTCGATGATCCCGTGCGAAGTGTGTTACCTGAATTCAGCGGCGTGCGTCCCATTCAGCCATATGAAAACCCGCTCGATTGGGGAAAAACAGTCAGCGTGGCAGACCAGCCTGGCACGGTGGATGCTGGCAAAGTCACTTTTCGCAACCTTCTGGTGCATAACTCTGGTCTGCCCGCCTGGCGCGCGTTCAAAGATCAGCCTGACGCGGAATCTGCGCTTCAGATGGCGCTGGATACTTTTTTCTCGTATCCCGCCGGGGAGCGAATCGTGTACAGTGACGTCGGGTTGATCCTGCTTGGTGTAGCGGTAAGCAGGCTCACGGGGAGTCCGCTCGACGAGACAATATCCCAGCGTGTCATTCAGCCCCTGGGATTGAGAGCCCACTTCCAGCCGGCCGCCCCGCTTCAATCCCCACAAAATATCGCTCCCACCGAATTTTGCAAATGGCGCCAGCGGCGCATCGTTGGCGAAGTCCATGACGAGAGTGCCTGGCGGCTGGGCGGGGTGGCGGGACACGCTGGGCTGTTCGCTCAGGCGCGCGATGTAGCGGCATTCGGGCAGAGTTTTCTCGATGCGTCGCTGTTGCAACGCGAGACGATTGCCGAGATGACCCGCCTGCAGGCAGAGTTCAAGGACGTGCGACGTGGGTTGGGATTCGCGTTGTGGAGCCCTGACCCGGAAGCCAGTAGCAACCCGTTCAGCCCATCGACGTTTGGGCATACGGGCTTTACGGGAACTTGTTTGTGGATCGACCCGTCACGGGCGCTGGTAGTGGCACTATTGACCAACGATGTTTATGCTGGGCGCGAAGGGCGCGGCATCGCGGATCTGCGGGTAAAAACCCATCGAGCAGTAGTGGAAAGTGTAGATGGGGTAACCCCGGTTCTAGCACGGGGTGCGGCATGATTGTCATTGGATTGATGTCGGGCACTTCGGCAGATGGATTTGACGCGGCAGTGACGCGGCTTGAAGGGAGTCCGCCATCGTTGGCCTGGGAGGTGCTGGGACATTCGCATCGTTCATTTACCCCGGAGCTGCGCGCTGAGATATTTGCCTGTTTCCGCCCTGACAGTGGTTCCGTTGATCGCCTGTGCCGTCTGAACTTCACACTCGGGCGAGCCTTTGGTGCGGCTGTGCTGGACGCGGCGAGTGATGCTGGTTTGACCATAGATAAAATTGATCTGATTGGCTCGCATGGACAGACGCTCTGGCATGAGCCGCCGACGGATGGCGAGTCCGGTTCGACACTGCAATTGGGCGAGCCTGCCGTGATCGCAGAGATGACGGGCGTGCCGGTGGTGAGCAACTTCCGCACGCGCGACATGGCGGCTGGCGGGCAAGGCGCGCCGCTTGTCCCGCTGGCAGATTGGTTGTTGTTATCGCATCCCACACGGACGCGGGCGGCCCAGAACATTGGAGGAATTGCGAACGTCACGTATTTGCCGGCGACCGAAGAAGATAAAGAAAAGGATATTCCCGGCGGTCATAATGATTCGAAAAATGGTGTGATGGCATTCGACATGGGACCAGGCAATATGCTGATCGACGAAGCGGCGCGGCTGGCGACGGGCGGCGCCTGGGAGTATGACCACGATGGCGAACTGGCGTCGCAGGGAGGCGTGGATGAAAGTCTGCTGGCAGAATGGCTGGCGGAACCATATTTCCAACAAAAGCCGCCACGCACCACCGGGCGTGAACTGTTCGGCACGCAGCGCGCGGCTGAATACTGGAGCCAGGCCACCCGGCACGGACTCAGCCCGGCTGACATTGTCGCTACCCTGACAGCACTCACCGCCCGCTCGATCGAGCATGCCTACCGGACATTTTTGCCCACTTACCCCGATGAAGTCATCATCAGTGGTGGCGGTGCACGAAACCGTACATTGATGGCGATGCTGGTTGATCGTCTCGCGCCGGCACGCGTCAGCACATCCGACGAATATGGGCTGGGCATCGAGGCCAAGGAAGCCATTGCTTTTGCGGTGTTGGCATATGAGACCTGGCACAAGCGTCCCGGGAATATCCCCGCGGCCACGAACGCATCTCGTGCCGTAGTGCTTGGAAGCATCACATACTGAAAATCTACCATAGCGAGGGCAGAATCTTTTCGCGTTGAACCCTGTGGCAGGTGAAATGATCCGGAGTTGTCATGGAATCGACCCTCACCGAAGAACGTAACCCATTAACGACCGATATTGACATCCTATCTACAATGGATATGCTGGCATTGATCAATGCCGAGGACCAGAAGGTGGCACTGGTAGTACAGGCTGAATTGCATAGCATTGCCTCGGCCGTGGATGCCATTACTGCGCGGATGCAGCGCGGCGGACGGCTCATCTACATGGGCGCAGGTACATCGGGGCGCCTGGGCGTACTGGATGCATCTGAATGCCCACCCACATTTGGTACCCTGCCTGAGTTGGTGGTAGGACTGATCGCTGGCGGACCGGCTGCGCTAACGGATGCCATTGAAGGTGCAGAAGATGACCACGATGGTGGTGTGGATGAAATCATAGAGCTGGATGTCAACGAGAATGATAGTGTCGTCAGCATTGCCGCCAGTGGACGCACACCCTACGCGATCGGTGGCCTGGAGGAGGCCAAACGGCGTGGCGCGTTGACGGTCAGTATTGCCTGCAACCACCCGTCCCCGCTCGGCGAACTGGCGGATATCGCCATTGCGCTGCCGGTGGGGCCCGAAGTCGTTACCGGATCCACTCGTCTAAAAGCTGGGACAGCGCAAAAGATGGTGTTGAATATGATCTCGACGGCTGTGATGATCCGGCTCGGCAAGACCTACTCCAACCTGATGGTGGATGTCCAGCCGACCAATGCCAAACTCCGCCAGCGGGCGCGGCGTATCGTTACCGAAGCCACCGGGCTGGGACTGGACCAGGCAGGAGAATTGCTCCAGGCCTGTGAGGGGGAGGTCAAGACTGCGATTGTGGCAGTGCTGGCGGGCGTCTCACCCGATGAAGCCAGAAAACGATTAACTGCAAGCGGCGGTTATGTCCGCCGTGCGATCAGTGATTTGAGTATGTAGGGCTGAAGGATTCCTTCACTCTTACATTCTTTGGAAGATGAGATGAATTACATTATTGGTGTCGATGGTGGCGGGACGAAGACATTGGCGCTGCTGGCGGATTTGGATGGCAACGTCCTGGCGCGGGGCATGAGTGGGCCATCGAATCTAAACGCGGTTGGATTTGATGCAGCCTGCGCGGCCCTGGAAAGTTCTATACATATAGCAATGGGAGATCGTGCCGGTGAAATATCAGCTCTATGTTTAGGGCTGGCAGGGGCGGGGCAGCGGGAAGATGTTGAGCGGTTCTATGTGTGGGCGTTGGAGAAATTCCCCGGGACAGCGGTGAAGGTGGTCAATGACGCAGAGATTTTGCTGGCAGCTGGTTCGCCCAATGGTCCGGCACTGGCAATGATTTGTGGCACGGGTTCTATCGTTTACGGGCGGACAGTGAGAGGTGAGTTGATCCGTGCCGGGGGATGGGGCTATCTGTTTGGCGATGAGGGCAGCGGATACGCTATGGGCCAGGCGGCGCTGCGGGCGGTGATGCAGGCCTATGATGGGCGCGGTCCATCCACATTGCTGACAGAGTTGGTTTTGCAGCATCGTGGATTGAGCGAGCCGCCGGAACTTGTCCGCAGTATTTATGAGGGACATAGCCCCCGGTTGGAAGTGGCATCCCTTTCCAGGCTGGTGGAGGAGGCGGCAGGACGGCGTGATGTAGTAGCGGCTGCAATTCTGGAAGAATCCGCCCGGGAATTGGCGCGAACCATTGCCGTAGTATATCCAAAACTCGGCGCTTCGGTTTGTCCACTGGTAATTACTGGCGGAACAATTTTATATGGAACGCACCTTAAGGCTGCGTTCCACCGTGCCTGTGAAGCTTTGGTGTTGACGTTTTCTGTGGTTCGTTATGTGCCTGAACCGGCTGAAGGGGCTGTGCAGTTGGCATGGAAAATGCTGTTGGGCTGATTTCAAAATCACTGGAGACCGGCTGGGGAAACTTCACAGACCATTCACGCCCATGTCCAGGCGGCTCGCTGCGGGAGGCCCTCCCGCAGCTGTCTGGTTTGTTAGTGATCGGGCTGGGCATCTACTTTATCAGAGGCAGGAGCAAAATTACTCCAAACCGCCAGCCCCATCAATAGACCTGTCACCGAATCCATGCCTGATGAATGACCCACGTGCATCGCGGCTTTTGCCGCCGATAAGAGTTGTTTTTCCTTGTCGGCGTTGAGCGCATCAAGGAGTGCGATCATACTGCTGGAAAATCGTCCATGAATTGCATGATAAAGATAGGTGCGGCTGATCTCGCTGGTTTCCATTGAGAGGGATGATAAGGATTCTCCAAATGCTTGAATGAATGCGAGCTTTCCCTGTTCGTTTCCTGCTGTGCTGTGCAGACCAGCCAGAAAACCAATCAATACATCATCACCTGAGGGTGTGACGCCGGGTCCGAGGCCAATCATTTTTCGCGCCGCATCTATGGAAGCGCGAGGGGCGAGCCGTTTCGCGGCGGTGATCAATTGCATGACAGGCTGGGATAATTTGCGTGTAAGCAATGAACCTTGATCCACTTGAAACAAATCGTCTGCGACAAGTTCGGCGTTTTTGAGTCTTTGTTCTTTATTAAGCGTGCCCCATATGATCGACCAGGCTTTATCAATGGGAGGAGTCAGCGCGGGGATTCTCCCTTCCCAAATGGCCGCGCACCGCAGGTCAATGGTGAGCGTGGAAGAGTCAAAACGCAGGATCCCGCTTCGGCAGGCGGCATGCAAGCCCACGTTTGCCATGAGCGAGCTCGAAGGAGTGAGGTATGGAAGCGGAATCTTTTTATCCAGGCGAATCCCCTGCGGCAAATCATAATGATCCGATATGAGAATCGTGACCAACCTGCCTTCATGCGCAAGACGCAGATTGAGAGAAGAATCAAAGACGCTTTGAATCGTTGCATTGAAATTATCGCGCGGGACTGTTGAACCAATGGCGGCAGCGTGAAGTTGCATATGTGCCTCCAAAATTAAGCGGCAGCCTGGGGGCCCACACAGGCTCGAGCCAGCGCCTTTTTGATCGCCTGATCCACATTTTTGCGGCCGTCCTCAATATTATTTTGAAGAGCATCACGCGCGCATTCCCTATCTTTTCCCTTGATGCAATCGAGGATCCGTAAATGTTGTTCGCAGGTTGCCCGCAGTCTTTCAGCGGTGGTAATGTCTGTCATGCGAATGAAGTGAAGCCTCTCGTCAATGGAACGAATTCGTTGGAGCAGTGTCCGGTTGCCGGTCCAGATGGCAAGCCTCTCATGGAACCCCTCGTCCAATTTGGCAAAATCCAATGAGTTGGTTACGCCTAGCCGATGATGCAGTCCTTCAGCGCGGACAATACATCGGCCTCAGGCTGGGGGAGGGTTGTTCTTTCATAAATAGGACCTGGGTACTATGAGGATTGTTCATATTGTATGCAATTTTGTATATCTGTCGAGCTCTGTGTTTATATGGAGTGGATTGTTGATGCCGGCCCGAACACCAATATGTCTGATCGCGTACAACCCTGTCCTGGCGGATTTTATGGAGATACGCAAAAAACCTGCACCTGCGTGCCAGTTGTTGTTCCCCAATATCAGAAAAGGATCTCAGGACACTTGCTGGATCGAATCGACAATCACTTCAAGGCACCACGCGTGGCTGCGGAGGTGTTGCACGCTCCGCAGCCATCCGAACTTGATGATGGGGTCAGTCAGAAGTTTGTCATGATGAGATAAGAAGCCCATCCGGTCTTTCATATTAGAGTGTCTTCTCAAAGATAACCTTTACCAAATCTTTATAATCGCTTTACACCCGGTTCAACTCACAAAAGTAAACTGTGGTCATAAAACTACACACAGATGTGTGAATCGAACGAATAGGAGACCACAGAAATGAACAAAACTCTAAGCATGACTCTAACAGTGATTGCAGTTCTGGCGCTGGCCGGCGTCATCTTTTTCGCTGGAAGCACGTATGCCCGCGCCAATGCCTTTGGACCTTCCATGATGTACAGCTGGAACAATAGGGACGCGTATGGACCCAGAATGATGAGTGAATACGGCTGGAACAATGGCAATACTTACGGTCCAGGTGGCATGATGAATGGCCGGGGACCCAGCATGATGGGTGGGTATGGTTATAACACTGCCAATCTCACCCCTCTGACCATTGACCAGACGAAAGCCGCGGCAGAAAAATACCTGGCAAACCTGAATAATTCTGATTTGGAGATTGCGGAGATCATGATCTTCGATAACAACGGCTATGTCATTGTCAGGGAAGCCAGCACAGGCCTCGGTGCCTTCGAGTTGCTCGTGGATCCCGCCTCACAGCTGGCCTACCCTGAACATGGTCCCAACATGATGTGGAACCTGAAGTACGGCGGAATCAATCACCAGTATATGATGGGCGGGAATGGTGGAATGATGGGCAACATGATGGGTAACTATGGTTGGAATACTACCGGCCCAACTGATGTCACCGCGGAAATGACCGTCACTCCTGAGCAAGCCGTGGAATATGCCCGGAAGTATCTCGATGCGAACTTCGCAGGCGCAACCACTGAACACCCGATGCAGTTCTACGGCTATTACACGCTTGACTTCGAGAAGGATGGCAAGATCGCTGGCATGTTGAGCGTCAACGGCTACAATGGGCAGGTTTTCCTGCACACCTGGCATGGCACGTTCATCGAAGAAACGGAATATGAGTAATCGTCATTGATGCTCGAGCACGCAAGGCGGATACATGGAAATACGTCCGCCTTGTTTCTTTACGAGTAGAATCAAAACATGACAAAAATTCTGGTTGTGGACGATGAACCATCGATCACCAATCTGGTCAGTGCTTATCTTAAACCTGAGGGATACGAAGTAATCATCGCCTCGGATGGCAATGCAGGACTCAAAGCCGCGCGTACCTTCAAGCCTGATTTGGTTATTCTCGATGTCATGCTCCCTGGCATGGATGGGATCGAGCTGCTCTCACGTTTGCGTCGAGAATCCGAAGTGTATGTCATCATGCTTACTGCCCGCACAGAAGAAACCGACAAGATCGTTGGGCTATCGGTCGGGGCCGATGATTATGTGACCAAGCCTTTCAGCCCACGCGAGTTGGTGGCACGCGTCAAGGCGGCATTACGGCGGATTGAAACAGGAGCAGGCTCGGGCGGGCGCGAAGCGAGAAGCGTGTTGTCGTTCAAGCATGTCAGAATTGATGTCGGCGCGCGAAAAGTCAGCGTGGATGAACGCCCAATCGAGTTGACAGCCATCGAATTTGAGTTACTCAAGGCGCTGGCTGAAAATCGCGAACGCGTGTTATCGCGTGAGCAGTTGCTCGAAAAAGTTTGGGGTGGTGAGTATTTTGGTGAAATGCGTGTCGTGGATGTGCATCTGGGTCATGTACGCCAGAAATTGGGACGAGACGATTTGATTGTCACGGTGCGCGGCGTGGGCTATCGCTTTGAAGATGAAGCCATGTAAGTCATGTAAGTGAGGAATCATGCTTGATTATTTTCGCCACCATCTGGGTGCAAAAATATTGCTTTCTTATCTGGTCATCATCCTTCTGGGTGTGACGGTGCTTGTCATTGCCAGCCAGTTCATCTTGCCCACTGCCTTCAACCGGCACATGATGAACAGCGAGATGATGGGTGGGATGATGGGTATGGGTGGGTCAGGCCCCATGTCGCAGTTGTATGTTGACTTCCGCGCCAGCTTCAATGAAGCCCTGCTGTATGCCGCACTGGCGGCGGTGATGGCAGCTCTCGCGCTCAGTTTTCTGTTCAGTCGAAGTGTCGTTGCTCCTGTGCTTGCCATGTCGGAGGCTACCCAACGTATTGCTGAGGGACGCCACGGTGAACGCGTGCAAGTCATGGGCGCTGACGAACTTGCAGGGCTTGCCATCCGCTTCAATCAAATGGCGGAAAAGCTCGATCAGGTAGAGGCCATGCGCCGCCGCCTGATTGGCGATGTCAGTCATGAATTGCGAACGCCGCTCACGGCCATCAAAGGCTCGATGGAGGGCTTGATGGATGGCGTGCTGCCTGCCAATGAAGAAACGTTTCAACAGATCCATGCGGAGGCCGATCGCCTTAACCGCCTTGTGGATGATTTGCAGGAACTCAGCCGCGTGGAAGCCCGCGCCTATCAATTGGATATTCGACCTGTGAATGTTTTGTCGCTTGTGCAGACCGTGACCAAACGACTCGCCCCTCAAGCCGAATCCAAACGCATCTCCCTGGACTTTGAACTGACTCCTGACCCCCGACCTGTTCTCGCCGACGAAGACCGGGCGATCCAAATCCTTACCAATCTCACAGGCAATGCCCTGCAGTACACGCCTGAAGGCGGCAATGTCACTATCACTGCAAAACGACTGGATGATGAAGTTCAATTCTCTGTCCGTGATACTGGCGTTGGCATTCCAAATGAGCATCTAGCTCACATCTTCGACCGTTTCTATCGTGTGGACAAATCGCGCTCACGTCAGGCAGGTGGTGGAAGTGGCATCGGTTTGACGATTGCGCGTGCCCTGGTGGAGGCGCAGGGCGGGCGCATTTGGGCGGAGTCAGCGGGTGAGGGAAAAGGCAGCACGTTTGCCTTTACGTTACCGGCTGTCAACTAGATAAAGCCTGGCAATCGAAATACATGATACCTGTTTGAAGTTGTGAGATCAATTGCATGTGCGTCTGATACGAACGAAGAAGGAAACAGGTCAGGCGGCAGGCTTGATTGCCCGCACAAACCCGATGACCAGAAAGCGGGCGTCCAGTTGCTCTACATCCTCAAAACCAGCTTCTCTCAAGAGTGCAGGCACATCCTGGAGCCCAAATTCGACAACATGCCCATGATGCAATATCACTGAAGTAAAAAACCGTTTGAACGAGGAACCAGTGGGTCGCATCATATCCGCGATCAAAATCCGCCCACCCGGTTTGAGAACCCGCAGGATTTCGGCTAATCCCTTGACCTGCAAGTGTTGAGGCAGGTGGTGCATCATCAGGCTGGAAGTCACCACCTCAAATGTCTCATCAGGAAAAGGCAGGGACTCGATCACACCGACTCGAAAGTCAATCTCAATCCCCGCCCGCTTCGCCTTTCGGCGCGCAATGGCGATCATTTCTAGTGCGGGATCAATGCCAGCCGCACTTCCGCTTTCTCCAACCTGTATTTTGGCAGGGATGGTTACGCCGCCCGTGCCGCAGCCTACATCGAGCAAGGTTTCACCAGGCTGAAGCAGGGCTTGATCCACGGTCATTCGGCGTAAACGGCTTGCCTGACCAAGCGTCATGATGTTCGCCAGTACATCATAAAATGATGCCCAACGGATCAGGCGTCCTTCTGTTTGAGCAGGCGACTCGGGTGTATGAGTATGTGTGTGCATTTGTTGACCTCTTTTTTGAGCTGTGAATTCAACTGGTAAGTGTACCCGATGATCTAAAGAACACCTCAATGCGGGGGAATAACGTGTATAGATCGTATCGCATCCATCAGCGCAGGAGCCGCCACGATGCAGACCACCACGAGCACAACTACCACGACAATCGAGACAACGACTTTCTTATTCATGGATTTTCTCCTTATTTCAGATACGTTATTAGTTATAAGCTAATGCTTCACGCACACTCAGGCGCATGGCCTTCCAGGCCGGCAGCAAACAGGCCAGAACGGCGATGAGGGCAACGATGATGAGCCACAGGAACACACTGCCCACCGAAAAGGTGTAAATCAGGGATGTGTCTTCCATGAGCCGGCTGATTGCGTCAGTCAGGAGTTTAGCGGACAGCAGCGCCACCAGCACC